>JAYZLL010000001.1:0-11554 GCA_036154315.1 Pseudomonadota bacterium
CTTCTTGCCCTTCTTCTCGCCAAGCGCGTTCACACGTTCGACGGCGACCTGAAGCCAGCCGCCGGGCGCGCAGCCCAGATCGACGACGCGCGCGCCGGGAACGAGAAAGCGGAATTTCTCGTCGATTTCGAGGATCTTGAAGGCCGCCCGGCCCCGATACCCCTCGTCGCGGGCGCGTTTCACGTAAGGGTCGTTCAATTGCCGTTCGAGCCACCGGGTCGAACTCAGCTTGCGCCCACGCGCCGACTTGACCTTGACGCGAAGGTCGCGCTGCCCCCGGCCGGAGGCATTCTTTTTTCCCGGTGGTTTCGTCATCTCAATAGGGTCCGTCTTCCAGCACGCCGTCGCGCGACATCTGCGCGTAGAGCAGCCCCTCGCGCAACCCCCTGTCAGCCACGGAAAGCCGATCGGTGGGCCAGACGCGCAGGAGCGCCTGCAGGATCGCGGCCCCCGACATGATGAGCGCCTGACGGTCCTTGCCGATGCGCGGATCGTTGCGCCGCCCTTCGGGCCCAGCCGCGAGATAGCCGCGGATCACCTTGTCGATCTGGTCCGAGGTCATGCGCAGCCCGTCGACCTTGTTGCGGTCGTAGCGTCTGAGGCCAAGGTGCGTGGCGGCGACGGTCGTGACCGTGCCGGAGGTGCCGATGATCTGAAAGCCCTCGCGGGCCTGTTCTTTGTGGAACGGGCTGAAATCGCCCAGTTGTTCCTCGAAATACCAGCTCATCAGCGCGAACCGCGCGGCGTCGTCGTCCACGTCGTCGAACTGTTCGCGCAGGGTGGCGACACCCAGCGGCACCGAGATCCAGTCGACCACGCGGGCGAGCGGGAATGGCCCCGGATCGCCCTTGAAGCCCGCATGCAGGCGCATGATCGATTTCTGCCGGTCCTGCGGCGCGATCTTGGACAGGTCGAGCCAGACAAGCTCGGTCGAGCCGCCGCCGATGTCGACGACCAGCAGTTGCTCGGTCTTGCGCCCCACCAGAGGCGCGCAGGAGATCACGGCGAGCCGCGCCTCTTCCTCGGGCTTGATAATCTCGAGGCTGAGGCCCGTCTCACGCTCCACAAAGCGCATGAAATCGCGGGAGTTCGTTGCCCGGCGGCACGCCTCGGTCGCGATCAGCCGCATATGGCTGACCTCGTGTTTCTGAAGCTTGCGCTGGCAGATCTTGAGGGCCTGAACGGTGCGTGCCATCGAGGCGCGCGACAACCGCCCGGAGCCGCCAAGCCCTTGACCAAGCTGGACAGATTTCGAGAAACTGTCCACGACGTGAAACTGGTTCCCCTTCGGCTGGGCAATCAGCATACGACAACTGTTTGTGCCGAGATCCAGAGCCGCATAGAGGCTGTCGGGATCCGGCTTGACCGGCGCGGGCTGCTCGACCGCTTTCGGGAACGCGCCCGCACCATCGGGACGCTTGGGCGCCATACTACACGCCCTCCATATCGAGTTACCCTCAAGGTAGTGCGGGGCCGATGGTCTGGCAAGCGTCGTGATATGCGAAGATGCTTATGTGAGCGCGCACAGCGGCTGCGCACAGGCGCCCGCGCGGGCCGCTATCACGCGGGAACATGTCGCAAACTGGCCCGCGCCCGGCGGCCTGACGGTCTATCCGGGTGGAAACGGAGGAACCATGGCAGACGTCACCATAGTCTACTGGCGCGATATTCCCGCTCAGGTCATCGTCGGACGGGGACGCAAGGCGGCCAAACTGCCCCTGCCCGAGCGTTTCGAACAGGCCATCGACCGGGCCGCGATGGGCGCAGGCCTTGCCGGAACCGACGATTACCTCGGCGAATGGCGCCGGGCCGAACCCTATGCAGTGGACGGCGACGACAAGGCCGTGGCCGAGGCAGAGGCCGCGCGGCTTGACGCGGAATACGATCAGGAACGCCTCAAGGCATTGATTTTAAACGGAGGCCGCGCCTGAGGGCCGGACAGAAAGGGACAGACCAATGACACGCACCGTTCTCGAAAGCGCGACCAAGACCGTCACCATCGGCTTCGACGAGCCGTTTTGCGTGATCGGTGAACGCATCAACCCGACGGGCCGCAAAAAACTGGCCGCCGAGCTTGAGGCGGGCGATTATTCGACCGTCGAGAAAGATGCGCTGGCGCAGGTCGCCTGTGGCGCGACCGTGCTCGATGTGAACGCGGGCGTCGTCTACAACTCGAACCCCAACCCGAACGAGACCGAGCCGCCGCTGATGACGGCCATCCTCGAACTGGTGCAGGGGCTGGTGGACGTGCCGCTCTGCATCGACAGTTCCGTGCCTGCCGCGCTCGAGGCCGGACTGAAGGTGACCAAGGGCCGCCCGCTGGTGAACTCGGTCACCGGCGAGGAAGAGCGGCTGGATTTCGTCCTGCCGCTGATCGCGAAATACAACGTGCCAGTGGTGGCGATCTCGAACGACGACACCGGGATTTCCGAAGACCCGGACGTGCGCTTTGCGGTGGCGAAGAAGATCGTGGAGCGCGCCGCCGACTTCGGCATTCCGGCCCATGACATCGTGGTCGATCCGCTGGTGATGCCCGTGGGCGCGATGGCGACGGCGGGCAAGCAGGTCTTTACCCTCGTGCGTCGCCTGCGCGACGAGCTGGGCGTGAACACCACCTGCGGCGCCTCGAACATCTCGTTCGGCCTGCCCAACCGCCACGGCATCAACAACGCATTCCTGCCGATGGCCGCCGCCGCTGGTATGACCTCGGCGATCATGAACCCGCTCGCCCTGCCGGTGACGCAGGCGAAGATCGCCGAGAAAAAGGCCGAGGTGGAGGCCGCCGGGATCATCCTGCCCGAGGGCCTCGACGACGAAACCTTCGTGACGCTCTTTGGTCTGGGCTCGACCCAGCACCGTCCGGGCAAAGAGATGGAGGCGATCCGCGCCGCAAACATGCTGCTCGACAACGACCCGCACGGCGCCGAATGGATCCGCTTCAACTCTGCCAACCAAGGCGCAGGCGGGGCCGCCGGTGGCCGTCGCGGCGGCCGCAACCGTCGGCGCGGATGATGTGACGCAGCGGAGCGCGCCCAAGGGCGCGCGCATTGTGAGCCTGAAATCTCAGATGAGATTTCAGGCGGGATGAGGGGCGCTGCCCCTCAAACTCCCCGAAGTATTTTTGGAACGATGAAGAGTGGGGCGGTGTCTGTGCGCGGGGCCGTGTCAGCCGAAGTGGGCGCCTGCCTCGCCCGGTGCCATGCGGATCAGGCGTGAGGTTTTTACGCCTGCCTGACGGTGTTTCATCGCCTCGCGGTAAGCCGGGTCTTTGATCATCTCGACGAAGGCATCGACCGAGGGGTACTCCGCGACGAAGCAGAAATCCCACTGCTCGTCCCCGGGACCGATCAGCATGAATTCCATACTGCCGGACCAGACCATGCGCCCGCCGACGCGTTTGAAAATCGGCCCGCTTTCGCGCCCATAAGCCTCGTAGGCCTCAAGCCCTGAGCAGGTGGTTCCGTCTTCGTAGGTGGCGGTGTGCTTCATCTTGACGAGGTTCAGCATCTGGATCGGGCCTTCGCGGTCGATCCCCCGGAACTGGCTGAACGCGTCGCCCTCGAACCCTGTGTAATCGGTCATGGCATCCTCCCTGCCCCGAGCCTAGCACCGCCAATGAAAAAGGCCGCCCCGAAGGACGGCCTCTCAAGCGACGTCACGCTGCGATCATTCGTTGTCGAGTTCCTCGACCGCCTTTTCGAGGTCGTCCTTGGAGACCTCTTTCTCGGTCACGTCGGCCTGATCGGCGATGTGATCGACGACCTTATCCTCGAACAGCGGCGCCTGAATCTGCTGGCGCATCTGGGCGTTCTGCTGAACGAAGTCGAAGAACTGACGTTCCTGACCCGGATACTGGCGCGCCTGGTTCATCACCGCCTGGGTGAATTCGGCATCGGTCACCTGCACTTCGGCTTTCTGGCCGATGTCGGCGAGCACGAGGCCCAGACGCACGCGACGCTCAGCCAGTTTCTTGGCTTCGTCGGTCACTTCGATTTCCGGGTGATCGTGGCCCTGCACGTCCGGGTTTTCCTCGTGCCACAGCTGGTGGGCGATCTGGTTGGCTTCGGCATCGACCAGCGACGGCGGCAGATCAAACGAGACCTTACCGTCGAGCGCGTCGAGCAGGCCACGCTTCATCACCTGACGGGCGGCATCGGCATATTCGGCTTCGAGACGCTCGGTGACCTGCGTTTTCAAGGCTTCGAGGTTTTCGGCGCCGTATTTCTGGGCCAGATCGTCGTCGATCTCCGCCGCTTTCGGCTCTTTCACTTCCTTGATCGTGCAGGAGAAGACGGCTTCCTTGCCGGCAAGGTTCTCCGCGCCGTATTCCTCGGGGAACGACACGGTGACGTCTTTCTCTTCACCGGCCTTCACGCCGACGAGCTGCTCTTCGAAGCCCGGAATGAACTGGCCGGAGCCGAGCACCAGCGGGAAATCTTCGGCCGAACCGCCGTCGAAGGCTTCGCCATCGATCTTGCCGACGAAGTCGAGCACGACCTGATCGCCGTCCTTGGCTTTCGAGCCTTTCTTGCGATGTTCGAAGTTCTGCGCGTTTTCGGCGAGGTTCTTGAGGGCTTCGTCGACTTCTTCGTCCGAGGCTTTGACCACGAGACGCTCGAGCTTGAGGTCGCTCAGATCGACGTCCGGAATGTCGGGGAGCGCTTCGTAGGTCAGCTCGACCTCGACGTCGTCGCCCTCTTTCCAGTCCTCGTTGGTCATCTTGACCTCGGGCTGCATCGCCGGGCGGTGGCCGGATTCTTCGAAATGCGCGTTCATCGCACCGTCGACGGCCTCTTGCATGGCCTCACCCAGCAGACGCTGGCCGAAGTTCTTCTTGAGCAGCGCCATCGGCACCTTGCCTTTGCGGAAGCCCTTCATTTCCACTTCGGGCTGCGCTTCGGCGAGTTTCTCGTTGACCTTCGCGTCCAGATCGGAGGCGGGCACCACGATCTTGTAGCCGCGCTTGAGGCCTTCGTTCAGGGTCTCGGTGACGCTCATTCTCGGTTCCTTCATCGGCAAATGGGGCGCGCGCAGGCGCCCCCGGAAATTTTCACGCCCTTCTATTGACGCGATGCGGCCTGTGCAAGCGGTTTGCCGGGGATTTCGGCAAAGGGCGTATCCCCGCATGAAAAGGCCCCCGCCACGGGGGCGAGGGCCATGTGAGTTCGGATCGCGCGGGGTTAGCCGCGGTCGTCGACCAGAACCTCGTAGCTGCCGTCGGCGTTGGCGTAGATGCCGATGACATTCTCGGCCTCATAGCCGCTCTCTTCGAGGGCTGCCGAAAGCTGCTCGTTGGCTTCGATGTCGGCGCTCCAGTCGCCTTCCATCGAGGCCATCGCATTGTCGAGCGCCTGCGCATTTCCCGAGGCATTGCCCTGAATTTCCGACAAGACCATCACATCGAACGTGGCGTCATCGCCGATCTCATCGAAGTTCACATCGGCATTGGCGCCGGTCTGGATCGACGAGACGATGCGACCGTAGTTCCAATCGCCGGACTGGCCTGGCGCCTCCATATCGCCACCTTGGGCGACGAGCTCACCGTTGCCGGTCACTTCGCCAGCCACACCGCTGTTGCCGGGTGCTTCGCCTGCCGAGACCGAACCGCTCGTGCCGACGTCTGCCGAGATCGAGCCGTTGCCGCCGCCGACATCGGCAGACACGCCGCCGCCGACATCTGCACTTACACCTTGGGCCAGCGCGCCGGTCGCGACGGTGCCTGCCAGAAGGGCTGCGAGGGTGAGGGATTTTTTCGAGTTGGTCATTGGATTTCTCCTTTGCTTCGGGCGCATCGCTGCGCCGATGGTGACGGCCCAATGAGAGGGAGGCGGGTTCGGTTCCTGCCGATTTTGCCCGGTTGCGGCGGTCGGAACTTTCCCGCTGCATCGACATGGCATTCGGGGCAAAGCGCCGCCGATGCCGGGCACAGGCGCGCACAGAGGTAGCAATATCCGAGAACGTCGGCGTGACGCCGATGGGCCGGGAATGTGGCTCTGAGAAATGTGGCTCTGGGATCGATGTCAGGCTGGTGCGGGTGAAGGGACTCGAACCCCCACGCCTTGCGGCGCCAGAACCTAAATCTGGTGCGTCTACCAGTTCCGCCACACCCGCACGGGCGTGGATTTAGCATCACGCATTCGCGCTGGCGAGAGGCGATTGCCCGGTTTTTGACAAATTTTCTTGGCGGTTAACCCGTTGTTTGGTTAGGGTGGACGAAAATAAACAGGCAAAATTGAGCAGGTAAACCATGACCCAGATCATGTCTCGGGTCGCGCAGGGACAGCCCCTTCGCGTCGCCCTACCCCTATGTCGTTCGGGCCTCGGCCTCGGAACCAACGTGATGACGGCGGACGGGGCCATTCCCGTCGAGTTTCTCACCCCCGGCGATCGGATCGTCACCCGCAACGCCGGACTTGTCGAATTGACCGACGTCGCGGTGCGCACGGTCGCGATGGAGGATCTGGTGCGCATCCGGCCTTCGGTTCTGGACGAGGTCGGCGATGGCCGCGATCTGGTGATCTCGGCGCGCCAAAAGGTGCTGCTGCGGGACTGGCGCGCGCAGGCGATGTTCGGCAAACCCGCCCTCCTCGTCGAGACGCGCAAGCTCGTCGACGGGGCCTATTTCACCCAACTGACCGGGGCCGCGCCCATGCGCATGTTCCAACTGACGCTCGAAGGCGGCACGCATCTGATGCAGATCGCGGGAAAGATGGTCGTCACCTCGGTCCGCGCGCCGAAAAAGGTAAGCGTGTCAAAGGGCTGACCCACCCACGCCTGTTCAGGTGAGCGGCAGTTCGGTGGTGAACTTGATCTCTTCCATCGACAAGAGCGCGGTGACGTTGAAGATCTTCACCTCGGAAATCAGCGCCTGATAGAATTCGTCATAGGCCCGGGCATTTCGGACCCGGACCTTGAGGATGTAGTCGATCTCACCCGCCAGCCGATGCGCCTCCATCACTTCGGGGCGCGCCTTGAGGGTGGCGAGGAAGCGTTCCTGCCAATGCGCCTCGTGCTCGGACGTGCGAATGAGCACGAAGAAACAGGCCTCGAACCCCAGCTTGTCGGCGTCCACGATCACGGTCTGCGCACCGATCACGCCCGCCTCGCGCATCTTGCGAATCCGGTTCCAAACCGGGGTCTTGGACGACCCCACTTTGCCCGCGATCACGTCCAGCGACTGGCTCGCATCCGCCTGAAGTTCGCTAAGGATTTTCCGGTCGATGTCATCCAGCCGTAACGTCATTCCGCAATACTCCCAACTGACAGGCAAATCATCCTACCGCACCAGCAAGACAGAACAAACGTCCTTATTCGCCCGCCCTACTGGTCCGGAATTGGGACAATGTCCTATATTCTGCACAAGCGAAAGCCAAGATACGACGAGGCACGAACAATGGCCAAACGTTTCCAGCCGGGAATTGTCAGCGCGAACGACCTTCTGTCGGGCGCTGTTATCTACCTTGCCCAAGACGGCAAATGGGTCTCGACCATGGGTCAGGCCGAATTCATCACTGACGAAGAGCGCGCCGCCGAGCGCCTCTCGCTCGCCGAAAGCCAGCCGGAGATCGCCGTGGGCCCCTACCTCGCCCCCGCCGACAATTCCGACAATGGCCCGGTGCCGAACCACTTCCGCGAAAGCTTCCGGGCCGCCGGTCCGTCGGCCCCTGCCCGCAAATCCTGGGGGATCGTCTGATGCTCGACGCACAAAGCAACCCGACCCGCACCTATCTCGACCGCCGTGTCGAGGAATTCCGCGCACAGGTCCAGCGCCGTATCGACGGCTCGCTGACCGAGGACGAGTTCCGCCCGCTGCGCCTGATGAACGGTCTTTACCTGCAACTGCACGCCTACATGCTGCGCGTCGCCATTCCCTATGGCACGCTCAACGCCGATCAGATGGACGTGCTGGCCGAGATTTCCGAGCGCTGGGACCGTGGCTATGGCCACTTCACCACGCGTCAGAACATTCAGTACAACTGGCCCAAGCTACCGGACGTGCCGGACATGCTGGCCCGTCTGGCCGACGTGAACCTGCACGCGATCCAGACCTCGGGCAACACGATCCGTAACGTGACCGCCGATCCGCTGGCCGGGGCCCATGCCGACGAGCTGATGGACCCGCGCCCGGTGGCCGAGCTGATCCGCATCTGGTCGACCGACCACCCGGAATACCAGTTCCTTGGCCGTAAGTTCAAAATCGCCGTGACCGGCAGCCCGAACGACCGCGCCGTGACCAAGGCCCACGACCTTGCCGTGCGCATCGTCGAGCAGGATGGCGAAATCGGCTATCAGATCCTCGTCGGTGGCGGCCTTGGCCGCACCCCGGTGGTCGGCAAGGTCATCAAGGACTTCCTGCCACAGGCCGATCTGCTGCCGTATCTCGAAGCCGTGCTGAGCGTCTACAACCTCGCCGGTCGTCGCGACAACAAATACAAGGCGCGCATCAAGATCACCGTGAACGAGATGGGGCTCGAGGAATTCTCGGCTCTGGTCGACGAGGCCTACGCCCGCATCCGGCCAGAGTTCAAAGGCGCCGACCAGCTTCTGCTGGCCGAGCTTCAGGCCGCGTTCGAGCCGCCCGCCCTGCCCGCGCGCGACACGGACGCATACGAGGCTGCACGCGCCGCCGATCCGGTGTTCCGCAGCTGGGCCGACATCAACCTGCGCCCGCACTTTCAGGACGACCACGCCATCGCGATGATCTCGCTCAAGCCGCACGGCGGCGTGCCGGGGGATGCGAGCGCGGATCAGATGCGCCTCGTCGCCGAGCTGTCCCGCAAGTACGGCAACGACGAAATCCGGGTGACGCAGGAACAGAACCTCGTTCTGCCGCATGTCGCGAGAGCCGACCTGCCTGCGCTTTTCGCCGAGCTCAAGGCGGCTGGCCTTGGCACCGCGAACGTGGGCCTTGCCTCCGACATCATCGCCTGCCCCGGCATGGATTACTGCGCGCTGGCCACGGCCCGCTCGATCCCGATCGCACAGGAGATCGCCGAGCGCCTGCAGGAATACGAAGTCGAAGTCGGCGAAATGGCGATCAAGATTTCGGGCTGTATCAATGCCTGTGGTCACCACCACCTTGGCGATATCGGCATCCTCGGCCTCGACCGGGCCGGTGTCGAGAACTACCAGATCACGCTGGGCGGCGACGCCGGTGCGGACCTGAAAATCGGCGACAAAACCGGGCCGGGCTTCGGCTACGAGGATGTCACCGACGCCATCGAACGCCTGATCCGCGCCTATCTCGACCTCAGGGCCGAAGGCGAGCGGTTCCGAGATACAATCGCGCGCACCGGGGCCGAGCCCTTCAAAGCCGCGCTTTATGATGAAGAGGCAAATCGCAATGCCGCTTGAAGCTCTCGCATACCCCGACCGTGACGGCATCGCCCAACGGATCAATGAGCGCTACGACCCGATGGACGCCCAAGGCGTCGTCGAAGCGGCTCTGACCGAGAACGGCCACGTCGCGCTGGTGTCGTCCTTCGGCACCGAGTCGATCGTGCTGCTCGACATGGTGAGCCGCGTGGACCAGACAGCCCCGGTCCTGTTTCTGGAAACCGGCATGCTGTTTCCCGAGACGCTGGACTACCAGAAAGACGTGGCGCTGATCCTCGGCCTGACCAACGTGCAGATCGTGCGCCCCGCGCCCGAGGACCTCGCCGCGAAGGATCCGTTCAATCGCCTGCACATCGGCAACACCGATGCCTGCTGCGACATTCGCAAGGTGCTGCCCCTCGAACGCGCGCTGACGCCGTTCGACGGCTGGATCACCGGCCGCAAGCGCGCCCACGGCGGCCAGCGTGCACAACTCGACCTCGCCGAGGTCGAAGGCGACCGGCTCAAGTTCAACCCGCTGGCCTATTGGTCGGGTCAGGAACTGCGCGACTACATGAAAGATCACGGGCTGCCGAACCACCCGTTGACCGCCAAAGGTTTTGCCTCGGTCGGCTGCGCGCCCTGCACCTCGGCCACCAAGCCGGGCGAAGACCCGCGCGCGGGCCGCTGGCGCGGCTCGGACAAGGAAGAGTGCGGCATTCACTTCATCGACGGAAAGGCGGTGCGCCAATGACCCATCAGATCGTGACCGACAACGGCTTTGTGGCCGACGACTTCACCGGCGGCTTCGTGTCGCTCGAGGGGATTTCGGCAGGCGCTGGCTGCGACGACTGCGGCATCGACGTGTCGCCCTCCGACGACCTGAACGCGCATCGCGACCTGTTGATGAACGCCAAGGCGATCCGCATTTCGTTCGGCTCCTTCGCCGACGGGCGCGGCTTCACCACCGCGAAATCGCTGCGTCTCATGGGCTACACCGGGCGTCTGCGCGCAGGCACCGGCCTGATCTCGGACCAATACGCGATGGCGCGCCGCGCAGGCTTTGACGAGGTCGAGATCACCGAAGACCTCGCCGCCCGTCAACCCGAAGGCCAGTGGCTCTTTCGGGCCGACTGGCAGGCCTATGACCATCAGTCGCGGCTGCGTGGGTAGAACCCCGGCCCAACCTTCTGTATAGCCTGAAAAGAGGACGGGGGCTTAGGCCCCCGCAATTCTTATGAACGATGCGACTCCCGTGACCGATACCCAAAAAATCAAACCCGTCCCGACCCTGCCCGATGCGCAGACCGTAACCGAGGTCAAGCACTGGACCGACCGGCTTTTCTCGTTCCGCTGCACGCGGCCTGCCTCGATGCGCTTCCGCTCCGGCGAGTTTGTCATGATCGGCCTGATGGGCGATGCGGACGAAAAGACCGGCAAGCAGAAACCGCTGCTGCGCGCCTATTCCATCGCCTCGCCGTCGTGGGACGAAGAGCTCGAGTTCTACTCGATCAAGGTGCAGGACGGCCCGCTGACCTCGAAGCTTCAGCACATCCAGCCGGGCGACGAGATCATCCTGCGCCCCAAGCCCGTCGGCACGCTCGTCCATGACGCGTTGCTGCCCGGCAAGCGCATCTGGTTCTTTGCCACCGGCACCGGCTTTGCCCCCTTCGCCTCGCTTCTGCGCGACCCGCAGACCTATGAGGATTACGACGAGGTCATCATCACCCACACCTGCCGTGAGGCCGGTGAACTGGTCTATGGCGCGGAACTGATCGAGACAATCAAGACCGACGAGCTGCTGAACGAGCTGATCGGCGACGAGAACCTCAAGAAGCTGCGCTACTATCCGACGACCACGCGCGAAGAGAGCCCCAAGATGGGCCGGATCACCGACCTGATCCGTTCGGGCGAAATCTACAAGGACCTCGGGATCGACCCGCTGTCGCCCGCGACCGACCGCGCGATGATCTGCGGCAACCTCGCCTTCAATCTCGAACTCAAGGAACTGCTGGAAACGGCCGGGCTTGAGGAAGGCGCGAATTCCGACCCGAAACACTATGTCGTCGAGAAAGCATTCCTCGACTGAGGACGCTGACGCAGCACACGAACAAGCCGCCACAAACCCCTGCGGCGGCGTTTGTTTTTGCTACTCCGGGGTGAGCGCCGCGGCGATTTGTTGGCTCACCACCGGGGCGCTGGTTTGATCGCGCCCCGCCGCCTCGAGCGTTGCCCCGCG
>JAYZLL010000002.1:0-6285 GCA_036154315.1 Pseudomonadota bacterium
GGGTCGCCGCGGGCGCGACCCCGCGGCGAAATCTCAGTCTTCCAGCGCTTCCAGTGCATCGAGGAAGCCGGAAATCCTGCTCAGGCCCTGGTCCCAGAATTGCGGGTCCGAGGCGTCGAGGCCGAAGGGTTTCAGAAGCTCCGAATGGTGCTTGGAGCCGCCGGCTTTCAGCATCTCGAAGTATTTCTTCTGGAAGTCCGGGTCGCCCTCTTCGTAGACGGCATAGAGCGCGTTCACGAGGCCGTCGCCGAAGGCATAGGCGTAGACGTAGAACGGCGAGTGGACGAAGTGGGGGATGTAGGACCAGAAGGTCTCATACCCGTCCATGAAATTGAACGCCGGGCCGAGGCTTTCGCCTTGCACGCTCATCCATAGCGTGTTGATCTGGGTCGTCGTGAGTTCGCCTTGGGTGCGTCGGGCTTCGTGCAGTTTGCATTCGAAATCGTAGAACGCGATCTGGCGCACGACCGTGTTGATCATGTCCTCGACCTTGCCGGCGAGCAGCACCTTTTTCTGGGCGGCATCCGGCGCTTCGGCGAGCAGTTTGCGGAAGGTGAGCATTTCGCCGAAGACGCTGGCGGTTTCCGCGAGCGTGAGCGGCGTATCGGCCAGGAGTTCGCCCTGATCGGCGGCGAGCACCTGATGGACACCGTGGCCAAGCTCATGCGCCAGCGTCATCACGTCGCGCGGTTTGCCCAGATAGTTCAGGAGAACGTAAGGATGCGCGTCGGTCACAGTGGGGTGGGCGAAGGCGCCGGGGGCTTTGCCCGGCTTCACGCCCGCGTCGATCCAGCCGCGGTCGAAGAACGGCTCGGCGATCGCGGCCATTTCGGGGTCGAAGCCTGCATAGGCCGATAGCACCATGTCGCGGGCGCGGGGCCAGTCGATGACGCGTTCTTCTTCCATCGGAAGGGGCGCGTTGCGGTCCCAGACCTCCATCGTCTCGAGCCCGAGCCATTTGGCTTTGAGCGCGTAGTAGCGGTGCGAAAGCTTCGGATAGGCGGCGACGACCGCGTTGCGCAGGGCCTCGACCACTTCGGGTTCGACGTGGTTCGACAGGTGGCGCGCCGTCTGGGCCGTGGGCATCTTGCGCCAGCGGTCCTCGATTTCCTTTTCCTTGGCGAGCGTGTTGTGGACGCGCGCGAAGAGGGGGAGGTTGTCGCCGAACACGCGGGCGAGTTCGCGCGCACCTGCTTCGCGGCGGGAGCGTTTCTGCTCGGACAAGAGGTTCAGCGTGGCTTCGAGCGACAAGCCCTCGTCTTCACCCTCGGGCGAGAAGGTGAGGCGGGCCATCGTCTCGTCGAAGAGTTTGTTCCACGCGGCCGAGCCGACGGCGGACTGGTCGTGGAGGAATTTCTCAAGCTCGTCGGACAGCTGGTAGGGACGCATCGCGCGCAGGCGGTCGAAGACCGGCTTGTAGCGGGCAAGCTCGGCATTCGTGTCGAACAGCGCGTCGAGCTGGTCGTCGGGGATGCGGTTGATTTCGAGCGAAAAGAACACCAGCGGCGTGGTGTAGTCGGTCAGTTTTTCCTGACAGTTCTGCAGGAATTGCGCGCGTTCGCCGTCGGTGGTGACCTGATAGTAGCGCAGGCCCGCGTAGGACATGAGCCGCCCCGCGATGCGGTCGATGTCTTCGTGCTGGGTGACGCAGGCGAGAAGGCCCTCGGCGTCGAGCTCGGACAGTTTGCCTTCGTAGCGCTCGGCGAAGTCGGCGCAGAGCTCTTTCAGGCGGTCGAGGTCGCGGGAGACCTCGGGCGCGTCGGGGGCCGTATAGAGGTCGGTGAGATCCCAGTCGGGCAGGTTGCCCAGATCCTTGCCCGACCCGGCGGTGTCGGTGACGGCGTCGAAGACGGGGCGGGGCGTGGTCGGGAAGCGCATGAAGTCTCCTGTTCGTTGGTCGTCCAAGACATAAGGTGTGGGTCTCGGGGTCACAACACCCGGGGGGCGTGGCGGGGCGCTGCGCTGGTGATGGATCGCTAAGTGGCGTGAAATTTTCGTGGCGGATTGTGAAGGTGGGGCGGACGCTGCGGGGCACTTGGCCATAAATGTGTCCCAAGTCTCAACAGTGAGTATCAAATTTCAAACATTCGCCTCATTTACGCCCCGCTTCTGGGGTCAATGGATCGCGGTGAAATCCGCGGTTTGGGACGCGGGATATGCGTATTGACGCGGGAGACAGGGACATGACGTATCGGGGTCTCGTGAAACGGAAGGCAGAACAGCGGGCGCAAGTGCCCGAAGGGTTCGCACGCGATGAGGACGGATCGTTCATCATCTTCGGCCTCGCGGTCTTCATGCTGATGTGCCTTGCGGGCGGGATCGCGGTCGACACGATGCGCTATGAGACCCACCGGGTCCATGTGCAGGGCACGCTCGACCGTGCGGTGCTCGCCGCCGCGTCGCTGGATCAGGACCTCGATCCCGAAGAGGTCGTTCTCGACTATTTCACCAAAGCCGGGCTTGGCCATATCGTCGAAGCGGACGATATCACCGTGAACGAGAACCAGACTGGCGGAGAGGTTGCCAGCAACGTCGCGGTGACCACGCGGCGGGTCGAAGCGACGGTCAATGCACGGGTGCCCACCACCTTCCTGCGGCTTGCGCATATGTACGACCTCGGCATCGCCTCGACCGGGGGTGCCGAAGAGGCGCTGTCGCTGTCCGAGATTTCGCTGGTGCTCGACGTGTCGGGGTCGATGGGCAACGCGTCCTACTCAGGCTATTCCAAGATTTACGAGCTGCGCCGGGCGGCGAAGCGGTTTGTCAACGTCATGCTCTGCAACCCTGCGGATGCGGACGAGACGCAGGACTGCACGCTGACTGAGGGCGATATCTCGATCAACATCGTGCCCTATGCCGAACAGGTGCTGCTGCCCGCGAACCTGCTGGCGCGCTACAACCACACCAGTGAGCACACCGAGAGCCGCTGCATCACGTTCTACAACGACGAATTCGACACGATCGCCGTGCCGACCTTTCCGCTCGACACCTTTGTCGCGAACGGTCGTCCGTTGCCCGTGCTTTTTGGCGAGCCGATCCAGCTGACCGCCTATTTCGATCCGTCGAGCGGCACCAACAGCACGCCGAACCCGTCCGCCTATTCGCCCTGCTACAACGACTATTCCGGCAGCACGAACGATTACTGGCGCGAGATCTATCCGTTCGGTTTCAGCGCGGCGGCCCTGCGCGACGAGATCGACGACCTCGGGGCGAGTGGCAACACCTCGATCGACCTCGGGATGAAATGGGGCGCGGCGCTGCTCGACCCGTCGGCACAGCCGGCGATCAGCGATCTGATCGCGTCGAACGAAGTCAACGCGGCCTTTGAAGGTCGCCCGTTCAGCTATGCCCAACGCGGGACCGAAAAGGTCATCGTGCTGATGACGGACGGGGAAAACACCTCGCAGGACTATCTGCGCAAGGGCCACCACAGCGGGCCGTCGGGTGTTTACAAAGCCAACAGCTCGAATGACTGGTCGGTCTATGACGCGCCGAACGACCGTTACTACTGGGTGAACGGCGGCCAATGGCTCGACCATGCCTATGGTGACGGCGAATACGAAGAGTGTGAGTCCGTCCGGGTCTATTACGGCTACTGGTGGTGGCAGTATAATCTCGTCGAAGAATGCGAGATGGTGAACGAAGGCAATGGCGCCACGCAGCTGACCTTTCCGCAGCTCTGGTTGCAGAAGACCGCGAACTGGTACGACCAGTGGAACTTCCTGCCCGACGCGCATTCCTATTTCAGCTACTCGCAGAAAAACAACAATCTGGCCGAGATCTGCACGGCAGCGAAAGACGCGGGCATGGTGGTGTTCACCATCGGCTTCGAGGTGAGCGGCAGCCAGCACGACATCATGCGCAACTGCGCGTCGGCGCCGGCCTATTACTTCGACGTCGACGGGCTAGACATCTCGGCCGCCTTTGCGGCGATCGCACGAGAAATCTCGAAACTGAGGCTAGTGTTCTAAAATGACACATCGGGCAGGCATACTAAAAAAGATAAAACAGGCAATCAGACGAGAAGACGGAACGGCCTCGATCGAGTTCGTGATCCTGTTTCCCGCGCTGATGACACTGTTCCTTTCGTCCTTCGAGATGTCCGTGCTGTTGTTGCGCTCGGTTATCCTCGACAAGTCGCTGGACACCACGGTGCGCGAGTTGCGGCTGGGCATCGTGGATACCGAAACGCAAGGCGCGCTCAAGACGCGGCTTTGCGACCGGGCGCCGATCATCGCGAACTGCACGTCGAACCTGCTGGTTGAGCTTACGCCGGTGTCGACCGAGACCTGGGCGTTCCCGGCCGGGAACGTGACCTGCACCGACCAGTCGGCGGAGATCCAGCCTGCGGTGAACGTGACCTACGGTATCGCCAACGACATCATGATCGTGCGCGCCTGCGCCAAGGTGGACCCGTTCTTTGCGCCGTCGAAATGGGTGCTCGACCTCGCACCGCTGGATGACGCGGGCCAGTATGCAGTGGTCGCCGCGTCGACCTTCGTCAACGAGCCATAAGGAGGGCGGGACCCGTGTATTTCGATTTCTCCCTGCGCCGGTTCATTCGTGACGAGGACGCGTCGCTCACCGTCGAGATGGTGCTGATCCTGCCGCTTCTGATCTGGGGCTTTCTCACCGTCTACACGATCTTCGATGTGTTCCGGGCGCGCAATCTGGCGCTCAAGGCCAATTACGCGATCTCGGACCTGCTGTCGCGCGAGACGGCGTCGATCAACACCACCTATCTCAACGGCGTGCGCTCGGTGTTCAGATACCTGACGCAGGGCGACAACGAGACCTGGGTGCGGGTGACGCAGGTTTATTGCAACAGCAACTGCGGCAGTAACGAGAACCGGCAGCTTGTTCTGTCGTGGTCGCGTGCCACCGCCGGGACCGACGCTTACGACGCGACGGACCTGCAGGCGCTCAGGAGCACCGTGCCGCTGATCGGGTTCGGTGAGCGCATCGTGATGGTCGAGACCAGCGTGAACTATACCGCGCCCTTCATTCCGCCGATGCTCAAGACCGTGGCCACGGAAAACTACGAGTCCGGCTGGGGGTTCATGAAGAACAACACCTTCATCGATACGGTGTTTACGGAGCCGCGTTTCGGCCCTCAGCTGTGCTGGGAATACGTGAACAGCTGCCCTCAACGCTCGTGATTTTCGCAAATCTGTGCATTGGCGCACAGATCATGCGCCGCGGCGTGGCGCCGAGGTGGATTGTTGGACGGCCTCCACAGCCCTAGATTACAGGGCGAAAGGAAACATCCATGTCCATTCGTCCCGTTATCTCCCAGACCCCCGCCCAGCCCACGATGGAGGGCGCCGGGGTCAAACTTCATCGCGGCTTTGGCTTCGGCGATCCCGAGGCGTTCGATCCGTTCCTGCTGTTCGACGATTTCCGGGGCGAGATGCCTTCGGATTACATCAAAGGCTTTCCGTGGCACCCGCACCGGGGGATTGAGACGATCACCTATGTGCTGGAGGGCACGGTCGAGCACGGTGACAGCCTTGGCAACCGCGGCACGCTCAGCTCGGGCGACATTCAGTGGATGACCGCAGGGTCGGGGATCATGCATCAGGAAATGCCCACGGGGAATGACCGGGGGCAGATGCATGGCTTTCAGCTTTGGGGCAACCTGCCGTCGTCGCTCAAGATGACCGATCCGCGCTATCAGGACATCGCGTCCAAGGAAATTCCCGAAGTCACCGATGACGACGGCACGGTGGTGCGGGTCGTTGCGGGCGAGTTCTGGGGCAAACGCGGCCCGGTCGACGGGATCGCGGCGGACCCGCAGTATCTGGACGTGACGATCCCGGCCGGGGTGAAGAAGACCTTCAAGATCGACACCTATCGCCGGGCCTTCGCCTATGTGTTCCAAGGTGCGGCGGCCTTTGTCGATGCCTCGAAACCCTCGGGCGTGCTGCTCGAGAAAGAGGTGTTCGGCCAAGAGGTCAATATCCGCGACATGTCGGGCAACCGCACGGTGGTGCGCTTTGGCTCCGGCGACGAGGTGACGGTGCAGGCGGGCGAGGAGGGGGTTCGGTTCCTTCTGATCTCCGGCGCGCCGATTTCCGAGCCGGTGGCGTGGCATGGGCCGATCGTGATGAACTCGCGCGAAGAACTGATGCAGGCGATGCAGGATCTGCGCAACGGGACGTTCATTCGTCCGGCGCACTAAGTCGTGTTAAGGGTTTCGTGGGGGGGGGGGGGGGGGGCCGCCCCCCGGGGGGGGGGGGGGGGGGGCGCGCCCGCCGCGGCCGGGGGGGGAACGGGGCCCCGGGG
>JAYZLL010000003.1:0-44740 GCA_036154315.1 Pseudomonadota bacterium
AGCTTGCCGTGGCCGATTTCACGGCGACCGGGCGAGCCCACGCGGCCAACCTCACCGACCGAGTACGGCGGGAAGTTGTAGTGCAGCAGGAAGTTCGACTTGTAGGTGCCGGTCAGCGCGTCGATCATCTGCTCGTCGTCGCCGGTACCCAGCGTGGTGACGACCAGACCCTGCGTTTCACCACGGGTGAAGAGCGCCGAGCCGTGCGTGCGGGGCAGCAGGCCCACTTCCGACAGGATCGGGCGAACCTGATCCAGCGCACGACCGTCGATCCGCTTGCCTTCCTTCACGACCGAGCCGCGCAGAACGCTGGACTCGAGCTTCTTGAGGGCGGTGCCGAGCGAGGGGTCGGCCAGCTGCTCTTCCGAGAGAGAGGCTTTGATCTCGTCCTTGGCGGCGGCGACGGCGGCCACACGCTCCTGCTTGTCGGTGATGGCATAGGCGGCACGCACCTTGTCCTCACCGGCGGCTTTGACGGCCTCGAAGATTGCCGAATAGTCCGGCGCGGTGAAGTCGAAGGGCTCTTTCGCGCTCTCTTCGGCCAGATCGATGATCAGGTCGATGACCGGCTGGATCTGCTCGTGCGCAAAGGTCACGGCGCCCAGCATTTCGGCTTCCGTCAGCTCGTAAGCTTCGGATTCCACCATCATCACGGCGTCTTTGGTGCCGGCGACGACGAGGTCCAGACGCTGGTCCGGGTTGTTGCGCAGATCGTGCATGTCGTCGCAGGTCGGGTTCAGGACGTATTCGCCATCCTCGAAACCGACGCGGGCACCGGCGATCGGACCCATGAAGGGCGCGCCGGAGATGGTGAGCGCAGCCGAAGCGGCGATCATCGCGACGATGTCGGGATCGTTGACGAGGTCGTGGGACAGAACCGTGCACATCACGAGCACTTCGTTCTTGAACCCTTCGACGAACAGCGGACGGATCGGACGGTCGATCAGGCGCGCGGTCAGCGTTTCTTTCTCGGTCGGCCGAGCTTCACGCTTGAAGAAGCCGCCCGGCACTTTACCGGCGGCATAGTATTTTTCTTGGTAATGAACGGTCAGCGGGAAGAAGTCCTGGCCTTCTTTCTGCTGCTTGGCGAACGTCACGTTCGCCATGACCGACGTTTCGCCCAAGGTGGCGATCACGGTGCCGTCGGCCTGACGGGCAACTTTACCCGTTTCCAGTGTCAGCGTCTCTTCGCCCCACTGGATGGATTTTTTCACTTCGTTGAACATGTAGCGTATCCTTCTGGGAGCACTCCCGGCCCTCCGGGTCTCCCGTTGTCATGGCGGCCCCATTGCCGCCGACCCCTCTACCTTTTCATGCGCCGGGGTCAGTGCGTCACGTCTCAGATGGACGCGCCATACATGAAAAGTGCGAATTATGAAAGAAAAGAAACGCGGATGCGGCGCTGGCGCTCTTGGCTGAGCACGTGTCCGCCCGCGATTGACCCGCAGGGCCGTTTGCGACGTAGTGGTCTATAACATCTCGGGGGACGGGTACGCTCTGGGAGAATGCGATGCAGCACGTAAGAACCGCCGCTCTGGCACTCATGTTCATGGCGACGCAGGCGGTCGCCGAGCCGGTCAGGTATGCGCTCGACGCCGCCAATTCCGTCGTGAGTTACGAGGTCGGTATCGGGCAGGACAAGATCACGGGGCGGATGCCGATCCGCGCGGCCAACGTCACGCTGGATTTTGAAAGCAACGCCAATAGCAGTGTAGAGGTCGTGCTGAACGGCGCGGGCGCGACGGCGAGCTTTCCCTTTGCCGAACAAGCGTTGAAGGGGCCCAAGGTGCTTGCCACCGGCCAGTTCCCCGACCTCGTCTTTCGCTCGACCGCGTTCCGGATCGGGTCGACCACGGCGCAGGTCGAGGGGCAGGTGACGATCCGGGGCGTGACGCGGCCCATTCGGCTCGACGCGCAGGTCTATCGTCAACAGGGGACCGATCCGGGCGATCTGTCCAAGATGTCGGTGCATATCTCGGGCGCCGTTGATCGGTCGGATTTCAGCGCGACGGGGTGGAGCGACATGGTCTCGGACCGGGTCGTGATCCAGATCGTCGCGCGGCTCGACCGGGCCGGGTGAGATGATCGGGAACAGTGAGACCAGCTTCGGGGCGGTGACGCGCGCGATCCATTGGGTCACGGCGGTCCTTGTGATCGGGATGCTTGGCTTCGGGATCTATATCGCGCGGATGGAGGTCGATATGTCGAACTTCCACCTGTTCGGCTGGCACAAGACGATCGGGATCGTGGTGCTGACGCTCGTGGTCGTCCGTTTGGTCTGGCACCGCCTGACGCCGCCGCCCGGCCCGATGGAGACGGTTCCGCGCTGGCAGCTTCGCCTCGCCACCGTCGCGCATCTTGCGCTCTACCTGCTGCTGATCGCCGTGCCGCTTACCGGCTGGATCGCGAGTGCTGCGACGGGCATCGACGTTGTGATCTTTGGGTCGTGGACCCTGCCGCGCATCGCGCCGGTGTCGGAGGCGTGGGAGACCGGATTTTTCGCGGCGCACGGGGTTCTGACCAAACTTCTCGCCGCGCTCGTCGTCCTGCACGTGGCGGGGGCGCTTCATCGGTCTGACGGCACGCTGGGGCGTATGGTAGGGCCTCCAAACCAAAAACGCCCGCTCGATTGAGCGGGCGTTCCGGGTTCGCGAGGAACCGAAAACCTTAGCGGCGGATGCCGAGGCGTTTGATGAGGTCCTGATAACGGCCCTCGTCTTTGCCTTTGAGGTAGTCGAGAAGCTTACGACGCTGGGCGACCATCATCAGGAGACCACGGCGGGAGTGGTTGTCCTTTTTGTGGGTCTTGAAGTGCTCGGTCAGCGTGGCGATGCGCTTGGTCAGGATTGCGACCTGAACTTCGGGCGAACCGGTGTCGCCGTCTTTCGTCGCGAATTCCTTGATAAGGCTGTTCTTCTCTTCAGCAGTGATCGACATCGGGGTCTCCTTCAGAGTTAAGGGTTATGGCGCAAGCCGGGATGTCGTCCAGCAGGGCCCGTGGAGTGCGGAATCGTCCGCAGATGCGGGCGTATAGGGGGAATCCCCCCGCATGGAAAGGGTTTTGTTACTCGTCGTCCAATGGCGACAGGCCGAAATCGCTCCGGTCGAGCCCATCGGTCCCGGCGGGCTGGCCTCCGGGCGAGGGGTTGTCCTCGGCCGCCTCTTCGTCGTCGGTGTCGTCCGCCGAGGCTGGTTCCTGCCCGCTTTCCTCGCCGATCCCGTAGCTTTCGGCGTTGTCCGCGTCGATCTCACGCGCGATGTCAGCGGCCCAGTCGCCGATGATCGGGATGAAATCGATCTGGGCCAGCAGGAAGGCGGCGGATGAGACGAGGATGGTGGCGCCAAGGACCGATCCGAGGCCGAAGGCGAGGCCGCGAAACAGCTGAAACATGGCGAGCTTCCACAGATTGTCGTGCAGCCGGATGTACCGGTGGCCGTTCAATCGGGCGACTTCCGCGCGCAATCCGTCGATTTCGTCCGCGATGTCGCGGACGCGGTCCTCTTCAGCCATGTGATCCCCTTCTGGTGGCAACGGTAGGCCTCTGCGCCGCGTCTCACAACCACGCGTTAAGCTTGAATTCTTCCTATTATTCCCACGCGCGCTGGGATGTTCGTGATATGTTCGGTCGTCCGCCGGGTGTGTCCGGCTTTTGGGTGACCTCATCGACGGACCGCACGGGTCGGGCGTGGGGGTCCGATCGGTTTCGCTATGGGTATCGTTCTCGTTCTGCTCGGCCTGCTGCCGCTCATGTTCCTGGGTGATCTGTTCACCGGGGGCAGCGATGACGCGTCGGACGACGTCGAAGATGAGGCGGACGAGACCGCGCCTGTGAGCTTCGCGCCGTTGATGTCCGAGGACACTGACGAGGGCGAACAAGTGCCGCTCAAACCAGTGACGGAGGACCCGACACCCTATGCCGGGGCCGAGGTCGATCCGGCGACCGTTCTCACCCCCAATGTCGACGACGACACGCCGTTTATCGGCGACGATATCGACCCCGAGACGGTGATCGACCCGGTCGATGCACCGGGTGAGGATTACGTGCCCGGCAGCGGCATTTCGCTCCAATACCTGATCGAGCGGGATTCTGACCTGCGCATGGGTTTGGGGTGGCTCGACGATCATCCGATCGAAACGGTCGACGACCTGCGGGGCGACGAAAGTTCGCTCGTCGTCATGGCCGAGACGGGCGCGGGTGAGGGGACGCTCGACGACATGGACGGTACGCCGCCTTTGGACAGCGCGGGGGATATCCGGCTGGTGGACGGGGCGGGGGGGCAATGACGACTTCACGCTGGGGCATGAGGCGACTTATGCCTTCGGCGGCGAAGGAGATGATCGGATCGACGCCGGGTCGGGCACGGCGGCCGTCTTTGGCGGTGCGGGCGACGACATGGTGTCGGGTGGCACGGGCGCGCTCTTCGTCGATGGCGGGATCGGCAACGACACGATCATGGGCGGCGATGCGGCGGATGTGTTGTTCGGCGGCTCGCATGACGACATAGACGCCGCACTGTCGGATGACGACCGGATCGACGGGGGCGCGGGCGACGACCGGATCGCGGGCGGCTATGGGGCCGATACGCTTTCCGGTGGTGCAGGCGATGACGTGATCGACCACCACGGGCGGATCGAACAGGAAATCGGGTGGGAGCGTCATGCGTTCGCCTGGCATCTGGATGGCGACTCCGACACGCTCGACGGCGGGGCGGGGGACGACACGCTGATCATGGATCGCTGGGACAGTGCCACGGGTGGCGAGGGGCGTGACACGTTCTGGGTTTACCACGATGACGACGGCAACACCGGGACGGCCGAAGTCACGGATTTCGAGCCGGGCCTCGATTTCTTGCGCATTTCGCTCAATCCCGACATCGAACACGGCGAGCTGAATGTCGGGATCGCGGCGAGCGGGGATGGCGCGGATACGCTGGTTTCGGTCGATGGCCAGTTGATCGCCGTGCTGCGGGGCGTGTCCGGGGTCACGACCGCAGACGTGTTCGTCGAGGTCGCGCCAGACATCTACGCCTGACACCGCGTCCCTGCCCGATGCCGGAACCATGTGCGCCGCTGCGTGGTTTGGCCGTTGCATTGAGAAATCCGGCCGGGGGCCGGGAGAAAGGGCGACATGGCGGACCTGACCTGCGACGTGGCCGTGATCGGGGCCGGAACGGCCGGGATCGCGGCAGAGCGAAATGCGCGTGCACAGGGGGCGAAAACGCTCCTCATCGACCCGGAATTCGCGGGCACGGTCTGCGCGACGGTCGGTTGCATGCCCTCGAAACTGCTCATCGCCGCGGCGCACCGCGCCCATGACGCGCGCACCGCATCCGTGTTCGGTCTGTCCACCACGGTGGAGGTCGATGGCAAAGCGGTCATGGCGCGGGTGCGGGCCGAACGCGACAGGTTCGCGCAGGCGACACGCGCCGGGTTCGACGATCTGCCCGAGGGCACCTGCATCAAAGGCCGCGCGCGTTTCACCTCGCCCACCGAGCTTGTGCTGGACGACGGGCGCACCGTCTCGGCCAGTGCCATCGTGATCGCCACGGGATCGGACCCGATGGTCCCGCCGCCGTACCGCGATCTGGGCGAGGATCGGCTTCTGACCAACCGAAACGTGTTCGAACAGGCCGACCTTCCTGAAAGCCTTGCTGTCATCGGCGCGGGCGCCATCGGTGTCGAGCTGGCGCAGGCTTTTGCGCGCCTCGGAGTGCGTGTCGCGATCTTCGATCAGGCCGAGACTGTGGCGGGGGCCCGATGCGACCGGATCCAAGCGGCGCTGACCGAGGAACTGACCAAGGACCTCGACCTGCATCTGGGCGTTTCACCGGAGCCGGAGGCGGTCGCTGGCGGTGTGCGCATCACGTGGGAGGGCGGCGCACAGGTGTTCGAGCGCGTACTCGTGGCCACCGGTCGGCCGCCGTCCATCGACGGTCTCGGGCTCGAGGAGACGGGCCTGACCCTCGACGACCAGGGGATGCCCAAGGTGGACCCCGAGACGCTGCAATGCGGGGATGCGCCGATCTTCATGGCCGGTGACGCCAATGCGGCGCGCCCGGTGCTGCATGAGGCCTCGACCGAGGGCTCTGTGGCGGGGCGCAACGCCGCGACCTATCCGGCGCTGACCAAGGCGGAACGCTCGCCGAGCTTCACCATTACCTTTACCGATCCGCCGCTCGCCTCGGTCGGCGAGGGGCCGGGCGGCAGCGCCAAGATCGGCAGCGCTGACTACACCGATCAGGGGCGCGCCAAGGTGGAGGCACGCAACGTCGGCCTTGCCCGAATCTATGCCGCCGCGCCCGACGGGCGGTTGATCGGCGCCGATCTGTTCTGTCCGGGTGCCGACCATATGGGCCACCTGATCGCCTGGGCGGTCGAGGCGGGCATGACCGCCACCGATCTGTTGAACCGCCCGTTCTATCACCCGACGCTCGAAGAGGGTCTGCGTGGCGCGTTGCGTGAGGTCTGCCGTGCGGTGCCACTGGACCTTCCGGGTGACCGCGACGCAGGCAATCCACCGGGGCACTGAGCGCCGCATCAGATGGTGCATGCGGGCGGCGCGGAACGCGCGCGCCGAGCCAGCACACGGTTGCGGTCCTCACCTCATCGCGACATGATCAGCCAAATGCGATTGTATCGATGGGGCCGAGGCAAACCGGCGCCGGTTTCGACCACGCCAAAGGGGCCCCGTCACAAGCGGACGAGCAGAATGCAGATTGAACAGACGGCCATTCCCGGCGTCCTGATCTTTACCCCGGAGCGGTATGGAGACGACCGCGGCTTTTTCGCCGAGACGTGGAACCGCAGGCAGCTGGCCGATGCCGGGGTCGATGTCGAGTTTGTGCAGGACAACCATTCGGTGTCTGCCGCCGCGGGCACGCTCAGGGGGTTGCACATGCAGACGCCGCCCTTTGCACAGGACAAGCTGGTGCGCTGCGGGCGTGGACGATTTCTGGACGTGGCGGTCGATATCCGCGTGGGCAGCCCTACGTTCGGCCGATGGGTCGGGGTTGAACTGAGCGCAGAGAATGGCAAACAAACCTTTCTGCCACATGGAATTCTACACGGGGTTCTGACGCTCGAACCCGATACAGAGGTCATTTACAAGGTCTCGAACTACTTCGCGCCGGACTGCAGCAGAGCGGTCAGGTTCGACGACCCCGAAATCGGGATCGAGTGGGGCCTGTCCGGCCAGCCGATCCTGTCGAGCAAGGACGCGGCAGCGCCGTTGCTGCGCGATCTCGACAACCCGTTCACGCTCGAGACCATATCTTGAAAATCCTCGTGACGGGTGGTGCTGGGTTCATTGGTTCAGCCGTCGTCCGGCTAGCCATGTTGCGCGGACATGAGGTCGTGAACCTCGACGCCCTGACGTATGCCGCGTGCCTAGATAACGTGGCTTCGGTGGCTGGCGCGCCGGGCTATGTCTTTGAAAAGGCCGACATCCGCGAAAGAGCCGAACTTGATCGCGTTCTGTCGGATCATTGCCCGGATGCGGTCATGCATCTGGCCGCCGAGAGCCATGTCGACCGGTCCATCGACGGTCCTGCGATCTTTGTCGAAACCAACGTCATGGGCACCTTCAACCTGCTTGAAGCGGCGAGAACTTATTGGGATGGGCAGGGCCGCAATCCGGCCTTTCGGTTTCATCACGTCTCGACCGACGAGGTATTCGGGTCGCTCGGCCCCGAAGGTCGGTTTACGGAAACAACGCCTTATGACCCCCGTTCGCCCTATTCGGCATCCAAGGCGTCGTCGGATCATTTGGTCCGGGCCTGGCATACGACTTATGGTCTTCCAATCGTTGTGACGAACTGCTCGAACAACTACGGTCCTTACCAGTTCCCTGAAAAATTAATCCCCGTAGTCATCCTAAAGGCATTGGCAGGAGATACGATCCCGATCTATGGCGACGGGTCGAACGTGCGGGACTGGCTTTACGTCGAGGATCATGCTGACGCGCTTCTTTTGGTGCTCGAGAAGGGGGTGATCGGGCGCAGCTACAACATTGGTGGCGAGAACGAGCGCAGCAATCTTGAACTGGCGCGCACGATCTGCGGCATCCTCGACACCGTTGTGCCCAAGGCTGGCAGCTATTCCGACCTAATCACTTTCGTTCCGGACCGACCCGGGCACGATGCGCGCTATGGCATCGACCCGACGCGGTTACGCGACGAGTTGGGCTGGCGACCGTCGGTCACGGTGGAACAGGGGCTGGAGCGCACTGTCCGATGGTTTCTCGACAACAGCGACTGGTGGGAACCGCTGCTGGCCCGTACTGGTCTGGCTCTGCAGAGATCATCGTACCGGGCGGTGTAGCCATTGTGATCAGTGCTGGTTCGACCTATTTTATTTGTATCAAGTTGTTCGTAACGGAGAAATTCCTAGTCGTTCCCGGAATGGGGCTCTGTGATTTGATTGTTGTTCAAGTGCTCTTTGGCGTCTTCGAATGAAAAATTGATAAGTGCGTGCAATTGCGGAGAAATTGACCGACTCGATTCGTGTGCCAGGCTAATTGTCTGACTTTCCCAATTGATATGCTGAAGCACTCTCACGAGTTCGCCCGAACGGACTCTGTCATTGACCGCGAACTCTGGGACTAACGCCAATCCGTGACCATCTGCAGCAAAGCCAAGGATAGACCGAACTGAATTAACACGAACTCCCAACTTGACGGTGACTGACTTTCCTACGCCGTTCTTCGAGTAATACCAACGCCGGGCGCTATGTCGTGATGTATCACCGATGCAGGTATGCATTGACAAGTCGTCGATCGAATGAGGCGTCCCACTTGCCTTAATATAGGACGGACTCGCGAAGACACCGAAGCAAAATTTACCAAAGGGTTGAGATTTCAAGAATCGCGGATCGACGCGTCCTGCGATGAACGCGAGATCAATTCCTTTTGAAGAAAGGTCCGTATTGTTGTCTGACAAATCCAGATCGATAGTCATGTCTGGATAGTGCGATGAGAAACGTCCAAGAAGACCCACCACGTAGCTCTCACCAAAGGCAATGGGTGCAGAAATGCGGAGCCTTCCTCTCATGTCGTTTGTGGTTTCAGTCGCGTCCGCAATAAAATCGGCAAAATCATCAAAAAGCTGGGCTGCTCGAGGAAGAAGCTTCTCGCCAATCGGAGTTAGGCCCGCGACTCGGGTTGTGCGTTGAAATAGACGGACACCAAGTCGTTTCTCGAGTTCTCTGACTTGCTTCGCGGGAACTCGTGGTGAAATATTAAGCTCATCGCCGGCTGCCGCAAAGGATCCTGACCTGGCTGTGGCAACATAGGCCTTCAGTTGATCAAAGACGTCCATGGACTGGGACTCCTCACATGGGTTTGCTGCTAGGCATCGGAAATCCACGACTGTGATGCAAGAGGGCAAATCGTGCGAATGAGTTGCAGAGCAAACTAAACATGTCAGGGTGCATCTGCATGACCTGGCGTTGATACTTGAACCGAAGGGTCGCAAGGGAGAGGCGAAGTAACCGACGCCATTTCGTTCTCATATGAGGTTCGGGATGTCGCTCGTGTACGCGTCTTACTATTGGGTCCTACGGCAGGAGCTAAAGCTCTATCTCACTCGGATAGAGCTGGCCTGAATCCTCTGACGGGACGTCGTTTTTGAAGGACCTGAATTTGGCTTGCGGATCGTGTCTTCCACGATCAAAATAGAATGTGTAAAAGCTGTTGATCATCAAAGGTCTTAACGATCTACATCCATCAATGGCAAAGTGGTGAAAGAGTACAATAGACGCACAGTAGTTTCTGCAATCCTGAAATGATCCATGTGCGGCAGAAACAATCGGCAAGAGGTTGAAACGCTTAAATCCGCTAAATCTTCATGTCCCAGTCGTAATATGACAGGGCCATGAGAAGCGTGAGGGGCCTTGTTGCAAGGTAAAAGTCTACACCTAGAAGCTGTAGCCGAGACCCAGTTTAATATCTGTCCGCGAACGGTTCATACCCATGCCAGATACGCGCACGACTTCTCCGCGGACCAAGTATCGATCGGAGATCGCAAATTCAGCGCCGGCGCCGTAGTCATAAACAAATCCAACACCGCTGGTCATGAACCCGGCACCGCCTTTTGCAAAAAGCATAAAATCCGGTGACGCTAAGTAGCCAGCTCGGGCGTTGAGCATTCCAGTGAAAGCAGAACCAGTGGGCGTCACCACCGTAGTGACCCAATCATATTGTACTTCTGCTTCCGCACCGATCACAAAGCCATTTCTGAGGTCGTAATTGTATCCGGCCCAAGCTCCAACGGCACCGTCAATCGCGGGTGTGGAAAAGTCATTCTGGATGAAGCCTCCAAAGTAGAAGCCATCAAATGCGGATTGCGCTGAGACCGCCGACCCGGCGCATAGCCCGGAAGTGGCGACAAGTGCGGCAATCGCGGTTTTCTTGAGTGTACTGCCCATACGTATTGCTCCTTTATGGTCAGATGCAGGAGTCCCACCTCTGTTGAGCGCAATTTGCAACATTGCGGCGATCAAAACAAAGAATTTCGAAGGCGTGGGCGCAATCTGGGCTCGAATCGGGCTAAAGTCGTGGGGAATGTGGCAAGAAGACATCGATTTTGGGCTTTCAAAGCGAGTTTGAGCGTGGAGCTAGTCGAGGTGAGGTGAGCGACCGCACGCCCATACACTGGCTTTGGACGAACAGAATTGCGTTGGCTAAGACATGCGTCTAGGTGACCGCCTACCATTCTGACAATTGAAAAATCGGCGGGCAGGGCAAAAACATGATACGGTGTTGCAGGAAGTTTGCGCAATCGCACTTGACGTGCAAGGCTTAGAACAAAGGCCAACGCGTCCCGGGACAACTGTAGTTCCTTGTTCTAAGAATTTTCATTCAAAATGGTAGGTGATCCCGAAGCCAGGTGCAAAGATGCCGCCGCCAGCGCCGCCTCGCGCAGGTACGTATCGAGCACCGGCAAATGCGGATACGCTGCTGTTTGGGACGTCCCAAAGGATCCCGAATTTGGAAATAGCTCCGGCCCGCCATGGACCCATCAGAACGCGATCCGAAAGGTGCCCCCTATACCCGTATATGAAACCCGCGTCGAAACCGGCGAACACGCCAAAATCCCGCAAGAAATCTGGGCGGTACTGCGCCTCGACACTCACTCCCCCTGAGAATGCGTTAGTGTTAAAGCTGTTCTCGAAAGCCATCAGTCCCCAAGCGACGACGACGTCAATATCTCGTCGTACTTGATACGCTCTGCCACAGCTTATTTGCCGCGCGTTTGCTTCTTCATTGCCAATGTTGTTTGCGGGAGAGTGGATGTGCAAGAAGCGATTGTAATACTCTAGCGTGACCTGATCACAGAACCGGTAGGGGTCTGCTTCAGCCGGTCTCGAACCTATCGATCCAACAAGGAGCTGGGTGAACAAGATTACACCCAAGTGTAACCACTTGAGGCCTGGCGAAACGAGTGTTCGCTGGTTGATCACAGAATGTGTCACGGCTTGCGAACTTCATTCTCATCAACAGGAACGCCGACGGCACCTTTCGTAGTGCCACACAACAGAGTAAATTCTAGATCCTGTGGCGAGAGCTTTAATGAGGGTAACTGGACCCGATGTTTGAAGAACTTCACGAATAGTAGCCCGAGCCGTAGTAGCCGTAGCCACCGTAGCCCTTTCCGTAGCCATACTTCTTCATTTTTCTCGTATCAATTCGATTCAGGGCAAGTCCGGTTACCCGTTGCCCAGCCGTGTCGAACTGTCGAAGCGCTTCGCGAACTTGTTGGTGAGAAGTGTCATTCCATTTTACGACCAGAAGCGTTGCATCTGCATGCTGGCTCAATAGGCGCGCATCGGAAACGAGCAAGACCGGTGGGCTGTCAATGAGTATGAAGTCGTATGTTTCGCGAAGGGTTTTCATCATCTCGCGAAAACGATCCGAGGAGAAGACATCGCTCGAATTCGTTGACAATTTCCCGGCAGAGAGAAGATCCACGCCTTGATCGGGAACCGTTACAATAACATCTTCGACAGGTCGCCCGTCGACAAGGACGTCTGACAGCCCACCTGTATCGCCGTCCAGGCCAAAGGCGGAGAACACTTGTCGCCGCGCATCGCCTTCGATCAGCAAGACCTTCTTGCCAAGGTTCGACATGTTCTGGGCGAGGCCAATGGCCAGCGTTGACTTCCCCTCGCCGGGCAGAGCCGAGGTAAACATAATCACCTTCGGGGGATTATCGATGCTCGACATCAGCACAGATGTGCGAAGGTTGCGCAACGCCTCGGCCTGCGCGGATGTCGGCTTGGTTTTCAAATTGGACAGTGTCTCTTCCCTTGTTTTGCCAGGGATGAGCGGGATCTGGCCGAAGACGGGACGACCGGAAACACGCTCAAGGTCCTCAACGGTCCGGAAATTCTTCGTTATCATTTCACGCAAGAGAACCAGTCCAGCGCCTGCGACAAGGCCCAAGATGATGCCCAATGCAACTGTGCGACGTTTGTTTGGCGAGGACGGGAAGCGCGGAACTGGAGCGTAAGAAAGCACGCGGCTGTCAGGTTGCTGGATACCTTGTTGCACAGATGTTTCTTTGAGCCGTGTCAGGAAATAGGTGTAGATGGCGCGCGCGGCCTCAAGCTCACGTTGGAGCTGTTGAAACCGGACAAGATCTGCTGATTGAACCTCATATTGAGCCTCTTGATCAGAGAGCGACCTGGAAAATGCTTCAATACGAGAATCGATTTGCGCGATTTGCGTCGTGAGATCGGCAGGTGCCTCAGACCTTGTACGCTGAGTGCCATTGCCGGCCGGTTGCGGTGTGGAGTCAGCTGAATCGGTATCTGATCGGACAAGCTGCGCCTCGAGACGACTTTTTTGCGCTTCGAGCTCCAAGATGCGCGAACGGGTTTCCTTGATGCGCAGGTTGTAAGCTTCAAGCGCTTCCGCTGAGAGCAATGTTGTTTCCGCAGAAAATGTCTTGAACGCGCTTTCTGCCGCCTCGAGTTCGATTTGTAGCTGCTCCACCCGCTCCGTCAGCCAACCTGTCGCGCGCTGGGTTGCCTCGGCCTTCCACCGAATTTGGTCTTCGGTGTAAAGGTCAGCCAAGGCGTTAACGAGCCCAGCTGAAAGCGCAGGGTCCGGGGTGATGGATTGAAGTTGGAAGGCGTAACTCGACCGCACATTGGAAACGGATATCCTGCCCAGAACGCGATCGACCATGATGTCTTGAGCAACATCATCCGCCAGAAGAGGGCCTTCACGGTCGATATTAGGATTGAACCGTGGGTCTGCATCGAGACCCATGTTTTCAATCAACTGTTCCGCGAGCGAACGGGAACGCAACACTTCGATCTCTGTAGCGATCGACGCACTGCTGTTGCTCACGCCCGTCGTTACACTTTGAAGGTCCACGACGCTTTCTTCGCGGTTCTCCAAAGACACAACAGCCCGGGCCGTGTAGAGGGGTGTCACAAAACGGTCCACATAGAGCCAGGCGGCGCTGCCAAAGGCCACGCAGAATAGCAAGATGAGCCACTTGCCGCTCCACAGCATTGAAGCGATTTGCAGCAGATCGATTTCGTCGTCCGCTTGCTCAACCTGCGACTGGGACCAGTTTGACGGCATGACCTCTTTCACCTGACGACCTCTCAGTGTTGTCTCAGGTCACGTATCCCGTGTGCAAGTGGCTATGTCTAGGCGCGCGGCCTCACATTTGAGAATCTTGTTTCGAGTTAGCGTCCACTGTGCTGCACCAATGAAATGAGCGTAAGCCACGTGATCCGCGCGTCGAGCCAAAACGACGCATGCCGCACATAGACAAGATCCCGCCGCGCTTTGGCACGTGTTTGCGCTAAGCCTTCTGCATAACCGAGCGTCACTTGCGCGAGGCCGCTGATGCCGGGCAGCACATTCAACCGACCCGCGTAGAAGGGCAGATGTCGCACATAGAATTCGGCGTGATCCAACTGGTCTGGCCGGGGCCCAATGAAGCTCATCTCTCCGCGCAAGATGTTGATGACCTGTGGGAGCTCGTCAAATCGAGACCGGCGCAACCAGGCGCCCAAAGCTCCGATTCGCTGCACATCAAGCGGGTCTAGAGCCCCGCGTGCGCCAGAGCCCTCTACCGCCATGGTCCGAAACTTATAGATCTGAAAAGGCACCGCGGCCCGTCCCAATCGGGTTTGAACAAAAAGCAATGGGCCAGGGTTGTAGCGCCGATTCAAAAAGATAAGCCCCACACCTATCAGAGCGACAAAGGGCAACAGGATGACCGCGAGTCCGAGGTCCATCGTACGTTTCACCGTGTTATAAATGGGCCTGTTGTTGCCTCTACGCTCCTGGACCTGATGCGTTCTAGCTTGCATTGGTGGAGAAGAACTGCATTCAACGATGTCTGCCGCGCGCAACATGTTCGGCCTATGATCAAGCAAAATAAACGTCCCCCAAATATTCAAATCAATGTCATGAAACGACAAAAACTGAATACTTTGAGTCTGCTGCCACGATCAAGGCCATCAAAAGGTCGTCATAAGCAGCGGTTCGTGCCGATCGATGCGAAAACCGATGATCGGGCTTGTATCGGAATCGGTTTCGCGCTCTTCCTTCCTGAATTGAAGCTCGGATGTCGATGCCGGTCAGTAGAGAAAAATTGGAGACGCTCGTGAAGATTACGGTTGTGACAGCGGTTTGGAACGCGGCTGAAACCATAACGGACGCACTCATGAGCGTTTTGGGTCAGGACCACCCGGACATTGAACTCTTGGTCATGGATGGGGGGTCGACCGATGGCACGCAGAGCCGCGTCGCTGCAATTTCCGATACCCGGCTTCGCATGGTCTCTGAGCCCGACAAAGGCATTTATGACGCGCTGAACAAAGGACTGGCCGCTGCGACAGGTGAGGTCGTCGGATTCGTTCATGCCGATGACATCCTCGCAGGCCCCCACGTGATGTCACAGGTAGCCAGAGCCTTTGATGATGCGGAGTGCGATCTCACCTACGGAGATCTCGACTACGTATCCGCCACTGACACAAACAAGATCATAAGGCATTGGCGTGCGGGTGACTTCAGTCGTGGCAAGTTGCAACGGGGATGGATGCCGCCGCATCCCACGGTCTATGCACGCCGCGCTCTCTATGAGCGGATCGGTCCCTATGACACGACCTACCGGATCGCCGCAGACTACGATGCCCTCTTGCGCATGTTCGGCTCGGGGGCCGCGCGTGCGACTTATATTCCCGAAACGCTTGTGAAAATGCGCATGGGCGGCGTGAGCAATCGCAATTTCAGAGAGATACGGCGTAAGACGCGTGAAGACTTGCGGGCTGTGCGGAGCAACGGGGTTGGAGGCGCGGGCACAATCGCAGCAAAGAACCTGCGTAAGGTGCCGCAATTCTTCCTACGATAAGACCGGGTGTTCCGGATGTCAGTCGGTGCGGGGCCCGAGCTGGGCGCGGTCCACGCGCAGACGATGATGCTGTCCCGCGACCTCAAGAAGCACGGCGACACGCCCATCCGGATGGGTGCGTTCAACCTGCGCGACGAAGGCGGCAAAAGGTCCATGCGCAATTTGAACATGGCTGCCCGCTGGTAGGTCTTCCTCGGGCCCTCCACTTACTTCCGCTTCAGTGCAACCTGTGCGAATTGCATCAACCAAACTGTCGGGGATCAGCGCAGGTTTTCCCGCGACGGTCACGCGCCGCAGGACGCCGACCGTATTGCCAATGGCGCTTGCTGGTGCAGAGGCCGGAGTGTCTCGTGCAAAGAGATACCCGGGGAACAACGGGCCGGTCTGTGTGACAAATCGCGCGCCGCGGCGCTGGGTTACTTCGGTCATCGGAAGGAACACCTCGAAGCTTTGTCTGAGCAAATGGCGCTCAGCAATCAGGTGGCTATTCGCTTTCGTCTGCACCAGATACCAATCGGCTGTTGTCATATTGGCGTCCTTCCATCAGGGTCGCGGTATCAGCGATACCCGGCCATCATTGCCGATGATGAACCACGGGTGGTCACTCGGGGCAACCGGTGTCTTCGCAGTCGCAGAAACTCCATTGCATTCTGGCGCAACATTGATATCGTTCACGCATGAGCGACTTGTGTTGGGTTCAAGTGTTCGCGCCGGCAGAGACGAGGGAACAGGCCTAGGGCCAGTTCTTCTGCGGTAGCCGTGGCCAAACGTGATGATGTCCTGCGCGAAGACGCGCGCTTTCGGATCCTCCGTCTTCTCTCGGAGAACCCGGAGCTGAGCCAGCGTGAAATCGCCAGCGAAGTGGGCATCAGCAATGGCGCGACGAATTATCTTCTGAAGGCCTTGGTCGAGAAGGGCCATGTGAAGCTCGCAAACTTCCAAGCCGCGTCGGACAAAAGACGCTATGCCTACATCCTGACCCCGCGAGGCCTAGCCGCAAAAGCGGATCTCACGCGGAAGTTTCTGATCCGAAAGCGTGCCGAATTTGAGGCGCTCAAGACAGAGATCGAGACTTTGGAATCTGATATGGCCGCAACGGACACGGGCAAAGCGTGAACGCAGCAGTCAAAGCAACGGGAATTTGCCTTATCGGCGGTTTGGGGTTTTTACCGTCTATAAAAAGTAGGGACTTTGCGGCGGTTCGGACATTATGTGGCAGGAAGCGCGCAGTTCGGATTTGGTGAGGTTCGCTGGCTTGATCGGGGTCGAGCCGAGGGTATCGTGTATGGGGATGGAGCACCGCTTTCAAAAGGATGTCGACGTGCGCACGATCTTCGGAAATTACAATTCGTTCCGCAGCGCGGCTTGTGACAAGGCTGGTGCGCATCGATGCTGCCGTAACCGTTTTTTGAACGCTCGCCGTTTTTTGCACCAGCCCGATCAGGTGAACGGTCTTTTTCGACACATATGCAGTGGCCCGCAAAAGGCCATCTCTGGACTCGCGCTGTGTCTATGGCTTGGCGCCGCAGGGCCTGCGCAACCCGCTGAGCCGTACACGTGGTCGCATCCGATGCCAAAGCGCGAAATCACTTCAAAAGGGATGTTTGGACCGGTCGTGTTCTCGGACACCAACGAGGCGCGACCGCAGAAAGCCGCGCGCGTATTGGATACGGCGATAACGACCATTCCTGCGGACCTGAGCGGGATCGCAATGTTTCCGATCGAGAATTTTGCAGTGACGGCAGCCGCGGTTGCTGGTGTTGGCGCCCTGATGCTGGTGGACAGGCAAACCACTGAGTTTTGGCAGGACAACATCGAGCCAAGGTTCCAGGGCTTCAGTTTGCCGAGGATTTCAAACCAGCTTCCAGCATGGCTGGGAGCTGAGAGCCAGTGGATATTAGCCGGAATCGCAGGGACTTATGCTTACGGCATCGCCGCTAACGATGAGCGAGCGCAAGCAGCCGCCACCATGTCCGCGAAAGCGATTGCGTATTCGTATGTGACGTCGCAGCTCGTGTTGAAGCCGCTCTTTGGGCGAAATCGTCCGGTTGACGGTCTGTCGTCCTTCATTGGCGATCCAGGTGATTTCACTACGAACCCATTTGACTTTGGAAATCGCCAGGGCATTCCATTTCGCCCAGTGCCGTTTGGGACAGCATTGCCCTCGTTTCATGTGACGCAGTACTTTGCCGTCGCACGCGTTTACTCAGGTGTCTACGACAACTCGCTGCTGCCATACGCAGTGGCTGGCTTGCTCACTGTTTCGAATATTTCGGGGCACAATCATTGGGTGTCTGACATGGTTGCGGGCGGGCTCGTCGGCTTCGCAATAGGATCTGTAGTATTAAGCAACTACAATGAGCGCCGTAATGGGCAGTTTAGTGTTGTCCCCTCAGTGTCGTCTGACAGCGTCGGCCTTACTGCAACTATGAGCTTTTGATAGTATGCTTAGCAAGTTGCTCAGACTTTGTGATCCCATTTTGATTGGAGGAAAGGTTGGCTGAAGTTTTGCGCTATCGTATGTCTCACCCGAGAACCGGTCCCCACATATTAGGATGTGTTTTGAGTGTTCGCGTTATCGGGCGATTGCCGAGGCACGCAGCATAATCGCAAATCGATGCGATCTGTCACTTCTTTGGGGGTGTGCCCGCCAGATGATAAACGTATGGGGCTGATCCAGATATCCACCTGAGATTTATCCTAGGGTCAGGATGCATCGATCTTCATCAAGTTTCGTGTTTCTCGGCTCGCAAGACGGGGCGGGCACGTGAGCGACCATTTCTGGCTGAACGATGAGCAGATGGCCAAGCTTGCCCCTTTTTCCCGAAGTCCTACGGCAAGCCGAGGGCCGATGACAGATGGGTATTGAGCGGGACTATCTACATCAATCGCAACGGCTTGCGCTGGAAGGACACTTCCGAAGCCGATGGATCGCACAAAATGCAACGGTCGTTAGAAGCATTGGTGCGAGAAAGGGATCTTTGCCAGCATTATGGTCGGGCTAGCGGCTGAACACGGTGAGAAGGCGGCCGTGATGATCTACGCAATATACCTGAGGGCCCGCTGAAGGGCGGCCAGCATGGCCGCCAAAAAAAGTCGAGGCCGCCTGGTCGGTCGAACCAATTGGGGGCATGAACATCAAGCTGCATGCTGTCTGCGACTGACTGGGTGGACCGATCAACCTGTTCGTCACCGCCGGACGGGAGACCTACTACATAAACGCGCGGGCGCTGCTGAGCGGCCTGCCTATCGTCAAGTGGCTGCTCGGGGGTCGCGGCTATGACGCCGAATGGCCCAGAGAAGCATTGCAAGAAAAGGGGATACGCGCCTGCATCCCCGGTCGAAAGCAGCGGATGAACCCAGTCAAATACGACAAGCGCCGCTATGAGCCACGAAACCGCATCGAAATCATGTTCGGAAGGCTCAAGGACTGGAGGCGCTTGGCGACCCGCTATGATCGACGCCCCAATGTGTTCCTGTCAGCCGTCGCCCTCGCTGCTGTCGTCATCTAATATTTATGAATCATGACCGTAATGATGATCTTGTCAGGGCGTTTCCCGGCAGAACAGCGGTCTTCGATATCTTCGGCTCGGGAAATGTCGGTCAGCCGCTTGCGTTTCTGTTTGCCGAGATCGTACACAAGGTATTGGCGTCCGATATCGACCAGCAGCGCGTCGATGTGCTCAACGCCGGCCGCAGCGGGAGTAAGCATATCGACGGTCGCCGCGTTGTGGCCGCGGTCGAGGGAGGGTTCGATGCAACCACGGATTTCGCACGGATCACCGAGGCGGACAAGATCATGGTCTGCGTCTCGGCGCCGCTAAAAAAATACTGCGAGCGCGACACGAGTTTTGTTGCCGGGACCTACGACCTGATCCGGCCGCACGCGCGGCTCATCATCGACAGGCGAGGCGCGTTCCGTGGGCCCTCCGATCACGGCGTCTGCCCGTGAAAGAAGGGCGGTCGTCGTGCCATGCAATCGGCCATTTTTGGATAGGTGACCAATTGAAGCCAATCAGCATTTTCATAGTCGGAGCTCCAAAGGCGGGGACCGATTCTTTTCGCCATTGGATGAACCTGTCCAAGGACGTGCACGTCTTCGGGCCCGCCGAACCGAATTATTTCTGCACAGATCATTTGAGGTCCCCCAAGCCGATGGAGAAATGGCAACGCAGGGTCGTCCGCTCCGCGAGGCGTGCGAAGTGGGCGGCCGAGAAATCGACTTGGTATCTGATGTCAAACGCGGCGCCCGAACTGATCCGGGACTACAACCCGAAAGCGAAGATCGTGATCCTGGTACGCGAACACTACGCGCTCGTTAAGAGCCTGCATGGAGAGCTTTTAAAGATCGGCGTGGAGACGCAGCCCGATCTCGGAAAGGCATGGTCCGACACACTGGCCAACCCCAGTAGGTTGGACTTCGCGAACCGGGCCATTCCGAACTACCCGGAAACCTGCCGGATCGGCGGGCACGCGGAGCGGTGGATCCGGGTTTTCGGGCACGACCAAGTTTATCTTATGGAAATCGGGGATCTCGAGAATGCGCACGGACGGACGAGAACGGCTAGGTTCCTCGAGCTGGACGACATGCCGGACCGACCGGCTGAGAATCTGAATGTCAGAGGTGAGGCTTCGCAGGCAGAGGCGCTCTTGCCAGGTCCTGTGGGAGCGGGGCTTCACCTGCTCCGCAGCGCGCACCGAACCGCGAAAACGCTGTTCTCCCCCAAACCGCCCGTCCGGACCCAAGAACAAGCGGGGGGAAAGCCGGAAGTTAGTCTCGCCCGGAGCCAAGACGCCATCGAGGCCCGGATCACCGAATTCTTTGCCAATGACATTGCTCTGCTTGAGCGGCTGCGAGACGAGAACAACAGACACCACGCGGCCCGCGCTTCTTCGCCCGCGACGGGTGCCATTCACCAGACGGTCGGGGTGGGGGGGGCATGACATCTGCGTGGCGAGACAGACCCGATTCAGCCCCGCCGCCCGTTGAGCCGGGTGGATCGACCGTGTCGGCTGATATTGGGTCCGGTTCTTCGATGGTCGGAAAATTTGCGGGTACCTCGGCGGCCAGCATCGGCGTCGTCTTCTTCACCTTCCTTTCTGGGGTTCTGGTCGCGCGCATGCTGGGGCCGGAGGCGCGCGGCGAATACGGCTCAATCCTGTTGATTGCGCTGACGGCCACCCCGTTGGCGTCACTGTCCTACTTCGACGGCGTCGTCGTATCATTGCGATCGGGGGCACGGACCAGTACCGAAGACCTCCCCGCGGTCATCCCCTCCGGACTACTGGTGGCCAGCTTTCTGACCCTGATCGTGGGCGTCTCCTTGGCCATCCTGCTGCCATTTCTTGGACTTACGCTGATCGAGGTTTCGAACGCCAATTTCCTGCTTATTTCAGTTGCGATTGCCGCGACGACTTTCGTCAGCAGTGTGTTCATTTCGATCGAGCGGAGCATGTTGAGGTTCGATAGGTTCAACTTGTCACGGCTGTTGTCGCCCGCCCTGTACAGTATGCTCCTCCTTCTGTTCTGGACGGTCGCCCGCGATCGCATCAATGTCGCGACGGCGCTCTGGCTGTTCATCATCGCGAAGACCCCCATAATATTCGTCTGGGCCTGGGTTTTCCGGAAGCGCCTCCTGTCGAGGCTGGATCCACGCTTCGCGCGACGGGCCGGCGCGGCGGGATTGCGCTTGCACATCGCCCCAGCACTGACCGTGCTCGCAGGCAGCATGGACCGGCTGATCGGCGTTGCCGCTTGGGACAACGCGGTGCTCGGCCAGTATTTCGTGGCGTTCTCCGCCGTAGGGGCCGGCATCGGCGTGATCTCCAGTTCTCTGTCGGCAATCCTGCTGCCCTATCTCTCCGCCACCCCAAAATCGCAGAGGCCTGTCCGGATCAGCCGGCTTTTGCGCCTCACGTTTCTGGCGAGCGCAATGTTCGTTGCAGTGGGGTTCGTGGTCCTGCCGATTGTGATCCCGTTGTTTTACGGTCAGGCCTTTGCCCCATCGGTACGGTTCGCCCTGTTCATGTTGGTCGCCATGTCGATCCAGCCTCTGCGCGTCGTGGTGCTTGAGGCGAGTCGGTCGCTCGGCGCGGCAATGCCGTCGACGGTGATCGCACTGACGTCCATCGCCGTGCTCTGGGTCGGGTATTTTCTGACCGGCTATCGTGACCCGGTTCTACTGATCGTCTTTCTGGGCCTCGCGAACCTGTCCTCCACGGTGATCGGGGCTTGGAACCTACATCGCGATGCGGATCTCAAGTTCGACCGCTCCATTCTTCCTACCCTCGACGACGCCGTGTTGTTTCGCTCGTTGTTTTTCCGGTCGAAAGGCTCCGGCGAATGAACCAGAAAGCTGAACATGTGGTAGCCAGGCAGGAAGTCGACAACGCCCGTCGCGAGGTGCCGGTGAGGGTCGTCCTCTCGGTCGGGCTCGGGCGCTTGCATTTCATGCAGGCAGCGGAGGCGATCCTTGCCAACGGGGTAGATCTGACGGTCGTCCAAGGCTGGGTTCCGGGGCGTTGGTGGAGTGACCGCCGGGTCGACGCGCTGGGACGGTTGGTCCGGTCAAAAAAACTTTCGGTCGGTATGAACCGTCGTCGGCTGGCTTTTCTTGCGCCTGAGAAGAACGTGAGCCTGCCGCTACCTGAGTTCGCGGCGCAGATGCTGTTCGCGGCCCATCGGAAATTTGGGCTGCAACGGGGCAAGGCGGCGCTCTGGGGGTGGACGCTGTTCGGACGTGCCTCACGGCGCCACCTCGATGGCGACATCCTGCATCTGCGCAGCGGCGCTGGCGCCGGCGGGGTCATCGGCGCGGCCCATGGCCGGGGTATGAAGGTCATAGTCGACCACAGTATCGCGCACCCGGCATTTCTCGAGCTAGCCCTGCGCGATGAATATTCCGGGACCGGCAGCGAAGCGTGGATGACACCGGACGATCCGTTCTGGGGCCAAGTGCTCAATGATTGTAGGCGGGCCGACCTCCTGCTGGTGAACTCCGACTTCGTCAAATCCACTTTCGTGGACGCGGGCTTCGATCCCGAACGCATCGCCGTCAGCTACCTTGGCGTGAGGCGTGATTTTCTCGGTCTAAAGCGAAACTATGCGCGGGGCGCGGGGCCATTGCGGCTGTTGTTCACCGGGCAGTTCGGTGTCCGCAAGGGCGGTCGCCACCTGATCCGGGCATTGGAATGCCTTTCCGAACGCGGCCTTTCCTTCCGGCTGACGGCGCTCGGCGACGCAACTGAGGCACAGGGGCTTCTAGAAAGCTCGCCGATACGCGACTTCGTCGAAACCCCCGGATTCGTGCCTCAGGACGAATTGAAAAGCTACCTCGAAAACGCTGATATCTACGTCTTTCCGAGCCTGGCGGAAGGAAGCGCGTCATCGGCGATGGAAGCGCTCGCGGCCGGGTTGCCGGTGGTGGCCACGGCCGAAACCGGCCTGCCGGCACGCGACGGCGAAGAGGCCATCTTGGTCCCAGCGAAAAATCCCGACGCGCTATGCGACGCGCTCTTTACCCTCGCTTCTGACGAAGCGGACCGCCGGAGACTCGGGGAGAACGCGGCGCGGCTGATCGCGGAGAACTACGGCTGGGACAACTACGGGCAAAATGTCGCCGAGCTATACCAACTGACGCAAAACAGACAGTGGCACCTAACCGGGGATCGACCTCCGGGCGAATCAATGCAAGTTGACGAGCATGTCCGACAATGTCCTGACAATCCGACGCAGTGATCTCCTGGGCTTTGCCTACGGGGCGCTGGGGACCGTGTTCATCCAGGTGGGCGGCCAGCTCTATGGCTCCGAACTTCTGGCCCTGACCTTGATCATACTGGTCGGACCCCTGACCATCATCCGCGCGACCCCTGCGCTCAATTCGATCCTTGCCGGTTACGCAATCCTAATGGTCGGACTCGCCTTCGCCGATCTCGCCAATGGCAGCCGGACCAGCGACGCGATCCGGGGCGCCGCGAATGTCCTCTTTGCCGCCGCCAACCTGTTCTTTCTGACCCATGTCTTTCAGCGGAGCACCCGAGCCATTCTGTTCGTGTTGCTCGGCCAGAGCCTGTCGCATGTGATCGGGGCGGACGCGACCCAAGAATTTCTGACCCTGGAAAACAGCAACGATTTCAAGGCTCGGATCGTGCCGGTCCTGACGCCGCTCGTCCTGATCGCCTCCTATCGGCTGATGCGGATCAAACCGGCATTGGCGATCACGGCGCTGTTCTCCACGGGCCTGTTGTATCTCTTGCTCGAAGCCCGCTCGAAAGGTGTTGTGCTGATGGGCGGGACCGCGATCGTCCTGCTCTACCGGGCCCGGTTCAAGCGTGGACAGAAGGTCTTTGTCGTCGCAGCGGGTCTGGCACTGGTCTACGGATTGTACGTCATCTACGTGAACGATGTCCTGTCCACGCCGTCGTCGGCCAACTCCTACATGCAGCTGTCGCGCGCGTCCAATCCCTACAATCCGTTCTCGCTTCTCGCCGAGGGCCGGTCCGAAAGCATCGTCGCCCTGGCGGCGATCGAGGAACACCCGATCGTGGGGCGCGGATCCTGGGCCCGCGACCTGACCGGAAAATACAATGCCCTTTTCGCTCAGTTGAAAGGCCAGTCAGTCATCTATCAATCGCCCTTCATCGTGTCGCACTCCGTCATCCTGACGGCCTGGATGTGGGGCGGGCTGCTCGGATTGGCAGGGATCATGATCGTGTGGTGGAGCATCTTCCGAAAAGGGCTCAGGCTGATCGTGACCCCGTCGCCGTACCAACTCATCATCGCCGTGCTCTTCGTGGATTTCGTCTGGCACTCCATCTTCTCTCCGTTCGGCCATATCCGAACATCCTTCCCCGTCATCGGGGCCTTCATCATCGCCTACGCCCCGGCGCTTGCGCCAAGGAAGGCCAATCTCCAGGCAAGCGTACGATCGTGACCGACAACAAGACCATGCCCGGCAAGCCCCATATCGTTTTCGTAACGACCGGCGACATCGAAGACATTGCCACCTCGAAACGAGCCTTCGGGATGACCGAGCCGCTCACCGCTCTCGGATACCGCGTGGCGATCCTCCTGCAAGATACGCCGACCAACCGGAGCCGCCTGGCCGCAGAGGCCCCCTCGGCAGAGCCGCATTGGTTCTCCGCGGGCCCTGCGCTGCGCGAGATGCGCCTCAAACGGCGGCTGTTGCGCCAGCTTTCCCCCGATATCGTCTATGTGGGGGCTTTCGGCATTCGAAATGCCGTCCTGCCCCTGCGGCCGTCGCGCGCGCTCTACCTGGTCGAACATTCCGAGCTGCTGTCGGCGATATCCAACACGTCGCTCAAACGGCGGGTGACCAACTTTGTCCTGGAGTGGCTGGCCTTCAAAGCCTTCGACGGTCAGGTCTGCGCCAGTCGTTACCTGGAAGACTACGTGCGTGACCGGTTGCCGCAAAATGCCGCCGAACGGGTTCACTATTCGCCCTATGCCTACAGCCGGTCCACATTGCTGCCGGCGGGCGGGGGGTCGCGCGACGGCGCAGCCGGCCGCAAGAAACGCATCCTTTACATGGGCACGCTCGCCCGCAACTACGGGATCTTCCACATCATGGAAGCGGTCGACCGAATGCGGCGCTCGGATCCCGGGTTCGAATGCGTGGTGCTTGGCAAGGGGCGCCATTTCGATGAGGCGGTCGGCCATGCCCGCGCGCTCGACCTCGGCGAGGCGATCGATTTTCGCGGCTACGTGCCCGAAGAGGAGCTGCCGGGGTATTTCTCCTCGACGGACGTCTTCGTCGCACCGATCTTCGACACGATCCAGGACAAGGCCCGCTGTCCAAGCAAGATGTTCATGTATGTGCCGTTCAACCGCCCGGTGGTGACCTCGGCCATCGGCGAGGCACGCGAGTTGTTCGGGGCGGACTACCCGTTCTATTTCGAACCCGACAATGTCGACGAGATGGCGGCCTGTCTCACGGCGGCCCTGGAAACGCCCGAGGACTGGACCCCGCCGTGGTCGGCGGACGACCACGAATGGACAGCACGCGCCATCGCCTTCGATAGCTGGATTGACAAAATGTCCCGCATGGGCGCGAGCGGGTGACGCCGATGATCACGACGCGCCTGACCGAAGGGCCGAAGCACCACCTGTTCGGCTTCCACGACCTCGCCATCACCAGCCGCGCGAGCGGCAGGTTTCTGGGCCTCGCGGTCGAGCGGATCGACCGGCCGCCCCTGGGCGAGGATCTGGCCGAGGTGATCGTCTGGGACGACGCAGGTCCGGACGGGCACTTCGCACCGCCGCGGGTGCTGGCGACCACCCGCAATTACAACTTCCCGCAAGGCGCCCGCCAGCAATGGCTGGGCGGGGACGATACCGTGATCGTCAACGAGGTGGATGCGGCCGGGGCGCCGGTCTCGGGGCTCTACGATGCCGGAGGCGGTGGGCGCATCGGCCAACTTTCCGCCTCGGTCTATTGCATCGACCGCGCCGGGGCGCGCGCCTATTCGGTCGATTTCGGGCGGTTGCACCGACTTGGCGGCTACGGGCATTCGAACGTCGCCGACCGCGCGCCCGAGACCGCCCAGCCCCACGACAACGGCATCTTCGTGAGCGACATCGCGGCCGACCGAACGGATCTGCTGCTGTCCATCGCCGAGATGGCCGGGCTGGCCGGGCTCGACCCCGAAGGCCTGGCGCATGTCTTCTTCACCCATCTGGTGCTCGACCCGACCGGCACCCGGCTCGCGTTTTTGTTGCGCTACCGGCTCGCGGACGGCGGCGAGGAAACCTGCCTCTGCACCGTCGCGACCGATGGCACCGGGGCGCGGGTGATCGCCCGTGGGTTCCTCAGCCATTTCGACTGGATCGCGCCCGACCGGATCATGATCTGGGGGCGGCGCAGTGGGGCCGTCGCCGCCGCCCGTCGCCATCCCCTGCTCGCCAACCCGGTCGCGCGCGCCCTGCTGCCCCTGGTCAAGGGGCCGCTCCGCGCACTGATGGGCAAGAGCGGCGCCATGGCGATGAGCTATCTCTCGGTGACCGACAGCGACCAGCCCGAGGTCACGCCTTTCGCGGTCGGCGTGCTGACGGCGGACGGGCACCCGATGGCGAACCCGGTGTACCGCGACTGGCTGCTCACCGACACCTACCCCGATGCCGAGGGGGTGCGCGATCTGATGCTCTACGAGATCGCCAGCGCACAGCGCCATGACCTCGGCCGGTTCCGCAAGCTCGACACGCTGCCGTCCGCTGAGACCGTCGCCGAGACCGCAGCCCATCTCGCCCGGGCGGTCGACGTGGCCTTTCCGGCCGATCTCTACGCCTTCACCCGCAGCGGGCTGCATTGCGATCTGCATCCCCGCTGGAGCGCCGACGGGCGTTTGGCGGTGTTCGACTCGATCCATGAAGGCAGCCGCCAGATCTATGCGATCGACGTCGGCGAGATGGTCGCCGGGCCGGCGGTGCCCGGCACATGAACGGGCCCGGGGACAGCATGCCCCGCCCCGCCGCCGTCACGGTGGTCCAACCGGCGATCCCGCATTACCGGGTCGATTTCTTCGCCCGCCTCGCCCGGCATTACGGCGCGGCGTTCCGGGTCTGCGGCTCGACCCTCGACGTGGGCGCGCTCACCGCACGCGCGACCCGCTGGCCCTGGGAACAGACCCTGGGGCCGATCCGGTCCCTGCCCGGCGGGCTGCAGTGGCAGGACGGGGTCGGCCAGGTGCCGGTGGCCAGGGGTGACCGGCTGATCGTCTGGGGCGCGCCGCGCGCGCTCAGCAATCTTGGCCTGATCCTCAAGGCCCGGGCGCGCGGGGCCCGGGTGATCTGGTGGGGCCATTTCCTCAGCCCGACGAGCCGCCCATGGCGCCTTGCGCTCAGGATCGTTCTGATGCGCGGCGTCCACGGGCTCCTGTTCTACACCGAACAAGAGGTGGCGGCCTACCGCGCGACCCCGGCGGGCGCACGCGACCCCCGCCCCGTCGGCGCGCTCAACAACGGGATCGACACCGTCCCGATCGCCGCCCGACGCGCGCCCTACGTGGCCGCCGAGCGCGCGCCGGCCGCGATGTTCATCGGACGTCTCACCGAAAAGAGCCGGCTCGGCCTCGCGCTGGAGGCGCTGGCACGGCCTGAAGCGCGCGGGCTCACCCTGCACGTGATCGGCGACGGCGAAGACGCCGCTGCGCTCCGCGACCAGGCCATGCAGCTCGGTCTGGCCGAGCGCGTGGTCTGGCACGGCGCCTCGACCGATGAGGACCAGATCGCCGCCATCGCCAACCGGGTGCGGTTTTTCCTCTACCCCGGAGACGTCGGCCTCAGCCTCATCCATGGCCTCGCCTACGGGCTGCCGGCGGTGATCCACGAGAGCGCGCTCGACCATATGCCGGAGGTCGCGGCCTTCGCGCCCGGGGTCAATGGCGCTGCGTTCCGACGCGGTGACGCTGCCGATCTCGGCTGGGTCATGAGCGTGCTGGTGAACGACACCGCGACGCTCGACCGGCTGTCTCATGCCGCGGTCGAGACCGTCGCGCAGGAGTTCAACACCGCCCGCATGGCCGAGCGCCTGATCGCCTTTCTCGACCGGATGGACCAGCATGGGGGGCGCCCGTGAAGATCGCGCATGTCACCTCCGGTCTGTCGGTGCAGGGCGCGGGCGTGCGCGCCGTGGTCGAGGCGCTGGCCCGCACCCAGAGCGACGCGGGCCATGAGCTCGCCGTCTTTGGCCTCGAAGATGCCGACTGGCGGGCGGGCGCGCGCGACGAATGGTCGGGGCTCTCGGTCGAAGCGCTGCCCATCAAAGGCCCGGGCGCGCTCGGCTATGCCCCGGGGATGACCCGGGCGCTCACCAACTGGGCACCCGACGTGGTGCATCTGCACGGGCTCTGGATGCATCCCGCCCGCTCGGTCCTGCAATGGCATCGCCGCACCGAGCGACCTTACGTGCTGTCGCCGCACGGCATGTTGTCGGCGGTTGCCCTCAGTTACAGCCCGCTCAAGAAGCGGATCGTCCGGCACTTGTTCCAGGACCGGGCTTTCGCCGAGGCCGCCAGCCTGCTCGCGACGAGCGTTGGGGAGCGAGAGGAAATCCGCGCCTTCGGCCTCGGCAACCCGGTGGCGACACTCGCCAACGGGGTCGCCCCGATCGAGCAGCCACAGGTGCTGCCGCAGCGCGCAACGAAAACGCTCCTCACCCTCGGCCGCGTCCACCGCAAGAAAGGGATCGACGTGCTCCTCGAGGCCTGGGCAAGGCTGGAACCCGCCCATCCCGACTGGTCGCTGCGGATCGTCGGGCCCGACGAGGAAGGTCACACCCAAGAGCTTAAATCGCTGGTGGCGCGGCTCGGTGTGACTCGGGTGGACTTCGTCGGGCCGGTCTACGGCCCCGAACGGGATGTGGAGATGGCGGCGGCCGACATCTTCGTCCTGCCCACCCGCAGCGAGAACTTCGCGCTCACCGTCGCAGAGAGCCTGATGCTGGAAGTCCCGGTTGTCTCCAGCAAGGGCGCGCCCTGGCCGGGGCTCGAAGCGCATGGCTGCGGGCGCTGGGTCGATCTCGACCCGGCGGGGCTGGCCGAGGCGTTGGCCGGGATGATGGCCGAGCCAGAAGCGGTGCGCCGCGAGATGGGCCGGCGCGGGCGGGCCTGGATGCGCGCGGATTTCGCCTGGCCGGTCATCGGGGCATCGCTTGCAGAGCTGTACGATTGGGCCAGAGGAGGCGCGCCGGCGCCGGCGTTCCTCGAAATGGGGAGCGGAACTAATGGCTGACAAGGTCGATGTGGAGGCCAACCGCGCCGCCCGGAAATGGACCCGCGGCGAACTGGCTGGGCGCGTGGCCTGGGGTTTGGCAACACCCCTGTTTCGGCTCAGCCCGAGGTTGTTCTGGGGGTGGCGACGGGCGATGCTCCGGGCGTTCGGGGCGCAGATCGGGCGGGATGTGCATATCTATCCCAGTGTACGGATCGCGGTCCCCTGGAACATACGGGTCGGCGACCAGGCTGCGATCGGCGATCGCGCAATCCTGTATTCGCTGGGCGTAATCACCATCGGCGCGCGCGCAACGGTCTCGCAAGGCGCGCATCTTTGCGCCGGCAGCCACGATCTCACCCGGCCCGACCGACCGCTCACCAAGCCGCCGGTCCGTATCGGCGAAGACGCCTGGATCGCAGCAGATGCGTTCATCGGGCCGAGCGTCGCAGTTGGCGCACGAGCCGTGGTGGGCGCACGGTCAGTAGTGGTGAAGGATGTCGCAGTCGGTCTCATTGTAGCGGGAAATCCGGCGCGCATCATCCGCGCCGTTGCCGACCCGGGCCGCACCGAACAGGTTGAGAAGGAGTAACGAAACGTGCGACGTTTGGATCCCCGATTGCGCTCCGCGCTAGACGCTGTACTCGTACTCGCGGCAGGCGTCGTTGTAATTGACCACCTAGCGCGGCAGGTCGATTTCGGCAAGATCGACCTGTTGTTTCGGTTCGGTCAAGAGGCCGTCGTCGTCTTCTTTTTTCTGTCCGGCTTCTTGATCCATGCGAATGAACGCGACCGGGTCGCCAATGATCTCGGCGGCTATGCCGCGCGCTGGTTCTTGCGTATCTATCCCGCCCTGGTGATCGCAATGCTCGTGAGCGTCGCGGTGCTCGCCTACAACGGGACGCTCGCGGAACGGTTCCATTGGCAGGATGCGGCCTGCACGTTGTTTGCGCTGCAGGATGCAAGCGCCCTCAAACCGGGCACGATCTGCGGCCCATTTCTGGACAACTCGCCGCTCTGGTCCCTGTCGTACGAGCTCCTGTTCTACGCACTTTACCCGCTGGTTTTGCCATTCTTCCTGCGTGCCGCCGGTCCGGCCCAACATGCAATCGGTCTCGCCAGCCTGGCTTTTGCCGTGGCCTATCTTGCGATGCCCTCGCATTTCCTTCTTCTGCCCGCCTATTTCGTAATCTGGTGGCTCGGTGCCGCGATGGCTGAAGCAGTCGACCGCGGCACCGCGCGATTGACCGCAATCGCCGTTCCGTTGGCTTATGTTCTTTTGACTCTGGGCGTCTGGGTCGCGAAAGTGGTCGCGTCCGGCGGCATTGGGGCTTTGGGCACCTATCCGTTCCTGATGGTGGGCCACTTCCTCGTCGCGGCGATTTTCACACTCATTGCTTCCAGCCCGCTCGGCCCGCTCCTCGCGCGAGCGGCGCGGCTGGTGCCGGCTGCCGCCTGGGCCTGGCTCGCCAGTTTCAGCTACGGTATCTACGTGCTACACAACCAACTTCTGATCCATTGGGAAGTCGCCAAGAGTTGGCTCGGGTTCGCGCTGGCCTTCGCCCTCCTGATCCTTCTCGCCTGGCTCAGCGACAATCCGATCAACCAAGCCGTGCGGAAATGGATGAAGCGATGACCCTCACCGCCGTGATCCTGACCTTCAACGAGGCGCGCCATATCGAACGGGCGATGGCCTCGGTGGCGGGAATTGCCGATCATATATTGGTTGTCGACAGCTTCTCGACCGACCGGACCCGGGAACTTGCCGAAGCGGCCGGCGCGATCGTGCTGCAGAACCCGTGGAAGAACCACGCCACCCAGTTCAACTGGGCGCTCGATCACCTGCCCGCGGGCAACGACTGGGTGCTGCGCCTCGATGCCGACGAGGTGGTCACCGAAGCGCTGGCAGGCGAGATCAAGGCCGGGCTAGCGGGGCTCGGCGACGAGATCGACGGGGTCTTCGTGCCGCGGCGGATGACCTTCCTCGGCAAGACGATCCGCTGGGGCGGTGTGTTCCCGGTACAGGTGCTGCGGCTGTTTCGCGCGGGGCGTGGGCGATGCGAAAACCGCTGGATGGACGAACATATCAAGGTGCCGGGGCAAACCACGCAATTCACCGGCGAGCTGATCGACGACAATCTCAACTCGCTGACCTGGTGGACGACCAAGCACAACAGCTATGCCTCGCGCGAAGTGGTCGATCTGCTCAACCTCAAGCACGGGTTCATGCCGCACGAGACCGTCGCCGACCTTGCCGGGTGGCAGCAGGCCGGGGTCAAACGCTGGTTCAAGGAGCATGTCTATGCCCGACTACCCGGCGGCGCGCGGGCGTTCAGCTATTTTCTCTATCGCTTCGTGGTCCGGCTCGGGTTTCTCGACGGCACGAGGGGGGCTGCCTTTCACGTCCTGCAAGGGTTCTGGTACCGCTATCTCGTCGACATGAAACTCATGGAGGTTACGCGCTACATGGATGAGCACGAGACGACCGCGCCCGAAGCGATCCACGAGGTACTCGGGATCGACCTGCGCGGCGCCGGTGGCGCAGCGGAGCACGGATTAGGTTGATGCTGACACATATCCAGGCGTTACGCGGCTGGGCGGCCCTAAGCGTCGTGTTCTTTCATCTCGGTGGAGCGATCGGCGCGCCAGAGGTCTTCGGCTGGTCAGTGATGGACTACGTGACCCACTTTGGCTACGTCGGCATGTTTTTGTTCTTCGTCCTGAGCGGGTTCATCATTCATCAGGTCCATGCCCGGGACATCGGGCAACCGGATCGGGCCGGTCGCTATGTCGTGAAACGGGTGTTGCGTATCTTTCCGCTCTATCTTTTCCTGCTCGCCGCGATCTGGGCCTTTGCGCTGGTTTCGGGCATCGGCGCCGAAGGCATGCCGACCGATCCTGCGACCATCCTGCGCACCATCTTGTTGCTGCCGCAGAACCCCGAAATTGTGGGCGGAACCGGTGCGCCGGTCATCATCGTGGCCTGGTGGCTCCAGTACGAGATGGTGTTCTACCTTGTCATGGGGGTTTTCATCCTCAACCGCTGGTTAGGAACCGTGGCAGTGGCCGCGCTGCCTCTGGCCTGGGCCCTGCTGACGCTGACCGGAGAGCGGGGCGTGTTCCCCGCTTTCATGGAACTCAAATTCTTCGCCTTTTTCGCCATGGGTGTGGTCGCATCGGTGGTTGCGCAAGCCGGGCTGTCACGCCCGCGCGCAAACATCTTTCGGCGGGGCGCGACCCTGGGGATCGGCGCTGTGATGATTGCTTCGGTGATCGTCAAGGTAGCGACGGATGGCGCGGTGACCCTCAGTGGACTGGTCCCGGTACAACTCACTCTTGGCGGATTGACGGCAGCGTTGATTCTGGGGGTGACCGTCGCCGAGCGCGACGGCGCGCGACCGGCCGGCCGGGTCTGGCGCCATCTCGGCGATTGGTCATACGCGACATACCTGCTGCATTTTCCTGTCATCAGTGCAATGGCGAAGGTGATCCGGGCGCTTGATCTGCCTTTCGTCGCGGGCCTCGTGCTGTTTGTGGTCGGCGTGCTAGGCGTAACCTTGGCGGTGGCCGCCGTACTGCACCACGCCGTCGAAAGACCGGCGATGGCATTTGCGCGCCCCGCGACACGCGGAGACCGCGCCTTGCAGCCCTGAAGCCTGATATCCGGGCACTGCGCCTTAAGCCGGCCAGATCCGCGTCAACCGTTTGGAAAGACCGGGATATGCGTCGTCAGTCCCCCCGAGGGGCTTTCCCTTCCCGGCAGGTGCTTATAAGGGGCTAACCGCCCAGACAGGGTCCGCGGTGGCGGGCAGGGCGATATTTCGAATGTGTAATTGGACGCGAAGAACGGCGCTCGCACGCCACGAACGGGCAGGCGAATGATGAAAAAAGCACTCATCACCGGCATCACCGGGCAGGACGGATCCTATCTCGCGGAGTTTCTGCTGGAAAAGGGCTACGAGGTTCACGAGATCAAGCGGCGGGCGTCGCTGTTCAACACCGACCGCATCGACCACATCTACCAGGACCCGCATGCGCCGCATCTGGCGCTCAAGCTGCATTACGGTGACCTCACCGACACGTCGAACCTCACCCGGATCATGCGCGAGGTGGAGCCCGACGAGGTCTACAACCTCGGCGCCCAGAGCCACGTGGCGGTCAGTTTCGAGAGCCCCGAGTACACCGCCGATGTCGATGCCAACGGCACACTCCGGTTGCTTGAGGCGATCCGCTTCCTTGGGCTAGAAAAGAAGACGCGGTTCTACCAGGCTTCGACCTCGGAACTCTACGGCCTGGTCCAGGAAGTGCCGCAGCGCGAGACGACGCCGTTCCACCCGCGTTCGCCCTACGCGGTCGCGAAGATATATGCCTATTGGATCACCGTGAATTACCGTGAAGCCTACGGACTCTACGCCTGCAACGCCATCCTGTTCAACCACGAGAGCCCGCGCCGGGGCGAAACCTTCGTGACCCGCAAGATTACCCGAGGTCTCGCCAACATCGCGCAAAGCCTCGAACCCTGCCTCTACATGGGCAACATCGACGCGAAACGCGACTGGGGCCACGCGAAGGACTATGTCCGGATGCAATGGCTGATGTTGCAGCAGGACACGCCCGAGGACTACGTCATCGCCACCGGCGTGCAATACTCGGTGCGCGAGTTCATCGCATGGTCGGCGGCGGAGCTCGGCATCACGCTCAGGTTTGAGGGCGAGGGCGTCGAGGAGGTTGGCATCGTGGCGGACGTTGCGGGCGACGCCGCTCCGGCGGTGAAATCGGGCGACACGATCATGCGGATCGACCCGCGCTATTTCCGTCCCGCCGAAGTCGAGACCCTGCTGGGCGATCCCGCCAAGGCGAAGCAGAAGCTCGGCTGGGTGCCGGAGATCACGGCGCAGGAGATGTGTGCAGAGATGATCATGGGCGACTTGCAGGCCGCAAAACGCCACGCTCTGCTCAAGGAACACGGGCTGGACGTGCCGGTGTCGCTGGAGAACTGAGGGAAGCCGGGGGCGTACCGTTTTTTGGGGATCGGGTCGGACATGATTGATATGAAAACGTTTCCCGGACGTGGTTCGCTTGCTTCTGAGAGTGACCTGATGCTGGAAAAGAGGCCATTGTTTCGAACCCCCATTGCCAGCCGTCACTCCGGAACTTTCTCGACGCCAATGTACGGCTCAAAGCATCACCAACCCGTTTGAATAAAAAAGGAAGACGACGTTGAAAATCGAAAATTTGGTTCGAACCTTTGGGTTTCCGACTTTGCTCACATTCGGAGATACCCTCGTTTATGATCGCTGGCGCTGGATCACACGCAGATTGCCGAAGACGCGAAACGGTGAAAGCGTCCTCGACGTCGGCTGCGGGACGGGTGCCTTTACCATCGGTGCCGCGTTGCGCGGATACGTCTCCCACGGCATGAGCTGGGATGAAGACAACCATGCGAAGGCGGTGGAGCGGGCCGAACTCTGCGCTGCCGACACAGCCAGTTTCGAGATCGGCGATGCGCGAAAGCTCGACACGTTTGACGGCTTCAAGGATGCGTATGATGCGGTGCTATGTCTCGAAGTGGCTGAACACATTCTCGACGATCGCAAGTTGTTTCAGGACATCGCAGCCTGCCTCAAACCCGGCGGGCGTCTCTTGTTCACGACGCCGAACTACCTCTACCGTGCGATCAGTCCGGAAGGTCGAGGCCCCTGGAGTCCAGTGGAAAACGGGTACCATGTCAGACGGGGCTGTACGGAAAGCATGCTCAAAGAGCTTGCCGATTCCGCCGGTCTCGCCTGTGAAGAAATCGGCCAATGCAGCGGTTTCTGGAGCCAGAAGGCAACGTGGCTCTGGCGCCAGCTCCAGGCGCTCGGACCGAGTGTAGCCTATGCCGTCGCCCTGCCGATCCGTCCGATCGCCGTGCTGCTGGACACGGTCACCCTGTCGCATCTGTGGTGGCCCGGGTTTTCGATTACCCTGGTCGCCCAGAAGCCGCGCTTTGCCGGCACGGATGACGCCACGGCTCAGAACAATTCGTAATCTGGAACGACGGTGATGTGGAAAACCGTTAGGTTCATCTTGGGCCACCCGCTGACCCGGAACAGCCGGGCGAAACTTGCCAGCGTCGGTCTTGACCTTAGGGGATGCTGGGGCGCACAAGGGAGTCATTTTGACGTTGGAGGGAATTGGAATGGCGAAATCGAACTCATCTGGGCAGCCGATCAGTACGGGAATGAAGATCACGGAAGCCTGGCAACAGTCGGTTATGCTTTTCAAGAGCCGGGGTCCCTTGACGAAACGCAGTTTCGACGAGTTCACCGCCGTTTCGGATGAATACGTCGATGTAGCCCGGACATTCGGTGGCGCGGATCTTCGAGATCGGTTGCGGCCAAAGGCCCTACCGGATGTATTTCCTGTCGGCGAAGGGGTTTGACGTCCGGGCAATCGACATGGACAAGGTCCTGACCCGCATGAGTATCGGGGACGTGCGTGACATGTTTCGCCGCAACGGTTTCGAACGGACCCTCAAAACTGTGCTTCGCTACCTGGTTTTCGACCGGTCCGAGAACCGCCAGCTTCGGCGTGTCCTGTCTGAGATGAAGGGCCGTTCGTTCGACTGGCCGGTCCAAAGGATCACGATCGGCAACGCGTCGGACCCGGGCGAGTGGCCGGAAGGTCGCTTCCGTTTCATCTATTCCGAGGACGACTTCGAGCACGTGCCGCGCGACGAACTCGATAGGCTTTGCGCGACGATGGCGTAGAAGATGGAACCGAACGGGATCGCGCTCATTCGTCCGATGGTGTTTACCGGGATCCAGGGCGGCCACAACGTGGAATGGTACGATGCTGTCTCGGACAAGGCTCGGGATTGTCCGCCGTGGGATCACCTGCGCGCGCGCAACTTCTCGGCCAACACCTTTCTCAACGAGCTCTCGTTGGAAGAATACCGAGACCTGTTCGCGCGGCATTTCGACATTCTTGACGAAACGGCGAAGATACCGGACCTCGGCCGGTCTTTCATGACGCCCGCGTTGCGTGCAGAGCTTGAAGGCTGGAGCGACGAGGAGTTGTTTTCGAACCAGGTGCGGTTTGTTCTTCGCCCAAAAGCCGTTTGACCTGAGGCGGTCGACCCGGCCGCGAACCTGGTCGGGACGAGATGATTTCGGAAGGTGACAAGCAATGAGAACCTACGTAGCAGGCCATCGCGGCATGGTCGGGGGTGCGATCCTGCGCCGGCTGGAAGCGAAGGGCGTCGAGACGATCACCCGGGCCCATGCCCAGCTTGACCTAACCGACCAGCGCGCGGTGCGTGCGTTCATGCAGGCTGAAAAACCCGACCGGGTGATCCTCGCGGCCGCCAAGGTGGGCGGCAAACTTCGCGCGGCGTTCGGGCTCGGCATGCACCAACGGATGTACGACGAGGCACTGATGGCAAAGCTCTTGTCAGACGCGGGGTTCGTCATCATCCGGCGGTGTAAATTCGGTGACAGCGACGATCTCGCTTTCGCGGCTGTAGAGGCCGAGGGGCGCTTCGTTGCCAACGGATTCGATGAATTGGCCCTCGAGGCCCGGAAAGCATGAGGCAACGCGCGTGACTGTGGTTTCGACTTCACCGGCAGCGCGGCCACCTAACCTCTGGGTTGCAGGGCGAAACTTGCCAGCGTCGGTCTTGACCTGAGGGGATGCTGGGGCGCACAAGGGCGTCATTTTGACGTTAGAGGGAATTGGAATGGCGAAATCGAACTCATCCGGGCAGCCGATCAGTACGGGATTGAAGATCACGGAAGCCTGGCGACAGTCGGTCATGCTGTTCAAGAGCCGGGGTCCCTTCTCGCAACGAATGGCGTCGTCGGACGCGTCGCCGCTTCGGCAATCGCCTCCGCATCACGGTCGTCGTTCTTGTGAACCTTCACATGGGGCCGGACGTAGAGAGGCGACATCAACCGAGGTTCATGTCCCTTCTCCAAGACAAAAGCGCCCGATGTGATGCGCTCCACCGCAGGCTTCCATCGCAACCACGCAGGGCGGAGGCGTATCACGAAAGCCCAGCAGCCGATGCCGCTGGAGCCGTTTTCGAAACACGACCGCTCCCGCTTCATCCAGCCCGGCAAGACTGCAAACGGTCTTGCCCAAATCAATGCCCAGAACCTTGATGTCCATCAGATGCTCCTCTCTCCACCTATGCCCGCCATGGTAGCGGCGGGTTGGCGGGAAGGCAGTTGATCCCATTAGCTCAGGGTCAGACTGATCGCACCGCAATACGTGCGGCCTTTCGTGAAGCGCCAGAAGAACGACGCGACCGACGCGGAAGCGATCGTGATCGCTGCACAACGCCCCGAGATGCGCTTCGTCCCTCCAAAATCCGAGGAACAGCAGGCACGTGCCGCACTCTTTCGCTCGCGAGATCGTCTCGTTCGCCAACGCACTGAGCTCGTGAACGCCCTCCGGGGCTTACTCTACGAATTCGGAATTGTTGTCCCCCAGGGCGTCCGTCACCTCGAGGGCATCAAGGAAATTGTCGGCGATCCCGATGCGCTGCTGCCGGAACTCGTTCGCGACGAATGCAGGGATCTGCTGCTTCAAATATCCGAAAAGACTGCCCGCATTGAAGCACAAAAACTGCCAAGAAGCTCGCAGAGATCTCTGACACTGGGCGCCTCCAGACGATGCCGGGCGTCGGTCCGATGAGTGCTCTTGCCGTCGAGGCTTTTGCACTGAACATGGCGGGATTCCGGCGCTGCCGAGATTTCTCTTCCTTGCTTGGTTTAGTGCCGCGACAACGTTCTTCGGGCGGTAAAGAACGCCTCGGCCGAGTCTCTAAAGCGGGCCAGACTGACATACGCAAATTGCCGATCATCGGAGCGATGGCGAGGTTGACGGCGCGGGGAATCAAAAAGGTTCGTGAAGGCTCTTGGCTGGCCCGGATGCTGGCGCGAAAGCCGAAAATGTTGGTGGCCATTGCCCTGGCCAATCGGATGGCGCGGCAGCTCTGGGCGCTGATGACCAAAGGCGAGGATTTCAGGGATCCGGTGCGAGCGAGCGTAACGTGACAATACAGGAAGCGAACAGCCAACATCGGAGAGCGGGGGTGTAGGAAGACGACGACCCAAATGGGCAGAACGATCGGTCAGATCGGGGCGAGGGAAACCAGAGTAACCGCAAGAGCGGCAAAGCTCGCAATCGGGATTGGGTCCTCGTCCGCAGATCACGATATCGGCCAGCGGCTTCGAAACATACTGCAATGAAAGGCCTTACAGAGGACCGCGCTCGATCACCTGGCAGAAGGGTCAGAAACTTCTTGCACATCGGACGGCAACCACAGAGTCGGTTACGACTGCTCGGTGATCCATCACGATCAAAAGCTACGCGAGCTCGAGGGGCGCCGGAGCGAGGTCAAGCGCGATTTCGACGCGCTGCAGCGCGCAAAGCAACGGTGATCGTATCTTTACCCCGGGGACGATCACCGCACGCAATCGGGCCAACGCCGAAAAGAGGACGGGCCCGCACAACGCCGCCGGCAAAGCTACTGTGGCGCAGAATGCACGCCGTCACGAAGCAACCGCGCAGCCCGATCCGGAGCGTGTTGCAAACTGGGCGCGGATCATTCTCGACACGCCGGATTTTGGGTCCAATGAGTTTCTGGCGGGTGACGTCCGCACCCGCAGCACACTGAAACTTGCGGTCGCAGAGGCTTGGCTCGCTGAGGCGACCCGGGCTTTGGACGACTTCGAGGCCGACGTCGCGCCACCTCCGGGCGCGGAAGAGACAATCGAGGAGCAGATCACCGAGTTTCGCGCCATGCTCGCTGAGATGCCGGACCGCGCAGCATTGGCGCACGGGGCTTTCGCTGATAAGATGGTTGCAGAAGGAGAAGATCATGCGGACGGCGCAGGGAGGCCAGTGCCATCGCCTATTGGAGCGCTATTTTCGCGAGGCGCGTGCTCAGCGCAGGAAGGCATTTCAGGACTGGTTGGCCTGTGTTGGGGAAAAGCAGCCAGTGCAGTCGTCGGAGAGCAATACAGCCAAAATCCCGAAACAAAGCCAAATTTCCACCTGAGGCTCCATTCTGAGGCCTGGAAATGAATATCTACCTGATATTAATAACTTTCAAAGCATCCAACCCTCTCCAATCAAGATATCACCCGACCGATACGCCTGATAACGCCTCACCCCGAAAACCCCGCTGCGCGTCAGCGGACAGTCAGATGGCTCCTTATAAATCTTCAAGTCCACACATTGTGACTTGAAATCTCAAGGTAGCGCGAAAGAACTTCTACACTTTTCCAACCACCGGCCCTCATGATCGCGCTAGTGCTGTGTCCGGCTTCGAGAAGGTCCTGGGCTGCGCCAACACGCATCGAGTGACCACTGAAGGCCGCAGCAATCGATGGCTCGAGACCAGCGGCGCGGGCGGAATGTTTGATAATGTCTTTGACGGTGGTGTCGCTTAGACCACGGTCAATGGCGACATTTTGGTAGATTGGACAGAACAAAGGACCAATCTCTTGCGGTCGCCAAGCGAGCCACGCATCGACCAACTTGGCTGACCTCAATGATGTGAACGCAACGCGGCCTTTTCCGAATTGGTCGGTTTTGCTTCGCCTGACAAGTACGCTCAACGTACCATCACTCTGCCAGATGAGATCATCTGTCCGCAAAGCGACGAGCTCGGATCTCCTCGCGAGGACGTCGTAGCCGAGAGAGAGCATCGCTCTGTTGCGCTTGCCCCATGGGGTATCTGGCTGGACCGACAGGAATTTCTCGAGATAGCTCCGGGTCATCCCCTTCGCTTGCCGAGGACGACTGGTCTTGGTGCGACGGACGCGCCGCATTGCCAAGTTCACGTCTTCGTGCCGCGTTGGGTCGTCTAAGCCGAGCAACCGGTGTGCTTTACGGATTCCGTAGAGGCGTCTCTGGACCGTCGATGGGGCAAGCGATTTGCCCTGCTCCTCGATGAAAGCAGACACCGTAGCCGGGTGAGCAGGGAATGCCACATGGCCTGTTTGGATGCACCAAGCCTCGTATGCCTCGACATCCGCATAGTAGCTGCGCATTGTGGAGGGCGCGTAAGCGCCTTCAAGACGTTCAAATGCGGAAGGCCAATCAAGAGTCGAGATGCTAGCTACCATGTCTCAATTATGATTGAAATTTTATCATAATGCAAGAAATGAGGATCACAGGAAGCCAAATTCGCGCAGCGCGTGGCGTACTTCGATGGACGGTTCAAAAATTGGCCATGCAAACGGGTATCGGAACAGCGACTATCGTTCGATATGAAGAACAAGACGGCATACCACCATCCCGCAAGAACAACCTTGAGAAGGTCAGAATTGCATTCGAAACAGCAGGCATCGAGTTCATCGGAACGCCCGAAAACGCTCCAGGGATTCGGATCCATTCAAGGCCAGTTGATCAACGCACAGAATGATGCCGCCCAAACAATTGTCTACCGCAACCCGGCGCGCGATCTGGATGGCCATCACGCTCGGGCTTGCGATCGCGATCGCTTACCTCACCTTAGTCCCGCGCCCGCCTACGCCCGTGCGATTCCCTCACGCTGACAAAGTGTTCCATGAGCTGTCATTCGCGGCGCTCATGTTCCCCACGCCGCTCCTCAGGCCCAACCGCTGGTATCAGGTCGCGGCGCTCGCGCTGTTGTTCGGAGCGGCTATAGAACTCATTCAACCGACCTTTGGCCGCGACGCTGAATGGGCGGATTTCGCGTTCGATGCGCTTGGCGTTTTGGTCGGCGCCATGGCTGGCTACGGTGTGGCGCGCATTTTGAATAGATAGCGTTCGATTAGGTTTAGAGCCGGAGAACTCGTTGTGCGTGCGCACCTACATGTCGTCGATGATCTCGCGGGTCTTGCGAGATAGGTTTCCAATGAGCCGGCGCATCTCCTTCGCTTCAGCCGAATAGTAGCCATGTTTCAAGGCGTTTGTGTTTCCCTTGGGTGCTCCGGACCCGGAAGCGCCACCATGCATGCGGCACCGAGCTTTGCCGGAGACAGCGGGCGCGCGACACGATTTGCCGGAGCGCGTCTTGGCGCCGCATCTCGGGCTGGCATTCAGACGGTCCGTATCGTGTCGCGGTGCCTTGGTCATGTAGTCACGATGTGCGCTTATTGCGTTTCGGTTGCGACGTCTTTCCCGGCGTAACGGCGTCGGGTACAGGCTGAGCGCTGTCGATCTCTTTGCTTCGGCTCGGTCGTGACCCTTCCACATGACCGACGATGGCCTGGCCGCCCTCGTTGACGGTCACATGCTCGACCGTCACTTTTTGCTGCCCCTTACCCCGGTGCTTGTCGAGCGCGGCGACTTGTTTCAGGTAAAGAGCCATGAGCTTCTCGGCATGTTTCAGCGCGAGGTCGCGCCCTTCCAACGTCTGGTTCTCGATGGCCGCGCGCCGGACACACTCGCCTATCGCTTCGTGGGTCGCCACCATCTGGATTGCGAGCATGCTTTCCAGCCCATCCACAGGATTGAGATCCTCATAGCGTTCCCACGCGCTTGCGATCCGCGCCATGCGGACGTCGTCGCTCAAGGACTGGGGCAGAAACAGGGATTTCGCGACTTCCATTAGCCGCTGCTCGCGGACGTCGTCCTTTGTGGCAGCGATCCGCTGGCCATCATTAATCAGTCGCGTGATGTCCCGTCTCGGCTCATCGGGGTCTTCAGGCTTCTCGGAGGGAGGCATTGTGATGCGTCACTGAATTTGGAAAGACACGTCGAACATAGCGTATCTATCGCGCGCTGACCATGCGACGAAGCACGGGTGTATGGGGTTGTTCCTCGATTCAGGTCCACCCACTCCCCCCACCTGGCATTTCCTTACATTTCGAACTTCCAATAAAACTGAATATCATGGGTTTGGCGAAGATCCGTTTCTTCACCTTGTAGGCCAAACATGAGCCGCTATGCTGCGCCGCAATAGCACGCATCCAAGGGTATGATTTTCTATGACGAAACGGGCATTGATTACTGGCGTCACTGGTCAGGACGGTTCCTATCTTGCTGAGCTCCTGCTCGAGAAGGGCTACGAAGTTCATGGAATCAAGAGACGCGCGTCGTCCTTCAACACCTCACGGGTCGATCATATCTACCAAGATCCGCACACCAAAGATCGGGTGTTCAAACTTCACTACGGTGATCTGACAGACACGTCGAATCTGACCCGGATTATTTCAGAGATTGAGCCTGACGAGGTGTACAACCTCGGCGCGCAAAGTCACGTCGCTGTCAGCTTTGAGAGCCCGGAATACACGGCCGACGTTGACGCGACCGGGACCCTCCGATTGCTCGAAGCCATCAGGTTTCTAGGATTTGAGAAGAAGACCCGGTTTTATCAGGCGTCGACCTCGGAGCTCTACGGTCTCGTGCAGGAAATTCCTCAGCGCGAAACGACGCCGTTTCACCCACGCTCACCATACGCTGTTGCCAAGCTCTACGCCTACTGGATCACTGTCAATTATCGTGAGGCATATGGCATGTATGCGTGCAACGGAATCCTCTTCAACCATGAGAGTCCGCGCCGAGGCGAAACGTTCGTCACGCGTAAGATCACGCGGGGTCTGGCCAATATTGCCCAAGGCCTTGAGCCGTGCCTGTTCATGGGCAACATCGCGTCGCTTCGGGATTGGGGCCACGCCAAAGACTATGTTCGGATGCAGTGGATGATGCTTCAGCAGGACCAGCCGGACGATTTCGTCATCGCAACTGGCCAGCAGTTCTCCGTGCGAGAGTTCATTGCATGGGCGGCGGCGGACCTTGGGATTACGCTCCGGTTTGAAGGCGAAGGTGTCGACGAGGTCGGCATTGTGGAAGGTATCGAGGGTGACAATGCGCCAGCCGTCGAACCTGGTGACGTGATCGTGCGGATTGATCCAAGGTATTTTCGACCAGCCGAGGTCGACACATTGCTGGGTGATCCGGCCAAGGCGGAACGTGAACTTGGCTGGGTGCCCGAAATCACGGCCCGGGACATGTGCACAGAAATGGTGGCCGAAGATTTGAAAGCGGCCAAAAGGCACGCGCTCTTGAAGTCGCACGGCCTCGAGACGCCGGTGTCTGTCGAGAACTGAAGGAGAACAGCATGTCAACGTTCGTTGCAGGCCACCGCGGTATGGTCGGAAGCGCAATCCTGAGAAAGCTTGAGGCTCAAGGCGTGAGGACTATCACTCGCAGTCACCGCGAGTTGGACCTCACGGATCAAGCCGCCGTACGTGCGTTCATGCAAGCTGAGAAGCCAGAGCGCGTGGTGCTCGCGGCAGCCCGCGTCGGAGGGATCCATGCAAACAACACGTATCCCGCAGACTTCATCTACGACAACTTAATCATGCAGTCGAACGTCATTCATCAGGCGTTCGACGCGGGGGTTCGCAAGCTCTTGTTCTTGGGGTCGTCGTGCATTTACCCCAAGATGGCCCCGCAACCGATCCGCGAAGACGCGCTGCTTACAGATATGCTCGAGTCGACAAACGAACCCTATGCCATCGCAAAGATTGCAGGGCTGAAACTCTGTGAAAGTTACAACCGTCAGCACGGAACTGACTACCGCTCCGTCATGCCCACAAACCTATATGGCCCCGGCGACAATTTTCACCCAGAGAAGTCTCATGTCCTACCTGCTCTGATACGGAGGTTTCACGAAGCGGCAAAAAGCAAAGCGCCAGAAGTTGTTGTCTGGGGAACAGGGACGCCGCGGCGGGAATTTCTTCATGTCGATGACATGGCAGAGGCGTCGCTCTTCGTCATGAACTTAGACAAGAAGATGTACGAGGCAGAAACCCAGCCAATGCTGAGCCAAATCAACGTGGGCCTTGGCAGCGATGTGTCGATCCGCGAGCTTGCTGAGATCATAGCGAAGGTCACCGGTTTCGAAGGTACAATCGCATTCGATACGTCGAAACCGGACGGAACCCCGCAAAAATTACTCGATGTCAGCCGCCTCTCGCGCCTCGGATGGACTGCAACGACCAGCTTGGAGCAAGGCATAAGAAGCACCTACAATTGGTTCCTTCAGCAGCGCGACAGCGATCTACGGCTGGCCTGACAAAGCCCTTCGTGCGGAAGCTTACATAATCGGACGACTGAAGACATGACACCCACCTCGATCACCCCGGTATTGCTGTGCGGAGGGTCCGGGACCCGTCTGTGGCCGTTGTCGCGAAAGAGCTATCCAAAGCAATTCGTGCCCTTGGTGGGTGACACGACATTGTTTCAGGCTTCGGCGCAGCGGCTGTCGGGGGTGACTGCGTCAATCTCGTTCGGACAGCCCATCGTCGTCACGAACTCCGACTTTCGGTTCATCGTGACGGAACAGCTGGTCGGCGTCGGCATCGACCCCGGCGCGATCCTGATCGAACCCGAAGGGCGCAACACGGCGCCCGCGGTCCTTGCCGCCGCGCTCCAGATCGCACGGACCGACCCCGACGGCATCATGCTCGTCGCGCCCTCGGATCATGTCGTACCGGATGTCGAGGCTTTTCACGCGGCGGTCGAAGCCGGGTTGGCTGCGATCGACGCAGGCGATCTCGTCACCTTCGGGATCACGCCGACGCGGCCCGAGACCGGCTATGGATACCTCGAACTCACCGGAAAGCCCGACGGGACAGGCGCGCCGGTCAAGCTGTCCCGCTTCATCGAAAA
>JAYZLL010000004.1:0-97949 GCA_036154315.1 Pseudomonadota bacterium
CTTGTCCTGCGTCGTCCAGCCCATCTCCACCAGATCGGGGAGCGGGATACCGGCAACGGTCGAATAGCGGGTCAGCGGCACCATCGTGTCGCCGTGGCCGCCGAGCACGAAGGCGGTGACGTCTTTCATCGACACGTCGAATTCGACCGACAGGAAGTGGCGGAAACGACCGGCGTCCAGAACGCCGGCCATGCCGACGACCTTCTCCGGCGGCAGGCCGGAATACTGCTGAAGCGCCCAGACCATCGCGTCGAGCGGGTTGGTGATGCAGATCACGAAAGCATCCGGCGCGTTGTCGCGGATGCCTTCGCCGACCGACTTCATCACCTTGAGGTTGATGCCGAGCAGATCGTCACGCGACATGCCGGGCTTGCGCGGCACACCGGCGGTGACGATGCAGACGTCCGCGCCCGCGATGTCGGCGTAATCGTTCGTGCCCTTCAGCGCCGCGTCGAAGCCTTCGACCGGGCCGCTTTCCGCAATGTCCAGCGCCTTGCCCTGCGGGGTGCCTTCGGCGATGTCGAAAAGGATGACGTCACCGAGTTCCTTGAGGGCGGCGAGGTGAGCGAGCGTGCCGCCGATCTGGCCTGCGCCGATGAGCGCGATCTTGGGTCGAGCCATGTGATTGATCTCCGATCAGGTTATCTGTCCTTGCGCTGCCTAGCCCCGTTCACCGAACGGCGCAAGGGCGCTGCAATGCGGCAGGGTGGGTTGCGGCCCGGACTGATAACGCTAAAGCTGTGGCACATCAGAGACTTCTCCTTCGGTGCCTCAGTGGAAATCGACCTCCTGTTCTTCGCCGTCGCGATCCCGGCCGTGATCTTTGCGGGCATCTCCAAAGGCGGCTTCGGCTCGGGCGCCGCCTTTGCCGCGACGCCGCTTCTCGCGCTGATTCTTGAACCCGGGCAGGCGGTTGGCCTGATGCTGCCGCTGCTCATGCTGATGGATGTGACGGCGCTCAAACCCTACTGGAAAAAGTGGGACGGGTTCTCGGCCTCGACCCTGATCCTCGGCGCGGTACCGGGGGTGGCGATCGGGGCGCTGTTCTACCACCTCGCCGACCCCGACCTCTTCCGCCTGCTCATCGGCGCGGTCGCCGTCGGTTTCGTCGCCTTCCAGATGGCGCGCAAGGCCGGGCTTCTGCGCCCCGCGAAACGCCCGATGGGTCGGGTCGGCGGACTGATCGCGGGCACGGTCGGCGGCTTCACCTCGTTCGTCAGCCACGCGGGCGGCCCGCCTGCGGCCGTGTTCCTGCTGTCGCGCGGCCTGTCCAAGACGACGTTTCAGGCGACGACCGTGCTCGTGTTCTGGGCGATCAACCTGATGAAATTCGTGCCCTACATCTTTCTGGGCATCTTCTCGTGGCAATCGCTCAAGGCGGATCTCTTCCTGATCCCCGCCGCCGTCTTCGGTGTCTGGCTCGGCGTGCGCCTGCACGACATCATTCCCGAACGCCTGTACTTCGCGATCACCTATACGCTCCTCCTCCTGACCGGGGGCAAGCTGATCTGGGACGCGCTTACGTAGGCTGGCCTGCGGGCGTCACGTCTTCCTCGACCCGTTCCCAGGCCTGGCCTGCGCCGATGATGCAGGTGCGCCCGTCCGGCGTGGTCATGGTCAGCGTCCAGGTCCCGGTTTCGGGCGAGGCGAACATCTCGACGATGCGGTTGCCTGCGGCAAGGCCGATCGACTGGCGCGCTTCGCCAAAGCGGTCGGCCAGATGCCCGACCACATGGTCGCGCGAAGAACAGTTGGCGGTCTGTGCGCTGGCGGCCGTGGCGGCGAGCGCGGCGGTGCCCGTGATCAGGGCGAGAAGGGTCCGTTTCATGGCTCGGTCCTTTGGGTGGGGGCCTGCTGGCCTGCCGGATCGTCCGGCGACAAGCCCGAGAGCATCGCCGGGTTTGTCCCCGTGGCGTGATGGCCAACCGCATTGGGCCTCCGTCACCCGGCTTATGGCGTCATCATCGGGCCACACCTGCGAAAGAGTGGTTAAAGCGCCGGGCGTTGCACCCCCGGCGCCCGGATTTTCTGCATTGCGGCACATTGACCCTTGCCAATTCGTGCGCGCCATGTTGGTTTCGCGCAACAAAATTGCTCAGAGGTAGAATCATGACCCAGTCGATGCGCCCCGTCCGCTCCGTGCTCTATATTCCCGGCTCGAAAGAGCGTGCACTGGACAAAGCACGTGGTCTGGCCGCCGACGCGATCATTTTCGACCTCGAAGACGCCGTGACCCCCGACGCCAAGGCCGACGCCCGCGCCACGCTGCGCGCCGAACTCGACAAGGGCGGCTACGGCGCCCGGATGAAGATCGTGCGCATCAACGGGTTCGACACGGTCTGGGGCCGTCAGGACGTCGAAGCCATGCAGGGCGCCGACATCGATGCGCTGCTCCTGCCCAAGGTGAACTCGGCCTACGACCTGCAGACGCTCGCCGACATGATCCCCGACGTGCCGCTCTGGGCGATGATGGAGACGCCCGAGGGCATCCTGAACGCGCGCGAAATCGCGGCGCACCCCCGGCTTGCGGGCATCGTCATGGGCACCAACGATCTGGTCAAGGAACTGGGCTGCCGCGTCACGCCCGACCGCTCGACCGTCATGACCAGCCTTCAGATCAGCCTGATCGCCGCCCGTGCCGCAGGCGCGCTGATCGTCGACGGGGTCTATAACGCCTTCAAGGACGACGAAGGGTTGCGCGCCGAATGTGCGCAGGGCCGCGACCTGGGCTTTGACGGCAAGACCCTGATCCATCCGGCACAGATCGACATCGCGAACGAGCTCTTCGCCCCCTCCGAGGCCGACATCGACCTCGCCCGCCGCCAGATCGCGGCCTTCGAGGAAACCGAAGCCTCGGGTCAGGGCGTGGCGGTGGTCGATGGAAAGATCGTCGAGAATCTGCATATCGTGACGGCGAAGGCTCTGCTGGCCAAGGCAGAGGCAATCGCCAGTCTCGAAGGATAAGCCATGCTACTTCTCATTCTGGGCGTCCTGCTCTGGGCGCTCTCTCACCTGTTCAAACGCATCGCCCCCGATGCGCGCGCCAACTTGGGCGACAAGGGCCGGGGTCTGGTCGCGCTCGCCTCCTTCGCGGGCATCGCGCTCATGGTCATCGGCTACAAGATGGCCGACGGCGCCGTGCTCTGGGGGCGCCATCCCGCGACGGTCGGCATCAACAACCTGCTCATGCTCTTCGCGGTCTACCTCTTCGCCGTGTCGGGGATGAAGACGTGGCTCGCCTCGAAAATCCGCCACCCGATGCTCACCGGGGTCAAGGTCTGGACGCTGGCGCACCTCTTGGTGAACGGCGACGTGCCGTCCTTTGTCCTCTTCGGCGGCCTGCTCGTCTGGGCGGTGCTGGAGGTCATCCTCATCAACCGTCAGGCCAAGCCCGCCAAGGCCACGGGGCCGTTCCCGGTCGGCAAGGAAATCGGCGCCGTGGTCGGCGCGCTCATCGTCTATGCGGTCATAGCCGGGGTTCACACCTGGCTCGGCTATCCCACCTTCGGCTGAGGTCACATCATGCAACTCTACCGCTTCCTCTCGGCCGACGACACGTCGGAGTTCTGCCACAAGGTCACCGCCGCCCTGAACAAGGGCTGGGCGCTGCACGGCTCGCCCACCTACGCCTTCGACGCGGCCAACGGCGTCATGCGCTGCGGGCAGGCCGTCACCAAAGAGGCGCCGGGCGACTACCACCCCGACATCAAGCTAGGAGAGCAATAACGTGGCAAAGACCAATCCGGGCCGGTTTTTCGAGGATTATCGCATCGGCGAGGTCATCACCCACGCCGTGCCGCGCACCGTGTCCGGGGGGGAGCGTGCGCTGTATCACGCGCTCTACCCGGCCCGCCACGCGCTCTATTCCTCCGACGAATTCGCGCGGGACTGCGGGCTCAAGGCGTCGCCCATCGACGACCTCGCCGCGTTCCACGTCGTGTTCGGCAAGACCGTCCCGGATGTGTCGCTGAACGCCGTCGCCAACTTGGGCTATGCCGAGGGGCGCTGGCTGAAACCGGTCTGGCCGGGCGACACGCTGCGCTCTGAATCCAAGGTGATCGGGCTCAAGCAGAACTCGAACGGCAAATCCGGCGTGGTCTACGTCAAGACCACCGGGTTCAACCAGTCGGACGAGCCGGTGCTCGACTACATCCGCTGGGTCATGGTCCGTAAGAAGAACCTTGACGCCCCCGCCCCCGATACGCTCATCCCCGAGCTGAAACCAGTGGTCCCCGCCCAAGATCTGGTGATCCCCGAGGGGCTGGATTTCTCGCGTTACGAATACAAGCTCGCGGGCGAGCGGCATCGCTTTGGCGATTACGAGATCGGCGAAAAGATCGACCATGTCGATGGCGTCACCATCGAAGAAGCCGAGCACATGATCGCCACGCGGCTCTGGCAGAACACCGCCAAGGTCCATTTCGACGCGACCAACCGCGAGGACGGCAAGCGGCTGATCTACGGCGGTCACATCATTTCGATGGCCCGCACCCTCAGCTTCAATGGCCTCGCCAACGCCCAGATGATCGCCGGGCTGAACGCTGGCGCGCACGCCAACCCCTGCTTCACCGGCGACACCGTGCGCGCGTGGTCCGAAGTGCTCGACAAGGCCGAAACCCCGGCCCCCGGTGTCGGTGCGGTGCGGCTGCGCCTCGTGGCGACCAAAGGTGACATTCAGGAGTTTGCGCTCAAAGGCGACGACGGGAAATACCTGCCGCACGTCCTGCTCGACCTTGACTATTGGGCGCTGATGCCGACCTGATGCGCGCATGCGTATCGCGGCTGCCATCGCCCTCGCCCTGACCCTTTCCCCGGCCCATGCCGAGGGGAATAAGGACACCTACACCTTCCAGCGCACGGTGGGCGAGCCACTTCAGGCCGCACCCGCGCGCCGCGATCCGGTGCAGCTGTATGTCGAGGCGAACGTCACCGAAACGCTCTATCACGAACTCGCCCACGCGCTGATCGACGTGCTCGACCTCCCCATCTACGGGCCCGAGGAATTTGCCGCCGACACCTTTGCCATCGTGCTGATGAACCGGCTCCACGACGACACCTCCGTACAGCAGATGGCCAGCGACGTGGCGCGTAATTACTGGCTCTTCGCCGAGGGCGCCGGGCAGCATCGCGACGACCTCGCCCTGTGGGATGTCCACGCCCCCGACCTGCAACGCTACTACAACTTCGCCTGCCTGATGTACGGCGCCGATACCGAAGCGCGGGCGGATCTGATCGACCTCTTCGATCTGCCCGAACCGCGCGCCCGCACCTGCGACGACGAATACGACCTCGCCGCACGGTCATGGAACGCCGTGATCGACGGGCTCTCGACCGATGCGCCGGGCAACACCATCCGTCTCGACTGGGTGCTCGACGAAGACGACCACCTGACCACCTTCGTGCGCAGCGAAGTGGCGCGGCTCAACACCGCGATGGTCCTGCCCGCCACGGTGAACGTCAGCGTCATTCCCTGCGGCGAGTCGAACGCGTTCTACGACCCGGACATGCTCGAGATTCAGATCTGCACGGAACTTGGGGAAGAACTGGCCAGAATGGCCCGTTAGGGGGACACCGACATGATGAAAGCCTTTGCCACGGCGGCCCTTCTGGGACTGCCGACTTTCGCGCTCGCGCAGGATACCGACGCCTTTGTCGAGTCGAACATTCTCGCCACGCTCTATCACGAGCTTGGCCACGCCCTGATCGACATCCAAGAGGTGCCGATCTTCGGGCAGGAAGAGGACGCGGCGGACGTCCTTTCGATCCTGCTGGTGGATGCCTTCTGGGAAGAAGAGGACGCGGTCGGCATCGCCTATGACGCCGCCTTCGGCTTTCTGACCGAGGCCGACATGGCGCGCGACGCGGGCGAAGAACCGGCGTTCTGGGACGTCCACGGCCCGGACGAACAGCGCTATTACAACCTCGTCTGCATTTTCTACGGTGCGAACCCCGACGAACGCGACGACGTGGCCGAAGAGCTTGGCCTGCCCGAAGAACGCGCCGAATGGTGCGAAGACGAATTCGATCAGGCCAATGGATCGTGGGGCGTCATCCTCGACGAAATGGCCGAGGCCGGGCCGGGCGAAACCTTCGTCGCGGGCGACTTTGAGCGGGACGACGCGATCGCCGCGCTCCTTCTGGACGAGATCGACGCGCTCAACGCAGAATTCAGTCTCGCAGACGATCTGATCCTATCCTACGCGGCCTGCGGCGAGGCCAACGCCTTCTACGATCCCGAGTATCGCGAGATCACCATCTGCACCGAATATGTGGATTTCCTCGCGGAAATGGCGGACTGGTAATTTGTGATCACGCTGAAAGTATGCGTGATCACAAATGTCACAAAATATTCACGTTAGCGCCCGTCAGTCGCGTTTTCCGGGAATCCACCCGTGACTCTCGGTCAATTTTGTCTATGGATGGGGCCGAATTGCAAACAGCTCGTCGCCAACTGCATCGAAAGGTCGCTTCATGGCTGATGTGAACCCGGGCAAACGCCCACTCTCACCCCACCTTCAGGTCTATCGCCTCCCTCTCAACGCCTACATGTCGATTGTGGGTCAACGGGTCACCGGCGTCGCGATGGCCGCGTCTATGGTCCTGATCGCGTGGTATTTCCTCGCACTGGCCGCTGGGCCCGACTATTTCGCGGTGGCCGAGAATGTCCTGACCTCGTGGTTCGGCGTCCTCGCTCTGGGCCTGTCGGCGATCGGCATCTGGGTCCACTACATGAACGGGATCCGGCACCTGATCTGGGATACGGGTTCGCAGTTCGGGCAGAAATCCGTGCGGCGCTCGGCCTATATCGGGCTCGCCGCGGCGGCCGTCATGGTCGTGCTCACGTTCATCGCAGCGATTGCCGGATAAGGGAGAACCGACCATGCGCTATCTCACCGACCGCGCCCGTGTGAACGGCCTTGGGTCCGCCAAGGCAGGCACACAGCACTTCTGGGAACAGCGGATCAGCGCCATCGCGCTCATCTTCATCGTCCCGTTCTTCGTCTTTCCCTTCGCCATGAACCTTGGCGCCGGGTATGAGGCGGTCAGCGCCGCCTATGCCAAGCCGTTCAACGCCATCGTGGCGCTCGCATTCTTCATCACCGTGGCCCTGCACCTGTTCCAAGGCCTTCAGGTGGTGATCGAAGACTACGTACATGGCCGCGCGGGCATGGTCCTGATCATCGCAACGCGGCTTCTTTGCACGCTGCTCGCACTCGTTGGCGTCTTCGCCATCATCAAGATCGCGCTCGGCGCCTGAGGACTAAGACATGGCTGAATACGCATACGAAACCCACGAATATGACGTCGTCGTCGTCGGTGCCGGTGGCGCCGGTCTGCGCGCGACGCTGGGCATGGCCGAGCAGGGTCTGAAAACCGCCTGCGTGACCAAGGTGTTCCCGACCCGCTCGCACACCGTCGCCGCACAGGGCGGCATCGCCGCCTCGCTGTCGAACATGGGCCCGGACAACTGGCAGTGGCACATGTACGACACCGTCAAAGGCTCCGACTGGCTCGGCGACACCGACGCGATGGAATACCTCGCCCGTGAAGCGCCCGCCGCCGTCTATGAGCTCGAACACTACGGCGTGCCGTTCTCGCGCACCGAAGAGGGCAAGATCTATCAACGTCCCTTCGGCGGTCACACCACCGAATTCGGCGAAGGCCCGGCCGTGCAGCGCACCTGCGCCGCCGCCGACCGTACCGGGCACGCGATCCTGCACACGCTCTACGGTCAGTCGCTCAAGAACAACGCCGAGTTCTACATCGAATACTTCGCCATCGACCTGATCATGTCGGATGACGGCGTATGTCAGGGCGTCGTCTGCTGGAAGCTCGACGATGGCACCATGCATGTCTTCAACGCCAAGATGGTGGTGCTGGCGACCGGCGGCTATGGTCGCGCCTACTTCTCGGCCACCTCGGCCCACACCTGCACCGGCGACGGTGGCGGCATGGTGGCCCGCGCGGGCCTCGCACTGCAGGACATGGAATTCGTGCAGTTCCACCCGACCGGCATCTACGGCTCCGGCTGTCTCATCACCGAGGGCGCGCGCGGCGAAGGTGGATACCTCACCAACTCCGAAGGCGAACGGTTCATGGAGCGTTACGCGCCCCAGTACAAAGACCTCGCCCCCCGCGACTACGTCTCGCGCTCGATGACGATGGAAATCCGCGAAGGCCGCGGTGTGGGCGCCGAGGGCGACCACATCCACCTGAACCTCTCGCACCTGCCTGCCGAGGCACTGGCCGAGCGCCTGCCGGGCATCTCGGAAAGCGCGAAAATCTTTGCTGGCGTGGACGTCACGAAAGAGCCGATCCCGGTGCTCCCGACCGTCCACTACAACATGGGTGGCATCCCGACGAACTATTACGGCGAGGTGCTGAACCCGACCGCCGACAACCCGAACGCCGTCGTTCCGGGCCTGATGGCCGTGGGCGAAGCGGGCTGTGCCTCGGTCCACGGGGCCAACCGTCTCGGCTCCAACTCGCTCATCGACCTCGTCGTATTCGGCCGCGCCGCCGCGATCCGCGCTGGTGACGTGGTGGACGCCAAGTCCCCGGTGCCGACCCCGAACCAGAAATCCATCGACGCGGCCTTCGACCGGTTCGACGGGCTGCGCAACGCCACGGGCGGCACGCCGACCGCCGAACTGCGTCTTGAAATGCAGAAGACGATGCAGGCCGACGCCGCCGTGTTCCGCACCGACAAGACGCTGCAGGAAGGCGTGGAAAAGATGACCGCCATCGCGGGCAAGCTGGCCGACCTCAAGGTCACCGACCGCTCGCTGGTGTGGAACTCCGACCTGATGGAAACGCTCGAGCTGACCAACCTCATGCCCAACGCGCTGGCCACCATCGTCGGCGCCGAGGCGCGCAAGGAAAGCCGTGGCGCCCACGCGATGGAAGATCACACCTCCCGCGACGACGAGAACTGGCGCAAGCACACGATCTCACACGTCGACGGCGACAAGGTCACGCTGACCTATCGCCCGGTCATCCTCGACCCGCTGACGACCGAGGATCAGGGCGGCATCGAACTCAAGAGAATCGCGCCCAAGGCGCGGACGTTCTAAGGAGTACGTCGGGATGACCATGACGGTCGATCAGATTGCAAAGGCGCGGCGGGATGCCCTCCTGCGCCGGTGGGTCCGTGACCCGCTGCAACAGATCGCCGCCGAATCTCCCGCCGCGCTGGGTCGGCTCGCCTATCTCGACGTCGATGCCGCAGGCACAGTCGGCGGTCTCGGCCGCCGGTCGGAAACCAGCGTCGTGGTCGTGACCCCGAACGGAAACCCGGACCCGCATGCCGCCTCGCTTTGGGTGGCGCGCGGTTATTCAGGCTACCGTGCGGCCTATGCGGCCTTCCTCGCCTCGCACTACGGCGTTGCCAACGCGGGCCCGCAACTGGCGGCGTATGACATCGACCACCTGCTCAACCGCGCGCGCAGCCCGAACACTTCGACGTTTCTGCGGATCGAGGCGATCCCCAGCCACGTCAATCAGGCCTGGGGCCGCCTGTTCGAAAAGACCGCGTCGAGCCCGGATTTCTGGGCCAACGCCAACCGCGAACGCCGGACGATGAGCTGGATCGTCGCCGCAAAGCTGGGTGGTCAACTGCCGCCCAACGGACCGCGCGATGAGACCGGTATCCGCCGCCTCGCACAATATTTCCAGATGATCGGGCTGGACGCCTCCGAGGCCGAGACCGGCCTGCGCAGCATGCTTGATTTTTCCTACGGGGTGGCGCGATGAACGCGGCGCTTCGGATATCGCGGAACGCCTGCACCCGGACCGACCGGACAGCGCGCCGCCACCACCAGTTGAACGACAATCGGAGTCACCTTCATGGTTGAATTCGCACTTCCCAAGAACTCGCGCATCCGCACCGGCAAGACTTGGCCCAAGCCCGAAGGCGCCACCAATGTGCGCAAGTTCCTGATCTATCGCTGGACGCCAGATGACGGCCAGAACCCGCGCGTCGACACCTATTTCGTCGACATGGACACCTGCGGGCCGATGGTTCTGGACGCGCTCATCAAGATCAAGAACGAGATCGACCCGACGCTGACTTTCCGCCGCTCCTGCCGCGAAGGTATCTGCGGCTCCTGCGCGATGAACATCGACGGCGGCAACCACCTCGCCTGCATCTACGGTCTCGACGAGATCAAGGGCGACGTGAAAATCTACCCGCTGCCGCATATGGACGTGGTCCGCGACCTCGTCCCCGATCTTACGCATTTCTACGCGCAGCACGCGTCGATCATGCCGTGGCTCGAGACCAAGACCAACGCCCCTGCCAAGGAATGGCGTCAGTCGATCGAGGATCGCAAGAAACTCGACGGTCTTTACGAATGCGTCATGTGCGCCTCCTGCTCGGCCTCCTGCCCGAGCTACTGGTGGAACTCCGACCGCTACTTGGGCCCCGCCGCGCTGCTCCACGCCTACCGCTGGATCATCGACTCGCGGGATGAGGCGACGGGCGAGCGTCTGGACGATCTCGAAGATCCGTTCAAACTCTACCGCTGCCACACGATCATGAACTGCGCACAGACCTGCCCCAAGGGTCTGAACCCGGCCAAGGCCATCGCGGAGATCAAGAAAAAGATGGTCGAACGCACCATCTGATCGGCGCAGACCTCAGAACATTCCAAAAGCCCCGCTCCGGCGGGGCTTTTTCGTTCGCCCCCCAAGAACATTGCGCCCCCCGCCGTTCCGCCCCATGATCGCGCCCATTCAGGGAGGATTTCATGCGGCGTTCTTTGGGCTTTCGGTTTCTCATCGTCGGTATTCTCACCGTCGTCATGGTCATCCCCCTCATCCTCGCCTCCGAAGTCATCGACTCCCGCAAGGATTACTCCCGCACCGCCATGATCGAGGTGGGCCGCGAATGGGGCGGCGCGCAGACAATCTCCGGCCCGATCCTCGTGATCCCGGTGCAGGAAACCATCGACCGCGTGGTGCAGGAGCAGGTGACCGACCCCACGACCGGCACCATCCAGACCGATCAGAACGGCAACCCCGTGCTGCAAAGCGTCACCCGGCGCGAAACCGTCTGGAATAGTCCGATCTACGTGAACCCGAACCGCTTCGACGTGACCATCGACACCACGACCGAGATGCGCCATCGCGGCATCTTCAACGTGCCGGTCTACCGCGCCGAGGTGGCGATGGATTTCGACTACCCGATCGACCAGATCGAAGCGCAGCGGCGCGGGGATGAGGTCATTCGCTGGGACGGCGCCTATCTCGCCCTCAACATCACCTCCAACGCCGCCCTGCGCGGGGTGGCCGAACTGACCGTCGACGGCGACCCGGTCGCCATCGAACCGCTCGCCTCCTCCGGCGTGCGCTCCGGCATCACCGCCGATCTGGGCGACCCGCGCGAGATGGGCGACTTCGCGCTCCGGCTCGGGCTGAACGGGGCCCAGACGCTCAAGATCGCGCCGGTGGGCCGTCAGACCGCCGTGACGCTCACCTCGGACTGGGCGCACCCAAGCTTCACCGGGGGCTTCCTGCCGGACGGCTCGACCATTTCGGAAAACGGGTTCGAGGCGACATGGACGATCCCCCATCTCGCGCGCACCCTGCCGCAGCTGTCACGCGACGATTACACCGAGACGATGCGCGACCGCATGGCCTTTGGCGTCGAGTATTACGAGCCGAACGATTTCTATCAGAAAGCCTTCCGCGCGGCCAAATACGGCATCCTCTTCATCGCGCTCACCTTCCTGACCGTGCTCCTGATCGACCGCCACACCACGCGCCCCGCGCACCCCGTCCAATATATCCTGATCGGCCTCAGCCAGACGACCTTCGTGCTCCTGATGGTCGCCTATGCCGAACAGATCGGCTTCGGCGCGGCCTATCTGGTGTCCTCGGCGGCGACGATCATCCTCATCACCATGTTCGGCTGGTTCGGGCTGAAACTCGGCCTGCGCACCAGCGTGCTCTTCGTCATGCTCGTGGTGCTCTACGCCGTGCTCTACCTGATCCTGCAATCGACCGACTACGCGCTCATCGCAGGCTCCACGCTGGCCTTCATCGCGCTGGCCGCGACCATGTGGATGACGCGGGACGAGGATTGGTATGGACCCGAAGACGCAGGCCTCCTGCGCCGGAAAAAGGACGCGCCTCCCGCGCCGCCCCCTACTCCCGCGCCCCCTACTCCCTCGCCCTGAGCACCTGCGCGGGCCGCGCCGACAGGGGCCGCCACGCGAACGCCAGCCCGGCAAGCAGCGTGACCACCACGCCGCCGATCACGATGGCCGCCGCCGAGACCGGCTCGAACACGAAGTCCGTCTCCATCACAAAAGTGGACACCGCCCATCCGGCGAGCCCGCCCGCGAACACCGCGACGATCCCGGCGGCCCCGCCAAGGATCGCCGAGCGCAGCGCGAACTCCGCAAAGATCCGGCCCCGCGGCGCGCCCAGCGTCTTCAGCACCGCCGCCTCATAGGTCCGCGCGCGTTCGCCCGCCGCTGCCGCCCCGATCAGCACGACCGCACCCGTGGCCAGCGTCACCAGCGCGCCATAGGTGATCGCGGCGGCGATGGTGCCCAACAGCTCCGTCGCACGCCCGATCGCATCGCTGACCGAAATCATCGTGATGTTCGGATAGGTCCGGGTGATGTCGCGCATCAGCGCCGCCTCGGCCGCGTCCTCGGCATAGATCGTGGCGAGCCAGCTGTGCGGCGCACCGGCCAGCGCGGCAGGGTTCATCGTGATCGTAAAGTTCATCGCGGCGGACGAGAAATCCACGTTGCGGAAACTGGCGAGCCTGCCGGTGATCTCACGCCCGAGGATGTTGATCGTCATCGTGTCCCCGATCTCGAGCCCGATCTCCTCCGCCTCCTCGGCCACGAAACTGATGAGCGGCTCGCCCGCGTAATCCTCGGCCCACCATTCGCCCGCCGTAATCTCGGTCCGCGCGGGCAGTTCGGCGGAATAGGTCACGCCCCGGTCGCCCTCGACGATCCAGTGATCGCCCGCGACTTCCTTGGCCGGACGCCCGTTGATCTCGGTGATGATCCCGCGCAGCATCGGCGCCGCGTCCATCCGGCTGACCTGCGGGTCGTTCGTCACCCGCTCGCGCACCGCGTCGATCTGGTCTGGCTGGATGTCGACCACAAAGAAACTCGGTGCAATGTCCGGCAGTTCGCGCTGAATGGCCCCGCGCAGGTTGGTGTCCACCTGCCCCACGGCGGCCAGCACCGACAGGCCGAGCCCCAGTGACAGCACCACCGACGCGGCCTCGTTCCCCGGTCCACCGACCGATGCGAGCGCCATGCGCAGCATCGGGCGCCCGCGCATCATCCGCGACCGCGCCAGCCGCCGCGACAGGCCCTTGACCACGCGCCCCGCGCCCACGAGCAGAAGGAAGGCCACGAAGATGCCGAACGCCGACCACAGCGCGATCTCGGCCATCCCCGAAAACCATGTCGCTGCCCCGACGAGCGCCGCCAGCAGCGCCCCGGTCAGCACCACATAGCCCGGCCTCGGCCAGCCCTCCGGCGTGCCGCCATCGCGAAACAACGCCGCCGCACGGACATTCTCGGTCTTGGCCAGCGGCCAGAGCGTGAACAGCGCCGCCGCGATCACCCCGTAAAGCGCGGCTTCCATGAGCGGTCCGGGCCTTAACGAAATATCAGCCGGGATCGGCAGCGCCGCCGAAATCACCGGCCCGAACAGCACCGGGATCAGCCCGCCCAGCACCAGCCCCAGCGCGATCCCGATGGCGGCCAGCACTCCGATCTGGATCGCGTAGACGGCAAAGATCGTCGACCGCCCCGCGCCCAGCGTCTTGAGCGTCGCGATCACCTCGGTCTTTTCATCCAGATAACTGCGCACCGCCGCCGAAATGCCGACGCCGCCGACCGCGAGGCCAGCCAGCCCCACGAGCACCAGAAAGCTGCCCAGCCGGTCCACGAATTCGCTCACCCCCGGCGCGCCGTTGCGCGCGTCCGACCAGCGCGGGGCCGACCCCGCCATCGCCTCCATCGTGCGCGTCTCGAGCGCGGCAAGGTCCGTGCCGTCGGGCAGCCGCAAGCGGTATTCGGAGTTGAACAGCGTCCCCTCCTCGATCAGCCCGGACTGCGCCAGCGCATCGATATGCACCATCGTCGGCGGGCCGAAATCGAACCCGCCCGAGCTGTCGTCGGGAAAGGACATGAGCCGCGCGGCCAGCCGAAACTCCTGCGCGCCCAGATAGAAGGTATCGCCCGGTTCGATCTGCAACCGCTCGACCAAAAGCGGGGCCATCACCGCGCCCGGCAGACCATCCTGATCGCCCAGAGCCACCTCCAGCGGCATCGCCGGGTCGAGCTCTGCCGCGCCATAGATCGGATAGACCCCGTCCACCGCCTTGACCTGCGTGAGCCCCGTATCCGCATCCCCCGGCAGCCGCGCCATCGAGCGGAAATCGATCACCTCGCCCACCTCGGTCGCCACGCTGGCGAGGTAGTCGAGATCCTCCGCCGAGGCGCGCCGATAGGTCAGTTCCACCGCCGCATCGCCGCCCAGCAGCACCGCGCCCTGCTCGGCAATCCCGGCCTGGATCGATGCGCGCACCGAGCCGACCGCCGCAATCGCCGCGACACCCAGCGCCAGACAGGCCAGAAACACGCGAAAGCCCTTGAGCCCCCCGCGCAACTCCCGCCGCGCGATCCGGCCTGCAACGCTCACGCGAGCACCCCATCGGCGAGCCCGATCACCCGGTCGCAGCGCTCCGCCAGTTCCGGCGCATGGGTGACCAGCACCAGCGTCGCGCCGTGCCGGTCGCGAAGCCCGAACAACAGGTCCATGATCGCCTGCCCCGTGCTCCCGTCGAGGTTCCCGGTCGGCTCGTCCGCCAGCAGGATCTCAGGCCGCGTCACGGCAGCCCGCGCCAGCGCCACGCGCTGTTGCTCGCCACCCGACATCTGCGACGGATAGTGCCCGCCACGATGGCCCAGCCCGACCGCATCAAGCTCCGCCTCGGCCCGCTCGAACGCATCCTTCGCGCCCGCGAGTTCCAGCGGGGTCGCGACATTTTCAATGGCCGTCATCGTCGGGATGAGGTGGAATGACTGGAACACGACCCCCATATGATCCCGACGAAAGCGGGCGAGCGCATCCTCATCCATCGGCCCAAGGTCCTGACCCAAAGCGGCCACCCGGCCCGAGGTCGCGCGCTCCAGCCCGCCCATCAACATCAGGAGAGACGACTTGCCCGACCCGCTAGGCCCCGTCAGCCCCACCGTTTCGCCCCGTGCCACCGAGAGCGTGATCCCACGCAGGATGTCGACCGGGCCCGCGTTTCCCATCAGGGACAGCTTGGCATCAGTCAGGTCGAGAACGGGGTCGGTCATGCGGAAAGCCTTCTCACGGGTGGTGTCCAAGGGATATGGGCTACGGCGCAGCATATCCAAGTCTTTGTTGATATTCCCTTTATCGGCGCTGCCCGCCATGGCCGACGAGGTCACAATTCTGGCACTCGGCGACAGCCTGACCCAGGGCTACGGCCTCCCGCAGGAGGCCGGGCTCGTCCCCCAGCTCCAGGGCTGGATGCGCGCGAACGGCGCCGAGGTCACGATCATCAACGCAGGCGTCTCGGGCGACACCACGGCAGGCGGGCTGAACCGGGTGGACTGGTCCCTGACGGACGAGGTCGACGCGGTCATCGTCGCCTTGGGCGGCAACGACCTGCTGCGCGGCACCCCCCTCAACACGATCGAGGCGAACCTCGAACAGATCATTGCCAAGATCGAAGCCAAAGACCTCCCCCTCATGCTGGTCGGTTACCGCGCCACCGCCAATTTCGGCCCGGAATACAAAGGCGCCTTCGACGAGATGTATCCCCGGATCGCAGCCCGCCACCCGGACGTGATCTTCATGCCCTACATCTTTCAGGGCATGGGCAAAGCAATGGGCCGCGGAGAGATGTCGCGCACCGATGGCTTCCAACGTGACGGCATCCACCCGAACGCGCGCGGGGTGCAACTGAACGTGGCCGAAATCGGCCCCTATGCCCTGCAATTGGCCGAGCGTGCGACACCCTGAATCCACCGTACGCAGCCTTAACCCATCGCCACCTATACGATTGATTTAAAAGGAAAACCTTTACCGCGGTAAAGGTTCACCTCTCACCAGACAGCCCTGCTCTTCTTCGTTTCAGGAAACCTCGGAGGGGGATCGCCGGTGGCCTGCCACCGGCGAGGGGGAGGCTGGCCTCCCCCCACCGCGATGACCCGCCAGAGGCGGGGCAGCGCAAACCCTGGGACGCGCCTTGGCGCGTCACCGACAAGACCGGCGTCAGGGTGTGCGGAAAGTGAGGTTGGCCCAGGCAGAATGCCACACGGGGCCGGCTTCGGGGTCGTCGTTCCCGGTGTCTTCCATCACCACCGCATCGACCATGTATTCGGTCTCGGGCGCGACCGGGATCATCGCTTCGCCCGCCGCGTCCGTACGGTAGAAGCTCTGGGTGATCTCTCCCGCCGGGTCGCGGGCAAAGACCTCGACCTGTGCATCGACACGTGGCGCGCCGTCCAGGAGCACACGTACGGGGAACCCTTCGGACAGATCGTCGGTAAAGGGATTGGCCAGCGCCACGATCTCGGTATGCAAGCCGACCGCGCTGTCCGCGCCCGACCCGTCGCCCACGGCGACCAGCGACTTGGTGTAGCGGGTATAGGCTTCGCGGAACGCGAGCTCGGGCAGACCGCGCGCGGCGTGACGTTCCAGCACATCCCCCAGATCCTTGTGTTCGACGAAGCTCTCGAACAACTCGCGCGTCTTGTATTGCAGGCTCTGCGCCGTGGTCTCGTGGATCACCACCGCCAGCCCCTCGCCCTCGGGGGCAAAGGTCATGGCGGGCCGGTCCCCGATCCGTCCCTCGACAGGCGAGACGGTTTCGCCCATCTTCACCTCGAACCGTGCGAAGTTGCGGGGGAAGTAGGATTGCCGCGCCCCTTCGAAACCCTCACCGTTTCTGAGGTCGGCAACGATCTGTTCGCCTGGCGCCACCGTATAGGCTTCGGGAGAGATCCAAAACTCATGCGCTGCGGCCGTGTGGGCAAACGCGAGGCAGGCGATGAGGGAGGCAAGAAAGCGCATGGGATATCCGTTGTTGTTCAGGGCGTGCAGGGTGGCAGAGGCCAGAGCCAAGTCAACCGTGCGGGCGGCGCTTGCCGCAGTTGTGATGCTCGTAGGCGTGATCGGGGCCGAGGCGCATGAGATGTCGCCCGCCATCGCCGACATCACCGTCGGCCCGGACCGGGTCGAGCTGTCGATCATTCTGCAGGGCGAGGCGATGGTGGCGGGCATCGACCTTTCGTCGATCACCGACACCAACAATTCCCCCCGCGCCGACGTCTATGACGAACTCCGCGCCTTGCCGCCCGACGAATTCGCAGATCGGCTGCGCGCCGACTGGCCCGCGTTGTCGTCCGGGTTCCGGTTGATGGCGGGCGACGCCGCCCTCACCCCCACGTTGGACGAGGCGGGCACCAGCCCAGCGGTGAACGAGGATCTCCCGCGTGAGAGCCTGATCGTCCTGTCCGCCGATCTGCCGGATGACGACAGCGATGTGACCTTTGGCTGGGCGTCGGAGTACGGCCCGCTGATCCTGCGCCAGATCGCCCCCGACCTGCCTGAGGGCGTCGAGGCCTATTCCGCGTTCCTTGGCCCCGGCCAGACGTCGGCCCCCATTCCACGCACCGGCACCGCCGAGATTTCCGGCCTCGCCAGTTTCGCGAATTACATCTGGCTGGGCTTCACCCATATTCTGCCCAAGGGTCTCGATCATATTCTTTTCGTGCTCGGCCTGTTTTTCTTTTCGCGCCAACTGCGCCCGTTGTTTTATCAAGTCACCTCTTTCACCGTCGCCCATACGATTACCCTCGCGCTGGCCACACTCGGTCTCGTTTCGGTGCCGTCGGCCATTGTCGAACCGCTCATCGCGCTCTCGATCGCTTATGTCGCTATCGAGAATATCTTTCGGCCGAGTTTATCCAGAGTTCGCCTGATCGTCGTCTTTGCTTTCGGTCTGCTTCACGGGCTCGGGTTCGCGTCGGTTCTGGGGGAGATCGGACTGTCCCCCGGTCACTTCATCGCCAGCCTCATCGCGTTCAACATCGGTGTGGAACTTGGGCAAATCGCGATCATCGCCACGGCGTTCTTTGCGGTGGCGGTCTGGTTCGGGAACCGCCCGTGGTATCGCCAGCGCATCGTCATCCCCGCATCGGTGCTTATCGGCCTGATGGGCCTGTGGTGGGCGGTCGAGCGGGTGATTCTTTAGCGTTCAAGTCGGGGCGTCCGTAGGGTATGGTTTTCCCTACCTTTTTAGCGGACTTTAAATATCCCGTTTTTTTAACTGCTTGCGGAGAAACATTTCCTAGGACGATAAATCTCAATTTCGTTGAGATTTTCCTTAAAAGCTGAGGTTTTTATCCTTATTGATAGGTGTTGGCCACCCTAGAGTTGTGCAATTCCTCTTTGGAATGGAAGAGCGGTCGCGCGAACCAACGTGCGAAGAGGGGACGTTTGGTGAAGGTATTGGTCGCCAGCGACTTGGCAAATGTCACGGACAAGATATCGTCGGCGCATATTAACGGGTCGGAAGTTTATGTGGAGCAAGTCCCCGACTGCGTGCAGGCGGAGCAACGGTTGCGTATGGACGGTCGGGAGATCGACGCGGTCGTTCTGCATCTGACGGACATCAGCGACGAGGCGCTCAAACCGGCGTTCGCGACGATCATGCGGTCGCGCGGAAAGCCGGTCGCGGTGATGCTGCCGCGCGAGGCGAGTGTCAGCGTCGTATGGCGCTGTTTCGTCAACGGGGCCCAAGCGGTTCTGACCGAGGATATGGACGCGAAAGACGTCGGACAGGCGCTGTCGCTCATGCAATCGGGGCAGCGCGTCGCGACGCTCGACGGCGCTGTCATTCCCGACCCGACGCTGATCGTCAAAAAGCTTTCCGACCGGGAGCTTCAGGTGCTCGCGGGTGTGTGCAAGGGGCTTCAGAACAAAGAGATCGCGCATGACTTCAACATCAAGGAAGTCACCGTGAAGATGCACGTGCGCGCGGTGATCCGCAAACTCGAGGCCAAGAACCGGACCCATGCGGCGATGATCGCGCGCAATCTGGGGCTGGTCAGCTAGGCGGCGCTTTCGCCGCCCTCAGGTGCGGTGGTTTTCCGAGAGGCCGAGCCGGGTTGCGTGCCACGAGGCCTCGGCCCGCGACGAAATGCCGAGCTTTCGATAGATCGTCTTGATGTAGCCCGCGACGGTGCTTTCGGCGAGGCCGAGCTCTCGCGCGACTTCGGCGTTGCGCAGGCCGCGCGAGATCAGGGCCAGCACATCGGTCTCCCGATCGGTCAGCTTGCCATCGTCGTTCGCCACCGGCCCGGTGCGCGAGAAATGCCCCATGATGCGGCGCGCCACGGCGGGCGAGAGCGCGGGGATGCCGTGGCTGATCTGGCGCAGTTGCGACACCATCTGGTCCTGCGTCTGATCCTTCTGCAAATAGCCGTCCGCCCCGGCCGAAAGCGCCGAGACGACCGACACGTCGTCGCCCATGATGGTGGTGACGACCGCGATGCTGGTCGGCGACTTGGTCTTGAGTTTGCGCAGGATTTCGAGCCCGGAACCGTCCGGCAGGCCAAGGTCGATCAGGGCAAGCTCGGGCGGTTCGCGGTCGAGCACGCCGTGGGCCGCCGCGATGGTCGCGGCCTCGGTGATCTGGAGGTCGGGGAAGGCGCGCAAAGCGATCTCTCCCAGCCAGATACGGGTTTCCTGAACATCCTCGAGGATAAGCGCCCGTTTCATTGCGCGGCCTCCATCATATCATCGTCACCATTATCTTCGACACCGTGGCGCATGAGCGGCAGTTCGACGAGGACCATCGTCCCCGGCCGCCCGGCACCAAAGCCCGCGGGGCGCACGTTGATCTGCCCCCCGAGGGCCGAAACCCGCACTTTCATGTTGCGCACGCCCTGCCCCATCGCCTCGGCTTCGGGGTCGAACCCGCGCCCGTCGTCCGACACGCGGAAGCGCACCAGACCCTGTTGCACGTCGAACCCGATGCCCACCTTTTGCGCGCCCGCGTGGCGGATCGCGTTGTTCACGCATTCACGCAGGACCGAGCGCATGGTGTGGGCGATGCGGGGCGTCAGGTTGTAGCCGGTGAGGTTCGCGCCAAGCGGCCAATCCACGTCGATCCCCGCCGCTTCGAGGATCTCGGACAGTTCGAGCCGCAGGTCGGCGATGAGGTTGCCTAGATCCAGCCCCGGACCGGTCTGATTGTCGATGATCTCGCGAAGGTCGGCGAGCGTTTCGCGGATCAGCACGTCCTTGCGTCGCGGGTCCTGCGAGTGGAGCGCGCCCAAGAGTTGGATGCCGATGTTGTCGTGGATGTCGCGGGCGATGCGCGAGCGTTCCTCGGCCGCGCCTGTTTCATAGGCTTTCCGGCTTTCGATCAGCTGGGCGAGGATGTCGACCAGTTCGTCGGCCTTTTGCACGTCGGCGTCCGAGAACAGTCGACGACCGTTGGAGGCCCATTTGAGCTGCCGCGCGGTCAACGGCGGGACCGCCGGGATGATGAGAAACACGCCCTCGCCATCCAGTTGCGGATGCTGAACGGCGGATGGTCCGGCCTCGACGTAGAGCGGCTGGAACAGGGCCAGCAACAGCTCATCCCAGAGTTGGGCCTGCGTCTGCGAGTCCTTGGTGAGGGCGACGGTCGAGATGTCCTTGAAGAAGGATTCCACCCGCGCCTGTCCTCGGCGGCGCGCCAGACGCCGGGCGACGGCGTCACGGAACGGCAGATACAGGAAAGCGACGGTGAAGAGCGCGATGCCGAGCGCGGGGGCACGTTCGATGGACAGGCCATAGATCAGCGCCGCGTCGAGGCAGACCAGAAACAGCGCACCGACCGCGAAATAAAGGATGCGAAACGCCCATTGGTCGAGGTTGAAGATCCGATGTCGCCGCACGGCCAAGGCGAGGCCGAGGTAGCAGATCAGGAACAGGGTGAAGGCGTAGCCTTGCGAGACCTGTGCCTCGAGCCCCAGAAGCTGCGGCACCGTAACGAGGCCCACGAAGCCGCCCGCGCCCAGAAGAACGGACAGGCCGAAGATGCGCAGCGCGGCCCGGGCGGGCAGGTCCTTGTCCTTGCGTGCGCGGCGGAACTGGAGCGCGACGAGGATCACGAGCACCAGCATCGCGGTCGCGATGGGGAGTTGATAGGCGAAGGTGTAGACCGGGATCGCCCGCGTGAACGAGCCGACCAGCCAGAGGGCGATCACGCCGATCTGTGCGGTGGCGAGCCAGCGCGGGCCAAGCCGGGCCGGGTAACTCAGGAACAGGCCGATGACACCTGCGCCAAAGGTCATGGACCCGATCAGGTTCGCGGGCCCCAGCAGTTGGAAATAGAGCGCCGGGAGCGCAAGTTCGCGCGAGGAATAGATCGCGGCGGCGGTCGATGAGATGGCCAGCCCGACCCCGGTGAGCATGATGAAGGCCTGTGGCCGTTTGCCCGGTGACAACGACCATACCCAGCCGCCGATCAGCATGCCGGCGAAGCCCACGATGATCTGCACCCAGAACATCGCGGGCAGGTCTCCGATCGGTCTTGTGGGTTCCGGCCTGACGGTGACGGCGCGGGTCACGCCGCCCGGCGCGGCGAGGTGCAGGGTGACGAGCGACGAGCGCATGGCCGCCGCGATCCCGTCCTGCTCGGCGCGGAACTGATCGAGGGTGGCGAAATCCGACAGCTGGTCGGGTTCTTCGATGATCGTGGTGGGGCGAACGGGCACGCGGAACCCCAGATCGCCCTCGACCGCTTCGAGCCGATACCATTCCGAAATCAGGACCGCCGGGCCTTCGCTGCGTTCGATGAGGACCGCTTCGCCGGTGTCGTCGAGGCGCAGGTCGAGGCCGAGCCACGGCTGGCGCGTGACCAGAAGCACCGCGACCACCGCGAGCGCGAGGCCCGCGAGACCCACCACAACGAAAATCCGCACCGGAGCGTAGACGCGCACGTTATCACAATCCCTTTTTGCCGACTTTGCCGCGAAGCCGCGGTCCGGGAAACCCCTGAAACCGGGGGCGTCCCCCCGAACCGGGGGATTGTCTTAACGCGACCCGCGGTTTCATTTTGCGCCACGGATTTCTGGAGGGATAGGAATGAAACTCATTCAAATCGGCGCCGCCATCGCGGCCACATCGATGCTGGCCGGGTGCCTGGGCAGCACCGGCAACAAAGTCAGCGCAACGCCCGAGGCTTTTGCCGAAGGGTTTCAGGCGACGACCGGGCTGGGCGTGACCACCACGCCGCTCGACGGCCGCGCGACCTACACCGGCGAAATGCAGATCATGACGCTGGCCAACGGTCAGGAAAGCGGCTCGATCCGTGGGGCGCTGGAACTGACGGCGGACTTTGCCTCGGCCACGCCGTTCACCATGTCGGCCACGAATTTCTCGGGCGAAATCAACGGCGAAGAGACCACGTTCTCGGGCACGCTGACCCATGACCAGTCGACCAACAGCCAAGCGTTCAACGAGATTCGCACCACGGCGCTGCCGGCCATCGCGGGCAACCGCGAGCTGAGCGCGCTGGCGCTGTCCTTCGGCGGCACGCTGACCGAGGACGCGACCGGGGTCGAGAACAAGTTCGAGCCGGGCTCGAACCTGATGGGCAACTTCTACGGCAACGACGGTCAGGCCGTGGCGGGCGCCGTGGGTGTGGCGATCACGCCCACGGGCGGCACCTCGGCCATCACGGGCGCGAATTTCGGCGCTCAGACCGGCGGCCAGTTCTACGCCGAACAGTAAGAGCGATACCAATCGCGATGCAGGGGTCGGGCGAAATGCCCGGCCCCTGTTCGTGCGCGCATGATGATTTGGCGCGACAGCGCGCGCGACTGGCGCTAGATTTTCCCGGTTGCTGCTTTGAATTCCTGGAGGGGTTTCACCTTGATCGTTACCACGTCTTTGCGCACCGTTTCGGTGGCGCTCGCCTGTATCGCCGTTTCGGCCTGCTCGTCGGTCGAATTCGACGAAAACACCACGACCCAAGCACAGTTCGACACGGCGCTTGCACTCAACACGAGGCTCGTTGAAGCGGCGGTGCCGGTTTTGGGTTCGGCGACCTACGAGGGTGAAATCCAGATCGACACGATGTCCGGCACAACCCAATCGGGGTCGATCCGGGGTGGGCTGGTCATGGAGGCGTCCTTCACCTCGACCGATCCGATCACTGCAACCGCGGGCGGGTTCGCAGGCACTATTAACGGCCAGCGCGTGACCTATTCGGGTCAGTTGTCGAGCAACGATGCGCCCGGAATATATCCAGTGAACAGGATAACAACTAGCTTCCTCACAGCTAACCCGACATCGACGATGTGGGTCTCGATTGGAGGCACACTTACGAACGACGAAACCGGCGTGCGCAATCGCCTTCGAGCAGGTTTCGGAGAGGCCGAAGGAAGCTGGCTTCAGGGATCATTCCGGGGGGCCGATGCCCGCGCCGTCACGGGTGACGTGCAGTTCAACATCGAACCGCGCGGCGGCCGGTCGGCCATCACCGGCACCACGAACGATGCCATCGTGACGGGCGATTTCTACGCCGTGGCGAACTGAGACTCGGCGCACCCCCTGTTTGGGGGGATTACACCTCGCCCCTGAAAGGCCACCCTGACCTCAAGGGAACCGGGGCAACACCGGGACCGGGAGGCTTCAGGCAATCGATCATCGGCACCGCGTCATTATGCGTGGGGGCATTTCAGAGGGCGATTTAAGAAGCTATTTCAGTACGCCGTGAGCAAAGCGTCCTTCGAGGCACGAGGTTCCTTCCGAAACCTCACGCCCCGGAGGGCGTTTTTCGTTTCAGTAGTCGCGCTCGAAATAGATGCCGAGGGAGGTGTCGCCGGAGCTCGACACTGCGCCGCGTGCGGTGAGGTTCGGCGTCAGGTCGAGGTTGATGTTCACCTCGGCTTCGCCATCCGCGCCGACCTGCACCCCGGTGTAGATGTTCTCGGAGATATAGGCCCCGGCCCGCACGGCCAGCGCGCCGTCGTCGTTCTGGCCGATGTCGAGATCGGCGAGGCCGAAGCCCTGACGCAGGTTGCCGATGACGCCGCCGCCGGAGCGCCCGGTGAGCGTGGCGATGCCGTTCGCGAGGCGCAGGGCCTGAAGGGCGGAGATTTCCGAGACCGAGCGACCGAAGATCAGGCGCGAGAAGATCTCGTCCTGCGGCAGGTCGGGGACCGAGGAAAACGTGATCTCGGGGTCGGTCGCCTGCCCGTCGATGCGAATCTGGATCGCGGTGTCGTCCACCGTGGTCTGCGCGGTCACGGCGATGAACGGGTCGAAGTTGCCTTCGAGCGTCGCGCGCGCCTCGGTCAGGTCGATGCGGTTCCCGAGGAGCGACAGACGCCCCCGGATGAGCGAGAGGCTGCCCTGTGGCACGATACTGGCCGTGGTGCCGGTGAGGCGCAGGCGTCCCCCCAGTTCGGCGTCGAGACCCCGGCCCCGGATGAACGCCTGATTGGGCGCGTCCACGACGATGTCGAGCGGGAAGGCCGGGCCGTTCGCCGTGTTGCCGCTGGCGGTCGAGCCCAATTGCCCGGCGCGCGCACGGGTGGCGCGCACGGCGGCGGGTTCGTTGACGTGGCGCAGACCTTCGACATTGCCCGCGACCCCGAAGCCCGAGGAGGGGATGCGGATCTCGGCCACGCCGGGGCGCACCGTGCCCGCGATGCGCGCGCCGCCCGTGAGGGGGCCGGAGACGGTGAGTTCACCGTTGATCTGGGTGTCGTAGAGCGACGGATCGGTGAGGCCGACGTTCTGGAGCCGGATCACGAGGTCGCCGTTGAACGGGTCCGAGAGGCCGATGGGGCCTGCGACCTCGATCCGGCCGCCGGAGGAGACGCCCGCCCCCACCTCGACCCGCGCGCGGCCATTGCCGAGGTTGATGTTCGCCTGAATCGGGTCGAGCGAGACACGCAGCGCCGGGACCGCGACACGCGCGTCCGAGGTGCTGACGGTGCCGCTGAGCGAGGTGAGCGCGAGGGGGCCGTTGAGGTTCACGTCGACCCGCGCGGTGCCATCGACGCGGTTCTGCCCGGTAAAAGCGTTGGCGAGCGCGAGGGGGACATTGCCGCTGATCGACAGGTTGGCGGTGTCCATCGTACTGGCGAGGCTGCCGGAAACGGCCACGGTGATGCCGCCCGGCCCCTGCCCTGAGATGTCCACGCGGTAGTCGTCGCCGGTCAGCACCGCAGTGCCGTTGGCCGAGAAGGCGCCGGGAAACTCCGGCACGAAGATGCCCACATTGGCGAGGCGGGCGTCGAAGTTGACGCGGCTTTGACCGCCCTCGGAGGTGCCGTCGGCGGTGAGGCTGACCTGCGGGGTGTTCGCGGTCAGGGTGTCGACAAAGATTTTGCCGGTTTCGTCCCGGCGCACGTCGAACACGACTTCGGAGCCGCCGGCGAGCAACTGATCGACATCGCCCAGCGACAGCGACAGGTCCTGACCCTGAACGCTGCCGGACAGGGCGACCGCCATCGTCGAGAGGTCGCCCTCGACCGAGGCGGTAAGGTCGATGGCCCCGGCAAGGTCGCGGCCTGCGAGACCCGAATAGGGGGCGAGGTTGTCGGCAGACGCGTTGACGGTGGCGTCGATCGGCCCGATCTCGTTCTCGACCATTGCGCCGGTGGCGGCGATGTCGGCGATCAGCCCGCCCGGCCCCATCGCGGTCACATCGGCGTCGAGCGCGCCGTCCGCGTCGCGGCTGACGTCGAACATCACTTCGGTGGCGCCCGCGAAGCTCTGGTTCGTCTCGCCCATCATAAAGGACAGGTTCTGCCCCTGAAGCGCGCCGACGAGGGAGACGGCCATCGTGGTGAGGTCGGCGTCGACCGAGGCGGTGAGGTTGGCGGAGCCTGCAAGCTCGCGGCCTGCAAGGCCCGAATAAGGGGCGATGCTGTCGAGGACGGCGGTGATCGACGCCTGCACGGGGCCGATGCTGCCATCATTGAGCGCGCCGGTGCCGGTGACGTCAGCGGTGAGGCCACCGGGGCCCTGCGCCTCGGCCTCGACCGTCCAGGCCTCGCGCACCTGCACGGCGTTCGCGGTCACGGCGAGGCGGCCCGACAGGCGTTCGTCCAGCCGGGACGCATCGGGGAGTTCGATCTGCGCGTCGATGGTGCTGCCGTTGGTGCGCAATTCGCCGGAGGCCGACAGGACCACGCCCGGACCGCTCACCGACAGGCGGTTGATCGCGGTGCGTTCCTGATTGCGGTCGGCGGCGATAGACAGGCGGCTTTCACCGGCAAGCAGGCTGTCGACCTGCGAGATACCGACGGAAAGCTCGCGGGTGACGCCCTCGATTTCAAGGTTGAACGGGCCGCCGGGCACGGCGACGTCGCCGGAGATCGTGAGGTTCGCGGCCCCCTTGAGGTCCTGACCCGAGATCTGCGCGAAACGGGCAAGGCGTTCGGCGGCGAGGGCGAGGTCGAGTTCTGCGATGAGGTCGAGTTGTTCGACCTCGGTGCGCAGGGTGACGTCGCCGGTCACGCCGTAGTCGGCACCCGAGATGTCGACATCGGTGAAGCGGAACGGGGTGTTGGCGGCCTTGGCAAAGATGAGGTCGCCGGTGATGCGCTCGCCCACGGCAGCGTTCAGCGCCTCGTCACCCAGGTCGAGGCCGTCGGCTGCGATGACCACGCGCCCGCCGACGCTGGGGATCGTGTCGCCGCCACCCGCGCGCAGGCGGCCCGCGCCGGAGACGTTGACCGAGGCGAGCGACATATCCTCGCGCTCGAAACCGTCGAGTTGGAAGGCGCCGACCCAGCCGTCACCGCGCAGGGCGTCATAGTCGAATTCGATCTCGGCCGAGGTGATGCGGGTTTCGGGGCCTGCGATGGGCAGGGTCACCGGCGATCCGTCGGGGTTCGCCAGCGTGCCCGCGATCTGGGCGTTCTGCGGCCAGCCGCCCGCGCTGACCAGCGCGTCGCCGCGCAGTTCGAGCGCCTCGGTCTGGAGGAACAGGTCGGCCACGCGGATCGACTTGTTCGGGAACCGGGTCGCGTCGAGGTGCAGCACGCTCTCGCCACCGAAGAAGGCTTGGTACTGTTCCTCGAAGAGCGGCCGCAGGTCGCCTGCGAGGTCGGCTTCGATCCGGGTGCGGGTGGTCTGGGCATCGCCCTCCCCTTCGACGACGGCAGCGGCGCGCAACTGACCGGCGAGGCGGCTTTCGCCGTCGGTGGCGAGCACGACATTCGCGGTGAAGTCGTCCAGCCGATCCTCGCCTTCGATGCTGAGGTTCAGAGCAGGCTGGCCGGGCAGGTTGGCGAGGGTGGCCGCGATGCCGCCCTGCCCTTCGTTCAGGCTGAGGTTCACCGCCAGCACCTTGGAGGTGTTGGAGTAGGAGCCTGCGAGGGTGAGGTCGCCCAGTTCGCCGTCGGTGCGCGACAGCGCCACGTCGACCTCGCCTTCGCCATCGGCGAGATTGGCCGAACCCTCGAGCGTCATTTCGATGCGTTCGCCCAGCACCGGCGCGCCCAAGACGAGGCTTTCGGCGTCGATGAGGCCGATGTTGATCGAGACCGGCAGTTCGGGGAGCGTGAAATCCGAGGCTTCCGCCGAGGGGCCGGAGTCGCCGCCTGCGGGCAGGCGCGACAGTTCGATGAGCCCCGCCGACAGTTCGCGCACCTCGATCCGGCCGCGCAGCACGGCGGCGCGGTTCCAGTTGAGCGCGACGTCTTCGAGACGGAGCCAGACGCCATCCTCGTCGGCAAACGTCATCTCCTGCATCGTCGCCTCACGCGAGAGCGCGCCGGAGAAGCCGTTGACCGTCACCTCCATCCCTTCGGAGGAGAGGTTGTCCTGCAGGAAGTTTTCGAGGATAGACTTGTCCTCTTCTTCCGTCGTGTCGTCCTGCGCGGTGGCCGGGAGGGCGAAGACGGTGAGGGTCGCGAGAAGGGTCAGGTACTTTTTCATCAGAAGGCGTGCCCGATGCCGACGTAAAGCTGCACGTTGCGCAGCGGGTTGGGCGCGCGGGTGCCGCCGGTCACGGGATAGGCCACGTCGAGCCGGATGGGGCCGAGTGCCGTGTTGTAGCGCAGGCCGAGCCCGGCGCCGGAGTGCCATTGGGTCATGCCCCCGGTGAAGCCGGTTTCGCCCAGATAGCCCACGTCGAAGAAGCCGACGACGCCGATCGTGTCGGTGGCTTTGACCCGCACCTCGAACTGACCGCCGACAAAGGCCTGACCGCCGATGGTGCCGGTGCCCGACGGGAAGTTGAGCGACTGGTAGGGCTGGCCGCGCACGGTGCCGCCGCCGCCGGAGTAGAACAAAAGGTCGGGGTGCGTCTGCGCCGGGTTCGGGCCGACGACGGTGCCGACCTGACCGCGCGCGGCGAGGACGAAACGGTCGCCTTCGCCGAAGCCGCGATAGACGCGGGCGTCGAGCTGGCCCCAGATGCCTGCGCCGCGTCCGAAGTCGTAGAAGGGTTCGACATCCGCGCGCACGTAAAAACCACGGGTCGGGTTCAAGCTGTCGTCGCGGCGGTCCCATTCGACCATCGCGGGGACTTTGACGGTCGAGAAGCTGCGGGTGCCGAAGCTGTCGGTGACACGGGCATAGGCGTAGCCAAGGCCGATCTCGCCCTCGAGGTTCGGGGTGAAGTAGCGTTTCACCCCGGCTTCCAGCCCTGCGCCCATCACATTGTACGAGGGTTCATGCAGCCAGAGCGCGCCCGCTTCGACATAGGCGTCGTTGTCGGTGCCGAAGGCGGCGGGGACGTCGAGCCGGGCGTCGAGTTCGATGTCGATGTTGTTGAAGGCGGGCGTGATCCCGTTCACGGCCCCGTCGATGCGCAGCCGTTCGGCCCCGCCCAGAAGGTTACGGTGCATCCAGTAGGCGGACAGGCCGAAACCCTCGATGGACGACAGCTCGGCGCCGAAGCCGAAGCGTCGCGGCTTCATGTCGGCTGTGGTCAGGAGCATGTCCATCGTGTTGCCGGGGCCGAGGTCGTCGGCCTCACGCAGCACGACCGAGGCGAAGGCCCCGGTGCGGCGCAGGCGGTTCGCGGCCTCGTCGGCCTCGTCCGGGTCGAACACTTCGCCCTCGGGCAGACCGGCGATGCGGCGGATGCGCTCGGACCGTACGGCGGAGGCGTTGACCTGACGCAGTTGGCCAAAGCGCACGAGCGGACCCGGATCGATCCAGATGCGGGCGTTGATGAGGTTGTTGGCGTGGTTCGCGGTCAGATCCTGATCGCGCACGGTGGCCTTGGCGCGCCCGGCATAGCGCCAGTCGTCGATCGCCTCGTCCACAGCATCCTGAATGACGGTGGAGCGGGCCGGTTCGCCGTTGCGAAATGCCTCGATCTTCTGCGTGCCCTGCACGAGCGGCGTGATCTCGGTCCGGCCAAAGTGGAATTGCTGGCCCGGGCGCACGTCGACGGTGATCTGGCGGACGGTGCTGGGCACGTTGAAGTTCTGGATCGCCGCGGCCTCGACCCCGTCGAGACGCACGTTGATGACGCCGCCGTAATGCCCGTTGGCGTAGAGCGTGTTCAGAAGCCGCTGGTATTCGGCGAGCGAGGTGGCGAGGAGGTCACGGGGGTCGTCGACCCCTTCCTCCTGCACCGACAGGAGGAGCGAGGCGGCCTCAAGCTCGGCCTTCAGGCCATCGTCTCCGGCGACGTTGAATTGAATGTCGTCCAGCGCATAGGCGGACGAGGTCGCAAGACATGCGCTGACGACCACGGACGGCAAAAGCCGGCTCAGGCGTTTGAAAGGCCTCATGAATTCGCGCTCCCCAGGCTCGCGCGTTTGCTCGTTGGCTGAATCGTAGCCGGAATGGGGCCGATCTGCCAGCGGTCTTGTCTCAGTTGTGATTGGAATTACGCGATCCCGCCGACGCAGGGGTCGTAGTGCGGGGACCGCGGGACGCTATATATAGCGCCGCGCCGGGGCGAGAATCGACCCTAAGTCTCGGATATGGCGGTTAAAAATCCAGTCCGAGATCGAGCGTCGCAACCGAGTGGGTGAGTGCGCCGGACGAGATGTAATCGACGCCCGTGGCGGCCACTTCGGCGATGCGATCGAGCTTCATGTTCCCCGAGGCTTCGAGTGGGAGGCGACCGGCGGTCATCTTGACCGCTTCGGCGAGCGTGGGCGTGTCCATGTTGTCGAGAAGAACCGCGCTGGCGCCGCCGACGTCGAGCACTTCGGCAAGCTGGTCGAGGGTGTCGACCTCGATCTCGACGGTCATCATGTGGCTGGCCACGGCTTTGGAGGCTTCGAGCACCGCGCGCACACCGCCTGCGGCGGCGATGTGGTTGTCCTTGATGAGGATCGCGTCCGAGAGCGAATAGCGGTGGTTGAAGCCGCCGCCGTGCAGGACCGCGAGTTTTTCGACCACGCGCAGACCCGGCGTCGTCTTGCGGGTGCAGGTGATGCGGGCATCGGTGCCTTGGGTCTTGGCCACGAAGGACGCGGTCATGGTGGCGATGCCCGACAAGCGGCCCGCGAAGTTCAGCGCCACGCGTTCGCCCGACAGGATCGACGCGGCTTTGCCCCGGATGCGCATGAGCGAGTCGCCGGGTGCGATGGTGTCGCCATCTTGGACAAGCTGTTCGAGTTCGAGCGTGGGATCGACGAGGCCAAAGGCCATGCGCGCGATCTGCATGCCGGACACGACACCGGGTTCGCGCGCGTTGATTGCGGCGTCATAGGTCGTCGCGGGCGGGATCACGGCGCGGGTGGTGACGTCGCCATAGGTGCCCAGATCCTCCATCAGCGCGCCCCGCACAACGGGTTCGAGGACGATGTCGGGAAGCGTAGCGTAGGTCATACCATATCCTTGGCAGCGGCGCGGATGCCCAGTGCGGCCTCCAGCGTGATCTTGGTGCGATGGGCGAGCGCGGGAACCTGTTCGGGGAAGTCGTCGCGGTAGTGCCCGCCCCGGCTTTCCTTACGGGTGAGCGCGGCCGCGGCGATGAGGGTCGCGGTCGCGGTCATGTTGCGCATGGTTTCGGTCCCGGCGGCCTCTTCGAGCGCGGCGATGGTGGCGAGGGCCTGTTTCAGCCCCTCGGCGTTGCGGCGCACACCGACAAGGGCGGTCATGGTCTGGCGCAGGTCCATCACGGCGGCCTCGTCCACCTCTTCTCCGCCTTTGGGGAAGGTGATGTCGAGTTCGTCGGCTTCGGGAATGTCGCCCAGCGTCGCGCCGATATCCTCGGCAGCTTTCTTGCCGTAGACAAGCGCTTCGAGCAGGCCGTTGGAGGCGAGCCGGTTGGCGCCGTGAAGGCCGGTGGACGAGGCTTCGCCACAGACCCAGAGGCGGTCGAGCGAGGAGCGCCCGTGTTCGTCGGTGTCGACGCCGCCCATGTGGTAATGCGCGGCCACGGCGACCGGGATCGGGTTGGCGACGGGGTCGAACCCGGCGCGCGCGCAGGCCTCGGCCACGGCCGGGAAGCGGGTCAGCACCTCGGCGCCCAGTGCGGCGCGGGTGTCGAGCATCGGGCGTTTGCCCGCCTGCGTCTGCTTGAAGATTTCGCGGGCGACGATGTCGCGCGGGGCAAGCTCGGCATCCTCATGCACGGAGGTCATGAAGCGTTCGCCGTCGGCGTTGATGAGGATCGCGCCCTCGCCTCTGAGCGCCTCGGTCGCGAGCGGCATCGGGTCCTCGCCCATGTCGATAGCGGTGGGGTGGAACTGCACGAATTCCGGGTCGGCGATCACGGCACCCGCGCGGGCGGCGAAGCCGATGACCTGCCCCCGGATGCGCGGCGGGTTCGTCGTGTGCGCGTAGAGCCCGCCGGAGCCGCCACCGGCCAGAAGCACGGCGGGCGTTTCGATCAGAACGGGGCCGGAGGCCGGGTCGGTGTGCCTGATCCAGACGCCGGTGACACGGTCGCCTTGGGTTTCGAGCCCGGTCGCCAGAGCCCCTTCGATCACCTGCACCGACGGGGTGGCGCGGACCTTGGCGATCAGGGTTTCCATGATCTGGCGCCCCGCCTGATCGCCCTTGACCCGCACGACGCGGGCGGCGCTGTGAGCAGCCTCGCGGCTCATGACATAATTGCCGTCGGCGTCACGGTCGAAGGGCGTGCCAAACTCGGTCAGGTCGAGGATATGCTCGGCGGCGTGGCGCGTAACCATCGCGGCGACTTCGCCATCCACGGTGCCCGCACCGGCGGTCATCGTGTCCTTGGCGTGGGCCTCGGGCGTGTCGGAGGCCGCCATCGCGGCGGCGACGCCGCCCTGTGCCCAAGCCGAGCTTGCCCCCTCGCCCAGCTTTTCGGGCGAGATCATCAGGACCGGGCGCGGCGCCAGCGTCAGGGCGGCATAAAGCGCGCCCATGCCAGCGCCGACGATGACGATACGTTCGGTTTTCATGGGGGTCGCCCCTATCAGATGCCCAGTTGTTTGCTGAGGTCGATCATACGCTCGACCGCCACGCGCGCCTTGGCGGCCAGGTCTTCGTCGACATGGACCTCTTCGACGCCCGCGTGAAGCGACCACAGGATTTTCTCCAGCGTGATCTTTTTCATGTAGGGGCACATGTTGCAGGGGCCGACGAAATCCACCTCGGGCAGTTCGTCGGAGATGTTCGAGGCCATCGAGCATTCGGTCACGAGCAGCGCCTGTTTGGGCTTATGTTCGCGCACGTAGCTGATGATGCCGCTGGTGGAGCCGGAGAAATCGCTTTCGTCCACCACGTCCGGGGGGCATTCCGGGTGGGTGATAATCGTGGTGTCGGGGTTCCACTGGCGATAGTCCCTGAGGTCCTGCGCCGTGAAGCTCTCATGCACCACGCAGGAGCCGTTCCACCAGACGATGTTCTTTTCCGGGACCTGACGCGCCACGTTCTGGGCGAGGTACTGGTCGGGGGCCATGATGATCGTGTCCTCGGGCAGCGCGCGCACGATGGCAGCGGCGTTGGACGACGTGCAGCAGATGTCGGAATACGCCTTTTCCTCGGCGGTCGTGTTCACATAGGTGACGACCGGCGCACCGGGATATTGCGCGCGCATCTGCTTGATGCCTTCGGCGCCGATGGAATTGGCGAGCGAGCAGCCGGCCTCCATATCCGGGATCAGCACGCGTTTGGCCGGGTTCAGGATCTTGGACGTCTCGGCCATGAAATGCACGCCGCACTGAACGATGGTTTCGGCCTCGACTTCCGTCGCCTTGATCGCGAGTTGCAGGCTGTCGCCCACGAAATCGGCCACGCCGTGATAGATGTCCGGCGTCATGTAGTTATGCGCGAGGATGACCGCGTTCTTTTCTTTTTTCAGGCGGTTGATCGCGCGCACATAGGGTGCGGCCACGGCCCATTCGGGCGGCGACACCACGCGATCCATCTTCGCGTAGTCGTCTTTCATTTCCTCGGCCAGGTCGGGGTTTGGTGCGAGGTCGTAAACCTCTGCCAGTTCCTGACGCATGGTGCGAAAATCGAGCATGTCCGCCCCCTCTTCCGGGTCATACCGGCCCCTTCAAGCACCTTGGATGCAAAGCTGCAAGGTAAACCGCTGTTTAGAAGGCGCTTAGGTCTGTCTCACTGACCTAAATATGGGGTCGCGGGGCCGAAAATCAAGATCGGCCCCGCTGGTCGCTTATCCCAGCACGCTGCGCACGGCGCGCCCGAGTTTGGTCGCGATCTCGTCCGCCTGCGCTTCGGTCAGGCAGAAGGGCGGCGCGAAGCCGAGGATGTCGCCCTGCGGCATGGCGCGCGCGATGACGCCTTCGGACAGGAGCGCGCCTGCAAGTTTGGCACCGATCCCTTCGGACGGATCGAAGAAGGTGCGCGTTTCGGGGTCGCGTACGAATTCGACGGCGCAGAGCAGGCCTTCGCCGCGCACTTCGCCGACATGGGCGTGGTCGCCGATTTCATCTTTGAGCGCGGCTTTGAAATGTGCGCCCACGGTGCCGGCGTTCTGGACGAGGTTCAGGTCGTCGATCAGCTTGAGGTTCGCGATGCCCGCCGCCGCACCGATCGGGTGGGCCGAATAGGTCCAGCCGTGGCCGATTGGGCCGTTTTCGTCCGTGCCTTGCTCCAGCACCTTCCACATTTTGTCCGACACGATGGAGCCCGACAGCGGCGCATAGGCCGAGGTGAGACCCTTGGCGATGGTGATGAGGTCGGGTTTCAGCCCGTAATGCTCGGAGCCGAACATCGAGCCGAGACGCCCAAAGCCGGTCACGACCTCATCCGCGATCAGGAGGATGTCGTGCTTTTCGAGGACCTTCTGGATCGCCTCCCAATAGCCCGCGGGCGGCGGGACGAGGCCACCGGTGCCCAGCGCGGGCTCGCCGATGAAGGCGGCGATGGTGTCGGCGCGTTCGCGCTCGATCAGCTGCTCAAGCTCATAGACGCAGTGACCGACGAAATCCTCCTCGGTCATGTCGGTGTTCGGGCGGCGGTAGTAATACGGCGCCTCGGTGTGGATGACCTGGCTGAGCGGCAGGTCGAATTTCTTGTGAAAGAGCTCGAGCCCGGTGAGCGAGCCGGTCATCAGGCCGGAGCCGTGATAGCCGCGCCAGCGCGAGATGATCTTCTTCTTCTCGGGGCGGCCGAGGATGTTGTTGTAATACCAGACCAGCTTAATGTTGGTCTCGTTCGCGTCGGAGCCTGAGAGGCCGAAATAGACCTTGGACATATGGTCGGGCGCGCGGTCGAGGACCATTTTGGCGAGCGTGATCGACGCCTCGGTGCCGTGGCCGACATAGGCGTGGTAATAGGCCAGTTCCTTGGCCTGCTCGGCGATGGCCTCGGCGATCTCCTGCCGGCCATAGCCGACGTTCACGCAGTAAAGCCCCGCGAAAGCGTCGAGGAGTTTGTTCCCGTCACGGTCGGTGATGTGGCAGTCCTTGCCGGTCTTGATGACGCGGCTCGGGGCTTCGCCACGGGCGAACTGGGCGAGGTGGGTGGACGGGTGAAAGAAGTTTTCCCGGTCCCAGCGGTCGAGTTGATCGTTCTTGAGCATTACTTTTTTCCTTTTTTACTCGTTAGTTACGCCCAGTCGCGGCAGACGTATTTGATTTCCATGAACTCCTCCATGCCGCGGCGCGCACCTTCGCGGCCCAGCCCGGATTGTTTGGTGCCGCCGAAAGGGATCGGCGCGCCGGTGACCTTGGTGCGGTTCACCGCGACCATGCCGTATTGCAGGGCACGGGTCAGGCGGTAGATGCGGCGCGGGTCCATCGAGTGGACATAGGCCACCAGCCCGTATTCGGTGTCGTTCGCGCGGCGCACCACTTCGTCCTCGGTGTCAAAGGGCGTGAGCGCGGCGACGGGGCCGAAGGTTTCCTCGCGCATGATGAGGCAGTCGTCGGTCACGTCCTTGAGCACGGTGGGCGCGTAGAACAGCGCGCCGTGTTCGGTGCGTTTGCCGCCGCACATCAGGGTCGCGCCTTTGGCGAGAGCGTCGGCGACATGCTCTTCCTGCTTGGCCACGGCTTTTTCGTTCATCAGCGGCCCGATGTCGGGGTCGTCCATGCCGCGCCCGATGGTCAGCGCCTCAGTCGCTTCGGTGAACATCTGGCAGAACTCGTCATAGACGGCGCGCTCGACATAGATGCGGTTGGCGCCAAGGCAATCCTGCCCGGAGGTCGCCCATTTCGCCTTCATCGTCTCCAAGACGGCTTCGTCCAGATCGCAGTTCTTGAACACGATCACCGGGGCGTGGCCGCCCAGCTCCATCACCAGCCGTTTCACGGTGGCGGCGGACTGGCGGTAAAGGAGCCTGCCCACTTCGGTCGAGCCGGTGAAGGACAGGGCGCGCACGCGGTGATCCTGTGTCCACGGTTCGACAATGGTGGGCGCGTGGCCGGTGACGACGTTGAAGACGCCCGGCGGCACGCCTGCGCGTTCGGCCAGTTCAGCCAGCGCGAGGGCGGAATAGGGGGTTTCGTGCGACGGATGCGCAACGATGGTGCAGCCTGCGGCAAGCGCGGCGGCGGCTTTGCGCGTCAGCATGGCGGAGGGGAAGTTCCACGGGGTAATGAGGGCGACGACCCCCACGGGTTCGAGCCACAGCTCGACCTCGGCATCGTGGAGATGCGAGGTGACGCCCTCGATGTTCGGGCGCTTGGCCTCTTCGGCGTAGAACTCGACGAACGAAGCCGCGTAGTCGATTTCACCGCGCGCCTCTGAGATCGGTTTGCCCTGCTCCAGCACCATGATGCGCGCGAGGTCTTCTTTGTGGGCGAGCATCAGGTCGAACCAGCGGCGGATGATCGCGGCGCGTTCCTGCGGGAGGGTCATGGACCAGTCGGCAAAGGCCATCTGCGCGGCGTCGACGGCGGAGGTGGAATCCTCTGCGGTCAGTTTGGCGACTTCGCCCAAGAAAGCGCCGTTCGCGGGGTCGGTGACGTTGAACGAGCCACCGTCCGAGGCCGCGCGCCACTTGCCGTTCACATAGGCAAAGCTGCGCAAAAGCCGCTTGTCGGTGATGTCCACATGGGTCGGGATCGCTGTGTCGAGCATCTCAAGCCTCCTGTTCGATGGGCTTAAGATGAGGGATTCGCACAGGCGTCGAGGCTGAATTTGGTCTCTTGCGGAGAGGATTCCTCTCCTGCCCGCAGGGATTGGGAGACTAATCCTCTCCTGCGATCAGACCCAAGGGCGGCGGGCCGCCTTTGACCGGTTTGGTCACGATGTAGGTGAAATAGCGCGACAGGCCGATCTTGGCGTCGAGCATCGCGTCGAGCAGGCGTTGATAGGCGTCGATGTCGCGGGTCACGACCTGCATGAGGTAGTCATAGCCACCGCCCAGCGCCCAGCAGGCCGTGATCTCGTCATAACGGGTGAGCGCGTCCTCGAAGATGCGGAAACTGGCGGCGGTGTGGTCGGCGATCTCGACCGCGACGAAGACCGTGACCGAAGGGCCGATCCGGCGCAGATCGAAGCGGGCACCGTAGCCGTCGATCACCCCCGCCTTCTCCAGCCGCTTGAGACGGTTCCAGCAGGGTGTGGGTGACAGACCGACCGCATCGGCGAGCGCCGCCTTGGTGATGCGCCCGTCGCGGGCGAGCACCTTGAGGATGGCGAGGTCTGTGGCGTCGAGGGGCGTCATGCGCCATGTTTAGGGCCATTCCGGGCAAGACAAAAGCGTGCGCTGCGGGCGGCGCGATCCGCGCACGGTATTGAAACCCGCGGCAATCCCCGTCACCGTCAGGCCGACAACCAGACCGGAGGCCCCATGCCCATCGAACACGCCCCGTTCACGCAAGCCGAATACGACCGCCGCATCGCGCTGACCCGCGCGTCGATGGAGGCCGCCGGGATCGACGTGCTGTTCCTGACCAACCCGTCGAATATGTACTACATCACCGGCTATGACGGCTGGTCGTTCTATGTGCATCAGGGCGTGATCCTGACGATGGAGGGCGCGCCGATCTGGTGGGGACGGCTGATGGACGGCAACGGCGCCAAGCGCACCGTCTGGATGGATGACGACAAGATCATCACCTATGCCGACCGCTATATTCAGGCCCCCGACATCCACCCGATGGAGGATCTGGCGAGCCATCTGCGCATCATGGGCTTTGGCGACAAGCGTATCGGGGTCGAGATGGAGACCTATTTCTTCACCGCCCGCGCCTTTGCCGTGCTGGCCGAGGGGCTGCCAGAGGCCACGATGGTCGACGCCACGACGCTGGTGAACTGGGTCCGGCTCATCAAGTCGGACGAAGAGCTCAAATTCATGCGCCGGGCCGCGCGGATTTCCGAACTGGTCATCAACCGCGCGGTGGAACTCGCCGAGCCGGGGATGAAGAAGCACGATCTGGTGGGCGAGCTTTACAAGACCTCGGTGCAGGGCGAGGAGGATTCGTGGGGCGATTATCCGGCGATCGTGCCGATGCTGCCCTCGGGCGAAGATGCCTCGGCCCCGCATCTGACGTGGAATGGCGAGGCGTTGCGCGCCGGCGAGGCGACGTTCATCGAACAATCGGGCTGCTACCGCCGCTATCACGCGCCGCTGTGCCGCTCGATCTTCTTCGGCAAGCCGCCCAAGCATATGGCGGACGCGGCCGAGGCGCTGACCGAAGGGCTGAACGCGGGGATCGAAGTGGCGCGGGCGGGCAACCGAGCCTGCGACATCGCCCGCGCGCTGGACGTGGAGCTGGCAAAGGTCGGGATCGAACGCCCGAACCGCTGCGGCTATGCGGTCGGTCTGTCCTATCCGCCGGACTGGGGCGAACACACGGTGTCCTTGCGCGCCTTCGACGAGACGGTGCTGGAACCCGGCATGACGTTCCACTTCATGCCCGGCATCTGGATGAACGACTGGGGGATCGAGACCACCGAGACGATCCTCATCACCGAGGACGGCCCTGCCGAGACGCTTTGCAACGTGGAGCGGAAGCTGTTCGTGAAGGATTGATCAGGCCGCTTTAAATACGCTGCTGAAGGTCTTGTAGTCGTCGGCGGCGGCCTGTTCCACGACGGCGCGCGCGTCGGGTGAAAGATCTTCGAGGGTCAGTCCGCTACTCGAGACGTTCAGGCGGCTGATTTCGACCTCTTCCCCGGTGATCTCTGACAGATCGGCGGCCAACTGGTCGATCTCCGAGGTCGTGTAGACCCGGTCGTAGAGGCCGATATCGGTTCCCGTGAAATACGATTGCCTGCGGGCGTGGTGACGAATGACAGAAACATATTCGCGATAGCTGTCGAGATTTCGGAAGAAGAAATCCGGGTCCGGGTCCATCGGCAGATCGACTCGCCCGCGACGGAGGTTGGCGGAACTGGCAAGCTCGTTTCGAGCCACGACACGATCAGTGTAAACCGACAGCAGACGGCGCACCGGATCGCGCACGACCGTGAAGCGATACCAATCCTCTTTACCGGCCATCCGCTTTCCGCGGAATCTGCTGGTCTGATAATATCTGTGAACCAGATCGGCATCGCGCCGAACCTTGAACTTCACGGCCCCGGGCAGCGAAGCATCGACCCGCGTGAGGGCGGACTTCACCGAGGTGCAGGCGGCCTTTGGCACGGGCACGAAGGCAATGAGGTGGTTTTCAATCGCTATGACCATGATTGCATGGCGCCCGACAATCTAGGCGGGAGTGTGGCACCATTTTGCACCTATCCAAAAGATATCTGGGAAATGCTAATTTCGGCAACTTTCATCAGAGCGCGGGCAGCGAAAGCACAGTTCACCGTCCTTTTTCACCGCGCCGATATGCGCAGATTCCCGCACAGACAGCCCCCTGTCGTCTGCTTCATACCCTATTCCCTCGCCCATAGCCCTGTCCGGGCTGGTCCAAATCGGCTCACGAAAATAAGGGTTGCGCGGCTTTGACCCCTTGGTCAAAGTTAACGCAACGGCACGGGTTGTCTCAGATCGCTCCGGCCGTAAGAAATTTGATCATAAGGGGCAACAGACCCCGAAACGCAGGGAGATCACGCCGAGCCCGCCTTTGAGGCGGGCAGTTCCGTTTTGGAGCTGCCGGGCAACGCACACTCCCGAGGCAAGACCGATCAGAGCGAGAGACCCAAACAGGGAGTTATACATGTCTCTAAAGAAAACACTGACCGCAGCAGGCCTGTTCGCCATGCTCGCGGGCACCGCTTCGGCGCAATCGACGCTCGTCTATTGCTCCGAAGGTAGCCCCGAAGGTTTCGACCCGGCGCTGTATACGTCGGGCACCACCTTCGACGCCTCGTCGCACCCCGTCTATAACCGTCTTTTGGAGTTCGAGACCGGCACGACCAACGTGATTCCGGGCCTCGCCGAGAGCTATGAAGTGTCCGAGGACGGCCTGTCCTACACCTTCACGCTGCGTCAGGGCGTCTCGTTCCACTCGAACGACATGTTCACCCCGACCCGCGACTTCAACGCGGACGACGTGATCTATTCCTTCGAGCGTCAGATGGATTCCGAGGCCGGGACCTGGGAATACTTCAACGGCATGTCGATGCCCGATCTGATCGAGAGCATCGAAAAGGTCGACGACTACACCGTCACCTTCAACCTGACCCGTCCCGAGGCGCCCTTCGTCGCCAACCTCGCGATGGACTTCGCCTCGATCCAGTCGGCCGAATACGCCGCCGCGATGGACGAAGCCGGCACCCCGGAGATGCTGAACCAGCAGCCGATCGGCACCGGCCCGTTCTCGTTCGTCGATTACCAGACCGACGCCGTGATCCGCTACGCCAAGAACGCCGAGTACTGGAAAGAGGGTCTGCCGAAGGTCGACAACCTCGTCTTTGCGATCACGCCGGACGCCAGCGTGCGTTACCAGCGTCTGCAGGCGGGCGAATGCCACATCATGCCCTACCCGAACCCGGCCGACATCCAGGCGATGCAGGACGACGAGGGCATCAACGTGCTGGAGCAGGAAGGCCTGAACGTCGGCTACCTCGCCTACAACACCCAGCAGGAGCCGTTCGACAACCCGATGGTGCGTCGCGCGCTCAACATGGCGATCGACAAGCAGGCGATCATCGACGTGGTGTTCCAAGGCTCCGGCCAGATCGCCAAGAACCCGATCCCGCCGACCATGTGGTCCTACAACGACGCGGTCGAGGATGACGCCTACGATCCCGAAGGCGCGATGGCGATGCTGGAAGAGGCCGGTGTCACCGACCTGTCCATGAACGTCTGGGCGATGCCGGTGCAGCGCCCCTACAACCCGAACGCCCGCCGTATGGCCGAGCTCATTCAGGAAGACATGGCGCAGATCGGCGTGGACGTCGAAATCGTGACCTACGAATGGGGCGAGTACCTTGAGCGCTCTGCAGACGTCGAACGCGACGGTGCCGTGCTTCTGGGCTGGACCGGCGACAACGGCGACCCGGACAACTTCCTCGCCGTCCTTCTGGGCTGTGACGGTGTCGGCGGTTCGAACCGCGCCCAGTGGTGCCACGAGCCGTTCCAAGAGGTCGTGGATCAGGCCAAGACCGTGACCGATCAGGCCGAACGCGCCGCGCTCTATGAAGAGGCTCAGGTCATCTTCAAGGAACAGGCCCCGTGGGCGACGATCGCGCACTCGGTCGTGTTCATGCCGGTTCGCCCCGAAGTGGAGGGCTACAAGGTCCACCCGCTCGGCGGCCACATCTTCACCGAGGTTTCCCTCGCTGAGTAATCGAAAACGGGCGGGGCTTTAGGGCCCCGCTTCCTCGACCGGAGCCGACATGATCCGTAAGAGCCAGGCCGACGCCCAGCCGAACCACAGGACCCGTTGATGCTACGTTACCTGCTTGGAAGGCTGCTGACCTTCATCCCGACCTTCATCGGGGTCACCATCATCTCCTTCGCTTTCATCCGCGTGCTGCCCGGCGATCCGATCATCGTCATGGCAGGCGAACGCGGCATGTCCGAAGCCCGCTATGCCGAGCTCGAAGCCCAGTTCGGCTTCGACCGCCCGCTTCTCGTCCAGTACTGGGATTTCCTGACCGGCGTGTTGCAGGGCGACCTTGGCCAGAGCTACGTCACCCGCCGCCCGGTGTGGGACGAGTTCTTTTCGCTGTTCCCCGCGACGCTCGAGCTTGCGTTCTGCGCGATCACCATTGCCATCGTGCTGGGCATTCCGGCCGGCGTCATCGCCGCCGTGAACCGGGGCAAGTTCTTTGACCGCGCGCTGATGTCCTCGGCCCTCGTGGGCTATTCGATGCCGATTTTCTGGTGGGCGCTCCTGCTCATCATCGTGTTCTCGGGCAACTTAGGGTGGACGCCGGTGTCAGGCCGGATCGACCTGCTTTACTTCTTCGACGACGTGACCGGGTTCATGCTGATCGACTCGATCCTGTCGGGTCAGGACGGCGCGTTCACCTCGGCGGTCAGACACCTGATCCTGCCCTCCATCGTGCTGGCCACGATCCCGCTCGCCGTCATCGCGCGCCAGACGCGCTCGGCCATGCTCGAAGTGCTGGGCGAGGACTACATCCGCACCGCCCGCGCCAAGGGGCTGACGCCGCCGCGCGTCAACGGGGTCCATGCTCTGCGCAATGCGATGATCCCCGTCATCACCGTGATCGGCCTGTCGGTCGGCATGCTGCTGGCCGGTGCGATCCTGACCGAGACGATCTTCTCGTGGCCCGGTATCGGCAAGTGGATGGTCGACAGCATCTATCGCCGCGACTACCCGGTGGTGCAGGGCGGGCTCTTGCTCGTCGCGCTCTTGGTGATGGTCGTGAACCTGATCGTCGATCTGCTCTACGGTCTCATCAACCCCAAGATCCGGAAGCGCTGACATGGCTGATGTGAGTTCCTCGACCAACACCACGCCGAACGCCACCGTCCGCCCCGGCCGGTTTCAGGAGTTCTGGCGCTATTTCCGCGAAAACCGTGGGGCCGTCATCGGCTTTTACGTCTTCATCTTCTTCCTGCTGGTGGCGATCTTCGCCCCGCTCATCGCCCCGTTCGAGCCTTCGGCGCAGAACCGGGGAGCGACGCTGGTGCCGCCCGCGTGGCAGGATGGTGGAAGCTGGACCTATCCGCTGGGCACCGACCCTCTGGGGCGGGATATGCTGTCGCGGCTCATCCACGGCGCGCGCTATTCGTTCCTCGTCGGCACCATCGTGGTGATCCTCGCGGCGACGGGCGGTATCCTGACCGGCCTGATCGCCGGCTTCGCGCCCAAATGGCTCGACACGATCATCATGCGGATCATGGATATCATCCTGTCGATCCCCTCGCTGCTTCTGGCCCTCGTGCTGGTTGCCATCCTCGGGCCGTCGCTTCTGAACGCGATGATCGCCATCGCTATCGTGCTCCAGCCGCATTACGTGCGCCTGACGCGGGCCGCGGTGATGACGGAACTCAGCAAAGACTACGTGGTGTCGGCGCGGGTCGCGGGCGCGAAACTGCCGCGCCTGATGTTCGTGACGGTGCTGCCAAACTGTCTCGCGCCGATCATCGTGCAGGCGGCGCTCAGCTTCTCGAACGCGATCCTCGACGTCGCCGCGCTGGGCTTTCTCGGCATGGGCGCACAGCCCCCCACACCGGAATGGGGCACCATGCTGGCCGAGAGCCGCGAGTTCATCCTGCGCGCGTGGTGGGTCGTGACCTTTCCGGGTGTCGCCATCCTCGCCACGGTACTCGCCATCAACCTGATGGGCGACGGGATGCGCGACGCGCTCGACCCCAAACTGAAGAGGAGCTGACGATGACCTTCCATCCTCTTCATCTTGCCGAAAAAACTCCGGGGGTGTGGGGGCAGCGCCCCCACCTGGTCGACCCGGCGCAAGCCGGGGCGAAACCCCTGATCGGAGGCCGCGCATGACCCTCCTCAATATCCGCAATCTCTCGGTCGATTTCGACACGGCGGGCGGCCAATTCCGCGCGGTGGATGGCGTCGACATCACCGTGAACGAGGGCGACATCCTGTCGATCGTGGGCGAATCCGGGTCGGGCAAATCCGTCTCGATGCTCGCGATGATGGGGCTCTTGCCGTGGACCGCGACCATCACCGCCGACGAGATGAGCTTTGACGGCACCGACCTGCGCGGCATGACGGCCAAGGCCCGGCGCAAGGTGATTGGGCGCGATATGTCGATGATCTTTCAGGAGCCGATGTCGTCCTTGAACCCCTGTTTCACGGTCGGTTTCCAGATCAAGGAATCTTTGCGCATCCACATGAAGATGGACCGCGCGGCGCGGCACAAGCGGGCGGTGGAACTGCTCGATCTGGTGGGCATCCCAGACCCTGAGCGGCGGCTCAAGGCGTTTCCGCACCAGATGTCGGGAGGTATGAGCCAGCGGGTGATGATCGCGATGGCGCTTGCCTGCAAACCGCGTCTGCTCATCGCGGACGAACCCACAACGGCGCTCGACGTGACCATTCAGGCGCAGATCCTCGACCTGCTCACGGACCTGCAGAAAGAGACCGGGATGGGGTTGATCCTCATCACCCATGACATGGGCGTGGTGGCCGAGACCGCCAAGCGGGTGCAGGTGCAATACGCGGGACAGAAGGTCGAGGAACAGGAGGTGCGCAAGCTTTTTGCCGAGCCGCATCATCCCTATACCTCGGCGCTGCTCGCGGCCCTGCCCGAGCGCGCCACCGAGCGGCATCTGCCGACCATTCCGGGTGTCGTGCCGGGGCAATACGACCGGCCTGCGGGCTGCCTGTTCTCGCCGCGCTGCCAGTTCGCTGACGAGACCTGCCGCAAAGTGGCGCCTCCGGTGCAGCCGCCGGAGCTGGGCCTTGCCCGCTGCCACTATCCGGTCAACGCAAAGGAGACCGCGCAATGAACACGGTCGTCACCGCGCAGAACCTCGCCCGCCATTACGAAGTCGGCGGCGGTCTGTTTTCCAAGCCGGGCGTGGTCAAGGCGCTGTCGGAGGCGTCGTTTACCATCGAGGCGGGCAAGACATTGGCCGTCGTGGGCGAATCCGGTTGCGGCAAGTCCACCCTCGCGCGCCTCGTCACGATGATCGAGGAGCCGACGGCGGGCACGCTCAACATCGACGGCAAGGACGTCACCCCGGACACTTGGGACACGCTGCGCGACACGGTGCAGATCGTGTTTCAGGACCCTTACGGCTCGCTCAACCTGCGTCACCGCGTGGGGGCCATTCTGGAAGAGCCGCTCAAGATCAATCGCCCGAACATGTCCGCCAAGGAGCGGCAGGCCAAGGCGCGGGAGATGATCGAGCTCGTGGGTCTCCGGCCCGAGCATTACGACCGGTTCCCGCATATGTTCTCAGGCGGTCAGCGCCAGCGGATCGCGGTGGCGCGTGCGCTGATGCTGGAGCCGAAGCTCTTGGTGCTGGACGAGCCCGTCTCGGCGCTCGACCTGTCGATCCAGTCTCAGGTTCTGAACCTTCTGCTCGATTTGCAGGAACGTCTGGACCTCGCCTATCTCTTCATCTCGCACGACCTGTCGGTGGTGCGGCATGTGGCGGATGACGTGGTGGTGATGTATCTCGGGCGGCCTGTGGAATTCGGGTCGAAAGAGGCCGTGTTCTCCAACCCCCGGCATCCCTATACCAAGGCGCTCTTGTCGGCGACGCCGTCGACCGAGCCGAACCCGGAAAAGAAGCGGATCAAGCTGGAGGGCGAATTGCCCTCGCCGCTCAACATCCCCGACGGCTGCCCCTTTGCGCCCCGTTGTTGGAAGGCGCAATCCAAGTGCCGGACAGAGCGGCCCGAGTTGATGGGCGAGCATCCGGCGGCCTGCTGGTATCCCGAGGGCTGACGCCCGCTTGCCCTGCCCCGGTGCGGCCCGTAGCGTCGCGCGAAAGGCGGAAGGGTACGATGGACAGGCAGACCGTTCTCATCACCGGCGCGCGCGCCCCGGTCGCGTTGCACATGGCGCGGCTGATGGGCAGCGCCGGGCTGCGGGTGATCCTGACCGACACGATGCGCCGCCCGCTGGGGGCCGCGACGAAGTTCGCGCGTTATGAGCGCCTGCCCTCGCCCGTGTACGACTTCGAGGCTTTCGGCGATGCGCTGACCCGGCTGATCGCGCGCGAGGGCGTGTCGCTCGTCATCCCGACCTGTGAGGAAGTGTTTCACCTCGCCCGCCTGTGGGAGGGGCGCGAGATGGCCGCGCCGCTCTTTGCGCCGGATATGGCGCGGCTTGCCGAGGTTCATTCCAAGGCCGGGTTCATCGCGCTCTGCGCCACGCTCGGTCTGGACGTGCCTGAGACGACGGTTCTGACCTCGATCTCCGATCTGGATGCGGTGCGCGGCAGGGCCGGGACGCTGGTGTTCAAGCCGGTCTGGTCGCGGTTCGCCGAAGAGGTGCTGATCCGCCCCCATCCGCGCGGGCTGGACGCGATCACGCCGAGCCGGGCGAAACCGTGGGTCGCGCAGGCCTTTGTCGCGGGGGATGAGGTCAGCGTCTACGCGATGGCGCAGGAGGGGCGGTTACTGGCGCTGTCGGCCTACCGCGCGCTGGCGCGAGCGGGCACCGGGGCGGCGGTGGCGTTTGCCCCGGTCGCGGAGGCGGCGGTGACGGATTTCGTCGAGCGTTTCGTCGCGGGAACGGGGTGGACCGGTCAGGTGTCGTTCGACCTCATGCGGCAAGCGGACGGGTCGGTCCTGCCGCTCGAATGCAACCCCCGCGCGGTGAGCGGGCTGCACTTTTTCCGCGATGGGCCTGCGTTTCTCAGGATGCTGGAAGACGGCGCGCCGGTGCGGCCTGACGTGAGCGCGCCGCAGGGCGTGCGGCTGGCGCTGTGGGTCTATGGCCTGCCAAAGGCGATCGCGTCGGGGCAACTGGCGGCGTTTCGAGAGACGGTGGCGACGACCCAAGAAGTGCTCGACTGGCCCGACGATCCCGGCGCGCGGTGGGCGCAGGTGCCCGCGATGGTCGAGGTCGCGGGGGTCGCCTTACGGCAGCGGATGAGCCTGCTTTCCGCCTCGACCTACGACATCGAATGGAACGGGCCGGATCAAAGCTCGATCCGGTAGCGGGCCGGGGTCGCGGTGGCCTTGGGCCGCTCGCCCGCCTCGATCCGGGCGATATCGTCACGCAAGAAATCGAGCGGGCCGATGATGGGCTTGGCGGCGGGCGGCAAGGCGGCGTTGCGCTTGGCGGCGCTCAGGACCCGGCGGTCCTGTTCGAGCGCGATGCGGAACATCGGTTTGAAGGCGAGCGCCTTGAGATAGCCGAAGCCGCCCTGTTTTGGCCCCATGAGCCAGCCGATCCCCTCGACCCGGTCATCGTCGGCTTGCCGCAGATGAAACGTGGTTGCGAGCACGATGCCCTTCGGCCCCCAGTATTCCAGTTCGGCGATGCCCGGATGCCGGTAACGCCCGATTGTGCGGAGCCTCTCGCCCTCGAGCAGTTTTGAGATGAGCCCCTGCGCGCGGTCCTCGCCGGTATAACAGGCCTCGACCCAGCCGGGGCCGCCCGTGACCTCGACCTCGACGGCGTAGCGTTTGACGGACAGGCCCCGCAGCAGACCCTTGTGGGTGAAGTGCGTATGGGTCGCGTCGAGGATGTTCTCGGCGGTGTCGATCAGGGTCGAGCGGGTGGCGCTGGTCACACGCCGGGTGATGACGTCTTGGCCTTGCAGGCAGTGAACGTAAGGCGCGGCATCGGGCGTGCCCTCGGAGACGAAGATCGCACCCTCGACCTCACACACAGCGAAGCGGCGGGTGCGGTAGTGCGGCAGGTCCTCCATCAATCCGGGGATCGCGGTGCAGCGGCCATCCGCGCCGAAGCGCCAGCCGTGATAGGGGCATTCGATTTCGCCGTGCCGGACCCGGCCCTCGGATAGGGCGGCGAAGCGGTGGGGGCAGCGGTCGTGCAGGGCGGTGGCGCGGCCCGCGGCGTCGCGAAACAGGACGATGGGCTGGCCTGCGAAGAGCACCCGCTTGGGTCTGCGTTTCAGGTCGCGGGACAGCGCGACGGCCTGCCAATGATCGCTCATAGCCCGAACCTTTCCAAAATCGGCACGCCCACGCGGGTGAGTACCCCTTCCATCAGACCCACGGCGGCGCGTTGGCGGCGGCCCAAGTGGGCGGTGTAGACGGCGGTATATTCGATGACGGGCACCGCGCCGCGCAGGCGTTTGAAGCTGGCCGCCCCCGCGCTCATGTTGAAAAACAGCCCCTCGGCGCTGGCGCGTTTCTGCGACAGGGCCATCATCATGCGATAAAGCCCCGCCTCCAAAGGGCGGGCCGTGTCGTAGCCGACGATGGGCTGGGTGAGCGTGGTGCCGGAGCGAAAGAGGCCAGTGACGGCGGCCAGTTCACCGGTGTCGCGGTCGCGCAGGCCCGCGTATTCGACGATGCCGGTCCGGTGCAATTCACGCAGGCAGAGCGACGTGTATTGCGGATTGAGCGGCGTGTATTTGTCGAGATAGAGCAGACCGTAAAGCGCGGCGGCACGGTCGAAATCGGCGCGCGTGAAGGCATCGTTAGGGACGTGGTCGTGCGGTGTGGTGCGCAGGTGCCTGCGGTCCCATTTCATGTTCTTGGTGAGCTTCGGCTCCGCGCGGCGGTCGGCGAAGATATAGACCTGACGGGCGGGCAGCAGGGTGAACCCGGTTTGTGCGAGCGCGTCGATGGTGTCGGCGTCCGCCAGACGGTTGAGCGAGCGCAGGACGATGGCGCGGTCGGGGTACTGGCCGAGCAGACGGTCGCGTATGGCGCTGGCGTCTCGCGGCGAGAGCGCCGGGACAGGGTTCGTGGAAAAGAGCCAGTTGTTCACCTGCACCTGCCGGTCGAGGCCGCTGGCTGCGAGGATGGGCGCGCAAGCCCGGATCAGGCCGCGCAGGCCGCCGCGCAGAACCGGGTTCGAGACGAAATGCCGGGTCTCGTCGAGGCCGTAGTCGATATAGGCGGCGCTCGGTCGGCAGATGTAGCAATTGCCACGCTCGGACGCGTCGTTGAGCGTGATCGGAAAGGTTCGGCCCGCGACGTCGAGCGTGCCCACGCGGGTGGTCAGGTTGGCGATCAGGGCGCGGCTGTCGTGGTCGCGGAAAAGCGCTTCGAGGGCCGCAACCTTGGCCGGGTCGTTGTCGGCCCCCGGCTGGATGTCGCGAATCGCGGTCATGCGGGCTTGGGCAGGCGACATTCGACGCGGCGCAACTTGCGGCTCGTATCGAGGGGGAGCGGGGCGCGGATCAGGTGGACCGTGACACCGGGCGCGCGGGTGGCTGCGAGGGTTGCGAGCGCGGCTTGGGCGGATTGGGCATCGGCGGCCTTGGGCGGCAGGATCAGGTCGATGCGGGTCTCGCCCGTCTGGATCACGCGGAAATCGTCGATGCCGGGGCCAGCGTCGAGAACGGCATTGCGGATCACGTCGGGGGTCAGGATGGTCGCGCCGAAGCGGAAGACATCGTCCATCCGGCCCACGACCTCGTCTACCGCTTGCAGGGGCGAGCCGCAGGGGCATGGGCTAGGCGCGAGGCGCAGGAGGTCGTTCATCCGGTAGCGGGCCATGATCTGCACCTGCCGCCTGAACGCGGTGATGAGGGGGGAGACGAGGCCGTCGCCGACCGGCTCGAATTCGAACTTCACCGAGTCTTCGCATAGGTGCAGCGTGCCGTGGCGGCAGGTCACGGCGAGCAGTCCCTCGGTCGCCATGTAGATCTGTTCGAGCGGGCCGAAGGCGGCCTCGATCACCGGACGGTCCACCGGGTCGAGGGTTTCGGCGGCGGCAAAGACGCGGGTGGGCGCGAGGCGCGGGCCGGTGTCCGCGAGGTGGCGCAACACACGCGGCGGGGCGACGATGACGGTGGGCGCAAAGGCGGCAAGATCGGCGCGCCATGCCTCGGGCCCCGAGACGAGGTCGAAGAACCTCAGGTCGATGCGCCCGGTGCGCCGCGCCGCGTCGTAGAGCCGGGTCGATTGCGGCAGGATCACCGCGACGCGGGCGCCGCCGATGAGCCTGTCGGGGATGGCTTTCGCGAGGATCGCGCCGAGCCAGCGGAAGCGTTCGCCCTCGGAGATGACGAAGTAACCGCGATTGCCGCTGGTGCCGGTGCTGTGGCCGACGGTGAGGTCGCCGATGCGGCAGTCGCGCTGGATCGCGTCGCGCACCGCCCCGGCGCTGATGCCGCGCGTGTTGTAGGCGGCGAAGTCGGCCATGAGGGTGGCTTTGTCGGTGATCGGCAGATCGGTGAGGTGCTTGGGCGCGTGGGGATAGGCGGCGACGCGCGGCAGGTCGCGGGTCAGCCAGCGGGTGAGTTGGCGCTGCTGCCATGCTTCGAACCGGGTGCGGGACAGGCCGGGGCGGGCCATGCGCCGGGCGGTGTCATAAGTGGTCAGAGCCTCGATCGCCGGGATCACGAGGTGAGTTCCATGTCGTAGGGCGCGGGGTGCGGGTCATGGCAGAGCATGACCTGCCCGCCTGTGTCTTGGAACGCGCGCACGGCAGCGGTGGTGCGTCTGGCGGCGGCGGTGTTGTCGGCGATCAGCGTGGCCGGGAAACCGGGGGCGCGGTCGGGGGCGAGCGCCGCGAGGAGCCACTGGGTGTCGGTGGCGTAAAGAAGCGGCGTGTCGAGCTGCGGGAAGTAGAGGCCCACGTGCCCCTCGGCATGTCCGGGGAGGTCTACGGTCAAGAGGCTGCCGTCGCCGAACACATCGTCGCGGGCCATGAGGCCGCCGGGGAGCGCGGTCTGCGCGCGGGGCAGCGTGGCGAACCCGGTGAGGCGGGTGGCGAGGTCATCGGGCAGAAGCTCGGGAAAGATACCGTGGCGTATGTTTGCGACGGCGCTGCGGCGGGCGATGGCGGCATAGGCCCGGTCGCAGGCGATGATGCGGGCGTTGGGAAACTGGGCGAGGCCCGACACGTGGTCGGCGTGGAAATGGGTGAGGATGATGCAGGCCACATCGGCGGGGCGCAGGCCGTGGCGGGCGAGAACCGCCGCCGGTTGCCCCGCCTCGATCAGGCGCGGTGCGAGGGTGCGGGCGTAGAGGCTGAGGGCGCGGCTGCGGGGGCCGGTAACGGTTTCGCGGGTATAGCCGGTGTCGATCAGGACCGGGCCGACGGTCGGGTGGACGATCAGACCGAAGCGGACCTGCAGGTCGACGGGGGTGCGGCGCCCGCCCCGCATGAGCAGCGCCTCACGCGCGCGGACCGTGGCGCTGTTTGCGAAGACGGGGATCATGTGCGCGCCTCGGCGAAGGTCCGCTCCAACCCTTCGTCGAAGGCGATGCGCGGGGTCCAGCCGAGCACACGCTCGGCCTTGGAAATGTCGAGGCTTTGGGCATAGGCGAAGAGCGCCAGCGCGTAACGGGTGATCGCAGGCTCGCCGCGCCCGGTGAGAAGCGCCGCCTTTTCCGCAGACCATGCGGCGGCGAGGCCGAGGCCGACAGGCACCTTGCGCCAGCGCAGATCGACGCCCGCGCGGGCACAGGCGCTTTCGGCGAGATGCGTGACCGGGATCGTCGCGCCGCCGGTGACGTTGAACACCTGCCCCTCGGCGCTGGTGGGTGCGGCGAGCCCCGCCAGGATCGCGTCGACCACGTCGTCCACATGGGTCAGGTCGATCCGCGCCGCGCCACCGCGCAGGAGCGGCAGGGGGCGCTCGGCGGCGGTCTTGAGCAGGCGGGGGAGGAGCACCGTGTCTCCTGCCCCGTAAAGCCCGCGCGGGCGGATCGCGAGGGGGCCAATATCGCGCGCGGCGAGCGCAATTTCCTCGGACACCCGCTTGGTGCGGGCGTAGTCGTTGAAGGGTTTGGGGAGCGGGTCGTCCTCGGCCATGCCCAACTGGTCGCGCAGGGCGAAATAGACCGTCGAGCTCGAGACCTGCACGAAGCGGCGGGTGCCCAAGCGGCGGGCGAGGTCCACGACGTTGCGGGTGCCCGTGACGTTCGCCGCCTCGAACGCCGCGCGCGAGCCGAAGGGGGACGACAGGCCCGCGCCGTGGACGATGTGGGTGATCCCCGTCAGCTCAGGCGGGATGCCGGTGAGGGGCTGCGAGACGTCCCAGCGCAGGACGGGGAGGCCCGCCTCGGCGAGGGCCGCGCATCCGGCGGGGTCACGGCCCTGCGCCACGACCTCGCGCCCGTCTGCTACCAGTCGGCGCACCAGCGCGCCGCCCAGAAACCCGGTGGCTCCGGTCACGAGAATGCGCTCAGGCGACATAGGCCATGCCCCCGAACGAGACACCAGCGGAGGTGCCGAGGAACAGCGTGCGGGTACCGGTGGGCATGCGGCCTGCGCGCCGCGCCACGTCGAGCGCGAAGGGGATCGAGGCCGCGATCTGGTTGCCGTGGTCGGCGATGATGTCGACCACCCGGTCGGGGGCAAAGCCGGTCTGGCGGATCATGTGGGTGAGCGCGGCAGGGCTGGCCTGATGGGGGATGACGAGGTCGACGTCGCCGCGTGCCCAGCCCGCACGCGCCAGGAGGTCATCGACGAAGCTGGCGAAGTGGCGGGAGGCGAGGCGGAAAAGCTCTTTCCCGTCCATTGCGAACCACGCGTGGGCGGCGAACCCTGCGGGGTCGTTGTGGTAGTCGAAGCGCGTGCCGCCCGCGCCGAGGGTGCAGGCGTCATAGGCCGAGGGATAGGTGCGCATGAGGCTCGCCACGATCCCCGCCGAGGTCGGCTGAGAGACGACGGCGGCGGCGGCCCCGTCGCCGAACAGGGCGGCGACTTCGGGTTGCGTGTCCCACGGCAGAGCGCGGGAGGCGACTTCGGACGAGACGACGAGGGCGCGGGTGGCCTGCCCCGTCGCGATCATCCGCGCGGCGGTGTCGAGGGCTGTAAGGAAGCTCAGGCAGGTGGCGTTGACGTCGAAGGCGGCGGCTGTGCCATCCGGCAGACCCAAGCGCTGCATGATGAGGGGCGCAGTGGCCGGGATCGGCTGATAGGGCACGGCGGCGCCGAAGAGGATCAGGTCGATATCGGAGGGCTGAAGCCCGGCATCCGCCAGCGCGGCGCGGGCGGCGGTTTCGGCAAGATCGACCTGCGATTCCGGGCCGCAGACATAGCGGGCGCGCACACCGGTCGCAGCAAAGAGCGACCCCTCGGGGCGGCCGAGCCGGGTGTCGAAGTGACTGGTCGGCACATGCTGCGCGGGCAGCGCGCGCCCGGTTCCCGAGATGTCGATCAAACCTGTCCCTCCGCCGATCTGGCCGATCCATCTAACTTAAGCCCCGGCAAGGGAAATCCCAAGCCTTGCCGTTGTGCTGGACGGCGATAGAGCGCTCACTTAGCGTGGGCGCATTTGGAGGAGATCGTCATGCCGCAGGTCACGCGCCGCACCACGTTGAAGCTCGCACTGGCCGCGTTGGCGGCGTCGAAAGCCGGGGCCGTCCGGGCGCAGACGCTCGCCGGGCGGCGGGTGATCGTGGTGGGCGCCGGGATCGCCGGGCTGTCGGCGGCGCGACGGCTCGCAGATGCGGGCGCAGAGGTCGTGGTGCTGGAGGCGGGCGACCGGATCGGCGGGCGGATCCGGACCGATCACAGCCTTGGCGCCCCGTTCGAATGGGGCGCGGGCTGGATCCACGGGCCGGGGCGCGGCAACCCGGTGGCGGGGCTGGCAGAAGACGCGGACGCGCCGACATTCGTGACCGATGACGACAGCCTCGACGTGGTTGACGCGGACGGGACCGACATGGACGAGGATGTGGCGGAGGCGCTGGACGGGCTCTACGAGGATTTCGAGGACGCGCTTTACGACAAATTGGACGGCGCGGACGATCCGCGAAGTCTGGCGCAGATCATCAACGACATCGACCCGGATATTCTGCGCAGGCCCGAGGCGCGCTGGATGCTGTCGGCTTTCGTGGAGTTCGACCTTGGCGCGCCGTTGGAAGAAGTCTCGGCGGCGCTGGCGCTGGAGGATGAGGCCTTTCCCGGCGCGGACGTGATCCTGCCGGAGGGCTATGACCGGTTGCTCGCGCCTGTGGCGGAGGAATTGGACATCCGGCTGGGGCATGCGGTGCGCCGGATCGAGCACGGGGGCGTGGCGCGGGTTTCAGGCGACTGGGGCGAGGTCACGGGCGACAACGTGGTCTGCGCCCTGCCCCTTGGGGTGTTGAAGGCGGGGGACGTGGCCTTCGATCCGCCGTTGCCGGGGGGTTATCAGGCGGCCATCGACGGGATCGGGTTCGGGACAGTCACCAAGATCGCGCTCAAGTTCGATGAGGCGTTCTGGGATGTGGACACGCAGTATGTGGGCATCGTCACCGAGCCGCGCGGGCGGTGGAATTACTGGCTGAACTACCGGACCTTTTCCGACGAGAACATCCTGCTCGGCCTGTCCTTCGGGGCCTATGCGCCTGTGGCGGATAGGATGAGCGAGGCCGAGGCCACGCGGGATGCGCTGGAGGTGCTGGACGCGGCCTATGACGGGGTGGGCGCGCCGGTGGGCGTGCTCAAAACCGCGTGGTCGACCGATCCGCTGTTTCGCGGGGCCTATTCGTTTCCGGCCGCGGGCGCGTCGCGGGACCTGTGGGAGGCGTTCGAAACCCCGGCCTCGGACCGTTTGGTGTTTGCAGGCGAGCATACGACGTTCGATTATCACTCGACCACGCATGGGGCCTATCTGTCGGGCCAGTGGGCGGCGGAGTGGATCGAAGACCCCTGAGGTGCGCCCGCTCTGCGGTCGCGCCAGCGGGGGCCAGCCCCCGCACCCCCGGGATATTTTCAGACCGGAAAGATCAGAGGCCGAGCCAGGTTTCGCGGGCGGTCTGGTCGGCTTGCAACGCGGCACTGGTGCCGGACCAGACGACTTCGCCGCGTTGGACGATGAAGTGCTTGTCGGCAAGGCGCATGAGGTCGTGGAGGTTCTTGTCGACGACGAGGATCGAGAGGCCCGTGGCGCGGATGTCGGCAAGTGCCGCCCAGATTTTCTGGCGGATGAGGGGGGCGAGCCCTTCCGTCGCCTCGTCGAGGATCAAGAGTTTGGGGTTGGTCATGAGCGCGCGGCCGATGGCGAGCATCTGCTGTTCGCCCCCTGAGAGCAGGTTGCCCATCGAGGAGGCGCGGCTTTCAAGCTCGGGAAACAGCGCGAAGACGCGGTCGATGGTCCAGGGGTCGGGCTGGTTCAGGTGGTTGGACGCGGTGGCGACGAGGTTTTCGCGGGCCGAGAGGTTGGGGAAGATCTGGCGGCCTTCGGGCACGAGGCCGAGGCCGAGGTTGGCGGTGCGGAACGAGGGGCGGCCGACGAGTTCTTCACCGTCGAAGACGATGGAGCCGCCGGAGGCTTTCACGATCCCCATGATCGAGTTGATCGTGGTGGTCTTGCCCATGCCGTTGCGGCCCAGAAGCGTCGCCACTTCGCCGGTGCCCAGCGAGAAGTTCATGCCAAAGAGTGCCTGCGAGGTGCCGTAGTGGGTGGTGAGGTCGGATACGTTCAGCATCAGGCGGCCCCGCTTTCTTCGCCCAGATAGGCGGCTTCGACATCCTTGTTGGCGCGGATTTCGGCGGGGGTGCCGGTCGCGATGATATGGCCGTAGACCAGCACCGAGATGCGGTCGGCGAGCGCGAAGACCGCGTCCATGTCGTGTTCGATGAGGACGATGGTGTGCTGGCCTTTGATGCCATTCAGAAGGTCGATCATGGCGCGGGTTTCTTCGCCGCCCAGTCCGGCCATGGGTTCGTCGAGCAGCATGAGTTCGGCCTCGGCGGCGAGCGCGATGGCGATTTCCATGTGGCGGTGTTCGCCGTGGCTGAGGGCGCTGGTCAGCATCTGCGCTTTGTCGGCGAGACCGACGCGGCCCAGAAGCTCCAGCGCGCGGTCGCGGATCGCGGGGATCTTGCGGGCGTTGCGCATCAGCCGGAAAGACGAGCCCTGACGCGCCTGCACGGCCAGCGCGATGTTGTCGAGCACGGTCATGTCGAGGATGAGGGAGGTGATCTGGAAGCTGCGGGTGATCCCCATGCGGGCGCGTTTGTGGGCGGGGGTGCGGGTGATGTCCTGCCCCTTGTAGAGGATCGTGCCGCTGTCGGGTTTCTGCGAGCCGCAAAGCTGGGTGATGAGGGTGGTCTTGCCTGCGCCGTTGGGGCCGATGATCGCGTGCAATTCGCCCGGCTCGACCGACAGGGTCAGGTCATCGGTGGCGCGGATACCGCCGAAGGATTTCATCAGGCTGCGGGTTTCCAGCATGGTCATTGGTCGCCCTCCTTGTCGGCGCGCAGCATGCCCATGATGCCGCCCTTGCCGAAGAGCACGACGGCGAGAAGCAGGAGGCCGAAGGGCAGGTGCCAGTAGACGGTGATGGACGACAGCACCTCTTCGAGCACGATAAAGAGGGTCGCGCCGATCACCGGGCCGATGCCCGTTGCGGTGCCGCCGAGGATCACCATGAACATGAGCTCACCGGAGCGGCCCCAGTCCATCATTTCGGGCGAGATGAAGGTGGTGAAGTTGCCGAGTAGCGCGCCCGCGTAGCCTGCCATTGCGCCCGCGAAGACATAGGCCGTCAGGCGGAACAGGTAGGTGTTGAAGCCCAGCATAACGACGCGTTCGTTGTTGCCCTTGGCGCCGCGCAGGACCATGCCGAAGCGGGAGTTCACGATCATCCGCACGATCAGCATCGCTATGACGAGCGAGACATAGGCGAGGCCGAAGAGTTGCAGGGGGTCGTCGAGGTCGATGAAGGGCAGTTCGGAGCGGGTGTCGATGACCAGCCCATCGTCGCCGCCGTATTCCTCGATCGAGACGATGGCGTAGTACATCATCTGGGCGAAGGCCATCGTGATCATGATGAAGTAGACGCCCTTGGTGCGCAGGCAGATCGCGCCGGTGACGAGGGCGAAGAGCGCGGCGACGCCGATGGCCAGCGGGATCTGCACGTAGCCCGAGGTGGTGGCGAGGCCGAGGCTTTCGAGACCGCCGTAGAGCCAGTGATGCGCCGGGATGCCGACGGCATAGGCGCCGATCCCGAGGTAGGCCGCGTGGCCGAAGCTGATGAGCCCGCCGTAGCCGAGGATCAGGTTCAGGCTGACGGCGGCGATCGCGAGGATCGTGAGCCGCGTGGCGAGGTCGAGGTAGAAGGCGTTGCCGGTGAGGTAGAACACCGGCGGCAGGACCGCGAGCAGCGCCATGACGACGAGGGTGATGATCGTGCGACGGCTCATCTCAGCGCACCTTCGGCGGGAACAGGCCCTGCGGTTTCAGCGCCAGAACCACGGCCATGATGATGTAGATGAGCATGGCCGAGATCGCGGGGGCCGAGTTTTCGGCGGCGTCGGAGGACATAAAGAGCTTGAAGAAATCATCGAGGAACGAGCGGCCCAGCGTGTCGATGAGGCCGATGAGGAGGGCCGCGACAAAGGCGCCTTTCATCGAGCCGATCCCGCCCACGATGATGACGACGAAGGCGGTGATGATGATCGAGTTGCCCATGCCGATGTTGGCCTCGGTGATGGGTGCGACGAGCATGCCCGCGAGACCCGCGAGCGTGGCGCCGATGGCGAAGACGAGACCGAAGAGCATTTCGATGTTGATGCCCAGCGCCGAGACCATCGTGCGGTTCGAGGCACCGGCGCGGATCAGCATGCCGAGCCGGGTGAAGTTCACCAGCCAGAAGAGCCCCCCGGCGGCGGCGAGGCCCGCGCCGATGATGAGGAAGCGGTAGGCCGGAATGATGAGGGTGTCCGACAGGGCGATCTGACCTTGCAGGAATGCGGGAAGCGGCACCGCGATCCCCTCGGGCCCCCAGATGAGGTGGGCGAGGGTTTCGAACACGAGGATCAAACCGAAGGTGGCGAGCACATGGTCGAGGTGGTCACGCTCATACAAGGGCCGGGCGACGAAGCGTTCGACGGCCCATCCGATCAGCCCGGTCAGCGGCAGGGCCACGATGACGGCGATCAGGAAATTGCCCAGCGCGAAGGTGAGCGTGGCGCAGATGAAGGCCCCGATCATGTAGAGCGAGGCATGCGCGAGATTCACGAAGTCGAGGATGCCGAACACGAGCGTCAGCCCGGAGGCGACGAGGAACAGCAAAAGCCCGAGCTGCAGACCGTTCAGGGTCTGGATGACGAGTAGTGCGAAATCCAAGGGGGGCTCCCGGGGTTGGCGCGGGCAGACGGGCCGCCCGCGCCGGATTGAGGATCACTCCATCGAGCACTCGGCTGCGAAGTTGTCCTGAGCGTTTTCATAGACGGTTTCGACGACACGGGTGGTCCAGACGCCATCGGCATCTTCGACAACTTCGCGCAGGTAGAAGTTCTGCACGGGGATGTTGTTGTTGCCGTAGGTGAACTCGCCGCGAACGCTGTCGAAGTCGGCCTCTTTGAGGGCCGCGCGCAGGGCGTCGGTGTCTTCGGTATTGCCGACTTTGGCCACGGCAGAGGCGATCAGCATGATCGCGTCATAGGACTGGGCAGCGTAGTAGGACGGGTAGCCGCCGAACTGGGCCTTGTAGTCCTCGACGAAGCGCTTGTTGGCCTCGTTGTCGAGCGTCGGGTCCCATTCCTGCGTGGTCTGGGAGCCGAGGACGGCGTTGAACCCGGCCTCTTGCAGGCGCGGCAGCGAGATCGCGTCGACTGTGAAGACCGAGTAGAGTGGCAGCTCTTCGGACAGGCCCGCCTGATCGTATTGCTTGATGAACGCGCCAGCCGCCGCGCCCGGATAGAATACGAAGATGCCGTCGGCGCCCGAAGCGCGCGCCTTGGCAAGCTCGGCGGAGAAGTCGAGCTGCGTGTCCGCCCCCCACTTGGTCAGGTCGCGGCCCACGATCTCGCCCTCGAACGTGCGCTCCATCCCGGCGACCATGTCCTTACCGGCGGCATAGTTCGGCGCCATGACATAGAGCGATTTGACGCCCGCGCGGTTCATGACCTCGCCCATCGCTTCGGGCGTCTGGTCGTTCTGCCACGAGGTCGAGAAGAAGTTGGGATCGCAGAGTTTGCCCGCCATCTGGCTCGGCCCGGCGTTCGCCGAAATCAGGAACTTGCCCGCGTCGAGCACGGATTTGCGCGAGGCGAGCAGGACGTGGGACCAGATGTAGCCCGCGACGAAATCGACGTCGTCCTGTTTGACCAGTTTGTCGGTGGCCTGTTTGCCGGTCTCGGGGGCGAAGCCATCGTCGCCGAAGATGACCTCGATATCCAGATCGCCCGCTTTGCCGCCCAGATGTTCGACGGCAAGGTTCACCGCGTTCTCCATCTGGTTGCCGATCACGGCGGCGGGGGTGGTGAGCGTGGTCACGAAGCCGATCTTGACGGATTCGGCGCTCGCGACGCTCGTGAACATGGTGGCGGCCAATGCCGCCGAGATGATGCGTTTCATAAATCCTCCCTATGGCCCGCCCCCTCCCCGGGGCTTGTCGGGCCTTGCTTTCACATTTGCACCCTATGAAACGCTTTCCGCCGCGTCTACCGGCATTGCTTTCACAGCCTGACGGTCGAGTTTGCCGGTCCCGGTCTTGGGCAGATCCTCAAGATAGCTGACGAAACGCGGGTATTTGAACGGGGCGAGTTTGGATTTGACGAAGGCCTGAAGCGATTTGGTCGTCTCGTCGCCTGCCGCGATTCCCTCGCGCAGCGCCACCACGGCGCGCAGGGTCATGCGGCGGTCTGGCAGTTCATAGGCCAGCACGGCGCATTCATGGACATCCGGGTGTTCGTTCAGACAACGCTCGACCTCGAGCGGCCAGACCCACTGGCCGGACACTTTGATGAGATCGTCGGCGCGGCCCTGGAAGTAGTAGAACCCATCCTCTTCGATGAAGCGGTCGCCGGTGTAGATCCAGTCGCCGCGCATCGTGTCTTCGGTCTTGTCGGGGCGGTTCCAGTAGCAGGGCGCGGACGATCCGCCGCGCGCATACATGACGCCGTCGACACCGGAGCCGACCTTGTTGCCGTCCGCGTCGCGCAGTTCGATCTCATACCCCGGCACCGCCTTGCCTGCCGCGCCGAGGCGCTGATCCTCGACGGTGTTGGACAGGTAGACGTGAAGAAGCTCGGTCGATCCCAGCCCTTCGATAGCGGGGAGGCCGGTGAGCGCCTTCCACCGGTTGAACACGTCTTCGGACAGGGTTTCCGCCGCCGACATGCTCTGACGCAGGGACGACAGGTCGCGGTCCGCGATGCCCGGCGCGTTGCAGATCGCGGTGTAGAGCGTCGGCAGGCCGTAGAACACTGTGGGCTTGTAGGTCTCGATCATACCGACCACGGCGTCGGGCGTCGGGCGGCCCGGCATCAGGAGCGTGGTCGCGCCGATGGAGAACGGGAAGGTGAAGGCGTTGCCGAAGCCATAGGCGAAGTAGATTTTCGGCACCGAGAAGCAGATGTCGTCCTCGCGCAGTTTCAGCACGTGGGCTGCGAAACTCAGCTGGCTGTAGGCCATGTCGTGATGCAGGTGAACGATCCCCTTGGGGCGACCCGTGGTGCCGGAGGAATACATCCAGAACGCCATGTCATCGGGCCCGGTGGGGGCAAGATCGAGCGTGTCCGGCTGGCCTGCGATGAAGTCGGCGGCGGCGCGACTGCCCGCCGGTGCCGCGCCGTTCACGATCAGCGGCACGCGGGTGCCTGCCTTGGTGAAGACCTCGACCAGTTCCGGTTCAGTCAGAGCCAGAGGTGCAGCGCTGTCTTCGAGGTAATAGGCCAGCACGTCGGGGGGCGTCATGGTGTTCAGGAGCACCGGGACGAAGCCCGCCCGCACCGCGCCGAAGAAGGCCGCCGGATAGGTCGGCGTGTCGTCGAGGAAGAACGCGATTCGGTCGCCTTGGACGAGACCCGCCGCCTTGAACGCGTTGCCCCATCGGGCCGCTTCGGCGATGAGGGCGCCATAGGTGACGTCGCCCGCCGGACCGGTCAGGGCGACCTTGTCCGGGTTGCGGTCGAGGTTGTCCCAGAGCACCGCCGAACAGTTCGGATGCTGCGATTTGTCGAAACCGATTTCGCGCGACGAGGGCGTGTCGTCGCTGACCGGATCGGCGATTTCGGGGCGCAGGCTTTCGTAGGCGGCCATGAACTCCGGCGCGATCTTGCGCAGACGGTCACGCGGGATGCGGCCCGAGCGGGTCATGTAGCTCATCGCGAAATCGAGCGGCTTTTGCTCGATGCGCTCACCAAAGGTTTCGTACCACGCGCAGGAGGTGTTGGCGGCGGTGACGATCTTTTTCGCGATGGGCTGGCGGTTGGCCTGATAGGCGGCGAGCCCCTGTTCGACGGTCGCCGAGGTCTTCATCGCTTCGACCAGCGCGATGGCGTCTTCGAGGGCCAGACGGGTGCCGGAACCGATCGAGAAATGCGCGGTGTGGACCGCGTCACCGATCAGGGCGCGGTTGCCGGTGACCCAGTTCTCGCACCACAGTTTCGGAAAGCGGCGCCAGACCGATTTGTTCTTGATGAGCTTGGCGCCATCCAGCACCTCGGCAAAGACCTCTTCGCAATAGGCGGCGGTCTGATCCTCATCCATCTTGTCGAAGCCATGCTGGAAGAAGCCGTCTTCTTCGATCTCGACGATGAAGGTGCTCATGTCCGGCGCGTAGCGATAGTGGTGCGCGTTCATCGCGCCCTTGTCGTGGCGCACGAAGGTCTGAGTAAGCGTGTCGAAGGGCCGGTCGGTGCCGAACCACGCGAAGCGGTTGGTCAGTTCTTCGATACTGGCCCCGAACGCCTCTGGCGTGGCCTGCCGCACGACGGAGTTCAGGCCGTCCGCACCGATCACGAGGTCGGCGGAGAGCGCGTCGATATCGTCGATAAAGGTGTCGAACACCAGTTCGGCCCCGACCGCCTCGGCACGGTCCTGAAGGATGGTCAGAAGCTCGAGCCGCCCGATGGCCGAGAAGCCGACGCCGTCCAGCGTCACCGCCCCGTCGGGGTGGTTGAGCGTCATGTTGCGCCAGCGTTCCATCTGCGGCGCGATGAGGTCGTGGGTTTCGGGGTCGTCGGCTTTGAGGAAGTCGAGCGCCTGATCGGAAAAGACGACGCCGAAGCCCCAAGTCACGCCACGCGGCGCGGCCTCGATCACACGGACATGGGCGTCGGGAAAAGCGCGTCTGAGCAGGATCGCCGAATACAATCCGCCGGGTCCGCCACCAATAATATCGACTGTCTTGAGCGTGGCCATTCCGTCCTCCCTCGGGCTAGCTTGCGTTGGCTGGGACCCTATGAAATGATTCCCTATAATGCAATGCGTTTTACAGAACGGAAAAACTGATGACCGAGACACCGCTCTTTTCCATCGACGTGCAGATCAGCTTCGGGCACTGCGACGCGGCAGGAATTGTGTTCTATCCCAACTACTTCCGCTGGTTCGATCGGTGCTTTCACACCTTTCTGAAAGAGCGGCACGGGGGTCATGCGGCGCTGTGCCGACAGCTCGACGCGCGGGGTCTGGGGCTGATGCATGCGGATGCGGATTTCAAATCGCCGGGGCTGGACGGGGATGTTTTCACGCTGGAACTGGGGACGATTCAGTGGGCCAAGCGGAGTCTTACCGCGCCCTACACGGCGCGGATCGGGGACAGGATTCTGGTGGAAGGTTACGAAACGCGCGGTATCTTCGCCGAACGCGACGGGCGGCTGACGGCAGCGCCGACCGAACCGTTGCGCGAGATTTTCGAAGGGAGCGGGCATGGCTGAAAGCGCGGGCATCCAATCACTCGACAGCGCCCTGAGGGTGCTCGAGGCGATGTCGGAGGCAGGCACGCCGATGTCCCTGTCGGAACTGGCGCGCCGGGTGGATATGCCCGCCTCCAAGGTGCATCGCTATCTGGCCAGCTACGTGAACGCGGGGCTGGTCGCGCAGGCGGGGAAATCGGGGAAATACGATCTTGGCCCCGGCGCAATTGCGTTGGGCCTGTCGGCCATGTCACGGCTGGATTTCGTGAACCGGACGGCGGATGCGCTGCCCGATCTGTGCGCCGAGACGGAGTTCACCGCGATGCTGTCGATCTGGGGCAACTTCGGGCCGACGATCATCCGGTGGGAGCGTGCGGCGGGATTCATCGTGACCACGCTGGGGCTTGGCACCACGATGCCGCTGCTCGGCTCCGCCACGGGCCGCGCATTTCTGGCATGGGCGCAGCCCAATGTGATCGCCGCGCGACTGGCGGAGGAAACGGCGGCGAACCCGGCGCTCGACGCCCCGGCGATTGCGGATGAGGTACGTGCGGCGGGCTATGCTTGGGTGTCAGGCGACCTGATCCCCGGCCTCGCCGCGATCTCGGCCCCGGTGCTCAACTGGCAGGGCGAGATCGAGGCGGCGGTGACCTTGATCGGAACCGATATCGCCATCGCAGAGCCGGACAGCGCGCCTGTCGCGGCGCTCAAGTCCTTTTGCGCGCGGTTGTCTCAGCCCGCGCCGACGGCGGCCTGAGCGACTCCTGCCCGCTCGGACAGAATCTCGGACGCAATCCGGAACGACTTTTTGCGCGCTTCGTGGTCATGGATCATGCCGGTGAGGATCATCTCGTCGGGCTGGTAGCGTTCGATCATCGCGTCGAGCTGCGCGGCCACGCGGTCCGGGCCACCGACCGCCGTGATGCGCAGCGCGTGGTTCACCATCGCCAGATGCTCCGGCGGTGCGATCTGCGCGGCGTCGTCCACCGGACGCGGGAGCGGGCCGGGCTTGCCGGTGCGCAGGTTCAGGAACGCCTGCTGCCTCGAGGTGCGGATCCGCGCGCCTTCTTCATCCGTGTCGGCGGCAAAGACATTGGCGGCGAGCATGAAATACGGCTTGTCGATCTGGCCGGGCTGGAAGTTGGTCCGGTAGACATGGATCGCATCGTCCAGCGCGTCGGGCGCGAAGTGCGAGGCGAAAGCGTAGGGCAGGCCAAGGTGGGCGGCGAGTTGCGCGCCGAACAGGGACGAGCCGAGCATATAGACCGGCACACGGGTGCCCGCGCCGGGGATCGCCTTGATCCGCCGGTCGTCGGTCAGCGGCTCGAAATAGCCCATGAGTTCGACCACGTCCTCGGGGAAGGTGTCGGCTTGGCTCATGATCCGGCGCAGCGCCCGTGCGGTCGCCATATCGGTGCCGGGCGCGCGACCGAGGCCGAGGTCGATCCGGTCGGGATAGAGCGTGGCCAAGGTGCCGAATTGCTCGGCCACCATGAGCGGGGCGTGGTTCGGCAGCATGATACCCCCTGCCCCGACGCGGATCGTGTTCGTCTTGCCCGCGACATGCCCGATCATGATCGAGGTCGCGGCCGAGGCGATGCCGGTGGAGTTGTGGTGCTCGGCGAACCAGTACCGGGTGTAGCCCCATCTTTCAGCGTGCTGGGCGAGATCGACGGAGTTTTCCAGCGCGTCGGCGGGGGTGGAGCCCTCGGGAACCGGGGCGAGATCGAGGATGGAATAACGGGTCATGGCGCGTCCTTTCGCGACAGACCTAGGCATCCTGAGTGAAAGTGTCGAGAACCCTAGCGGTTTTCCAACGCTTCCGTGAGGACAGGCACGTTCGGGCGGCTGACGGGAAGTGTCGTGCCGTTCTTGAGCACGACGAGGCATTTGCGCCCGTCTTTTTCGACCCTTTCGACCGCGTCGAGCGCGACCCAGTGCGAGCGGTGGATCTGCATGCCGGGAAAGCCGTTCAACTCGGCAAGCGCATCGGACATGCGTTTGAGGATGCGGCTCTCGCCCTTGGCGGTCACCACGTCGAGATAATGGTCCTGCGTGGTGATCGAGATCAGGTCGGCGCCCAGATCGGGGTCGAGGTTGCGGATGAACAGCGGCGGCTCCGGCTCGGGCGCGGTTTCTGGCGTGTCTGCGGCGGCTTTGCTCGCGTCGATCTGGGCCAGAAGCCGGGGACGGAAATAGCCCTCGACCAGAGAAATGCCGAAGCCGATCACGGTGACGAAGACCCAGCGGAACCCGAAGTTGAACGCGGTGAAGGTTTCGCCCCGCATCACCATGTCGATCCCGAGAAGCCAAGCGGCGCCGAACGGACCCGCGACGAAGGACCCCAGCAAGATCCGCAGGACGGGGTGCCAGCTTTCGGGCAACCGCATCAGGAACAGGTGGACGATCGAGATGATGATCGTGGACACGCCCGCCAGTGCCAGCGGCCAATAGGCAAGCCGCTCGACCAGCACGAGTTCCGAGAACGTGCCAAACGGACCGGTCATGACGGCAATCGCCGACATGACCAGCACAATTAGAATCTTGCGCTGAATTGCCACCCTCATATCAGGTGAAATAAACGATCCCGTGATCGCAGGCAATTCGTCGCAGAAGAAACAAATCGTCCCAACAAACTTGCACGATCTTCTCTGTCCCGACTAAGGAATAAATGGGGATTGGAGGACGTCATGGCGGATATCGGCGGCGATTGGGACTACATCATCGTAGGGGCCGGTACGGCCGGTTGCGTGCTGGCGAACCGGTTGAGCGAAGAGCCCGCTACCCGTGTGCTGCTGCTCGAGGCCGGGGGGCGTGATCGCTATCCGTGGATTCATGTGCCTGTCGGCTACCTCTACACGATGGGGAACCCCAAGACCGACTGGATGATGAAGACCGCCGAGGAGCCGGGGCTGAACGGACGGTCGCTCGCCTATCCGCGCGGCAAGGTGCTGGGCGGCTGCACCTCGATCAACGGTATGATCTACATGCGCGGTCAGGCGGCGGATTACGATCACTGGCGCCAGCTCGGCAACACCGGCTGGGGCTGGGACGATGTGCTGCCCTATTTCCGGCGGAGCGAGGATCATCACGGCGGCTCGACCCAGCTTCATGGGTCGGGCGGTGAGTGGAAGGTGCAGAAGCAACGGCTGAAGTGGGATGTGCTGGAGGCGGTGCAGGAGGCCGCGATCCAGTTCGGCATTCCGTTCTCGCCCGACTTCAACGATGGCTTGAACGAGGGCGTCGGGTTCTTTGACGTGAACCAGAACAACGGTGTGCGCTGGTCGGCCGCCAAGGCGTTTCTGCGCCCTGCCCAAGGGCGGCCCAATCTGCGGGTGGTGACCGGCGCGCTGGCCGAGGGTCTGATCCTCGACGGTAGACGTGCGGTCGGCGTGCGCTGGTCGGTGGGTGGCACGACGCAGAGCGCACGGGCGCGGCGCGAGGTTCTGCTGGCCGCCGGATCGCTCAACTCGCCCAAGCTGATGGAGCTTTCGGGGATCGGCGACCCTGACGTGCTCGACGAGTTCGGGATCGGCGTGGCGCATGCGCTGCCGGGGGTGGGCAAGAACCTGCAGGACCATCTGCAGATCCGCACCGCCTATCGCGTCGTGGGGGCGAAGACGCTGAACCAATTGACCAACTCGATCATCGGCAAGGCCCGGATGGGTTTGGAATACGCGCTGAAACGGTCGGGGCCGCTGGCGATGGCGCCGTCGCAGCTGGGCATCTTCACCCGTTCGGACGAGAGCGTGGCGACCCCGGACCTTGAATATCACGTGCAGCCGCTGACGACCGACAAGCTGGGCGATCCGCTGCATCCCTTCCCCGGCATTACGGTTTCGGTCTGCAATCTGCGGCCCGAAAGTCGCGGCACCTCGCATCTGCGCTCGACCGATCCGGGCGAGCAGCCGGACATTCGGCTGAATTACCTGTCGGCGGAGAAGGACAAGCTGGTGGCGGTCAAGGCGGTGCAGCAGGCGCGCGCGATGATGAAGATGCCCGCGATGGCGAAATACGCGCCGGAGGAGTTCCTGCCGGGGCCGGAGATCGCGACCGACGCGGACCTGCTCAGAAGCGTGGGCGACATCGCTTCGACCATTTTTCACCCGGTGGGGACGACCAAGATGGGGACCGATCCGATGGCGGTGGTCGGCCCCGACCTCAAGGTTCACGGGATGAGCGGGCTCAGGGTGGTGGATGCGGGCGTGATGCCCACGATCACCTCGGGCAACACCGCCTCGCCCACCGTCATGATCGCCGAAAAGGCCGCCGATCTGATCCGGGGGCGCATGATCTGAGGCCGCTTGGCGGGGCGGCGGGCCTCTGCCCAAATCGCCCGGGGCCATCGGCGGAAGATCGCGGCGTTCGACAAGGTTAACGCACGGAAATCTCGAAAAAATTACGCGATTTGTGCAAGTCGCGAGTCCTCAAGCGACTCGATTCGTTGAGAAAAAGCGAATTCTTGAGTTTCTCCTTTACAGGAGTCAACGAATATCAGACGATATCTAGTAGGGATGGGGCGCACTAGACGCCACACCCTGTACAGGCAACCAGCCCTTGCGTTTCTGCACCCGCAAAGGCTGAACCGAGCAGAAGGGGCAAGCCCATGACGGCGACCGAGCACTATCTCGACACGGAAGACCTGCATCCCATCGACATCGTTGAAACTCTCGCGGAAAGCCACGCCTGGGATTTCGACCGTGTGGCCGACGACCAGATCGCGATGGCGGTCGAGGGTCAGTGGCGCACCTATTCCATCACTCTGGCGTGGAGCCCGTATGACGAGACGCTCCGCCTGATCACGACCTTCGAGATGGAGCCGCCGGAAGAAAAACTTCCGATGCTCTACGAGGCGCTCAACGCGACGAACGACATGGTGTGGGACGGGGCCTTCACCTACTGGCACGAACAGCGCCTGATGGTGTTCCGCTACGGGCTTGTGCTCGCCGGTGGGCAGATGGCCGGGCCGGAGCAGCTGGGCCGCCTGATTTCGTCTTCGGTTCAGAACTGCGAACGGTTCTACCCGGCGTTCCAACTGGTCAACTGGGGCGACAAGAGCGTCGAGGCGGCCATGCAGATCGCGATGGCCGAGGCCTACGGCCGCGCCTGACAGAATTCATCTCCAATGAACGGGGACGGGGGGCTTAGGCCCCCTGTTTTCGTATGCGCATTGCGCACCGGGTGTCGCCCGCCTAGGCTGCGCGCCGACAAGGAGACATGCGATGGATATGAATGACATTCGCGAGAAGGGCATGGTCCTTCTGGGCTGCGGCAAGATGGGGTCGGCGATGCTCAAGGGCTGGCTCGACGGCGGGCTTCCCGCCTCGTCGGTCTGGGTGAACGACCCCAAGCCCTCGGAGTGGCTGCAGGGGTTGGACGGGCTGAACCTGAACGCCGACCTGCCCGAGGCGCCGGCGGTCGTGCTGGTCGCGGTGAAGCCGCAGATGATGGCCGATGCGCTGCCGACGCTGAAAGCGATGGGGAACGGCGCGACGCTGTTCGTCTCGGTCGCCGCGGGGATCACCATCGCGACCTATGAGACGATGCTGGGCGACCGGACGCCGATCGTGCGCGCGATGCCCAATACGCCTGCCGCCGTGGGCCGGGGCGTGACCGCGATCATCGGCAATGGTGCGGCCAGTGCCGATCACGCCGATCTGGCCGAGGCGCTGCTCTCTGCCGTGGGTCTGGTGGTGCGGCTGGAGAGCGAAGAACAGATGAGCGCGGTGACCGCGATTTCCGGCTGCGGGCCTGCCTATACCTTCCACCTGATTGAAGCGATGGCGGCGGCGGGCGAGGCCAACGGGCTGGCGCCTGAGCTTGCGCTGCAACTGGCAAAAGCGACGGTGGCAGGGGCCGGGCATCTGGCCGAGAATGCTGACGAAGACCCCGGCCAATTGCGCGTCAACGTGACCTCGCCCAACGGGGTGACGCAGGCCGCACTCGAAGTGCTGATGAACGAAACCGACGGCTTTCCGCCGCTTCTGGAACGCGCGGTCGAGGCTGCGATCAAACGCGACAAGGAACTGGGCGCATGAGTGAGATCAGCTTTGACGATTTCCTGAAGGTCGACGTGCGCAAGGGCACGGTGGTCAAGGCCGAGCCGTTTCCCGAGGCGCGCAAGCCCGCGATCAAGCTCTGGGTCGATTTCGGGAAAGAGATCGGGGTCAAGAAATCCTCGGCCCAGATCACCAAGCACTACTCTGAGACCAGCGTGATCGGCATGGGCGTGATGGCGGTGGTGAATTTCCCGCCGCGCCAGATCGGTAAGTTCATGTCGGAGATCCTCGTGCTCGGGGTGCCGGATGCGGATGGCGAGGTCGTGCTCATCACGCCGGACAAATCCGTGCCCAATGGCGGGCGGCTGTTCTGATGGAGATCCTCGTCACCCGCCCCCTGCCCGATGCCGTGCTGAACAAGCTGGGCGCGGCCCATGACGTTACGTTGCGGGAGTCGACCGAGCCGCTCGACCGGGACGAGATGCTCGCCGCGCTCACCGGGTTCGATGCGGTGCTGCCGACGCTGGGCGATGCGTTTTCGCGGGAGGTGTTCGAGGCGGCGGGGGATATCCGCTGCAAACTGCTGGCGAATTTCGGGGTCGGCTACAACCATATCGACGTGGCGGCGGCCAAGGCGCATGGGGTGGCGGTGTCCAACACCCCCGGCGCGGTAACGGATGCCACGGCGGATATCGCGATGACGCTGATCCTGATGACCGCGCGTCGGGCGGGCGAAGGCGAGCGGATCGTGCGGGCGGGCGACTGGCAGGGCTGGGGCCCGATGCAGATGCTCGGGCAGCATGTGACCGGCAAGACGCTGGGCGTCATCGGCATGGGCCGGATCGGTCAGGCCATCGCGCAGCGGTGCCACCACGGGTTCGGCATGGACGTGATCTTTTACAACCGCTCGCCCAAGAAAGTCGGGTTTCCCGCACGCCAGCGCGAGCGGCTGGAGGATGTGGCGGCGCTTGCCGATTTCCTCGTCATCGCGGTGCCGGGCGGGGCCGAGACCCATCACCTGATCGGGCGCGAAGTGTTCTCGTCGATGCCGGATCACGCGATTTTCGTGAACATCTCACGCGGGGACGTGGTCGATGAAGCCGCTCTCATTGCCGCACTTCAGGCGGGCGACATCGGCGGCGCGGGGCTGGACGTCTACGAGAACGAGCCGGATGTGCCCGATGCGCTCAGGGCGATGGAGAACGTGACGCTCCTGCCCCATCTCGGCACCGCGACGCTCGAGGTGCGCACGGCGATGGGGATGCTGGCGGTGGACAACATCCTGTCGTTCTTCGCGGACGGTAAGCTGGTCAATCCGGTCTGAGCCGGTCGGGGGCGTCAGCCGCCCCCGATCAACACGCCTGCCGCGAAGACGAGCGCGCCGCCCAGAACGACCTGAAAGGTGGCGCGGAAAAACGGCGTCGCCATGTATTTGTTCTGAATCCAGACGATGGCCCAGAGTTCCACGAAGACGACGATGATCGCGATGGTCGTAGCGGTCCAGAAATCCGAGATCAGATAGGGCAGCGCATGGCCGAGACCGCCGAGGGTGGTCATCAGGCCCGAGGCGACACCGCGTTTCACGGGTGAGCCACGACCCGACAATTCGCCGTCGTCCGACGCGGCCTCGGTGAACCCCATCGAGATCCCGGCACCGACGGCGGCGGCCAGACCGACGAGGAGCGTGGTCTGCGGGTCTTTGGTGGCGAACGCCGTGGCGAAGATTGGGGCGAGGGTCGAGACCGAGCCATCCATGAGGCCCGCAAGACCCGGCTGCACCCATGTCAGGACGAACTGGCGATGCGCCGCCTCGTCCTCTTCTTCGCGCGCCTCACCTGCGAGGTACTTGCGCTCCAACTGGCCCGCCACATCGTTGTGCCCGGCCTCGGCGGCGGCGAGGTCGCCCAAGAGCTTGCGGGTTGCCGGGTCGGAGGATCGGTCGGCGGCCTTGCGGTAGAACTGCTCCGCCTGCCGCTCCATCTCGCGCGCCTGTGCGCGGATGCGTTCGAGACCGAGGTTCTCGATCATCCAGACCGGCTGACGCTGGAAATAGCCCGCGACGTGTTCGCGCCGGACGAGCGGGATCACGGTGCCGAAGCGCCGCTCATGCTCGTCGATCAGCCATTGGCGGTGATTGTCCTCTTCCGCCGCCATATCGTCGAAGACGTGGGCGGACGAGGGAAATTCCTTGCGCAAGCTCTCGGCATACTGGCGATAGATGCGCGCGTCGTCCTCTTCGTTCGAGATGGCGAGCGCAAGCACTTCCTGCTCGGTCAGGTCGGAGAACCGACGACGGGAGAATGAGAATCCGGGAACCATTGGCACACCTGTTTGGAATGATTCCAAACTAGCGTGAACGCCGCCAAGTTCAAGGGTTCAAGGTGTCGCGGGGTCAGTCGACGCGGCGCAGGAAGACGTGGTTGCCCTCGCGCTTCATCTCGAACCGCTTGGTGTCGCGGATCAGGTCGGACAGCTTGGCGCGGCCATAGCTGCGGGTGTCGAAGTCGCGGTTGTCGGCCTGAATGGTCTGGCCGACAACGCCGAGCTGGAACCACTCGCCGTCCTGATCGATCTTGTCCATCGCGCCGAAGATGAGAGGCAGGGCGTCCATCGGGTCGCGCTTGCCCTTTTTCTTTTCGGCCGCCGGTTTTTCCGGTTCCTCGTCGACGATGTTTTCGATCATCACGAAGCGCGAGCAGACGTTGCGCAGGCTTTCGGGCGTCTTGCCCTCGCCGATCCCGATGACGGTCAGGCCCTGTTCGCGGATGCGGTTGGCGAGCGCGGTGAAATCGCTGTCGGACGAGACCAGCACGAAGCCGTCGAAGCGCCCGGTGTGCAGAAGGTCCATCGCGTCGATGACCAGCCCGATGTCGGAGGCGTTCTTGCCCTTGGTGTTCGCGCTTTCCTGATGCGCGACCATGCCCAGTTCCTGCACCTTGGATTTCCACGGGCCGAGCCGTTGCGAGGACCAGTCGCCATAGACGCGGCGCAGGGCCGGTTCGCCGTAGGTTGTGATCTCTTTCAACACCCCGTCCGCGAAGCGCGCGGGGATGTTGTCGGCATCGATGAGGACGGCAAGGAGGGGTTTGGTCTCGGGCATGGGGGCTCCTTTCTTCCCGTTCTGACGGGGCGGCGGCGCGCGCGCAAGGGCGGGGCTTGGCGGATCGGCAAAGAAAACGGGCCGCGTGTAACTTCACGCGGCCCGTGCGAGCGGGGCGATGGCCCGGCTCGGATCGTCTTAGTAGAGCACCACCGAACGGATCGATTCACCTTTGTGCATCAGGTCGAAGCCGTTGTTGATGTCGTCGAGCGGCATGGTGTGGGTGATCATCGGGTCGATCTCGATCTTCCCTTCCATGTACCAGTCGACGATCTTCGGCACGTCGGTGCGACCCTTGGCGCCACCAAAGGCGGTGCCTTTCCAGACGCGGCCGGTGACAAGCTGGAACGGGCGGGTCGAAATCTCGGCCCCAGCCGCCGCCACGCCGATGACGACCGATTCACCCCAACCGCGGTGCGCGCTTTCGAGCGCCTGACGCATCACGGTGGTGTTGCCGGTGCAGTCGAAGGTGTAATCCGCGCCACCGATCAGGTCGCCGCGACGTTTGGTGAGGTTCACGAGGTAGGGGACGATATCGCCGTCGACCTCTTTCGGGTTCACGAAGTGGGTCATGCCGAATTTCTCGGCCATTTCCTTTTTCGACGGGTTCAGGTCGACGCCGATGATCATGTCGGCACCCGCGAGGCGCAGGCCCTGAATGACGTTGAGGCCGATGCCGCCGAGACCGAAGACGATCGCGGTGGCGCCGATTTCGACCTTGGCGGTGTTGATGACCGCGCCGATGCCGGTGGTCACGCCACAGCCGATGTAGCAGATCTTGTCGAAGGGGGCGTCTTCACGCACTTTCGCCACGGCCACTTCGGGCAGGACGGTGTGGTTCGAGAAGGTCGAGCAGCCCATGTAGTGCAGGATCGGGTCGCCATCGAGCGTGGTGAAACGCGAGGTGCCGTCGGGCATGACGCCCTGACCCTGGGTCGAACGGATCGAGGTGCAGAGGTTGGTCTTGCCCGAGGTGCAGGAGTAGCATTCGCGGCATTCCGGCGTGTAGAGCGGGATCACGTGGTCGCCCGGCTTCACGCTGGTGACGCCCTCGCCCACTTCCAGAACGATGCCCGCGCCTTCGTGGCCGAGGATCGCGGGGAACAGGCCTTCGGGGTCGGCACCGGAGAGCGTGAACTCGTCGGTGTGACATATGCCGGTCGCCTTCACTTCGATCAGCACTTCGCCCGCCTTCGGCCCGGCGAGGTTCACATCCATGATTTCAAGGGGTTTTCCGGCCTGGGTGGCCACTGCGGCGCGCGTTCTCATATCAGGGCTTCCTTGTCGCTTTGCCTTACTTTGGGCGAATCATCGCGCTGGATCAATGGCATGGCTTGCCGCCGGGCGCACGGGGCTTATGTAAGCAGAATGATACGATTTGCCCTGATCCCCGTTTTCGCCCTGACGCTGGCCGCCTGCCAGACCGACTCCCCTGTCGCTTCGGCGCCGGTCAGCCCGGGCGAGCCGCCCATGTGCGCGGCGGACGAGATGCAGTCTCTCGTCGGTCAGGATATCTCGAACCACCCCGAAATCGTCCGGTCGCGCGATCTGCGCGTGCTCGAGCCCGGTTCGGTGATGACGATGGACTACCGGTCGGACCGGCTGAACATCGAAACCGACGAGGCCGGGATCATCGTCAGGGTGTTTTGTGGATGACGAAATGGCTCGCCCTTCCTGTCGTCGCCTTTGCGCTGGTCGCCTGCGAACAAGGGGCGGTCGTGACGCATGATCCGACCGGGCAATTGGGTGTCTGCCCGGCCCCTGCGTTTCAGGACTTTGTCGGTCAGCCCTATGCCAACACCCTGTTCGAGTGGCCCGATCTGCGGATCATCCGGCCGGGTGACAGGGTGACGCGCGATTACCTTCAGAACCGGCTGAATGTCGATCTGGACGAGAACGAGGTCATCACCCGCATCTGGTGCGGCTGACCCCGGATAAGGACGCGGGGGCGGGGGCCCCCGCGACGTTTCAGAGTTTATAGGGTTTGTGGCAGGCGCCGCAGGCCCCACCGACCGAGCCCATGACCGCGCTCAGGTCATCCGCGCTCGTCACCATGCCCGAGGCTTCGGCGGCGGCGTTTTCCAGAGCCGCGGCCTTGGTCACGAAGTCATCCCAGTTAGCCCAGATGTCGTCCGAGGCGTCGCTTTCGGCATCGACCACTTCGGCCTCGAAGAGCGCAGGCACCTCGGCAGCCGTTTCCGAAATCGTGGTCAGCGCGGCCTGAATGGCGGCGGCATCGAAATCGACCGTGCCCTTGGCGGTGTCCGAGACGGTTTTGAAGTTCTGGCTGATCGTCTTCATCGCCTGTTGCCGCGCCTGAATGGTCGGATCGTCCGAGTCGGCGTGTGCGACGGCGCCGAGCGTGGCGTTCGCGAGGGCGGCGGTGACGAGGAATGTCTTGACGTTCATCTGGATTTTCCTTTGTGGGCAATGGGTTTCGTGCATCGTTGCGGGCAGCTTAGCGGGCCGGAAGACATTGCGCACTCACAACCCTGTCAGGTGGCGGGGCTTCGCCGGGACTCGACTCCTGCGCCCCGGATCGCCTATGAGAACATTAGGTGAACATCAACCGCGCTGCCCGCCATGCCTGCCAAACGCCATCTGTCGCTGTGGTTCCCCCGCCTCGCCGCCGAGCGCCTGTTGCGTCTCGACCGCGGCCTGCCTGCGGGGCCTTTCGTCGTGGTCGAGGATCAGCGCGGGGCGCAGGTCATCACCTCGCTCAATGCCGAGGCGCAGGCGGCGGGGCTGACGCTGGGCCAGCCGTTGCGCGACGGGCGGGCGATGTGCCCCGGCCTGACCTCGCGGCCTGCGAACCGGGTGGCCGAGGCGGCGTTTCTGACAACGCTTCGCCGCTGGGCCGGGCGCTTCAGCCCGTGGGTGTCCGAGGAGGCGCCGGATGGGCTGATCCTCGACATCACCGGCTGTGCGCATCTGTTCGGCGGAGAGGAGGAACTGGCGGCGCAGATCGACCGGGATTGCGCGATGCTGGGTCTGACGGTGCGGCTGGGGCTGGCCGATACGCTGGGCGCGGCTTGGGCGCTGGCGCGTTTCGCCAACGTGGCGGGGACCGGGCATCGGTCCGGCGATGCCATCGATCAGGAGGCGCGCGCGACCCGGTCCCGCGCGGTGAAGCGCAAGCACTGGACGCGCGGCGGGGCGGCCCCGAAGCCTGCCACACAGTCGGTGGCCCCGCGCATCGCGCCAGTGGGCCAGACCCGGCAGGCCATCGGCCCCCTGCCCGTCGCCGCGCTCAGGCTCGAGATGGACACGGTCGAGGGGCTGACGCGGTTGGGGCTCCGCCGGATCGACGATCTGTTCGGCACGCCGCGCGCGGGGCTCGCCCGCCGGTTCGGGCGGCATATGGTGCGCCGGCTGGATCAGGCGCTGGGGGTCGAACCCGAACCCGTCTCGCCCGCCCGCCCCCCGGTGCGGTTCGCGGTGCGCATGGGGCTGCCCGACCCGATCGGGCTGGAGGAGGACCTGCTGGGCTGTTTCGACCGGCTGCTGCCGGAGCTCTGCGACCGGCTGACCCGCGCGGGCCGGGGGGCGCGGCGCGTCAGGGCCGAGTTCTCGCGCTCGGATCACACCATGCAGGCGGTCGAGATCGGACTGGCGCGGCCCACCGCCGACCCCGAGCGGATGCGGCCCCTGTTTGCGATGAAACTGTCGGATGTGGACGCGGGCTTTGGCATCGACGCGGTGCGGCTGGTGGTGACCAGTCACGAGCCGGTCCATGCCACCCAGCATCGCGGGCATCTGGAGGCCAGTGAGAGCGTCGCCAAGCGCGGCCCCGGCGCGGCGCTCGACGACCTGTTGGGCCGGATCGGCACCCGGCTGGGGCTGGAGGCGATGACCCGCCTGCATCCGGCCGAGAGCCATATCCCCGAAAAGGGCGCCACGGTCCTCGCCGCCGCCTTTTCTCAGGCCGCGACGACCTGGCACGCCCCGACCCACGAGCGCCCGCTCAGGATGTGGCCGCCGGAGCCGGTGATGATCCCGGATGTGCCGCAGCTGCCCGAGGGGTTTCGCTGGCGCGGGCGCGATCACGGGGTGGCGCGCGCCTTTGGCCCGGAGCGGATCGCGCCGGAATGGTGGCTGGACGATCCGGCGTGGCGCACCGGGCAGCGCGACTATTGGGTGGTGACGACGACGCGGGGGGAGCGGCTGTGGCTCTACTTTGCCCACGGGGCCACGCAGAGCGCAGGATGGTTCTGCCACGGCGCCTTCGCTTGAGGATGGTGGCGGCCCGCGCACCATGCTAGGGGCAAAACATGCTCGCCGTCCTGATCCAAGTCCTACCCTTCTTTGCCCTGATCGCCATCGGCTATCTCGCGGGCCGGACCGGGTTCTTCAGCGAGGCCGCGACGGCGGCACTGACCAAGTTCGTGTTCTACTTTGCGCTGTCAGCGATGCTGCTCAGGTTCTCGGCCACCTTGAACCTGAGCGACGTTCTGAGCTGGCCTTTCATCTGGGCTTACCTCATCGGCACATCGGCGGTGTACATCGTGGCGACCGTCGTGGCGCTGGTGCGCAGGATCGGGGTCGAACAGGCCGCGGTCGAGGCGCAATGCGCCGCCATCGGCAACACCGGGTTTCTGGGCGTGCCGATGCTGGCGCTTTTGTTCGGGGAAGAGGCCATCGGGCCGGTGATGTTGTGCCTCGCCGTCGATCTGGTCGTGTTCTCGTCGCTGATCGTGATCCTCATCACCGGGACCCGCGACGGGCGCGTCAGCCCCAAGGTGCTGGGCACCGTGGCGCTGGGGCTGGTGAAGAACCCGATGATCGTGTCGATCGTCGCGGGCTTTGCCTGGTCGGCGACCAGCATCCCCCTGCCCGGCCCCGTCACCGAGATGCTGACACTTCTGGGCGCGGCAGCCACGCCCGGCGCGCTCTTTGCCATCGGTGCCTCGCTCGCGTCGAAATCGGCCGAGCGGCTGACGGTGGCGGTCTGGCTGTCCTTTGCCAAGCTGGTGCTGCACCCGGCGGCGGTGGCGGTCATGGCGCTGGTCTTTTTCAGCGTCGACGCGTTCTCGGCCAAGGTGATGATCGCGACCGCGGCGCTGCCGGTCGCAGGCAATGTCTTTATCCTCGCGCAGCACTACGGGGTCGCCCCGATGCGGGTGTCGGCGACGATCCTCGTCTCGACCGCCGTGTCGATCTTTACCATCGCAGGCGTGATCGCGCTGCTGGGTTAGGCCCGGCGCTTTTTCGCGGACACGGCGGGGCGGGTGCGCAGGCGCGCCGCGTTTGTGCAGATCACAGCGCCATTCACACAAAGACACACGCATCGTTTCGCAGACATAGGCGGAAAAATGCAAAACCCCACCGCTCAGGGTGGGGTTTTGGATCCCGGCGCCGCAAACTGGGTGGGGGCTGTTGACACGGCACCGGGGAAGCTTGCGCTTCGAGGGTCAGGTTTGCCTACCAATCGCGGCACCATTTTGGGCGCTCCGCGGTGAACAAGCGGTCTTTTTATGTCCTGAATCGGGCGGGCACAGCCGGGGATTGATTTACCGCGAAATTGGGCGCAGGCTGAGGCTATGAACGCGCCCACTCCGTTCCCTCGTAACGTAGACGAGAAGGTGGCTTTCGACCGCCACGAGCTCTCAATCATCCTTGGCCTCTACGGACGCATGGTCGCTGCCGGAGAATGGCGCGACTATGGGATGAGTTTCCTCAAGGATGCTGCGATTTTCTCGGTGTTCCGGCGGTCGGCCGAGACGCCGCTCTATCGGATCGAAAAGCGCCCCAAGCTGCGTGGCAAGCAGGGGCAGTATTCGGTGATCGGGATGGACGGTCAGATCCTCAAGCGCGGCGCGGACCTCAAGACGGTGCTGCGTGTGCTGGAACGCAAGCTGATCCGGGCGGTCGAATAATTACAGGAAACGCCGGTGCGCCGTCACCGGCCCCTCGCCCTGCTCCTCGATTCGCGCGATGGCGGCGTCGATCCCCTCATAGGCCACGTTCATCGACCCTGCATTGGCATGGATCAGACGATGTTCGTCCGCGACCATCGCCACATGCCCGGCCCAGAACAGAAGGTCGCCGGGGCGATAGTCTGAGGCGGGCGCGCCCTCGGGCATCTGCTGGTCGCTGTCGGCGGGGAGCGCCACACCGCAAGCCTCATAGGCCAGTTGGGTGAGCCCCGAACAGTCGATCCCGAAGCTGGAGTTGCCGCCCCAGAGGTAGGGCGTGCCGAGCAGCTTGGCGGCCTCGGCGACCGGATCGGTCGCGGGCTGGTCGAGCGGGGTGAGATGCGCGGTGGGCACCACGTATTCGCGAAAGCCCTCGGCGTTGGGTTCGTCCTGCATGACGATCCGGGTCCAGCGCGGCCCCTCGTCGATCACCTCGACACGCGCACCGTAGGAAAGCGGCATGACCGGCTCCCACGCCTTGATGTCCGGGGTCGCTTTGCGGGCGCTCCGTGCGGCGCTGACGCGGTGGGTCGCGGTGCGTTTGTCGCGCAGAAGCTCGGCAAAGACCCAGCCGCAATAGCCGTCACGCTCGGAAAAGCCGAAGACGAAGCGCCCGTCGCGGTCGAGCACGCAAAAGCCGTCGCCGGTGAGCAGCTCGCGTTCGCGCGGACCCTGTGGCGAGCGCAGGATCGCGGTGGAGGTCATGTTGACCTGATGCCACGTGCCCTCGGTAAAAACCTCGGCCTCGACCTGGCCCTCGAGCGAGACGTGGGCGACGCGGCCGTTCGATTTGAGCAGGCGCCAGTCGCTCACAGCTTGAGCATCCCCGGCAAGGCTTCGAGCAGGGCGCGCGCGCCTTGGCCGACGCCGCCCACGGGCCGCGCCGGGGCGGATGAGGGCTGCCAGCCGTAGATGTCGAAATGCATGTAGCGGTCAGTGTCGGTGACGAAGCGTTTGAGGAAAAGCGCCGCCGTGATCGAGCCCGCGAAGCCACCCTTGGGCGCGTTGTCGAGGTCCGCGATGCCGGGTTCGATCATCGCGTCGTAGGGTGTCCAGAACGGCATTTCCCAGACCGGGTCGGCGACCTTGGGCGCGGCCACGCGCAGGGCGTCGGCGTCCATCTCGTCGGTGGCGTAGAACGGGGCGAGGTCGGGGCCGACCGCGACCCGCGCGGCCCCGGTCAGGGTCGCCATCGAGACCATGAGGTCCGGCATATCCTCGTCCGCCAGCGCGAGCGCATCGGCCAGCACCAGCCGCCCCTCGGCGTCGGTGTTGTTGATCTCGACCGTCAGGCCCTTGCGGCTGGGCAGGATGTCACCGGGGCGGAAGGCGTCGCCCGCGACGCTGTTCTCGACCGCCGGGATCAGGACGCGCAGTTGCAGTTTGAGGCCCAGCGCCATGATCATGCAGGCGAGGCCGAGCACCGTGGCGGCACCGCCCATATCCTTTTTCATCAGACCCATCGACGCGCCGGGTTTGAGGTTGAGGCCCCCGGTGTCGAAGCAGACGCCTTTGCCCACCAGCGTCAAGGTCGGGCCGGAGGTGCCCCAGTTGAGGTCGATCAGGCGCGGCGCGCGGGGCGAGGCGCGGCCCACGGCATGGATCATCGGGAAGTTCTGTTCGAGCAGGGCGTCGCCCGTCGTGACCTCGACCTCAGCCGCGAATTCGTCGGCGAGTTTGCGCACCGCTGCCTCGAGCGCATCGGGCCCCATGTCGTTGGCAGGCGTGTTGATGAGGTCGCGGGTCAGCGCCTCACCGGCGGCGATGGCCTGAAGCCGGGCGGCATCGACGCCTTCGGGGGCAACGAGCTGCGCTTTGGGGGCCGGATGTTTGGAATAGGTTTCAAAGGTGTAACCTGCGAGGAGCCAGCCCAGCGCGACCTCGTCCAGCGCCGTACCGGTCAGGTCGGTTTCCAGCCGGTAGGTGCCTGCGGGCAGGTGCGCGCGGGCCTGCGCAGTACCGAAACGGACACGCGCGCGGGCCTTGGCGTCACCCAGACCGACGAGGGCACCGTCGATCCGCCCGCCTTCGCCGGGCAGCACGAGAACCGCGCCAAGACCGGCCTTGAACCCACTCGCCTCGACCCATGCGCTATGGGTCGAGGGCAAGGTGCCCTTGAGGGTCGAAAGGGCGTCTTTCGATACCAGCGTCAGCGGAACGGCATCGTCGGTGGCGGGCGCGAAGGTCAGCGTCATGGGGGCTCCGGTCAAAGAATGGACCGCGCCACACTAGCCCATGTACGGGCACCTGCAACGGGGGCCGGGCGCACAGGCGCTGCTCAGCCGATCCCGTCCGACATGTCCCAGACCGCGACGAGCGAGCGATCCCCGATCCGCGACAGCCGCGCGACCACGGCACCGAGCGCGGGGGCGTCACGCCCCGACGACAGGTCCGCGAGATCGCGCGAGACCCTTGCCAGCTTGGTCATCCCCACCTGCTGCGCCACGGCCGCGAGCGCCCGCGCGCCTGCGGTCAGGTCGTCGAATCGACCCTCGCGGTAATCGCCCGGCAGCGCCTCGAGCAGTGCCGAAAGCTCCTCCAACGCGTGCTGGACGACCTTGTCCGCGCCGACAGGGCCAAGCTGGCGATACAGCACCTCCAACTGGTCACGGTCGAGCGCGACCGCTTCGGCAAGTTTCAGAATGGCAATCGACATCACCTTCACCCTTTCCCTCAAAGCGGGTCGACCCTGCACCCGCAGCCTCAAGAAAAGGTTTCTGAGCCGCCTTGAAATGGCTCGAATTTCCGGAAAAACCAGCCTAAAGATCGTGAAACGCGCGAAATAAGGGGAGAGGCATGAGCCACGCGAGACCGCTTCCGAAGTATCTTGTCCAACGCTATCAGGGCTGGAAGGCGACGAGTTATTCCGAAAACAAATCATGGTATCGCCGTCTGGCGAGCGAGGGGCAGCACCCCCGCGCCATGATCATTTCCTGCTGCGACAGCCGCGTGCATGTCACGTCGATCTTCGGGGCGGATCAGGGTGAATTCTTCATTCACCGGAATATCGCAAACCTCGTCCCGCCCTATGAGCCGGATGGGAACCGTCACGGCACCTCGGCCACCATCGAATACGCCGTCACGGCGCTGAAAGTAGCCCATGTCATCGTGATCGGGCATTCGTCCTGCGGCGGGGTCAAAGGGTTCTACGACATGGCCACCGGGGCCGCGCCGGAACTGACCAAGCCCGAAAGCTTCGTGGGTCGCTGGATGGACGTGCTTCAGCCGGGCTACGACCGGATCAAGGATCACCATTCCGGTCAGGACTGCGTCGATCATCTGGAAAAAGAAGCGGTGAAGGTGTCGCTCGACAACCTGATGACCTTCCCGTTCGTGGCGGATGCCGTGAAGAACGAGGAACTGTCGCTGCACGGTCTGTGGCATGACATCGGCGAAGGTGGGTTGATGTTCTACGACCCCGAGGCCGACACCTTTCAGCCGGTCTGATGCAAAGGGCGCTGCGAGGTCTCAAAGCCTTCGCTGCGCTCGTCGCCGGTCAGGCGATCGTGCTGTTTGCGCGGCTCGTGACAGCGCCGCGTGCCGTCTGGGCCGGGGCCGATCCGGTGCCGACCCAGCGCATCTATTACGCCAACCACACGTCGAACGGGGATTTCGTGCTCGCATGGGCGGTGTTGCCGCCTGCCCTGCGCGACCGGACGCGCCCCGTGGCCGCCGCCGATTACTGGCTGAAGTCGCCGCTGCGCGCCTTTGCCGGGCGCGACGTGTTCAAGGCGGTGCTGATCGACCGGAACCCCGAGACCCGTCAGGACGATCCCGTCGAGTTGATGGTCGGGGCGCTCGATGAGGGGTCGAGCCTGATCCTGTTTCCCGAGGGCGGGCGCAACATGGGGCCGGAGCCGCTCCTCCCGTTCAAGACCGGGCTGTTTCATGTCGCCTCGAAGCGCCCTGCGGTCGATCTGGTGCCGACATGGATCGAGAACCTGAACGCGATCCTGCCGAAGGGCGAGATCATTCCCGTGCCGCTTCTATGCACCGTCACCTATGGCGCGCCGCTCCACCTGAATGAGGGCGAAGCGAAGGACGCGTTTCTCAAGCGGGCCGAACAGGCGCTCGTCGCCCTGAAACCGGAGCGTGACGCATGACCGCCCCCGACGAGTTCTTTCGCCTGCTTCTGGCCGTCGTTGTGGTGCTGTCACTCGCCTCGGCGTTGGGCGAGATCCTGCGCCGCCGCTACGATGCGGACGGCACCAATGCGGTGATCGAGAACCTGAACGCGCGGATCAATTCGTGGTGGGCGATGGTGATCCTGCTCGCCCTGTCACTGCTTTTCGGGCGGATCGGGGTCGTGGTGCTGTTCGGGCTGTTGTCTTTTGCAGCCCTCAGGGAATTCCTGACGCTCACCTCCAAGCGAAGGGCCGATCACTGGGCGCTTCTGGTGTCGTTCTTCGTCATCATCCCGGTGCAATACTGGCTGATCTACATCGACTGGTACGGGCTCTATTCGATCTTCATCCCGGTCTATGCCTTCCTGTTCATGCCGATCCTCGTGGCGCTGCGCGGCGATACCTCGCGGTTTCTCAGTCGGGTGGCCGAGACCCAATGGGGGCTGATGGTCGCCGTCTTTGCGGCCTCGCACGTCCCCGCGCTCCTGACCCTCGACATTCCCGGCTTCGAAGGCCGCGAGGTGCTGCTGATCGCGTGGCTCGTGGTCGTGGTGCAGGGGTCGGACGTGTTGCAATACGTCTGGGGCAAGCTGATCGGGCGCCATCCGGTCGCCCCGGCCCTGTCGCCGTCGAAGACGTGGGAGGGATTCGCGGGCGGCGTTCTGTCCGCCTCGGCATTGGGCGCCCTGCTCGCTTGGCTTACGCCTTTCGGAGTATGGCAGGCAGCCTTACTTGCGATCCTTTGCACTCTTATGGGATTTTTCGGCGGATTGGTGATGTCAGCTATCAAAAGGGATAAGGGCGTGAAGGACTGGGGACACTTGATCGCAGGCCACGGAGGCTTTACCGATCGACTTGATTCCGTTGTGTTTTCAGCTCCGGTATTTTTTCACGTGGTTAGGTATTTCTGGTCGGCTTAATGGCAGTATTGCAATCGAATCTCGCGCACGTTCTGGCGGGCATTTTCCTGATGGGGGGCTGGGCCTTCATCGCGAACATCACTCATTCGTGGCTCGCGGCCTTCGAGGCAGGATTGCTTCAGGGCCTGATTACGGGAACGATGACGTTCTTCATAAAGAAAGCGATCGAATGGGTCGCGAGTAATACCACCGGTGTGGTGACGCCGACGCTGGCGGCGAGCGCGATTTCCGCGACCGTTCTGACCACGATCCACACGATTGCGGGCACGCCCGCGTTCTGGGCCACGGTGCTCGTCCCCTTCACCGTCGCCACGATCTACGGTGCCACCTATACGTTCACGCTGCGCCGCGCCTTTGCGGTGAGCCGGGCCCGGTGACGCGCCGGCCCCTCGCGACGCGGCGCGCGGGCTGGGCACACTCTCTGGCGGCGTGGGTGTCACGCGGCCCTCTCACCCCAAACACAATCTCAGCCGCTTCCGCAGGCTTTGCGGCCCTCGCAGGCGGTACGTTCTGGGTGTCGGATGGTGAGGACTGGGGCTGGCTGATCCTTGCCGCGCTTTGCGTACAACTCAGGCTGCTGTGCAATCTGCTCGACGGGATGGTCGCGGTCGAGGGCGGCAAGGCGGCACCCGATGGCGCGTTCTGGAACGAGGTGCCAGACCGGGTGGCCGACGTGCTCATTCTGGTGGGGGTCGGATTGGCGGTGGACGAGCCCGCGCTCGGCTGGGCGGCCGGAGCTTTGGCGATCGCGACCGCTTACGTGCGCGAGGCGGCGATTGCGCAGGGGGGTGAGGCCGATTTCAGGGGACCGATGGCCAAGCCGCAACGGATGGCGGCGGTGACCGTGGCCGCGCTCGTCGCGGTTGTCCTGCCGGAGATCTGGGAGGTGCCGACGCTGGAAATCGCGCTCTGGCTGGTTGTGGCGGGCACGGCCGTCACGTTCGTGCGGCGCGCGGCCCGGTATCGAATGACGCTGCTCGACAAATGAAAAACGGATGCGGCGAGGGTATTCCGCATCCGTCTTTCCGACTGTCGGTGCGGATCAGGCCGCGACACGCACCACGGTGCCGTCCGTCCGGATCGCGCTGAAGGCCGGGATCGGCTGGGCCTTCTTCACAGGTTCGAAGTCGAAGATGGAGACCACGCTCTGGGTGTGGTCGGTGGCGGCGTCCAGCGAAGCGAGAGCGGCAAGGCGTCCGGCGCGGGCTTTTTCGAGGATGGTCATTGGGGTGTCTCCAGAAATAGGGGGCTGTTGGGGTCGTGTCAGGTGGGGTCGTCCGGGGGCGGTCGCTTAGGCGACCGAACCGCCCGAGGCGAGCACATCGGTGGTGACGTGGTTCACGCGGCGGGCATGCGCAGCGGATTTCCAGTCACCCATCGACACGAGGTTGTTCTGGTAGACGGTGCCAGCGGCAGCTTTGGTGGCTTTGGTGGCGTAGGCGGTGAAGTCGATCACGTTGGTCATTTTTTGGTTCCCCAGGATGTGGCCGTTTTGTTTTTTTGTGGCCGGGTCAGGTTTGGTCAGGTGGTCAGGAGAGCGCGGTGGTCAGGCCGCGAAACGTTTGATTTTTCCCTTGCTGTCAGCATTCGAGAAAAAGTCCTCGATATCCGTGCTGGTCAGTTCAGGCAGACGCTTTTTGCGATCGCTTTTCCGGATGCCTTTGACGGGCTTGGGAAAGCGAAGCAGTTTTTCGTCTTTCTGGTTTTGAGCGGTGGCAGCCATTCTAAACCTCGTTGGCACTTTTCTGTTCCGATGAGGACAAAGCTGCGCCCCGATTCGGGCGGGAAATGTGCTCAAATGAGGCGAGATTGGGACATTTCACCCTTTCGACACCTAAAAATACCGGTTTTTGCCCCTTTCGGACCCACCTTCGCCCTAGTTGGCGTGAACCGGCCTGTTCAATTGAGGCCCTGCCGTGACCCCCGTCACATGTGAGTCGCAATCACGCCGCAATGGGATTCGTAAGCAGCAGGGGGGGCAGCTTGTTTTCATTGGGTTTTCGACAGGTATGGAAAACCGGACGGTCGGCCCGGCGGGGCAATTCGCCTTCGAAAAGTGACACGACGTTTGCCGAGTCGGCGGTGCGGGCGCGCAGGGCGGCGAGTGCGGCCAGACGTCCCCGGCGCACCTTTTCGATGATCGGCAGGTCCGGGCGGCCATCGGTTTCGAGAACGGCGGTGGCGGAAGCGGTGAAAACGGTCATGGGTACTCTCCCCTGTGCTGGATCAGGCGAAATCGCCGGTGGTGGTCAGGACGCGGGTCATGAAGAACACGCCATGCGCGGTGCGGTGCGGGCGCGCGCGGCGCGTCCACCGGTCGAGCGACACGATGGTCGCGGCGGCCTGCGACAAACGCGGCGCGTTCGAATTGGCGACACGCGGCGTGGGAAAGGCGACGATGGTGCTGTTCATGACGATCCGGTCCTTGTCCGGGCCCCGGGGGGCCGTGGTTTTGGAAGTAGGGAAACCGGTTTCCGGCAGGGCCTCTGGGGCCAGACGGGCTTTGCCGTGGGGCCGGCTCATCGGCCGACACCCACGTTGTCGCTAGGAATTCGGTCACAAATCGCGCCGACTTGCGGCGAAACGGTGCCTCAAGGAAACGATTTTAGTTGAGTTAAAGTCGACTGGTCATCAGGGGTTCCAGCTCAACACCTGCCCCTCGGGCCAATCGAGGGTCACGGTGATCTGCACCTCCTGCGTTTCGCCCGGCGCGAGGGTCAGATCCCAGGCCGAGACACCGCGCCGATCGTCGACATCGGTTTCGTCGGGGGTCGGCAGCGCCACGATCTCGACCTCCAGATCGTCCTTTTCCGAGAAGGTGAGCGGGAAGAGTGCGCGCACCTCCTGTGGCTCGCCCGAGAGGTTCTCGACCGTGAAGGTGATCTGCTGCTCGCGGGTGGAGGAGCGGTTGATGAGGCCCGCATCCCCCTCGGCGTTGCGATTGAGGATCGTGTCGAGGCGAATGGACTCCATCGGCCCAAAAGCCAGTTCCTCGTCCCCGCCGGCCGGGATCATCGGGATGGCGGTGCGGCCCACGAAATGCCCGTCGCGCATCAGGCTCGCCTCGCCCGGCAGGATCGGCTCGCCGGTCTCGTTGGTGAACGCGGCCATGAGGAATGCGGTCTCGTCCCAGCGCGGCGCGGCCTCGATGGTGATGTCGGTCGGGATGGTAAGGGTGTCGAGCGCAAGCTCTGCCGCCTCGCCCGGCGCGATGGTGACGCTCTCGGGATAGACATAGGAGATGGCGAGCCCGTCGACCTGAAGCCCGGCCGTGCGCATCGGCGCCGGTTCGGCGACGAGACCCGCGACCGCCCTGTCCTCTTCCATCGCCTCGGCTTCCATGCGCGGGGCCGAGGGGGTCGGGCGGCGGTCGTCGGGGTCGAAGATGTCGGCCATGTCCGGGTAGACCTCGCTCGGCGCGATCCGGTCGTTGGGGCGGGAGGTCGAGAGGGTGAGCGCCACGTCGGTCCAGGCGCGCCGGTCCTCCTGCTCGACGATGATCTTGCGGTCCATCGTGATCTCGCCCGCGTCACGGTCGAGGTTCATGTCGTAGTCCACGCGCCAGCCTGCGGCCCATGTCTGCTCGGTCATCTCGAGCGCGACGGGACCGGCCTCGGCCACGATGACCTCGACCGTCAACATGTCGTTCTCGGTCGTGGGCGGTGACAGGCGGTCGAGCGCGGCTTCGGCGGCAGAGAGGTCGCCCTTGAGATCCTCGAGGTCCTCCTCCAGCGGGCGCAGGTCAGCCTTGGCGACGAGGATCGCGGCGCGGGTCTCGGCGGTCTGGGTGGCGACGAGGTCGGCGATGGCGAGGATGTCCTCGGCGGTCGCCTCGGTCGGCGGGGCAATGGCGGCGAGATAGTCAGCCTTGGCTTGCAGCGCGGACAGTTCGACGCGGGCGATCTCGATCTCGTCCATCTTGGCCTCGAGGGCTGCCTCGGCGGCGTCGATGGCAAGGGCAGCCTCTTCCTGCGCCTCGGAATAGAGGTCGCGGGCGTCGGACACCACGTCACGGCGGAAGCCCAGCGCGCCGATGGTCACGCCGTCGCTCACGCCGATACGTGGCAGGCTGCCCATGCTGGCGGCCTCGGGGTAAGGCACCATCACGACGTGGTCGCCCGCTGGCAGGTCGAGCTCGGCGCGCAAGGTCAAAGTGGCGCCGTCCGGGTAGATGATCGCCTCGGCCACAGGGGCCTGTGCGAAGAAGGTATCGGCATGGGCGGGAACGGCGGCGATCAAAGCAATGAGGGAAACGGTGGCGCGCATAATCTGTGCTCTCCTGAATTGAGGTGACGGCACGCTAACGCGGGGCGCGGGTCGGGCATAGGGCCGCAATTTTCGTCGGCGCGAATTCACCTATCGTTAAGGACGATGGTGGAGGGTGGGGGAATGAGCCTCGAACCCGTCACCTTGTCCATGCCGCCTGCGATGATCCGTGGGCTGGAACGTATCGCCGAAGCGCGCGACCTGACGCCGGGCCAGATCGTGCGGGCATTGGTCGAAAAAGAACTGAAACGCGTCGATGGGGCGAAGACGTCCAATCGGGCGGATGAGCCGCTCGTCGCCCGCCTGCAGCGGCTCCTCGCAGCGGACATGGCAAGTGCGAATGGTTGGGCGGACCTTGCCGGGCGATTGTCGCTGAAGGGGTATGAGGTCCGGCCTGCGGGCGGGGGGCTGACGATCCACGACCGGGTGACTGGCGCGCGTCTGTGCAAGTCGTCCGAACTTGGCTTTGCCTATGCGCGCCTCGTTCGGAAATACCGATGCCCGATGCCGGGGCACCCGCACCGGATGCAGCACGTCCTGAACGACATCGCCGCCGGAGTTTCCCCCGACGGCGACGATGATCTCATTCTGATCGAGGACGATTAGCCCTTTTTCAGAACCTCACGGCCCAGAAGCTCGGCGATCTGAACTGCGTTCAGTGCCGCGCCTTTGCGCAGGTTGTCGGACACGCACCAGAAGTTCAGACCGTTCTCGATCGTCACGTCCTGACGGATGCGCGAAATGAAGGTGGCGAAGTCGCCCACGGCCTCGACCGGGGTGACGTAGCCGCCCGGCTCGCGCTTGTCGACGACGAGGATACCCGGCGCCTGACGCAGGATTTCACGCGCTTCGTCTTCGTCGAGGAATTCCTCGAACTCGACGTTGATCGATTCCGAATGGCTCACGAAGACCGGCACGCGCACGCAGGTCGCGGTGACCTTGATCGACGTGTCGAGGATCTTTTTGGTCTCGGTGACCATCTTCCACTCTTCCTTGGTGTCGCCCGAGTCCATGAACACGTCGATCTGCGGGATGCAGTTGAACGCGATCTGTTTCGGGTACACCGACGGCTCGACCTCCTGACCCGGCACGAACATGCCCTTGGTCTGGTTCCACAGCTCGTCCATCGCGTCTTTGCCGGAGCCGGAAACCGACTGGTAGGTCGACACGACGACGCGCTTGATCTTGGCGCGCTCGTGCAGCGGCTTCAGCGCCACGACCATCTGCGCGGTCGAACAGTTCGGGTTCGCGATGATGTTCTTCTTGGAATAGCCGTGAACGGCATCCGGGTTACATTCCGGCACGATCAGCGGCACGTCCGGGTCGTAGCGGTAGAGCGACGAGTTGTCGATCACCACGCAGCCCGCCTTGGCGGCGATCGGCGCGTATTTCTTGGTGGCGTCCGAGCCGATGGCGAACAGGGCCATATCCCAGCCCGAGAAATCGAACGTGTCGAGATCCTGGGTCTTCAGGGTCTTGTCGCCAAAGCTCACCTCGGTCCCCAGCGAACGGCGCGACGCCAGAGCGGCGATCTCGTCGACCGGGAACTGGCGCTCGGCCAGGATGTTGAGCATTTCGCGACCCACGTTCCCCGTGGCGCCGCAGACGACGACCTTGTAGCCCATTGTGGCTCTCCTTTTCGGTGTCTCAGGTTTCGGGCGCTGATACAGGAATGCAGAGAGAGGTGAAAGAGTTTCATGGCTCACCATTCTTGACGGGCTCCATTGACTTTTGTGACGTCGCGCCCGATATGGCGCTCATTCCGATACGCGGCCGCGTGAGCCGCCGCCGCCAACAAACATCAAACAAGATGCGCGGCAGGGTCGGAATGCGAAGGGGCGCAAGTCGCGCCCGATACAGGTTCCCATTTCACGCGGGGGGCTTCGCGCCGGACGGTGGCAGGCAATCGCTCTGTCATGAGGCCCGTGTGCGTCCCAGCGATGACGGCGCGGTTGCGCCGGACAGGCGGAGCCTTGGCGCTTCGCGGAAAGATATTATGACGTCCTTCAACGATCTCGGGCTCGACCCGAAACTCCTCGCCGCCGTAAAGGCCGCCGGCTACGAAACCCCCTCGCCGATTCAGGTGCAGGCCATTCCCCATGCGCTTTCGGGCAAAGACGTGATGGGCCTTGCCCAGACCGGCACCGGCAAGACGGCGGCCTTTGGCCTGCCGCTGGTGCAGCAGCTTCTGGGCGGCCATGACAAGCGCGAAGCGAAATGCGTGCGCGCTCTGGTCCTCGCCCCTACACGCGAACTGGTGAACCAGATCGCCGACAACCTGATCGCCTATGTCAAAGGCACCCATATCAAGGTGAACACCGTGGTCGGCGGAAAGTCGATCAACAAGCAGGTGCAGATCCTCGCCAAGGGGACCGACATCCTCGTCGCGACGCCCGGTCGTCTGATCGACCTGATGGATCGCAAGGCCGTGCGGCTCGACCGCGCCACGTTCCTCGTCCTCGACGAGGCCGACCAGATGCTCGACATGGGGTTCATCCATGCGCTGCGTCAGATCGCGCCGGAACTGGGCACGCCGCGCCAGACCATGCTGTTCTCGGCCACGATGCCGAAGCAGATGGAGGAACTCAGCCGCGCCTACCTCACCGATCCGGTGAAGGTGCAGGTGGCTGCGCCGGGCAAGGCCGCCGACAAGATCACCCAAGGCGTGCATTGGGCGCGGGACAAGAACGACAAGATCGACATCTTGAAATCCTACCTGTCGGATGAGCCGGAGGGATTGTCGCTCGTTTTCGCGCGCACCAAGCACGGGGCCGAGCGGCTGATGAAGCAGCTCTCCGCCTCGGGGTTCGAAGCGGTGTCGATCCACGGCAACAAAAGCCAGGGCCAGCGCGACCGTGCGCTGAGCGCATTCCGTGAAGGCAAGGCGCGCGTCCTTGTGGCGACCGACGTGGCGGCGCGCGGGATCGACATTCCTGGCGTGAGCCACGTGTTCAACTTCGACCTGCCCAACGTGGCCGAGAACTATGTCCACCGGATCGGGCGCACGGCGCGGGCCGGGGCCGATGGCGATGCGATCTCGCTCGTCACCGGGGATGAGATCGGCTACCTGCGCGACATCCAGAAACTGATGAAGATCGAAATCCCGGTGATCGGCGGCAACCGCCCCGAAGAGCTCGCGCCCCCGAAACAGGGTGGCGGCGGTGGCCGGGGTCGCGGTGGCCCGCGCCGGAGCGGCGGCGGGGGCGGCGGCAAGCCCAAGCAGGCCTCCAAACCCAAGTCGGATGCACAGGGCGCGAAGAAGCCGGGCAACGGTCAGCGCCGTCGTCGGCCGCGCGGGCGCAAGGCGGCCTAGTCCGTCCGGTCCTGACTGAAGAGATAGATCGTCAGACCGATCAGCATCGGGACCGCGAAGAACAGAAACAGCGATTGATAGGGCGCGGCCGCCGAGGCTGCGCCCTCTTTCGTTGCGGCAAAGATGCCGCCCGAGGCGAACTGGAACACAGCCACCCCGCCGATCCCCATCAGGTTGATGAGCGTCACCCCTGCCCCGGCCAGATGGGCTGGGAAGAACGCGCGGGCATGCGCCATGATGAGCGGAAAGGACGCGCCGAATAGGCCGACGCCCGACAAAAGGAGCGTGGTCGTGACGACCCCGTTGTCGGGAAAGAGCCACAGTCCGAACAGGCTGAGGGCCGCCAGCCCATTGCCACAGAAGATCACCCATTTGCGCGTCCCGAACAGGCGGTCGGCCGGGCCGTAGAGGAAATTGCCCGCGATCATCGCCAGCGCCATGACGAGGGTGACGAGCCCGATGCCGTTCGCGTCGAGGCCGAACACGTCCCCGAGATACGGACCCGCCCAGAGCCCGCGCAGGCCCGCGGCGGGGGCGTAGTTTACGATCTGAAGCGGGATGATGAACCAGAGCGCGGGGATCGCGAGGAGCGTGAAGACCGAGCCTTTCCTGGCCCCCGGCTCGTGTTCGAACGGCGGCGGGTCCTTGACCAGGGCCGCGAGCACCAGTGCGACGAGCAGGCTGATCCCGGCGAGGCCCCACATGGTTTCGCGCCAGCCCATCGTTTCGACCGCCCAGGCCATCGGATAGGACGCGCCGAGGTTGCCGAAGGTGCCGGTGCCCAGCACCACGCCCGCGAGCGTGCCGAAAACGCGCGGCTCGAACACCCGGGCGAAGGTAAAGTAACTGGCCATCAGCACCGGCGAACAGCCGATCCCGATCAGGACCATCGCCACGTTGATCGTGCCCGGCCCCTGCGCCATCGCAAAGACCGCTGCGCCACCGGCGGCACCGAGGCCGAACAGGACCGACGCGGTTTTCTTTGGGCCCACATTGTCCAAAAGCCAGCCGACGGGGATCTGCATCGCGGCGAAGATCAGGAACCACAGCCCCGAGGCGCGGCTCAGATCCTCGGGCGTTGCGCCGATATCCGTATTGAGCACCGGCGCCATCACCGCGAGGAATGCGCGGTAGAACTGACTCAGCACGTAGGCCACGACGAGGGCCACGATCCCTGCACGCATCTCGTCCTCCTCCCGATTTGCGTCCGCACAGAAGGACGCAAAGCGCACAGGATGACAAGACCCCGGTGCTTGCACGTGCAGCACGCTTGGCGTCATATACGCGCGAAAAGGGGAAACCAGTGACGCAATTCGATCTCGAGACATTCCTGCCGTATCAGATCAACGAACTGTCCCGCGCCGTGAGCGCCGGTTTTTCCTATCACTACCGCGAACGCTACGGGATCACGGTCGCCGAATGGCGCGTTGTGGCGCATCTCAGTCAGGAAGACGCCGTGTCGGTGCGTGAAATCACGCGGCGTGTCGGGATGGACAAGCCCAAGGTGAGCCGCGCGGCCACGCGGCTGGAGGCCGGAGGCTACGTCAAGAAGGTGGTGAACGAGACCGACCGGCGGCTCGTCCAGCTGACCCTGACCGCCAAGGGCCGAGAAATGATCGACACACTCGCCCCGATCGCAGAAGGGTACGATGCGGACCTACGTGACGTTCTGGGTGACAAGTACGACGCTTTCCGCGAGGCGGTGGTGTTGTTGACAACCCGCACCCGCGAGAGAGATCCGGCTGACGGAACGTTCTGATGGACTTTTTGCATATTTTGTAGAAGTTCACCGTATACACGGAGGATACCATGACTGACATCGTAATTCTGGGTGGTGCGCGCACCGCCATCGGCACTTTTGGCGGCTCGCTCGCTGCAACGCCCCCGATCACCCTTGGCGCGATCGCCGCGCGCGAGGCGCTGGCGCGGGCTGGCGTCGAAGGCGGTCAGATCGGCCACGTCGCGTTCGGCCACGTCATCAACACCGAGCCGCGCGACATGTACCTGAGCCGCGTCGCGGCGATGGAGGCGGGTGTTCCCGACACCACGCCTGCGATGAACGTGAACCGTCTCTGCGGCTCCGGTGCGCAGGCGATCGTCTCGGTCACGCAGAACCTGATGCTGGGCGACGCCGATTTTGGCCTCGCAGGTGGGGCCGAGAGCATGAGCCGCTCGCCCTACATCCTGCCGCAGGCCCGCTGGGGTCAGAAGATGGGCGATGCCGGTGCGCAGGACATGATGCTGGGCGCGCTGAACTGCCCGTTCGGCACCGGCCACATGGGTGTCACCGCCGAGAACGTGGCGGGCGAATGCGGGATCAGCCGCGCAGATCAGGACGCCTTTGCGCTGGAAAGCCAGACGCGCGCCGCCAAGGCCATCGAAGCCGGGTACTTCAAAGAGCAGATCGTTCCGGTCGAGGTGAAGGTGAAGCGCGACATGGTCGCCTTCGACACCGACGAGCACCCGAAACAGACCTCGGCCGAGGCGCTGGCGGGTCTGCGCCCGGCTTTTGCCAAGGACGGCAGCGTGACCGCTGGCAACGCGAGCGGCATCAATGACGGCGCGGCGGCCATCGTTCTCGCCCGTGCGGATGCGGCCGAAAAAGCCGGTCTGACGCCGAAGTTCCGCGTGCTGGGCTATGCCCACGCCGGTGTGCGCCCCGAGGTCATGGGCATCGGCCCGATCCCGGCGGTGCAGAACCTGATGAAAAAGACCGGGCTGTCGGTCGGCGATTTCGACGTGATCGAGTCGAACGAGGCGTTTGCGGCGCAGGCGCTGGCCGTGTCGAACGAGCTGAAATTCGACCCCGCCAAGGTGAACCCGAACGGCGGCGCCATCGCCCTGGGTCACCCGGTCGGCGCGACCGGTGCGATCATCACCATCAAGACGATGTACGAGCTGGAGCGCACGGGCGGCAAAATCGGCCTTATCACCATGTGCATCGGCGGCGGTCAGGGCATCGCCATCGCCATCGAACGGCTCTGAGCCGACAGGCCGGGCGGCATCGCGCTGCCCGGCCACCCTCCGCGCATCCCGGCCAACTCGGCCTTTTGGCCTCCGCGAAAACGGATTAGGTTCGCGCCACGCCAAACCGGAGCGCAAACATGACGAACCCCACCGCCGCGATGCTGGTCATCGGAGACGAAATCCTCTCGGGCCGCACCCGCGACATCAACATGCATGTCCTTGCGCAGGCCCTGACCCAGCACGGCGTCGATCTGAAAGAGGCGCGCGTCGTCTCGGACGACCGCGAGGCCATCGTGAACGCGGTGAAGTCGCTGTCTGAGAGCTTCGACCACGTGTTCACCTCGGGCGGGATCGGCCCGACCCATGACGACATCACGGCGGATTGCGTGGCCGAGGCGTTCGGCGCCCACATCGACATCCGCGACGATGCCCGCGACCTGCTGCTTGCGTTTTTCGAGAGCCGCGGCGTGGAGCCGACCGAGGGCCGGATGCGCATGGCGCGCATTCCCGATGGTGCGACGCTGATCGAAAACCCGGTGTCCATCGCACCCGGTTTCACCATCGGCAACGTCAATGTCATGGCCGGTGTGCCCAGCGTGTTCGAGGCGATGGTCGCTTCGGTCCTGCCGACGATCAAAGGCGGCGCGCCGCTGTTGAGCCAGACCCTGCGCATCGAAATGCCTGAGGGCGAGATTGCGGGGCCCTTGCGTGGGCTTGCCGAGGCCCATCCGGGTCTGTCGATCGGGTCCTATCCCTATCATCAGAACGGTGCGTTCGGGTCGAATGTCGTGATCCGGGGTCACGACGCGGCCGAGGTGAACGCCGCGATGGTCAAGCTCGCTGCGCTTTTTCCGGGGGCGACCGCGTGACTCATGTCGCCCTGCCTGACAGTCGCCGTCTGAACGAAGCCGTCCTCGCCACATGGCCCGCAGCCACGATCCGGCGCGAGGGGGCGTGGACGATCCGCGAAGGTCTGGGCGGCGGCAGTCGCGTATCGTCGGCGACCGAGGACTGGCCGGTGACCGAGGCCGATCTGCCCGCCGCCGAGGTCGCGATGCGCGCGCTGGGTCAGACGCCGCAGTTCATGGTGCGCGACGGCGAAGGCGGGCTCGACAACCTGCTCGCCGCGCATGGCTATGACGTGAAGGACCCGACGAACCTCTGGGCAGTGGATGCGCGTCATCTGGCGGGCGACGGCAAGCTGGCGATGGGCCTGTCCTATGCGATGTGGCCGCCCCTGTCGCTGATCCGCGACATCTGGGTGGACGGCGGTATCGGCCCCGAACGGCAGGCGGTGATGGAGCGTGCGCCAGACCCCAAGGCGGGCATCCTGATCCGCTCGGGCGATTATCCCGGTGGGGCCGCTTTCGTCGCGGTTCACGAGGGGCTCGCCATCGTGCATGCGCTGCACGTTCTGCCGGACGAACGGCGCAAAGGCGTGGCCCGGCGGCTTTTGAAGAAGGCGGGCATCTGGGCGCTGGATCATGGCATCGACGTGGTCGGGCTGGCCGTGACGCAGGGCAATACGGCGGCGAACCCGCTGTACGCGGCCCTTGGCATGACCCTGCGTGGTCAATATCACTACCGGATCAAACCGGAGGAGGCCTGACATGAGCGAACCCCTTGGCGCATTGAACCTGCCGCCCGTCGATCCGCTGCCAGCGGCGACGCAGAAGTATTTCGACATCTGCATGGAAAAGCTCGGCATGGTGCCGAACGTGCTGCGGGCCTACACGTTCGATATCGACAAGCTCAACGCCTTCACGGCGATGTACAACGATCTGATGCTGGGCGAGTCCGGCTTGTCCAAGCTGGAGCGCGAGATGATCGCGGTCGTGGTGTCGAGCGTGAACAAGTGTTTCTATTGCCTCGTCGCGCATGGTGCGGCGGTGCGCCAGTTGTCAGGTGACCCGAAGCTGGGCGAAGCGATGGTGATGAACTTCCGCGCCGCGCATCTGGACGCGCGTCAGGACGCGATGCTGCATTTCGCCGAAAAGCTGACCGAGACGCCCGCCAAGATCGAAGAGAGCGACCGGCAGGCCCTGCGCGATGTCGGGTTCTCGGATCGCGATATCTTCGACATCGCTTCGACCGTCGGGTTCTACAACATGTCCAACCGCGTCGCCGCGGCGACCGACATGCAGCCGAACGACGAGTATCACGCACAGGCCAGATGATCCGCTCCGCCCTCCTCTGCATCCTCTGTCTCGCGCCCGCCTTGCCTGCGCGCGCGGACATCATGCTGCCGTCCGGGGCCGCGCTCCGGTATGAGGAGCGCGAGGCCGGGGGCACCTATGAGTTGCCGATCGGCGGGCACAATGGCGACAGCATGCCGGTGATCCAGACCAAGGGCGCGGTTTCCACGCGCGCGTTTCGGATCGGAGGGACCGGGCAGTCGAGCGATCAGATCATGCTGGGGTTTCGGCAGCAGTTGATCGACGCGGGCTATGACATTCTGTTCGAATGCGACGAGGACAGTTGTGGCGGCTACGACTTCCGCTTCGACACCGAGGTGGTGTCGGAGCCGGAGATGCATGTGGACCTCGGCGATTTCACCTTTCTGTCGGCGCATGTGCCCGGCGACAGCGGCACCTTTACCAGCGTTCTGGTCAGCCGCTCGGCGAGTGCCGGGTATATCCAGTTGATCGAGGTCAGCCCCTCGGGCGTGTTGCCCGAGATGCCCGTCACCTCGTCGATGAACACCCCGGACGCGCCGGACATCAACGTACCTGCGGCGGCTTTGGGCGATGTGGGCGAAGCGATGGAGGCGGTCGGGCGCTACGTTCTGACCGACCTCAGGTTCGAGACCGGATCCTCGGCGCTTGGCGATGGGCAATACGACAGTCTTGCCGACCTCGCCGCCTATCTCAAGGCGCGGCCCGAGCGCCGGGTGGCGTTGGTCGGGCATACGGATGCAGAGGGGCCGCTCTCGGCCAATATCGCGATCTCGAAACGCCGCGCGACCTCGGTGCTCGAACGGCTGGTGACGGAATACGCGGTGCCGTCGAGCCAGTTGGAGGCCGAGGGGGTCGGCTACCTCTCCCCCCTCGCGTCGAACCAGTCGGATGACGGGCGCACGATGAACCGGCGGGTCGAGGCGATCCTCGTCACGACCCAGTAGGGCCTATTGCGCCATCTTGGCCATCTGCTTCTGGATGAAGCCGATCGCCCAGGTCGGGGCCAGCCGCACCAGACGGAACAGCATCTTGGCGTCGGAGCCGACGAGGATGTGCAGTTTGCCTGCCTCCATCCCGTCGAGAATGATCTTGGCCGCATCCGGGGCCGAGGTCATGCGCGCCGAGGCGGCATCCGCGCTGCCACGCATTTCGATGCCGGAGTTCTCGGCGATATGGGTGTTCACCGCCCCCGGCATGACACAGGACACGTCGACCTTGGTGTTCATGAGTTCCGCATAAATGCCCTCGGTCATCAGCTTCACCCCGGCCTTGGTGGCCGAGTACATGGTCTGGCCGGGAAACGGGATAAAGCCGCCCATCGAGGCGACGTTGACCAGATGCGCCTCGGGCCGCGCCATCAGCGCCGGGAGGAAGGCCTTGGACATGTTGATCGGGCCGACGAGGTTCACGTTCACCAGCCGGTCGATCACCGCCATGTCGAGATCGGCGAAATCCACAAAGGGCTGGATCACACCGGCGTTGTTGATGAGGCCATCGACCGCCCCATGCGCGGCCTCGACCGCTGCCGGGAGCGCCATGACCGCGTCGCGGTCCGCAATGTTCCCTTCGTGCAGCGACAGCCGGTCGCCTGCGTTGGCACGTGTCGCGGTTTCTGTGAGGCCATCCATATTCAGATCGACCGCAGCGACACGTGCGCCCCGCTCAAGGAGCGCGAGGACGAGTTCCTGGCCGATACCGCTGCCGCCCCCGGTGACGACGATGATTTTTCCAGCGAGCTTCACGTGAGCCTCCTTATCCGGTCATTAATGTCCACTTAACAATGCGCGGGAATCGCGGTCAATTGCCATCATATCGCCGGATTGTTCGGGGAAGCTGTCGGCGAATGTGAAAATTAGACGGGCCTGCCTGACTATGCTGGAGAGACGGCGACCTTTATGACTAGTGTTGAGAACGTAAACGCATCACGTCGATGGTTTTTCAGGGGGCCACTGAACCGTTTGGGGACGAATGTGATCCATCAGGCCGGATTTGCCGAGCTTGATCAGGCGACGTGGGATTCGGTCGTGCCGAGGTCCCGCCGCGCGCCGATGCATTTGCGTGACTGGGCCAAGGCCTCACTCGATAGCTACAGCGACCGTGCCAATGCGCGTGTGCTGGTGGTTGGCGCGGCAAGCGCGCCCGATGCGCTGATCCCCCTGATGCGCCGCCCCGGACCCGAAGGTTGGTTCAGCCTTGTCGGCAACGAAGGCGGCGGGGTCGAAGTGCCCTATCGCACGCCCGAGGCCGTTCCGCTGATTGCCCGTGCGCTTGTCGGGCTGGGCCATCCGGTCACGCTGGGCGATTATCCGATCCACTCGCCGCTGGTCGCAGCCCTCAGAGACGCCGCGCGCGGTCGGGCGTTCGTGGTGACGCAACCTCTCGATGGGCCGATCAAGCCGTGGCTCGATCTCGACGATACGTGGCGCGAACCGCTTGGCTGTATCAAGAAGAAGCTCGCGCAATCCATCCGCAGGCGGCACCGCCGGTTGGAGGAGTTGGGCGAGCTTGAGGTCGTGTTCCTCACCCCGACGCCCGAGGAGGTCGACCAACTGCTGGATACGGCGCTGGCGCTCGAGGCCAGCGGGTGGAAGGCCAAGGCGGGCATCGCGCTCGCCACAGACCCGAAGCAGGCGCAGTTCTACCGCGCCTATTGCACCCGGTTGTCCGAGCTTGGGCGGCTGCACCTGACGTTTCTCAAACTCGACGGTCGTCCGCTGGCGATGAGCGTGGGCGAGCTTTATGGCGGCACCTATTGGGCGCACAAGACCGGGTATGACGAAGCCTATGCGAAATTCGCCCCGGGCATCCTGAAGCAGTATCGGCTGGTCAAGCACCTTGCGGAATCCGGGGTGCAGCGGATCGATTTTCAGGGGCGACTGGACGATTTCAAACGGACGTGGACGGATCACGGGGTTCAGGCCGCCAAGGTTCGCATCTATCCGTTCAACGCGCGCGGCGTGCTGGCGATGGCCTGCGACACCGTGCGGCAGGCGCGCCGAACGCGGATAACGTTCTCGCGCTAAACCTACTGTACGTTTACGGACCGAACCTTTCGTAAATTTCGCCCACCGGGCCTGCTCGGCCGCGCTGGCTGGCTCCGACGGGGCGCGGATCGGACGGCGACATCAAAAGGCGCAAATGACGTTGATCAGAATGGGAAAAGCGCCGGTGGACTGCCATACCCCCGCGCGTTGTTGTCCGCAACGGGTGAGGGTGGGGAGGTCTGGACCCACCAACAGGGTTACCCGTGGTGGGGGCCCGTGGCGTTGAAACCGGCGACGAGGACC
>JAYZLL010000005.1:0-91410 GCA_036154315.1 Pseudomonadota bacterium
GCGTTTCACCTGACCGCCGGAGGCCGAGATCAGCTCGTTGATTTCGCGGGCGGCATCGGAAGAGCGTTGCGCAAGCGCGCGCACTTCCGAGGCGACGACGGCGAAGCCACGTCCGGCCTCGCCCGCGCGCGCGGCTTCGACGCCAGCGTTCAGGGCCAGAAGGTTGGTCTGGAAGGCGATGTCGTCGATCACGCCGGTGATCTTGGAGATCTGGGTCGAAGAGCTTTCGATCTCACCCATCGCCGTGACCGCTTCGCGCACGACGTTGCCCGAGGCTTCGGCATTCTCACGCGCTTTGTCGACGATCCCGTTCGCGTGGGTCGCGCCGTCTGCGGCCGAACGGACCGAGGAGGTCAGCTCGTCGAGCGCCGATGCGGTCTGTTCCAACGTTGCGGCCTGTTTTTCGGTCCGGGCCGAGAGGTCGTCTGCGGCGGTCGAAATCTCGGCCGCTTCGCCTGTGATGAGGTCGGCGTTCTCGATCACGCCGCGCATCGCCTCGAGCAGCTTGTCGGCGGCGAGGTTGAAGTCGTTGCGAAGCTGTTCGTAGTCCTCGGTGAACGCCTCGTCGATCCGTTTCATCAGATCGCCTTCGGCCAGTGCGCCGAGACCCTCGCGCAGCGCGTCGACCACGCTGTCTTGCTGCTTTTTCGCGGCCTGACGTTCGGCGTCGGCACGTGCGATGCTGTCGCGGATTTCGGTGACATCGTTGCCGACGAGAATGATGCGCAGGAGTTTTCCGCGCACGTCCTGAACCGGCGTGAAGCCGCCCTCGACGATGGTTTGCCCGCCGCCGCGCTTTTTCAGTTTGAACGAGCCGTACACAGTCTGGCCTTCGCGCAGTCGGTCGAAGACAGTGCCCCGCTCTTCGGCAAGCTTGGTGTCGAAGTCGAAGATGTCGTCGGTGCGCACACCGCGCAAATCCTCGTTGCCCATGTTGCAGGCGCCACGGAACAGAGTGTTTGCGTTCAGAAGGTTTCCGTCGGTCGCGAATTCCGCCTTGATCTGATTGGATTCAATCGCGGTCAGGATCGCTTCGTTCATGTATTCCTTGGTCTTGTCGGACCATTCGATGACATAGCCGTCGAGCGACCCGTCATCGCCTTCGACGGCGGAGATCACGAGTTGGAAGCGGCCCTCACCGACGCTGATATGCGCCTGATACGGCAGGTTCGACCGATCGCTCAGAAGCCGCCGGACCTTTTCCTTGAGGGCGCCGGGGTGGAAGAAATCCATATCCGTACCGACGACATTGTCGGGATCAAAGCCTTTGGCGACTGCCGAAAAGTCGTGGCGGTAGCGGTGCAATATCTCGAGGACCGCGTTGTTGGCGGTCGTGATGTGCATGTCGGCGCTTGCCATCATGATCGCCGCCGAGGAGGCTTCGAACGCCTTGCCACGGAAGCGGTTTTCCTGAGCCATCGTGGCGCCTTCGGCCAATGTGCTGCGCAGCTTGTCGACGGATTTCCCGAGGTCGCCGAGCTCGTCGCCGCGTTTCGCGGCGCGGATGTCGATGTCGTAGTTTTCACGCGACACCTCGTCGACCATGCGCGAGACGCCGACGAGCGGTTTTGTCACCCAGGCCCGAATGCCGAGCATCATCAGGATGACGCCAATGAGAACGACGACGGAGGCGATTAGGACGACGCGGTTTTGCGTGGCGCGGGCTTCGGCGACGACATGTTCGGCCGTCCAGGCAAGCGCGAGCGCCCCGACGGCACCGTCACCATCGCCGTAGAACACCGGCGCAGCCATCTGAAAACCGTCATCGGACCGGACAAGAACACCGGTTTCGATGGCCTGAATGGCCAGGGCGGAAAGCCCCTCTTCCAGCGCGGGCGCTCTGCCGCCGGTGGTGATCACGGAGCCATCCGATTTGACCGCCAGCCCGTGCAGTGTCTCGGCACGGGGATTTGAGGTGAGATCCTCGATATGTGCGTCGATATCCTCGATGTCACCGAATGCGATGGCACCGGCGAGGCTTTCGCTGGTCATCTCGGTGATTTCGACACCGGATTCTTTCAGCAGCGTCTCAAGCTCGTAGATGGCTGCGCCGGTGTAGAGCCACGCGAGCGAAGCTGTCAGCACGGCGGACATGACGAAGATGACGCCCGCGAGCTTCAGAAAGATCGAGTTGATGCGGAAGCCACCGCGTTTGGGGGAATTCGTCGTCATGTCCATGACCTTGCGTCTCCACTGATGGGGTATATGCGACTTAGAAAAGGGCTTCGGCGTTGATGCCGACCGTCATCGCGCCGATGGGTTCGCCGCTGTCGGGATCGACGATCGTGATGGAGGCCTGACCCTGATAGGTGCGGGTCGATTCATCTTTCTCGATCTCGGAGAAATGGCGGGCATCCGGGCCGACCATGTAGGTCTGGGAATGCTTTTCCTCGTCGCCCTGCCAGTAGTCCGAGGTGATATGCGAGGTGGCGACGTTGAGCCCCATCGCATCCATCACGATGAGTTCCGAGATCATGCCGTTCGTGTCCTGCACATGCGCGCGCAGGAAATCACCGACCGGACCGTTCACCACGCTGTCGATGGTCGGGGTCTCGGCCTGCCCGACTTCGGCACGCCAGGCGGTGTCGAGGGCGTCGATGTTGGCTTGGGTATAGGATGCATTCGCCGCGTTCTGGGCGCGCACGGCATCGATGAGGATCGGGTCGGAAGCCCAGCTCATGACGTTGTCGTCGAGAAACTTGCCCATCGCGGTGGCCGCATCGTCGGCCAGAGCGGGCGTTGCGAGGCCGAGCGCGAGGATCGGGGCGAGAAGTCGTTTCATGTGGGATCTCCAGTCCAAAGCAACCCCGAACATCGGGGCTTTGGGCGAGACCCTAGGCCTATCCTCTTTCCGCTCGGTTAATGCGGCCGGGTATCGGATGCCTAAAACTCGATACATCCACCAAATACTTGATGGACAAAGAAAAAGGGCCGCCCGGATGAGCGGCCCTTTCGGGAAATGATGTGATCGTAAAGATCAGCGCTTCGAGAACTGGAAGCTGCGGCGGGCTTTCGCACGGCCGTATTTCTTCCGTTCCACGACGCGGCTGTCACGGGTCAGGAAGCCCGCAGCCTTGAGCGCCGGACGCAGCGACGGTTCGTAGAGTTGCAGCGCCTTGGAGATGCCGTGCTTGACCGCACCGGCCTGACCCGAGAGGCCACCGCCGACGACGGTCGCCATCACGTCGAACTCACCTTCGACACCGGCGACGGTGAAGGGCTGACGCAGGATCATCTGGAGCACGGGACGGGCAAAGTACTTGTCCATCTCTTTGCCGTTCACGGTGACCTTGCCGGAGCCCGGCTTGATCCAGACACGGGCGACCGCGTCTTTCCGTTTGCCGGTGGCATAGGAACGGCCCAGTTCGTCACGAACGGGTTCGCGCGGCGACGAGGTGTCGAGGATGGTTTCACCCGAGGTGCCTTCGACGACGGCGTTCAGCTCATCAAGCGATTTGATTTCTTCAGCCATGATCAGCCCTCACGCGAATTCTTTTTGTTCATGGATTTGACATCCAGCACTTCGGGCGACTGCGCCTCATGCGGATGCTCGCCACCGGCGTAAACGCGCAGGTTGGTCATCTGCTGGCGGCTTAGGCGGTTGCCCGGCAGCATGCGCTTGACGGCCATGGTCACGACGCGCTCGGGGTAAGCCCCCTCGAGGATCTGACCGGTGGTGCGGGATTTGATGCCGCCCGGGTAACCGGTGTGCCAGTAGTGCACTTTGTCGGTGCGCTTCTTGCCGGTCAGCTGGATTTTGTCGGCATTGATGACGATGACGTTGTCACCGCAATCCATGTGCGGGGTGAAGCTCGGCTTGTGCTTGCCACGCAGACGCATGGCGATGATCGAGGCGAGACGGCCCAGAACGACGCCCTCGGCGTCGATCACGATCCATTTCTTCTCGATATCTGCAGGGGTTGCAGAAAAGGTTTTCATGTCATTCGGCCCTTGGTGGGTTGTCGGATGGCGCGGTTTTAGTGATTTCGCGCGTCCGGTCAAGGGCTTTGTTCTCGCCAAAATGCCGTGATTTCAATGGGTTAGATTTTGGGTATTATTTTACCCCACCTATTCGGCGCCAATTTCCGGGGCGATCAGGGCCCGCGCCTCTTCGGAGCCGCGCAAACGGTGGTGAAAGGCCGCGAGACGTTCACGGGTTTCATCCTGCGTCTGAACCGACAGGAGCGAGCCGAAATCCTCGTCGAGTTCGAGGCTCTTGTGGGTCCAGGCCAGAATGGCCAGCGCATGTTCGGCGCGGCCCATGCCCTTATAGGCTTCGGTGCGATAGTGGTTCAGGATCTCGCGCTCGTCCGCCATGTCGAGGATCAGGGGGATCAGGCGCAAGCGCACGAAGACGCCGAAGCGGTCGAGCATGGCGCCCTGCACTTCGGGGTCGCGAAATTCGAACGGACCGGTGCGCTTGTCAGGCAGGACCACGCGTGAGCGAGTGATGGCGGTGCCGCTCCACGGCCGATAGCCGGTGCCCTTGCCATGTGCGACGAGTTGTTCGACCGGGTCCCAGACCACCTGTGGCACCGGGATGATGCGCATGGCGCCGGACGGTAGGAACTGCGCCTGCATCCCGACGCCGCCCCACATTTCGTCATTCATCTGCCAGACCGCAAGACCGCGCCGCCGGCGCGTGAGCCCCAGCGCGACGAGTTGCCCCGTACAGGCCTCCAAGACCGCTTTCGTATGTTCTTTCATGGACTTGCGGCTCGTTCCTTGCTGCTCAAGAATAACCGAAATGGTCCAATCTCCGAACGAAAGTTAAGGGGCCATATGAGAAACACGCTGTCTCGTTCGCGAAATGGCGACAATCCCATGTCGCGCGCGTGGTTTGGAGCGCGGTTCGCCACGATCCCGGGGATCGGCGCCTTTCTGCGACAGCGCTTCGTCAGCCCCGCGACAGGGGTTGACCGAATCCCTCACCCCCCATAGATGCCCCGCACGATCGGAACCGATCCCAACTTCGATGGCTTTCGGGGGGGCGCTAAGGGACCGACTGGAACCGCGGGTGGTGAAAGCTGCTCTAAATCTGCTGGAACGAAGGGGAGCGCCATGACAGACGCCAACCTCTTCCAACTGGGGATCGGTCTGGAAACAGGCGCCCAAGAGGAAGACACCAAATCGGTGGGCTTTAGCCCTGCCGCCAATTCAAACGACATCGTGCGCGACGTGTTCGACGAGGACCGCGAGGATCACTTCATCCGGCGCGACGGCAAGATCTATGCCGGGACGCACCTGATCCTCGAAGTCGTGGACGGCTTCGGGCTCGACAACGAAGTGCGCATTCAGGATGCGTTCCGGGAGATCGTGGACGTGTGCGGCGCGACGCTTCTGCACATCCACACCCATAAGTTCTCGCCGCAGGGCGTGTCGGGCGTGGCCGTGCTCGCCGAGAGCCACATCTCGGTCCACACCTGGCCCGAAATCGGCTACGGCGCCTTCGACGTGTTCATGTGCGGCGATGCCCAGCCGTGGCTGGCAGTCGACGTGCTGAAACGCGCCTTCGAGACCGACGATGTACGGATGAAAGAGCTGCTGCGTGGCGAAGGCCTCGTCACCGAAGACGCGGCGGTGGCGGCGCAATGACCGATTGGTCGACCGAAGCACTCCACGCCGACTATGCCCAGTCGCTGAAAATCGACACGCTGATCTATGACAGCGAGACCGAACATCAGCGGCTGCGCGTGTTCGAGAACGGCACCTTCGGGCGTGTCCTCACGCTCGACGGTGTGGTTCAGGTCACCGAGGGTGACAACTTCATCTACCACGAGATGATGGCTCATGTACCGATCATCGCCCACGGGGCGGCGAAGCGGGTGCTCATCATCGGCGGCGGCGACGGCGGCATGGCGCGCGAAGTGCTCAAGCACGACACGGTCGAGCATGTCACGATGGTCGAGATCGACGCGGGCGTCGTGGAATTCTCGAAACAGTATCTGCCGGGCATCTCGGCGGGCGCGTTCGACGACAAGCGGCTGGACCTCGTGATCGCGGACGGGGCGGAGTTCATTCGCACCACCAAGGGCGGCTATGATGTCATCATCGTCGATTCCACCGATCCGATCGGACCGGGTGAAGTGCTGTTCACCGACACCTTCTATGGCCATGCCAAACGCGCGCTGACCGAGGACGGTATCCTTGCCACCCAGAATGGCGTGCCGTTCATGCAGGGCGACGAGTTGACCAACACGATGCGCGCCTTCCGCGCGCTCTTTGTGGATGCGACCTGCTATCTGGCCACGGTGCCGACCTATGCCGGGGGGCCGATGGCCTTTGGCTGGGGCACCGACGGCCCGGCCCGCGCGACGCCTTTGGACGTGCTGCGCGGCCGGTTCGAAGCATCGGGGATCACCACCGATTACTACACGCCCGAGGTCCATGCGGCGGCCTTCGCCCTGCCCGGCTACGTGGCGCGGCTCATCCCATAAGTCCGGTCAACCGGACACCGAGGGACAGACGAGCGCGGGGTTTCGGCCCCGCGCTTTGTCATTCCGGGCGACAGACCTCGCCGCGCAGGATCGCGAGCGTGGTGCGGTAGATCAGCCCGATCACCACGAGGATCAGGATCATCAGAACACCCAGACCGATGGACTGGTGCGCCTGCGTGCCCTCGAGCCGGGCAAAGAGGAATGATGCGATGGACAGCGCGGCCAGCGGAAACGACAACGCCCACCAACTCAGCGCAAAGGGAATGCGCGCGAGCGTCGGGATCTGCGCCACGACTAGTGCCGCAAAGATATAGGCGACATAGATCAGGCTGCGGGCAAACCCGTCGACCGCCCCGATCATGGCCACATAGGCCACGAAGGCCACCGACGGCGGCGCGATCAGGATCACCATCGTGGGAAACAGCCGTGCCGGGATCGGGTCGTGGAACACCAGCCGGTTCATGACCAGCGTCAGCAGCACGCCCCAGAACATCATGCCGCCTGCAAAGAACAGCCACGACAGCTCGATATACCCCATCCGCGCGCCTGCGACCGGGACGATCACATTGCCCACCGCCGGAATGAACCACGCGGGCGTCAGATGCCCGACCTGAAACGGGCGGTGGCTGATCCAGCCGGTCACCACTGCAATGGTCAGCACCGCCTGCCCGGCGGCCCCGACGATCCACAGCGGCTCCGACAGGCCCGGATGGGTGTCGCGCAGCGCAGTGGCGAGCAGGAGCAGCGAAATCGTCATGGTCGGAAAGAACGCGAGCCGCACGGGGTGGTGCCACTCGGCGATCACCGCGCGCGGATAGCGCAGGAGTTTGGCGAGGTAGAACGCCGCGACGACCACCATGACGGCGACCGCGATCCAGACCATCACGTCGGCCACCGGTTCGGTCCAGCCCAGCACGGGGGCCGAGGCGTTCAGCGCCATCGTCAGACCCAAGAGCCCCATGACGATGGCGAAGAAAGTGATGGGAAAATGCTCCAGCCGGTTGCCGGTCACATCGGCTTGGGTGGTGTCGGTCATGCTGTCTCTCCCGCTCCGTTCATATCACGGATGTCGCATGTGTGCCGCGCCCCGGCCTTGACCCATATCAACGGGTGCTACTGCCCCGGCGGGATCGAATAGGTCAGCCCGGCCCGCGCGACCGGCGCATCCACGCCCTCAGAGTAGATGAGCGTATCGCCCACGGCGAGCACCTTTCCCAGCTTCAGGATGCGCGTCTCGGCCCTGAGGTTCGCCCCGGCGGCCGGCTTGCGCATAAAATCGATGGCGCAGTTCGTGGTCACCGCCAGCGCCTTGGGCCCGATCATGGCGAGGATGCCGAGATAGACCGACACGTCGGCCAGCGCGAACATGGTCGGCCCCGACACGGTGTTGCCGGGTCTCAGGTGCTTGGTGTCCACCAACGCGCGCGTCGTGATCTGCATCGGCGCCACATCCAGCACCTCGAAATCGCCTGCGACCTGCGGGAAATGCTCGACGAGGAACACGTTCAACTCGTCCAGCGACATACTCAACTGCATCTTTATCCTCCCTCTCCTGCCGCCTATCGTTGGTCATGGAATGAGGGAGGACAAGATGACGGATATCCTGCTGCGCGAGGACGTGGCGTCAATCGCGACGCTGACGCTGAACGATCCGGGCAAGCTGAACGCGCTGTCCGACGGCATGCTGGCCGCGCTCAAGGCCGAGCTCGAAGCGCTGCGCGAGGACCGCTCGGTCAAGGCAGTGGTGCTGACAGGCGCGGGCAAAGCCTTCTGCGCCGGTCATGATCTCAAGGAGATGCAGGCGGGCCGCCAATCCGAGGACGGCGGGCGCGCCTATTTCGCCGATCTGTTCGCGCGCTGCGGCGAAGTCATGCATATGATCCCCACCCTGCCCCAGCCGGTCATCGCCCGCGTCCACGGCATCGCCACCGCCGCCGGCTGCCAGCTCGTCGCCTCCTGCGACATGGCGGTGGCGGCGACAGGAACGCGGTTTGGCGTGAACGGGGTGAACATCGGCCTCTTCTGCTCCACCCCGATGGTGGCGCTCAGCCGCAATGTGCCGCGCAAACAGGCGTTCGAAATGCTCACTACGGGCGAGTTCATCGAAGCACACCGCGCCCGCGAACTGGGCCTCGTGAACCGCGTGGTGGCGCCTGAGGACCTCGAGGCCGAGACCACCGCGCTCGCCACGACCGTGGCCGCCAAACTCGCCTCCGCCGTCAGGATCGGCAAACAGGCCTTCTACGAACAACTCCAGATGCCGCTGGATGCCGCCTATGCCTTCACCGGTGACGTCATGGTCCACAACATGATGGACGGCGACACGGCCGAGGGCATCCAAGCCTTCATCGAGAAACGCAAACCCGACTGGCCCGCCTGATCTTCATCGTTCCGAAAATACTTCGGGGAGCGCGAGGGGCTGGCCCCTCGCTCCCGCCCTGTCCACAGGCGCAACGCTCGGACCAACGCACCCCGCTTTCGCTGCACCTGCAAAGGCGCTAGGCTTCCCGTGACTCTCACGCCAAGGAGCGCGCCTCATGGACAAGATCAAGGTCGACAACCCCATCGTCGATATCGACGGGGACGAGATGACGCGGATCATCTGGGATCTCATCAAGACGCAGTTGATCGAGCCCTATCTCGACATCGACCTGCTTTATTACGATCTGTCGATCCAGAAGCGCGACGAGACCGACGATCAGATCACCGTGGACGCGGCGATGAAGATCAAGGAGGTCGGCGTCGGCGTGAAATGCGCGACGATCACGCCGGACGAAGCGCGGGTCGAGGAATTCGACCTCAAGAAGATGTGGAAATCGCCCAACGGCACGATCCGCAACATTCTGGGCGGCGTCGTCTTCCGCCAGCCGATCATTTGCAAGAACGTGCCGCGCCTCGTACCGGGCTGGACCAAACCGGTCGTCGTCGGGCGCCATGCGTTTGGCGACCAGTACAAGGCCACCGATTTCACCTTCCCCGGCAAGGGCAAGATCACGCTGAAGTTCGAGGGCGAGGATGGCACGATCATCGAACGCGAGGTCTATGATGCCCCCGGCGCAGGCGTGACGATGGCGATGTACAACCTCGATGAGAGCATCATCGACTTCGCACGGGCCAGCTTCAACTACGGGCTCAGCCTGAAATGGCCGGTGTATCTGTCGACCAAGAACACGATCATCAAGGCCTATGACGGACGTTTCAAAGACCTGTTCCAGCAGGTGTTCGAAGAGGAATTCAAAGACCAGTTCGACGAATTGGGCCTGTGGTACGAACACCGGCTGATCGACGACATGGTCGCCTCGTCGCTGAAATGGTCCGGCGGATACGTCTGGGCCTGCAAGAACTATGACGGCGACGTGCAATCCGACACCGTGGCGCAGGGCTATGGCTCGCTCGGGCTGATGACGTCCCAGCTCATGACACCCGACGGAAAGACGGTAGAGGCCGAGGCGGCGCATGGCACGGTCACGCGCCACTATCGCCAGCATCAGAAGGGCGAAGCGACATCGACCAATTCGATCGCGTCGATCTATGCCTGGACCGGGGCGCTCAAGCATCGCGCGAAGCTCGATGGGAATGACAGGCTCATGGGGTTCGCAGATACGTTGGAGCAGGTCGTGGTCTCGACCGTCGAGGGCGGGCAGATGACCAAGGACCTTGCGCTGCTCGTCGGCCCCGATCAGGGCTGGCTCACCACCACCGGGTTCCTCGACGCGGTGGACGCAAATCTGCAAAAGGCGCTGGGCTGATCCTCTCAACCCTTCCGTAACCCCTGGCCGTTACCTTTGTCCCCGCGTTTCGGGGCAGAAGGGGACGTGCCATGCCGATCATCGGCGTTTACGACTGGTCCGCCGTCAGCATTCCGGCGGCGATCACCACCACGCACCGCGACACGGATCTCGACGCGAACGATCCGGCGGCGCTGAATTACGATCCGGCCAGTCCGACATGGATCGGCCAGACCTATACCTATACCGGCGCGGCGCCCGTGCATCTCAAGGTCATCGACGATGACGGGATGCTCGAAGACAACAATGCCGAGACCGGGGCGATGGCGGTGCTAGCCGAAGAGGTGACGCTGAATGGCGTGACCTATGCGGCGGGCAGCACGGTCCATTCCGAGTTTTCGCTCAGTGACGCGTCGGGGGCGGAGGTCTGGGTCATCACCATCGACGGCACCAATGTCGGCTTTTCGCCGCAGGTGCCCTATTATTACGTGCCGCCCGGCTCGACGTTCTATCCGGTGGTGAGCAGCGATGTCGATCTGAACACTGGCAGCACGGGCGCTACCAATGCGGTCGTCTATGCCGGCGTGGTCTGTTTCGCCGCAGGCACCATGATCGACACGCCGTCGGGGCCGGTTGCGGCGGAGCGGCTCAGGCCCGGCGACCTCGTGCGCACGCTCGACCACGGCGCGCAGGCCCTGCGCTGGACCGGGGCGCGGCAGGTGACGCTCGGTCGGTTCGCCAATCGCAATCGCCCGGTTGCCTTTGCGCCCGGCAGCCTTGGCGGTGGCTGGCCGCGCCGGACGCTGGTGGTGTCGCCGCAGCACCGCGTGCTTTTGCGCGGTCGCGCGGTACGGCGCGATTTCGGCGTGGAGGAGGTTCTGGCGCCCGCGCTGGGCCTCACCAATCTACCGGGTGCGCGGGTTCTGCAGGGGCGGCGGGAGGTGACGTATGTTCACCTGCTCCTCGCCCGGCATGAGGTGCTGATGGCCGATGGGGCGCCCTGCGAAAGCCTGCATCTTGGCCCGATGGCGCGGCGCGCGCTGGGCAAAGCGGTGCCGCGTGACATCCGCCACGACGGCCCGGCCCGCCCGCTCGTCACCCGCGCCGGGGCCGCGCGCCATGCCCGCCGATTGCGCAGAGGCGCGCGCAAAGCACAAGGCGTGATCGGCTTGGGCGACGTGACGATCTGAACCCCCGCGCCCCCTTCCCTTCCCCGACGCCCGCGCCTAGCCTGAGATCGGACTGAGACTGGGCAGGAGTCGCGCATGGTCGACGCGGTCGAACTTCAGATCACCTATCCCGCCGCGGGGGCCGCCGACGCGGCCGCCGCGGCGCTGGTGGACGCACGGCTGATCGCCTGCGGAAAGGTGAGCGAAGTCACCTCGATCTACCGCTGGAACGGTGAGGTGGAGCGGGAGCCGGAATGGCTCCTGACTGCCAAGACGTTGCAGGCCGCCCTGCCCCTGCTGGCCGACAAGGTGCGCGCGACGCATCCCTATGACGTGCCGCAGATCATGGCGCTTCCCATCGTCTGGGGCGCGCCGGACTACCTCGACTGGATCGCCGACAACGTGGACGCCTGATGCCCTATCTCATTCTCTTCTTCGCCGTGGTGGCCGAGACCATCGGCACCACCGCGCTTCAGGCGAGCCAGCAGTTCACGCGGCTCTGGCCCACGGTGCTGGTCGTGATCGCCTATGGCATTTCCTTTGCGCTGCTGGGCTGGGCGCTGAAGTTCCTGCCCGTGGGCGTGGCCTATGCGATCTGGTCGGGCCTTGGCATTCTGCTGATCGCCATCATCGGTTTCGTGGTCTTCGGTCAGAGGCTCGACCTGCCCGCGCTTTTGGGGATGCTGATGATCCTGTGCGGTATCCTCGTCATTCACCTGTTCTCGAAAACGGCCCCGCATTAGATGCTGCTTCTCTCCGCACCCCCCGATCGCCATTCGCTCGTCGAAGATGCCGTTGCCTTCGTGATCGCCACGACGCTGGTCGCGCTGGGCATCCTGTTTCTGCAGACGGCGGGGCTGTTCACGGGGCAGATCGCGGGGACCGCGCTGATCGTGTCCTATCTGGGCGGCTGGTCTTTTGGTCTGGTCTTTTTCCTGCTGAACCTGCCGTTTTACGTGTTCTCGGCCCTGCGCATGGGCTGGATGTTCACGATCAAGAGCTTCGTCGCGGTCATCATGATGTCGACCTGTGCCGAGTTCTTTGCCGAGACGATCACGCTCGACCTGCCGCATCCGGTCTATGGCGCGATCATCGGGTCGGTGCTGGCGGGTATGGGGCTGCTCAGTTTTTTCCGCCACGGCGCATCGCTCGGGGGCGTCGGGATGCTGGCGCTGTATCTGCAGGACCGGCTGAATTTCCGGGCCGGTCTGACGCAGCTTATCTTTGACGCGGGCGTTTTCATCGTCGCGTTCTTTCTGTTCGAGCCGATGGTGGTGCTGTGGTCGCTCATCGGTGCCGCGTTTCTCAACATCATCATCGCGCTCAATCACCGGCGTGACCGTTACATCGCCAAAGGCTGACGCAGCGGAGGTTTTGACAGGCGGCCCGCCCGCGCGCCCAATGGCGGCGGGAGGATGCGATGACCGACAGGACCTATATCGAGACGAACGGCATTCGGCTGGCGACAAGGATCGAGGGCGACGGGCCGCTCGTGATCCTCGTCCACGGCTTTCCCGAAACGGCGCACAGCTGGCGCCATCAGGTGGAGCCGCTGGTCAAGGCGGGCTATCGCATCTGCATCCCAGATGTGCGCGGCTACGGCCATTCGGATGCGCCGGAGGCGGTGTCGGCCTATTCGATGGAGGTCATGACGCGCGACTTTCTGGGGCTGGCGCAAGCGTTGTCGGACGAACCCGCGGTCATCATCGGGCACGACTGGGGCGCGCCGCTCGCCTGGACCACGGCGCGGCTGTTTCCCGAGCAGTTTGGTGCAGTCGCGGGTCTGTCGGTGCCCTACGCGCCGCCGGGCGACGTAGCCCCCATCGACCTGTACCGCAAGCTTTTCACCGACAAGGGCCGGTTCTTCTATCAGATCTATTTTCAGGACGTGGGCGTGGCCGAGGCGGAGATAGAGGCCGATGTCGAAGACAGCCTCGCCAAGTTCTATTACGCATGGTCGGGCGATTGCCCGCCGAACGGCTGGCCCAACGACAAGGCGCATGGCGATCCGGTTCTGAAGGGCATTCCCCGGCCCGAGTTGCCGCTTTCTTGGCTCACCCAAAGCGACCTCGACACCTACGCCACCGACTTCCGCACCTCCGGGTTTCGGGGCCCGCTGAACCGCTACCGCACGCAGCATGAGGATCACGCGTTTCTCAAGGCGCATCCGTCGAACCCGATCCTCCAGCAGCCGAGCCTGTTTATCTACGGCGACCGCGACCCGGTGCTGACCATGTTCCGCACCCCGCCCGAGGAGCTTCTGCCAAAGACGCTCGCCGACCTGCGCGGGGTCCACAGATTGCCCGGTGTCGGGCATTGGACGCAGCAGGAGGCCCCCGAAAAGGTCAACAAAGCGCTCATAGACTGGCTGTCCACGCTCTGAAACCGCTTTGCCCCTAGCCATTCCGCCCATCCGCCTGTAAGCGACCCGCGAGCAGGACGAAGGACGCCCGGAATGGAAATTCGCAACATCGCAATCATCGCCCACGTCGACCACGGCAAGACGACCCTCGTGGACGAGCTTCTGAAGCAGTCGGGGGCGTTTCGCGAGAACCAGGCCACGTCCGAGCGGATGATGGACTCCAACGACCTCGAGCGGGAACGCGGGATCACGATCCTTGCGAAAGCCACCTCGGTCGAATGGAAAGGCACGCGCATCAACATCGTCGACACGCCCGGCCACGCCGATTTCGGCGGTGAGGTGGAGCGCATCCTGTCGATGGTCGACGGCGTGGTCCTGCTGGTCGATGCTGCCGAAGGCCCGATGCCGCAGACCAAGTTCGTGACCTCCAAGGCGCTGGCGCTGGGCCTGCGCCCGATCGTCGTTCTGAACAAGGTCGACAAGCCGGATGCTGAACCCGACCGGGCTCTGGACGAGGTGTTCGACCTGTTCGCGAACCTCGGCGCCGACGACGACCAGCTCGACTTCCCGCATATGTACGCCTCGGGCCGGTCCGGCTGGGCCGATGCCGAGCTTGACGGGCCGCGCAAGGATCTGACGGCCCTGTTCGCGCTGATCGTGAACCACGTGCCGAAGCCCAAGCAGCTGGCCCATCAGGGCGACGACTTCAAAATGCTGGCGACCACACTGGGCGCCGATCCGTTCCTTGGCCGTATCCTGACGGGCCGCGTGGAAAGTGGAAAGCTCAAGGCCGGTGCCACGGTGCAGGCGATCAGCCGCGTCGGCCAGAAGATCGAGCAATTCCGTGTGTCCAAGATCCTCGCCTTCCGTGGTCTGGGTCAGACCGAAATCGAAGAGGCCGTTGCAGGCGATATCGTCTCGCTCGCCGGGATGGGCAAAGCGACCGTGTCGGACACGATCTGTGCGCTGGCGGTCGATGAGCCGCTCGAAGCCCAGCCGATCGACCCGCCGACCATCACCGTGACCTTCGGCATCAACGACAGCCCGCTTGCCGGTCGTGACGGCAAGAAGGTGCAGTCGCGCGTGATCCGTGATCGTCTGATGAAAGAGGCCGAATCCAACGTCGCGATCAAGATCAAGGACACCCCCGGTGGCGAGGCCTTCGAGGTTTCGGGCCGTGGCGAGCTTCAGATGGGCGTGCTGATCGAGAACATGCGCCGCGAGGGGTTCGAACTGTCGATCTCGCGCCCGCAGGTCATCATGCGCGAAGAGGACGGCGTGCGGATGGAGCCGGTCGAAGAAGTCACCATCGACGTGGATGACGACTATTCCGGCGCGGTCATCGAAAAGATCACCGGCGCGCGCAAGGGCGATCTGGTCGAGATGAAACCGGCCGGTGCCGGCAAGACCCGCATCGTGGCCCATGTGCCGTCGCGTGGCCTGATCGGTTATCACGGCGAATTCCTGACCGACACGCGCGGCACCGGTGTGCTGAACCGCGTGTTCCACGGCTGGACCGCGCATAAAGGGTCGATCCCCGGTCGTCGGGCTGGCGTGCTCATTTCGATGGAAGATGGCGAGGCCGTGGCTTACGCGCTGTGGAACCTCGAAGAGCGCGGCAAGATGTTCGTCGAGCCGCAGGAAAAGGTCTATCAGGGCATGGTGATCGGCGAGCACTCGCGCGACAACGACCTTGAAGTGAACCCGCTCAAGGGTAAGAAACTGACCAACGTGCGCGCCTCGGGCACCGATGACGCGGTGCGCCTGACCCCGATCAGCCGCATGTCGCTGGAACAGGCCATCGCCTATATCAACGACGACGAATTGGTCGAAGTCACGCCGAACGCGATCCGGCTGCGCAAGCGCCACCTCGACCCGCATGAGCGCAAGCGCGCGGCCAAGACCGCCTGAGGCGCAGCGCCCAAGAACGACGAAAGGCCGATGCGGTATCCCGCCCGGCCTTTTTTCGTGACGCGTCCCCGGTTCAGTTACAGGGGATCGGTTTCATCAGGGTGTAGGATGCTTCGACAAGGGTCTTTTCCTCGCGGTAGACCGCCGGATACTCGACCAGTTCCACGCGGCCGGTGGTGCGTTTCACATAGGCCTGCCGCGCCGGTTCCATCAGGATCTTCTTGACGGAATACTTGGCGGGCACCGTGACCTCGTTGAAGCAGGCCAGCAGGCGCACCCGGTCGTTGCCGATGTTGATATAGCGTTCCTCGGCCGCTGCCGTGCCTGCGGTTGCGACGAAGAGGAGTGTCAGGAGTACCCTGCGCATTGCTCGATCCTCAGTTTTGGTTGAACGCGACGATTGTCGACAAATGCGGCACAATTATGCCCGGCTGTCGGAATTTTCCGGTCTTGGGCCTGCGGCGTTAAGGTTAACGCACGAAAAAGGGCGCGGAGATCCCCCCCACGCCCGATGTCTTGCCATGGCAGCTAGGACGTAATGGTCCTTACTTGCACTTCGCCGACTTGGCGACGTAGTGACCGGGTGCGGTCATGGTCTTCACTTCCTGGTAGACAGCCGGGTAGTGCACTTTGACCATCTGGCCTTTCTTGTGCTCCCACTCGGTGTGCGCGGCCATGACCAGCGTTTTCGAGTAGGCGTAGGTGGCCGGAACCCAGACCTTGTCGTAGCAAGCCACAACGTGACCATCCCAGGCAAAAGCCGGGGCGGCAAAGGCCGAAGCAAGAACGGCGCCAGCAATCAGTTTCTTCATAGATCGATCTCCCAAATGAATTGTTGGTAAATGAACATTAACTAAGTTTCTGACGGTCACGCGACAGGAATTGTCCGTTTCAGGTAGTTAAGACCCCGATATCCCACGGTTTTAACACAAAACGCCCGGTTTCGACCGGATCGGTGCGGATTTGGCATCAATCGGGGGGCGGTTTGGGCCCCGCGCGCGTTTCGATAGGCGCAACAGCGTGTTGAGATCCGGTGTCGCGTTTCCGTTTCGCAAACATTGCCACAATTTTGCCGAATCACCGGATCGGCCGGAAAAGGCCCACCGGTGCGGTTTCAGCTGGATTTGGCGGTTTCTTGCCGGACTTATTCCGAGGTCTCGATGATGACCAGATCTCGCTCGGACGCGCCGCGTGCGTGGTTCAGAGCGGCCTGATAGTCGTCGGAGTGATAGCAGGTCTCGGCCGCCTCGACGCTCGGGAACTTGGCGACCACGTTGCGCGGGCGATCTGTGCCCTCGAGTTGGACGTAACGACCACCGCGCGCGATGAAGCTGCCGCCGTGTTTGGCAATCGCGGGACCCGCGAGCTTGGCGTATTTGCCATAGGCTTCTTCGTCGGTGACAGTGACATGTGCGATCCAGAGTGCGGGCATCTTAACCTCCGATAACGGATTTGGCCGCAGCGATTGCGGCATCTGCATTCGCGGCGTCCTTGCCGCCACCTTGCGCCATGTCGGGGCGGCCACCGCCGCCCTTGCCGCCCAGTTCCGCGACGGCGGCGCGGACGAGGTCGACGGCCGAAACGGTGTCGGTCAGGTCCGAGGTCACACCGGCGGCGACGGCGGCCTTGCCGTCGACATCCGCGATCAGGAGGACAGCGCCCGACCCCATGCGCGCCTTATGCTCGTCGATGAGCGGCGGCAGGTCGCGGCCCGACACGCCGGTCAGGGCCTGCGCGAAAAAGGCGACGCCGTTCACATCCTCGGCCTCGGGCGAGGCCGCCCCACCGCCGGACATGGCAAGCTCACGGCGCAGTTGATCGACCTGCCCGGCGAGCGTCTTGCGTTCGTCGAGGATCGCCTGAAGGCGTGACAGCACATCCTGTTCGGTGACTTTGAGCAGCCCCTCGACCTCGGTCATGAGCATTTCACGGCGGCGCAATTCGCCCATTGCAGCCTGCCCCGTCAGCGCCTCGATCCGGCGCACGCCGGCGGAGGACGCGGATTCAGCAGTCAGGACAAAGGCCCCGATGTCGCCGGTGCGCGCCACGTGGGTGCCACCGCACAGCTCGATCGACCATGTGTTCTTGTCGACGCCCTTGCCGGTGGGCGCCTTGCCCATCGACACGACGCGGACCTCGTCGCCGTATTTTTCGCCAAAAAGCGCCTGCGCGCCAAGCGCACGGGCATCGTCGGGCGTCATGATCCGGGTTTCGACCGGCGTGTTCTGACGCACATAGGCGTTCACGTCACGCTCGACCTGCCCGATCTCTTCCGCCGTCAGCGCCTTGTTGTGGCTGAAGTCGAAGCGCAGGCGATCCGGCGCGTTCAGCGAGCCGCGCTGTGCGACGTGGTCGCCAAGCGCCTCGCGCAGGGCCTCGTGCAACAGGTGCGTGGCGGAGTGGTTGGCACGGATGGCGGAACGGCGGCTGTGCTCGACCTCCAGCTCGGCGCCCTGCCCGCGCTCCAGATGCCCCTCTTCGATCTCGGCGAAGTGGATATAGACTCCGGCGACCTTTTTCGTGTCGGTCACGCGGGCGCGGCCGGTTTCGGTCTTGATCGTGCCGGTGTCGCCGACCTGACCGCCCGCTTCGGCGTAGAACGGCGTCTGGTTCACGACGATCTGGAGCGTGCCGCCCTCGACCTTGTCGGTCTTGGCGCCGTCGGCAACGAGCGCGACGATCTGACCCTCGGCCTTTTCGGTGTCGTAACCCAGAAACTCGGTCGTGCCTTTGTCCTCGGCGATGTCGTACCAGACGGTCGCATCCGCCGCTTCGCCCGAGCCGGACCATGCCGCCCGCGCCTTGGCCTTTTGCTCGGCCATCGCGGCGTCGAAGCCTTCGGTGTCGACCACGCGGTCACGTTCGCGCAGGGCATCCTGCGTCAGGTCGAGCGGGAAGCCGAAGGTGTCGTAGAGTTTGAACGCGGCCTCACCGGGGAGCGCGGCACCCTCGGGCAGCTTTTCGAGCTCGTCGTCCAGCAGCTTGAGGCCGCGATCAAGCGTCGCCTTGAACCGGGTCTCTTCGGTCAGGAGCGTCTCTTCGATCATCGACTGGGCGCGGCCCAATTCCGGGTAGGCCTGCCCCATCTGGCGCACGAGTTCCGGCACCAGACGGTGCATGACCGGGTCTTTGGCGCCCAGAAGGTGCGCGTGACGCATGGCGCGGCGCATGATCCGGCGCAGCACATAGCCGCGCCCTTCGTTCGAGGGCATGACGCCATCGGCCATCAGGAACGAGGTCGAGCGCAGGTGGTCGGCGATCACGCGATGGTGTACGTTCTGATCGCCGAACGGGTCGACGCCGGTTGCGTGGGCCGAGGCCTCGATCAGCGCCTTGAACAGGTCGGTGTCATAGTTGTCGTGGCTGCCCTGAAGCAGCGCGCCGATCCGTTCCAGCCCCATGCCGGTGTCGATCGACTGCATGTCGAGTTCGCGCATCGAGCCGTCTTCGAACTGCTCGTTCTGCATGAACACGACGTTCCAGATTTCGATGAACCGGTCACCGTCCTCTTCGGGCGAGCCCGGAGGGCCACCCCAGATGTGGTCGCCGTGGTCGTAGAAAATCTCGGTGCAGGGCCCGCAGGGGCCGGTCGGACCCATCTGCCAGAAGTTGTCCGAGGTGGCGATGCGGATGATCCGCTCTTCCGGCACGCCCACCGATTTCCAGATCTCGAACGCCTCGTCATCGGTGTGATAGACGGTGGTGTAGAGCTTGTCCTTGGGGATGCCGAATTCGCGCGTGATCAGCTCCCACGCGAAAGGGATCGCTTCTTTCTTGAAATAGTCGCCGAACGAGAAGTTGCCGAGCATCTCAAAGAACGTGTGGTGGCGCGCGGTGTAGCCGACGTTGTCGAGGTCGTTGTGCTTACCCCCCGCCCGCACGCATTTCTGCGAGGTCGTGGCGCGCGTGTAGTCGCGATGCTCGACCCCGGTGAACAGGTTCTTGAACTGGACCATGCCCGAGTTCGTGAACATCAAGGTCGGGTCGTTGCGCGGCACGAGCGGCGAACTGTCGACGACCGTGTGGCCGTTCTTCTCGAAATAGCTGAGGAAAGTGGAGCGGATGTCGTTCAGGCTGGCCATGGTCTTCCGGTCTGTGGCTGCGTCGGGGATCCCGTCCGCTTGGGTTTATCTACCCGACCGGCGACTGTCCATATGACGAACGACAAAGGCCGGACGCAGTGCGCCCGGCCCGGTCAGTCAACTGTGGCTTGCTTAGTCTTCGACCACGTCGGCGTCGTCGAAATCGCCGCCCGACATATCGAAGTCGAGCCCGTGGGCCGCGCGGATCTTATCCTCGATTTCGAGGGCGATCGACGGGTTCTCCTTGAGGAAGGTCTTGGAGTTCTCACGCCCCTGCCCGATGCGTTCGTCGCCATAGCTGAACCACGCGCCGGATTTCTCGACCACGCCAGCCTTGACCCCGAGGTCCAGAAGCTCGCCGGTTTTCGAGATGCCTTCGCCATACATGATGTCGAATTCGACCTGCTTGAACGGCGGGGCCACCTTGTTCTTGACGACTTTCACGCGGGTCGCGTTGCCGACCACCTCGTCCCGGTCCTTGATCGCGCCGATGCGTCGGATGTCGAGACGGACGGAGGAGTAGAACTTGAGCGCGTTGCCGCCCGTGGTGGTTTCGGGCGAGCCGAACATGACGCCGATCTTCATCCGGATCTGGTTGATGAAGATGACCATGCAGTTGGAGCGCGCGATCGAGCCGGTGAGTTTGCGCATCGCCTGAGACATCAGGCGGGCCTGCACGCCGACGGACGAGTCGCCCATGTCGCCTTCGAGTTCCGATTTTGGGGTCAATGCGGCGACTGAGTCGACCACGACCATGTTCACCGCACCCGAACGCACCAGCGTGTCGACGATTTCGAGCGCCTGTTCGCCGGTGTCGGGCTGCGAGATCAGAAGCTCGTTCAGATCGACGCCCAGACGTTTGGCGTACTGCGGGTCGAGCGCGTGTTCGGCGTCGACAAAGGCGCAGACGCCGCCCTTTTTCTGCTCTTCCGCGACGCAATGCAGCGTCAGCGTGGTCTTACCGGAGCTTTCGGGGCCGTAGATTTCGATGATCCGGCCCTTGGGCAGACCGCCGATCCCCAACGCGATGTCGAGCCCGAGCGACCCCGTGGAGGTCGAGGCAATCTCGGCCACCGGGTTGTCGGCCCCGAGCTTCATGATCGAGCCCTTGCCGAATTGCCGTTCGATCTGAGCAAGGGCGCTGTCGAGCGCCTTCTGCTTCTCGCTGTCGCGTTTCATATCAAAGTCCAGGAGGTTTGCGGTTGCCATGTTTCCCATCCTTATTCCATACCCGGAGCCGGGCAGCAATTGTTGCTCTTGTTCGCCTCTTGTTCTGCTTTTCTACATGAAGAACAAATGCGAACATTTCAAGAAAATTCTACGAATTCAGTGTGCAGCAGGTATGGTTAACAAACCTTTAGCAACGCCTCGCGCGTAGAGTTTTTCTTTAAAACAATGGGAAATCAGGCGCTTGGGTCAGTGGATCTGCGCGGCCACGGTCGCGGTCAGTTCCGACAGCGAGAACGGCTTGGGCAGGAACACGGAATTGGGAATCCGTTTCTGGTGTTCCGAGACCGATTCCTCGGCATAGCCGGAGACGAAGACGACCTTGACGCCCGGCCGATCTTCGAGCGCCTTGGACACCCAGGTCGGCCCGTCCATCCCGGGCATCACCACGTCCGTGACCACCACATCGATCTTGAGGTCGGGGTCTTCCAGAAGGGCGAGCGCGGCTTCGGCGCTTTCGGCTTCGAGCACGGTGTAGCCCCTCAGGCTCAGCGCGCGCGAGGCGAAGGCGCGCACCGGGGCCTCGTCTTCGACCAAAAGGACATTGCCGCCTTTTCGCTCGAGCGAAGGGTCGTGGGTCGGTTTCGGCAAGGCGGGGGCTTCGGCCTCCCCCAATGTCAGGGGCTGCGGATTACGCTTGTCTTCGATCATACGCGCGGCGGCTTCGCGAAGGGCGGTGTCGGTCCGCTCTTTCTCGGCCATCATATGGGACGAGAGCATGTGGTCGTCGGGCGGCTCGAACACCGGGAAATAGAGGCTGAAGGTGGTGCCCGACCCCTCGACCGAATCCACGAAGATGAAGCCGCCGGATTGCTTGACGATGCCATAGGCCATCGACAGGCCGAGCCCGGTGCCCTTGCCCGCGCCCTTGGTCGTGTAAAACGGCTCGAATATCTTGCCGATCCGGGATTGCGGGATGCCGTGGCCGGTGTCGATCACGCGGATCGTCACGTAGTCGCCGCGCGGCACGCGCACGCGGTCACGCTCCAGCGGGCGGTCGAGAAAGACGTTGTGAACCTCTAGCCGGATGGTCCCGCCCCCGATCATCGCGTCGCGGGCATTGACGACGAGGTTCATGACCACCTGTTCCAACTGGCGCTTGTCGGCGCGCACGGGGCGGATGTCGTGGTCGTGGACATAGTCGAGCGACACGGTTTCGCCCACCAGACGCCCGAGCAGATGGACAAGGTCCGCCATGCTGTCGGCAAGGTCGATCACATCGGGGCGCAGGGTCTGTTTGCGAGAGAAGGCAAGGAGCTGGCCGACCAGCGCGGCGGCGCGGTTCGAGTTCTGGGAAATCTGTTTGAGGTCCGCGAAATCCTCGTCATCCGGGTGGTCGTGACGCAGCATGAGCAGGTCGCAGTGGCCCGAGATCGCGGTGAGCAGGTTGTTGAAATCATGCGCGACGCCACCTGCAAGCTGGCCGATCGCCTGCATTTTCTGGCTCTGGACGAACTGGGTTTCCAGCGTCTTGAGCTCGGTCGCGTCGCTCATCACCACGACGAGCGCGTCGCCATCGTCATCGCGGACCTTTTCGAGCGAAATCTGGAGGAACGTCTCTTCTTCCCCTTCGCTCGTGCGCAGGGTTTCCGTGCGGCCAAGGTTGCGGCCCACCCATGCCTCGGACAGCCAATCGGAGACGGGACGCCCCAGCCCCTCGACCAGATCCGAGAACAGCCGCCCGACCACCTCGCCCACGCCCAGCAGCTTGCGCGCCTTGGCGTTGGCCATCGTCACGCGGCCGTTCGGGGCAAGCCGCAAGAGCGGGACCGGGAGCCCCTCGACCACGCCCCAGTCGCTGGCTTCGAGCCGGGGCGAGCCGGGATCGGGGATGAGGTAGATCTCGCGCCGCCCGGCAGACAGTTCGATCTCGACCACCTGCACGGGCATGGAGCCGCGTGCGCCGTGGATCACGTGAATTTCGCCGGGGCGCAGCGGCAGGTCGGTAAAGATACGGTCGAGCGTGGTTTCGCGCCCGCCGAGAAGCCGGCGAAGCGACTCGTTCATGAACACGATGGTGCCGGAGCGCGAGGCGGTCATCATCGGCAGGCCGATGTCGTCGCCCGCATGGCCCGCGATGCGCGGTGCCCCCGTCTCTTCGATCCGCCACAGGAACGTATCGTCACCGACGCGGTGGACCGAGACCGAGACCTGCCCGCCCCGGATCGCAACGGATTCGCGGGCCGCACCAAGGGCGAGCGCGCGGTTCTGGAGCCGGTAGAGCAGCGTGGCCGGTTGCAGCCAGAGGTCGCCGAGCGCCTCGGCAAGGGTCTGGCCCGGCTCGACCTCGAACGCGGCTTTGGCGGCGGCATTGGCAAACCCGATGGCCCCGTCGGGGTCTGTCATCATCGTCGGCGCACTGTCTTCGGCAACCAGCGCCTCGGTCAGATCGCGCAGCCCCTGCGCCGCGCGGTCATGGCGCAGTTTCAACCCAAAGGTGAGCAAAGCGACGCAGAGCAGCGTGAAGCCGATGAGCAGCAAAAGGAGGGCGACGACAGGGTTCTGAACAGCCCACGACCCGACCAGCGCGCCAAGCGCGGTGAGGACAATAGCCCACATGCGCGGCGCCAGATCAAGCGACGCCCGGGTCAGAGGACCGGGTGCGAGGACGACGTGGGACAAGACCCTACCTGAGTTTGATTCGACTGCGTCGCACTGAAACGCAGTCAGCGTTAACGCCAGCTTAATCCAGAACCGAGACTCAATCTAGGGTTGCTTCGGGGGATAAGTTAGCGCGTATCCGGGGAAGATTGCAGGATCGCGACGAAAAAGCCATCCCCCCCATCCAGCGGTGTGAACCGTTTCGATTTCGTAAGCGTCCAGCCCGGTGTGCGCGCCAGAAAGGCGTCGATCTGGTGGCCATTCTCGGCGTCGAGCAGGGAACAGGTGGCATAGGCGATGCGCCCGCCGGGGCGCGCGCGGGTGGCGATGTCGTCGAGGATCGAGGACTGGATCTGGCAGAGCTCGTCCAACCGTTCGGGCGTCAGCAGCCATTTGCCCTGCGGCGCGCGGCGCCAGCTGCCCGATCCCGAACAGGGCGCATCGGCGAGGACGAGGTCGTAGCCGCCCCCTGCCTCGCCCGGCGCGACGATCCTGATCTCGGCACCGGCGGCGCGCGCATCCCGCTCTGGCAGGTCGCGCATCCGGCGCGCGTCGATGTCGTGGGCCGTGACGTGGGCCTTTTGCGCGGCCATCGCCAGCGCTTTGCCGCCGCCCCCGGCGCAATAATCGAGCACCCGCAGGTCTTCGGTGATGTCCAAGGCATCGACCACGGCCTGACTGGCGGCATCCTGCAATTCGATGAGACCGTCGGCATAGGGCGCGCTGCCTGCGATGCGGCGCGCGCCTTCGGTGACGATCAGCGCGGTGGGCGACAGCGGGTGCGGTTCGGCGACGATCCCCTCGTCCGCCAGCATCGCGATCGCTGCACGCGGAGTGCTCCGGTCGATGTTGACGCGCAGAAACACCGGGGCGCGGTGTCTTTGCTCCTCGGCAACCGCCTCGAAATCGTCGCCGAGGCTCGCGCGCAGGTCAGGGACGAGCCAGTCCGGCAGGTCGAGGCGCACGGCGTCGGGCTGATCTGCGAGATCGGGGGTGTCGCGTTCATCGTCGCTCAGGGGCGCAGGCGCGAAACGGTCGCCGGTGAAGAGCGTGTCGGGGTCGGTGCCTGCGGCGCGCAGGCCACCCAGAACCAGACCGCGCCCCGTCTCGCCCCTGCCCAGAGCGGCAAAGGAACGGCGGCAGCGCACCGCGTCATAGACGATGTCGCGGATCGCAGCCCGGTCCTTGGACCCGGCATAGCGGTTTGCGCGGCCCCAGCGGGTGAGCACCTGTTCGGGGGCCGCCCCGGCGAGCCAGTCGTCGAGAATCTCGATGGCCGCCGAGAGGCGGGCGGCGGGCGTCATCGCTGACCCGAGAGTTGAGTGTCGCCTGCCAAACCCTTGAACCTTCAGCCGATACGGTAGTTCGGGCTTTCGCGGGTGATCTGCACGTCGTGGACGTGGCTTTCCTTCAGCCCCGCGCCGGTGATGCGCACGAACTGGCTGTTGGTGCGCATGGATTCGACCGTCGGGTTGCCGGTGTAGCCCATTGCCGCGCGCAGGCCGCCGACGAGTTGGTGGACCACGGCGTTGGCGGAGCCTTTGTAGGGCACCTGCCCCTCGATCCCTTCGGGGACGAGCTTGTCGCTGGCCGCGTCCTTCTGGAAATAGCGGTCCGCGGAGCCGCGCGCCATCGCGCCCAGGCTGCCCATGCCCCGATAGCTTTTGAACGAGCGGCCCTGATACAGGATAACCTCGCCCGGGCTTTCGTCGGTGCCGGCGATCATGCTGCCGACCATCGCGCAGGAGGCCCCGGCGGCGATGGCTTTGGCGAAGTCGCCGGAGAACTTGATGCCGCCGTCTGCGATCACCGGGACGCCGGATGTGGCGGCCTCGCGTGCGCAGTCCATAACGGCGGTCAGCTGAGGAACGCCCACACCCGCGACCATGCGCGTGGTGCAGATCGACCCCGGGCCGATGCCGACCTTGGCCGCATCCGCGCCCGCGTCGATGAGCGCACGGGTCGCTTCGGCGGTGGCGACGTTGCCCGCGATGATCTGAACTTCGTTCGACAGTTTCTTGGCGCGTTCGACGGCCTCGATGACGCCACGCGAATGGCCGTGGGCGGTGTCGATCACGACGATGTCGGCCCCGGCGTCGATCAGCGCCTCGGTCCGCTCGAACCCGCTGTCGCCCACGCTGGTCGCCGCAGCCACCCGCAGACGCCCGAGGTCGTCCTTGCAGGCGGTCGGGTTCAGCACGGCCTGTTCGGTGTCGCGCAGGGTCAGAAGCCCGGTGAGCTTGCCGGATTGATTGACCACCAGAAGCTTTTCGATGCGACGCGATTTCATGAGGCTTATGGCCTCGTCCCGGTCGGCAGGCTCCTGCAGGATCGCGAGGTCTTCGGAGGTCATCATGACGCGCACGGGCGTGTCGTCATGTTGGGCAAAGCGCATGTCGCGGTTGGTTACGATGCCCACCACGCGGCGGTTTTCGTCGACCACCGGGAAGCCGGTGAAACCATAGCGGTCGGTCAGCGCCTTGGCATCGGCCAGCGTCTGATCCGGGGTGAGCGTGACCGGGTTGTAGACGATCCCGCTTTCGAACCGTTTCACACGCCGCACTTCGCGGGCCTGTTCTTCGACGCTCAGGTTCTTGTGGATGACCCCGATGCCCCCGGCCTGCGCCATGCAGATCGCCATGCGGCTTTCGGTGACCGTGTCCATCGCCGAGGACAGGAGCGGGATGTTGAGCTTGATGGTCTTGGTGACCCAAGTGGTCGTGTCCGCCGTGGACGGGAGCACCGTGCTTGCAGCCGGTACGAGCAAAACATCGTCGAAGGTAAGCGCCTCGCGAATCTCCATGAGTGGTCTCCTTTGGAGGGATCGTTTGGCACTTCCCTATTTCATGGGGCGGCAGGAATGGAAAGGGGTCGGGCGGCGAAAATCGCGTCACAGATGCGGGTGGTTCGGTCGGGGCCGAACCATGTGCTTCGGCGTTTCCCTGAGGGTGCCGGGCGCGCTAATCTGGAGCGGACAGAGGGAGACGCTGACATGAGACGTGACATCGGGGCCGAGTTCCGCGCGCTGCACCGCCGGGGCGATCCGTTCATCCTTGCCAATGCTTGGGACGCCGGGAGCGCGAAACTGCTGGCGGGTCTGGGGGCCGAGGCCATCGCAACCTCGTCTTCGGCCCATGCCTTTACGCTGGGGCGGCCCGATATGGGCCACGTCACGCGGGAGGAGGCCGTGGCCCATGCCGAGACGCTGGTGCGCGCCGTCCGGGTGCCGGTGTCGGGGGATTTCGAGAACGGGTTCGGACACACGCCGGTGGATGTGTTCGACGCGGTGCTTCTGGCCTATCAGGCCGGGCTTGCCGGGATTTCGATCGAGGACGCGATGCTCCCCGCCCCCACGCCTTACGACCGGGACACGGCGGTCGCGCGGATTGCGGCGGGGGTCGAGGCCGCACGCGCCCTGCCCCGCGACTTCATTCTGGTCGCGCGCGCGGACGGGGTGATGAACGGGCAGTATGATCTGGACGAGGCCATCGCGCGGGTTCAGGCCTATGAGGCGGTCGGGGCCGATTGCGTCTATGTTCCGCATCCCGGTGATCTGGCGGCGCAGAAGCGAGTCTGCGATGCGGTGTCGGTGCCGGTCAATGCGCTGGCCGCCGGGCCGTTTGCGACCGTGACGCGGGACCAGTTCGCCGAGATTGGTGTTGCACGCATCTCGATCGGCGGGGCGCTGGCGCGGGTAACGCAGGCCGCGATCCTGAACGCGGGGCGCGCCATGTTCGAGCGCGGGGATTTCGCGCCGCTGACCGGTGCGGCAATCGGGGCCGAGATCGACGCGCTGATGGCCGGTCAGGCGGTCGTCACGTCGTAGTCGTAAATCCAGTCATAGCGCTTGAGCACGGTGTCCGGCGACAGTCTGTTGGCCAGCCGGAGCGCGTTGTGGCCCATGAAGCGGAGCACCGGATTGGCGTAGTGATAATTGCGCGCGTTGCCGTTCGCGGCCTCGATCACGTTTTCGACCCGGTGGCGGCGGCGTGCCTGATAGAGCGCGGGGCCTTCGTCCGGCCCGGCGACCGACAGGCAGTCGGCGAGCACCCAGGCATCTTCGAGCGCCATCACGGCGCCCTGCGCCATGAAGGGCAGCGTCGGGTGGGCCGCATCGCCAAGTATGACCGCCGGACCCTTGTGCCACTGGTGCGCGACGGGGTGACGGAAGAGGCCCCAGATGTTCACCGTTTCGGCCCGCGCGAGCAACGCCTTGGGTTCTGAGGCGAACATGGCGAAGGCGCTGCGCAGGTTCTCGGGGTCGTCGGCATGGTGCCAGCCTTCATCGGCCCAGTCGGCACGTTCCTCGACGGCGACGATGTTGATCTTCGTGCGGTCGCGCAGCGGATAGGTCACCATGTGCCGCCCCGGCCCCATGAAAACGCGCGCCTCGACCGGCTCATTTCCTTGCGCGGGCACTACGGCGCGCCAGGCCACCTGACCGGTGAAGAACGGGTCGCGCTTGCCGGTCAGGACCGGGCGCAGGATCGAGCGGAGGCCGTCGGCACCGATAACGAAGGGCATATCGCGCGGCGTGCCGTTCACGGTGAGCGTCACGTCGTCGTGGTTGACCTTGGCCGCCGTCACCGCCTGCCCGGTCTCGACCACGACACCCAGTTCGCTCGCGCGGGACAGAAGGATGTCGATCAGGTCGGCGCGGTGAACGAGGCGGAAGTCCTGTGTGGGGCGCAGGTGCGCAAGGTCCATGCGGATCACGCTGCGCCCGGTGAGGCCGTCGAGCAGATGCACCGCTTGAGATCGGGGGCAGCGCGCGCGCACCTCGTCGCCCACCCCGAGCGCGTCGAGCACGGCAAGGCCATTGGGGCTGATCTGAATGCCAGCGCCCACCTCGCGCACCGCCTCGGCCTGTTCCAGCACGGTCACCCGCGCGCCGCGCATCGCCAGCGCACAGGCGGCCGCCAGACCGCCGATCCCGGCACCGATGATGCAGATGTCCTGCCCGATCAACATGATCGCCCCATCAAACAAAAAGGCACCGGGGCGCATCCGCCACGGTGCCGGTCAAGTCTTGCACGATGCGCCGACGATCAGTCGTCGCGATGAACCCGCTCGCGCCGTTCGTGACGCTCCTGCGCTTCGAGGCTGAGGGTCGCGATGGGACGCGCATCGAGGCGCTTGAGCGAAATCGGCTCGCCGGTCTCTTCGCAGTACCCGTACTCACCCTCGTCGAGCCGGCGCAGGGCGCTGTCGATCTTGGCCACCAGCTTGCGCTGACGGTCACGGGTGCGCAGTTCGAGCGCGCGATCCGTCTCTTCGGAAGCGCGATCCGCGATGTCGGGAATGTTGCGGGTGCCGTCTTGCAGGCCTTCGATGGTGTTCTTGCTGTCGCCGAGCAATTCGGCTTTCCATTTCAACAACTTGACCCGGAAATATTCCATCTGCCGGTCGTTCATGAAAGGTTCGTCTTCGGCCGGCGTGTAGTTGTCCGGCAGGAAGCTTTCCACCTTCATCCCACTCTCCTCTTCAACCCCGGATGCGCCGCTTTTAAGGTCGTGATTTACCATTCGGTGCTCTCCTGAGACGTCATGTATCCCAGCGACTTTGGGATGTCACTACACAAACCGTCTGCCATGTTCACGTTTTGGGCGAAGGTCGTTGCCATGCTGCAATAATCGCGGTCTTGCACACCTAAATCCTCGTGCAAGTTTTTGAAAGATAACCATATCTGCCGTGCATCAATTAGGTGATCGGGTACTGATTCTGCAACCTCTTATTGCATTTTGCATTAACGCGCCCAGCCCCTCGTGCCGCCACGTTTCCCCGGCCCGGCCCTTGCATGTCAGCCTTGCTGCCGTTTACCTCATGCCCAACCAGCCGGGAGTGGATGATGCGATTTGAAAGCACCGAAACCTATGTCGCGACCGACGACCTTGCCATCGCGGTGAACGCGGCGGTGACGCTCGAGCGCCCGCTGCTCGTCAAGGGCGAGCCGGGCACGGGCAAGACCGAGCTTGCCAAGCAGGTCGCCGAGAGCCTTGGCCTGCCGATGATCGAGTGGAACATCAAATCGACCACGCGCGCGCAGCAGGGTCTGTACGAATATGACGCGGTCAGCCGCCTGCGCGACAGCCAGTTGGGCGACGAGCGCGTGCATGACGTGTCGAATTACATCAAGAAGGGCAAGCTCTGGCAGGCTTTTGATGCGGACGAAAAAGTCGTGCTGCTGATCGACGAGGTCGACAAGGCCGACATCGAGTTCCCGAACGACCTGTTGCAGGAGCTCGATAAGATGGAGTTCCACGTCTACGAGACCGGCGAGACGATCCGCGCCAAGCACCGCCCCGTGGTCATCATCACGTCCAACAACGAAAAAGAGCTGCCCGACGCGTTCCTGCGCCGCTGCTTTTTCCACTACATCAAGTTCCCGGACGTCGACACGATGCGCAAGATCGTCGAGGTTCATCATCCGGGCATCAAGGAAGCCCTGCTCACCACGGCGCTCACCCAGTTCTACGAGATCCGCGAACAGCAGGGTCTGAAGAAGAAGCCCTCGACCTCGGAAGTGCTCGACTGGCTCAAGCTGCTGTTGGCCGAGGATATGGACCCGGCCGATCTGAAACGTGACGGGGCGAGCGCGCTGCCCAAATTGCACGGTGCGCTATTGAAGAACGAGCAGGACGTGCATCTGTTCGAGCGTCTGGCGTTCATGGCGCGGCGCGAGCGCGGCTGATCGCCCCTCGCCACAAATGATCCCCGTATTATTAGGCCTGCGCCCCGGCGCGGGCCTTTTTTGCGGCCCGACTGCCTGAAACAAACCCACATTCGCCCGCGCATTGTCCCGGCCTTGCCCAAAATCGGAACCGATTTCCCGGCTGACTGTTGGACATGAGTATGATTCGAGTTGCATGTCCCGAGACGCCACATTCCCGCCACATTCGTGGCGCTGGCGTAGTGTGGGGCGACCCCACCCCTACCACATCTTGCGGCGAGATTGTTTCTCGCCATGCGACAATCCATTTTTCGCCCCAATTCAGCCATTTTCCGCTTGGGGAATCTGGCGAGGCTGACCTAACCATTGGTCATGCCTGGGGGGGCAAGGAACGGTGTGCCTGTATCGTGTTGGGAGACACTTCACAGATTTCCGTCCGTGCTTTGACGCGTGCGGACGAGCCCCAGTGGCGTCGCCTCTGGACAGAGTATCTGCGGTTCTATGAGAGCGCGGTTGACGAGGAGGTGTACCTGACCACCTTCGAGCGCCTGCTCTCGGGGACGGAACCGCAGCATTGCTATGTCGCAGAGCACGGTGGCCAGCCCGTGGGCCTCGTCCATTTCCTCTATCATCGCCACAACTGGCGGATCGAGGACGTCTGTTACCTGCAAGACCTTTATGCCGATCCCGAGGTCCGGGGCCTCGGTGTCGGGCGCGCTTTGATCGAGGCGGTCTATGACGCCGCCGACGCCAACGGCACGCCCGTCGTCTACTGGAATACGCAGGAGTTCAACACGACGGCACGACGCCTGTATGACCGGATCGCGGAGAAGACGCCGTTCATCAAGTACCAACGAGGGATACGGAAATGAACGGGCACAAGTGGATCGTGGGGGCGGTCACGGGGGCGGCATTGGTTCTGGCGGGTTGCACAGGTGCACTGCAATCGCCGGCGCCAGCAGCCGCTCGGGAAGTCACGGCGCGGCAGTTGAACCTGCCCACGGAGCTGCCGCCGATGAAGGCGTTCAACTCGGGGCCGACGCTTGCCGTCTCCCGCTCGAACGGCGAGGTCGCGTCGGACTTTCTCGATCTGTCATTCCAATTGGAAAGCGGGCGCGCCCTGCCCGTCATGTCCCGGTTCGAAGGTCCGGTGTCGGTCCGGGTGTCGGGCCGCAAGGCGGCGGTGCTCGAAAACGAGCTCGACCAGCTCATCGGGCGTCTGCGCAACGAGGCGGGGATCGACATTTCGCGCTGGAACGGCGCGGGCACGCCGTCGATCACGCTCGAAGTCATCCCGAAGCGTCAGCTTCAGGCGCTCGTTCCGGGGGCGGCCTGTTTCGTGGCCCCGAACGTGGCCGGATGGCGTGATTACAAGGCCAACCGCCGCTCGCCGCTGACCGATTGGACCAAGCTGCAGGTGCGCACGAAAATGTCGGTGTTCATCCCCGGCGACGTGGCCCCGCAGGAGATGCGCGACTGTCTGCACGAAGAGATTGCGCAGTCGCTCGGCCCGGTGAACGACCTCTATCGTCTCGCCGACAGTGTGTTCAACGACGACAACTTCCACACGGTGCTGACCGGTTTCGACATGCTGATCCTGAAGGCGTATTATTCGCCCGAGTTGAGTTCCGGCATGACGCGCGAACAGGTGGCGGCCAAGCTGCCCGCCCTGCTTGCCCGACTGAACCCGGCCGGTGGCATGGGTGCGCCGGTTCACACCACACCGACGCCGCGGTCTTGGAAGGCCGCGATCGAGACCGCGCTGAGCGGTGGCGAATCCTCGACCACGCGCCGCAAGGCCGCCGGTCAGGCCGTCGATCTGGCGCGCGCCTATGGCTGGCGTGACACCCGGCTGGCGTTTTCACTCTTCGCGTTGGGGCGGCTGAACCTCGGCATCAACTCCGACGTGGCGCTTGCCGCGTTCCGCGAGGCCGAGCAAATTTACCTCTCGCTCCCCGACACGAAACTGCAGGCGGCCCACATGGGCGTGCAGCTTGCCGCACATGCCCTGTCGCTGGGTAATGCCGAGACCGCGATCCGCATCGTCGATGGCCATATGGGCGCGGTGCGCTCGGCCCAGAACGCGGCACTTCTTTCCACGCTACTGATGATCAAGGCCGAAGGTCTGGAAATCATGGGCCGCGACGCTGAGGCGCATCTGGTGCGTCTCGACAGCCTCGGCTGGGCGCGATATGGCTTCGGCTCCGACGCCGAGGTGGGCCAGCGACTGCTTGAAATCGCTGCGATCTCGCCCGTGAACCGAAGCTGACCCCTTGGGGGCAGCCCTCTGCCCCCAGGAGGCCACATGATCGTTTTCGCCTTCGCCGTTTTCGGCGCGCTCCTCGGCGCCTATCAGGCCCGCAAACGCGGCGGCCAGAAGCTCGACCTCGCGCAGTACGCAACGGCATTTGGCATGGCTTTTGCAATTCTGGGCCTGTTTGTTACGGTCTTCCTCAGCCGAGGCATGTAACAGGAGCACGCGCCACGTGTTCATTCCATTTTTCGAGACCCTTCGGGACAACAAGGTCCCGGTGTCGCTGCGCGAATATCTGACCTTTCTGGAGGGGATGCGCGCAGGGCTCGCCACCTATGACGTCGAGGCGTTCTACTACCTCGCCCGCGCGTCGATGGTGAAGGACGAGCGCAATCTCGACAAGTTCGACCGCGCCTTCGCGCAGGCCTTTGAGGGGCTGGAGGCGATCACGTTCGATCAGGTGCTGGAGGCGGTGGATATTCCGTCCGACTGGCTGACCAAGATGGCCGAAAAGCACCTGAGCGAGGAAGAGCGCGCCGAGATCGAAGCTTTAGGTGGCTTCGACAAGCTCATGGAAACGCTTAAGAAACGTCTGGAAGAGCAGAAGGATCGCCATCAGGGCGGCTCCAAATGGGTCGGCACGGCGGGCACATCGCCTTTCGGTGCCTATGGCTACAACCCCGAGGGCGTGCGCATCGGGCAGGACAAGTCGCGCCATCAGCGCGCGGTGAAGGTCTGGGACAAGCGCGAGTTCAAGAACCTCGACGACTCGGTCGAGCTTGGCACCCGCAACATCAAGGTCGCGCTCAAGCGCCTTCGCAACTGGGCCCGCGACGGGGCGCATGACGAGCTGGACCTCGACGGCACGATCCGCTCGACCGCCGAGCATGGCTATCTCGACGTGAAGGTCCGCCCCGAGCGGCGCAACGCGGTCAAGGTTCTGCTGTTTCTCGACGTGGGCGGCAGCATGGACCCGCATATCAAGGTGGTCGAAGAGCTGTTTTCGGCCGCGCGGACCGAGTTCAAGCATCTGGAATACTACTACTTCCACAACTGCCTGTACGAAGGCGTCTGGCGCGACAATCGGCGGCGGTGGAGCGAACAGACCCCGACGTGGGAGGTGCTGCGCACCTATGGCCCGGATTACAAATGCATCTTCGTCGGCGACGCCTCGATGTCGCCCTATGAGGTCGCGATGCCGGGCGGCGCGAACGAGCATTGGAACCCCGAGGCCGGGTCGGTCTGGCTTCAACGTGCGCGCGAGCAGTGGCCCGATCACCTGTGGATCAACCCGCTGCAGGAGAAGTACTGGCCCTACACCCAGTCGGTCGAGATGATCCGCGAGATTTTCGAGAACCGCATGGTGCCGATGACGCTGGAAGGCATCGACAAGGGCATGCGCGAGCTGGTGCGTTAACCCAGTTCGGCTTCGCGCCGTTTCAGCGGCTTGTCATGCAGGAAGGTGCCGAAGGGCACGATCCCGGCGACAAAGCCGATCCCTGCCCGTTTGATCCCGACCGCGCCGACGACAAGCGCGAGGATCAGCACGATCAGGTAGGCCATGAACAGATAGCCATGCGCCCAGCCCACGTAGGTCACCGGCATCGGCATATCGGCGAGGTATTTGAGCGGCATCGCGATCAAGAGGAGCAGGACAAAGGACGTGCCCTCGAACAAGGCGATGATGCGCAGCGTGCGCAGCGACAGACGTTTCATGGTGGCGGACCCGGTGTGAGGAGGATGCTGGCTGGCCGGTCGGCGGGCTGGCTCAGACCTGCACCGGACGGGCCGCGCGCGCAACCGTCTGCGGTCCGCAAAGTGGCGGGTTGCGCTGATATGTCCTGCGTCCTGTGCCAAGATGGGACGGTCCGGGGATCACGCTCTCAGATGTGATGGATCAGGTCGAACCACTTGGAATTGTCCCATGCCCCGCTGATCGGCTTTTCCGCGCCCTCGGGGGCGAAGGCCGGGTTGATGAAGAACACGTCCACCTGACAAAGCCGGTCGTCGTAATAACACAGGTCGATGATGTCGAAGAGCGTGAGGCCCGCGTCGATAAGATACTGGCAGCGTTGGAAAAAGCTTTCGATATGCGCCTCCATGATGACGCCGGAGCACTGCTTGAGCATCGGACCCGCGCCCCTGAGGATCATCTCTTCCGCCCCGTCCACGTCGATCTTGAGCAGGAACGGACCCATGAGGTTCAGATCCGCCACGAGCGTGGACAGGCGCACGGTCGTGATCTCGCGCAGCGTCTGGCCGGGCGCATCCGCGTCGTTCAGCCGGGCATGGGTGATGGTCTGGGCGTCCGACGTGGTCGAAAGCGCGATCTGCGCTGTGCCGTCGCTGTCCGAGGCCGCGCGCGCATCGAGCAGAAAGTCGACCCCACGCCCCGTATAGGTGCGCGCGATGCTGTCGTGATACTCGGTGATCGGCTCGCACAGGATATGGCGGCGATCCCCCAGCGTGTCGATCAGTTCGGGGGTGCCGTATTGCACGCCGACGTCGATCACGGTGTCGACCGGAAAGCCTGCGGCAAGGAATTTAGCGATGGAATCGCGCTTGCCGGGGCGGCGCAGCGCGGGGCGTGAAATGTCGTCCATGGGGACTCCCGTCTGGTTGTCCCGCGCACCCGATGTCACCCACAATCGCAAGTTGAATGGATTCTGCGTGATCGGTCAAGCTTGTGACCGCTTGGGCCTGCGTTCCCACTGGCGCGGCGCGTGCGCAATCGCCATATTCCGACTATGTTGAAGTTCACCCCCATCCTATTGGCGCTGCTCTACGGTTTCGTGCTGTGGTGGTTCTCGGCCCTGCGTCTGCGCGGCGAGTTGGATTCGAAATCCTCGGAACTCGCCGACCCCAAGCTGCGCAAGCTGACCGACCAGATGGCGCAGGCGCTCGACCTGCCGCGTATTCGGGTGAACATCTACGAGGTCGAGCCGGTGAACGGGCTTGCCGCCCCCGATGGGCGCATCTTCATCACGCGCGGGTTCTATGACCAGTATCGCAAAGGCGCGGTGACGGCCGAGGAACTGGCGAGCGTTATCGCGCATGAATTGGGCCATGTGGCGCTGGGGCATGCGCGGCGGCGGATGATCGACTTTTCCGGCCAGAACGCCCTGCGCACGGCGCTGATGATGGTGTTGGGCCGCTTCATCCCCGGGATCGGCCCGCTGATCGCAGGTGCGCTGTCGTCGATGGTGATGGCGCGGCTGTCGCGCGGCGACGAGTATGAGGCGGATGCCTATGCCACCGCGCTGCTGATGAAGTCGGGGATCGGCGTGGCCGGGCAGAAATCGCTCTTTGAAAAGCTCGAAGACCTGACCAAGACGCGCGGCAACGGCACGCCCGCGTGGCTGCTCAGTCACCCGAAAACCGAGCAGCGGATCGCGGCGATTGAAGCGAACGAGGCGAAGTGGACGCGCTAGCGCCTTAGCCGAACAGGCGGTGGCAGAGTTCGAGACCCTCGACCAGCCGGTCGACCTCCTCGGTCGTGTTGTACATCCCGAAGCTCGCGCGGGCCGTGGCAGGTACGCCAAGATGCTCCATCAACGGCTGGGCGCAATGATGCCCGGCGCGGATCGCGATGCCCTTTTTGTCGAGAATGGTCGACAGATCATGCGCATGCGCGCCGCCCTCGACCGTCAGCGAAAAGATCGCGGCCTTGCCCGGTGCGTGGCCTTGCACGTTGAGCCAGTTGAGGCCCGCGAACCGCTCGGCCGCATAGGTGGCGAGTGCGGCCTCATGCGCCGCGATATTCTCCATCCCCACGTCCATCATATATTCGAGTGCGACGCCAAGACCGATGGTCTGGACGATGCCGGGCGTGCCCGCCTCGAACTTCATCGGCGGGTCGTTGTAGCTGACCGCGTCACGGGTGACTTCGCGGATCATGTCGCCGCCGCCCATGAAGGGGCGCATCTCGTCCATCCGCGCACGCTTGATGTAGATCGCGCCGGAACCTGACGGGCCATACAGCTTGTGGCCAGTGATAGCGTAGAAGTCGCAGCCGAGGTCGGTCACGTCGACCGGCATGTGAACCGCGCCCTGCGATCCGTCGACCAGCACCGGCACGTCGCCCGCACCCGCCTTGATCGCCTTCACATCGACGATGGTGCCCAGCACATTCGAGCACTGGGTCACGGCGATCAGTTTGGTGCGCTCGGTGACGGCGGCCAGAACCTTGTCCGCCGGGATCGAGCCGTCTTCGTCCGGTTCGACCCAGACGAGTTTCACGCCCTGACGTTCGCGCAGAAAATGCCACGGGACGATGTTGGCGTGATGCTCGGCCACGGTCAGCACGATCTCGTCGCCCTCGACCATGCGCGGCGCGGCCCAGCCATAGGCGACCATGTTGATCCCCTCGGTGGTGCCCGAGTTGAACACGATCTCGTCCTCGGACGGCGCGTTCAGAAAGCGCGCGATGATGCCGCGCACGCCCTCGTATTTCTCGGTGGCGAGGTTCGACAGGTAATGCAGGCCCCGGTGGACGTTGGCGTATTCTTCGGCATAACCGCGCGTGACCGCGTCGATCACGACCTGCGGTTTCTGCGCCGATGCGCCATTGTCGAGATAGGTCAGCGGTTGACCGTTCACCTCACGCGCGAGGATCGGGAAATCCGCGCGGATCTTGCCTACGTCATACATTACCAAGCTCTCCCGAGGTCATGGCGGCGCCGACACCGAGGATCGCGAGGACGATCGACAGGATGGCAACGGCGATGAAGCTTACCAGAAGGATCGTGAGGAACACGCGCATGGCCGAGGCAAAGCCGTGGGCCTCGGCGGTGAAGTGGCTCAGAATCCAGATGCCCGTGAAGCCGCCGAAGAGCCACAGCAGCGCGGCCATCGACGGGGCGAACAGGCTCAGGACAAGCACCACGGCCTGCACGATGAGAAGGACGAAATTCAGCCACGCGACGGTGAGGATGCCATCCTCGAACCGGCCGGTTCCGCCAGCGGCGCGCCCGATGAAATAGATCAGAAAGACCGAGATGATCGCGACCGAGGCTTCGGCGATGGCCACGACCAGCGGCATGGCGAAAAGCGTGCCGGAGAGTTCCTCGGACGGCGGAAACAGAATGGATGAGCCGACGCCGAAGATGGCCCCGGTCACGAGCATCAGGAACAGCGCCTGCCAGAGCGTCGTGCGATCGAGGTTCAGGGCGAAAAGCTCGCGCGCGATCTTGCGCGGCTCGGGGATGGATTGGAGCACCATGCCCAAGAGGTATCCGGGCTCCATCCTCACGCGACGGCCCCCGGTCGGGTCTCAGCGGTGACGAGGTTCACCGCCCAATGCAGAAGGAACGCGCCCAGAGCGATGGCGCCGACGATGCGTTCCTCGAGCCCTGCGCCGAGAAAGCCGGTGACGAGGCCCCAGAGCAACCACAGCGGGCTGGCCACCAGCAGCGCCCAGAACAGGGCGAAACGGGCCGAGAACCAGCTGCCCTGCCCGCCCACGAGCTTGGCGATCAGGTGGCTGATCGCGCTGATGCCATAGGCGGCGAGCGGCATGATGAAGAGCCAGGCGAACATCGCGCCGCCCAAGAGCGGGTTCAGTTCCTGCCCAGTCTCGATCGACACACGTTGCAGGCGCGGGGCCTGTGCCGCGAAGATCAGGATGCAGGCGACCATGAGCACAGCAAGCGCGCGATCCTCGCGCACGGTGTCACCCAGCCTGCGCGCGAACACGGCGCGCGGCGCACGGTAGGCGCGGATCACGTCACGCACGACCGACATGCTTACCCCCGCCTGCGCAGCAGCCAGCTTTCCAGCCGCTCCGTGATTTCCTCACGGAAGCTCTCATCCTCGATCTCTTCGATGGCTTCGGCCACGAAGGCGATGACGAGAAGGTCCATCGCGGTGCCTTTGTCGACGCCACGGGCCCGCAGATAGAACAGCATATCCTCGTCGATCGCACCGGAGGTGGAGCCGTGCGAACAGGCGACGTCGTCGGCATAGATCTCAAGCTCGGGCTTGGCGAGGAACTGCGCGTCGTCGTCCAGAAGCAGCGACTGCGACTTTTGATAGCCGTCGGTTTTCTGCGCCCCGCGCTTGACGAGGATCTTGCCTTGGAACGTGCCCACGGCGCCCTTTTGGAGCACCTTCTTGAACACCTGACGGCTTTCGCAGTTTTCAGCATCATGGGTGATGAAAACCGTGTCGTCGTGGTGGAAGTCACCGTGACCCAGCGCCGCACCGGCGATGTGGGCGGATGCGTCGTTGCCCTTCATCTCGATGAAGGTCTCGTTGCGCGTGAGGCGACCGTTGGCGGTGAGCGTGAAGGACTTGAACAGGCTCTCGGCCCCCTGACGCACGAAGATGCCGGTAAAGGCCTGCCGTTCGTGGTCGCGCCCCTGCGCCCGGATGTGGTGGAAACGCGCGCCGTCGGCGACCTCGACTTCGAGACACTTGTTGAACCGGGCCGCAGCCGGGCCGTTCTCAAGGAGCGTCATTTCGGCGCCCGGTTCCAGCTTGACCACGTTGTGCAGGATCGCGTCCGAACATTCGTCGGCATGCTGGTACATGAGCGAAATCGGCTTGCTCACCTTGCCCGTCACACGGATCAGGACGCCGTCGGTCGCGAACGCCGTGTTGAGCGCCGCGAAAGGCCGCTCCACCGGCGTCTGACCTGCGAGTTCGATGGTGCCGTAGATGCCCTTGGCCCAGTGGATGTCGGTCTTGGCGGCATCCTCAAGGCGGTCGATCTCGACCCCTTCCATCGTCAAGTCGTCGGATTGTTCGGGGTCGAACACGCCGTCGACAAAGACGATCTTGAGCCGGTCGACTTGGCCGAACACCGGGATTTCGCCGCCGTGGTCGAACACGACCGCCGGTTCGGGCGTCGCCGCGTTCAGGAGGTCAGGCTTGGTGAAGCGCCAGTATTCGTCGCGCCCCGTGGGCAGGCCCATCGCCTCGAGCCGGGTCAGCGCGGATTTGCGCGCCTCGGTGATCCATGCCCCGCCTTCGGGCAGCGTCAGCCCGTCCAGCCGCGCGGCCAGCGCATCACGCTTGCGCGCGAGCAGCTTTTCCTTCGCGACCGCCATTACGCGGTCTCCAGCAGGTCGGCGTAGCCGTTCTTTTCGACTTCGAGCGCCAGATCGGCACCGCCCGATTTGATGATCTTGCCGTTGGCCATGATGTGAACGACGTCCGGCACGATGTGGTCGAGCAGACGCTGGTAGTGCGTGATGACGAGGAACCCGCGGTTTTCGTCGCGCAGCGCGTTCACGCCGTCCGACACCAATTTCATCGCATCGACGTCGAGGCCCGAGTCGGTCTCGTCAAGGATGCACATCTTGGGCTCCAGCATCGCCATCTGGAGGATTTCGTTGCGCTTTTTCTCACCGCCCGAGAAGCCCACGTTCACGGGACGCTTGAGCATGTCGGCGTCGATCTTGAGGTCTTTCGCCTTGGCGCGGATCACCTTGAGGAATTCGGCCGCCGACATCTCCTCTTCCCCGCGCGCCTTGCGCTGTGCGTTCACGGCGGTCCGCAGGAAGGTCATGTTGCCGACGCCGGGGATTTCCACCGGGTATTGGAACGCAAGGAACAGGCCAGCAGCGGCGCGTTCTTCGGCCTCAAGCTCAAGCAGGTCGTTGCCTTCGAGCGTGGCCGTGCCATCCGTCACCTCGTAGCCGTCCTTGCCGGACAGCACGTAGGACAGCGTCGACTTGCCCGAGCCGTTCGGCCCCATGATCGCATGGACTTCGCCTGCTGGCACTTCGAGGGACAGACCCTTGAGGATCTGCTTGTCCTCGGCTTCGAGTTTGACGTGCAGGTTTTCGATCTTCAGCATTTTCGTAATCCTTGTCTGGGCGCGTCAGGGCTTAGCCGACGCTGCCTTCCAGCGAGATGGCGACCAGTTGCTGGGCTTCCATCGCGAATTCCATCGGCAGGGCTTGCAGCACTTCCTTGGCGAAGCCGTTGACGATCAGCGCGACCGCCTCTTCTTCATCCATGCCGCGCTGACGGCAATAGAACATCTGGTCGTCGTCCACTTTCGATGTCGTCGCCTCGTGCTCGACACGCGAGGACGGGTTCTTGACCTCGATGTAGGGCACCGTGTGCGCGCCGCACTGGTCGCCGATCAGAAGACTGTCGCACTGGGTGTAGTTGCGGCTGTTCGTGGCCTTGGGGTGCATCGAGACGAGACCGCGATAGGTGTTGTTCGACTTGCCCGCCGAAATGCCCTTGGACACGATCCGCGAGCGCGTGTTCTTGCCCAGATGGGTCATCTTGGTGCCGGTGTCGGCCTGCTGCATGTTGTTGGTGATGGCGATCGAGTAGAACTCGCCCTGACTTTCATCACCGCGCAGCACGCAGGACGGGTATTTCCACGTCACTGCCGAGCCGGTCTCCACCTGCGTCCACATCACCTTGGACCGATCGCCCCGGCAATCGGCGCGTTTGGTCACGAAGTTGTAGATGCCGCCCCGGCCCTCTTCGTCGCCGGGATACCAGTTCTGAACGGTCGAGTATTTCACTTCGGCATCGTCGAGGATGACGATTTCCACCACGGCGGCGTGCAGCTGCGCGGTGTCGCGCTGCGGCGCGGTGCAGCCTTCGAGGTAGGAGACGTAAGCCTCCTTGTCCGCGATGATGAGCGTGCGCTCGAACTGGCCGGTGTTCTCCGCATTGATACGGAAATAGGTGGACAGCTCCATCGGGCAACGCACCCCCGGCGGGATGTAGACGAAGGAGCCGTCGGAGAAGACCGCGCTGTTCAGCGTGGCATAGAAGTTGTCGGTCGGCGGAACCACCGAACCCAGATACTTTTTCACAAGCTCGGGGTGCTCGCGGATCGCCTCGGAGATCGAACAGAAGATAACGCCCGCCTGCTCAAGCTCTTTCTTGAAGGTCGTGCCGACCGAAACGCTGTCGAACACGGCATCCACGGCGACCTTGCGGTCGGAATTGTTGCCGTCCGCCGGCACCTCGTCGGCGCCTTCGACACCGGCGAGGATCATCTGTTCCTTCAGCGGAATGCCCAGCTTTTCATAGGTGGCAAGCAGCTTGGGGTCGACCTCGTCCAGCGATTTGGGCTTGGTCTCCATGCTTTTCGGGCGCGCGTAGTAATACTGATCCTGAAAGTTGATCTCAGGATAGTCGACCATCGCCCAATCGGGCTCTTCCATCTGAAGCCAACGGCGGTAGGCGGACAGACGCCATTCGGTCATCCACTCCGGCTCGTCGTTCTTCTGGCTGATCAAGCGCACGATATCTTCGGTCAGCCCTTTGGGGGCGTATTCCATCTCGATATCGGTTTCCCAGCCGTATTTGTACTTGTCACCAAGCGATTTGACGGCATCGACCGTTTCCTGTTCGACGCCCTCTTTGGCGACCATCGTATCGTCGGCCATTTCGCCTCTCAGTCCCCGCGCCGAGCGCGGAATTTCTCGTGTTCGCGGAGCCACGCCTCGGCAAATGCCAAGACCTCCCCCTCTGTCGTGTCGGGACCCAAAGAGACGCGAAGGGCACTGGCCGCCTGCGTCTCGTCATATCCCATAGCGCGCAGTACCCGGCTGGCCCGGACCTTGCCTGATGAGCAGGCCGAGCCCGCAGAGACTGCGAACCCGGCTAGATCCATCACCATCACCTGTGTCTCCCCTTTCCAGCCCGGCGTGATGAAGCAGGACGTGTTGGGGAGCCTGTTCGCGTCTTTCCCGACAAAAATAGTCTCTTTCGCGGATTCTGAAAGTCTTTTTTCTAGAATATTTCTAAGTTGTGCGACCTTGGTCCAGTGTCCCGCATCCAGATCGCGCGCCGCCGCCTCGGCCGCGGCGCCGAAGCCCGCGATCCCGATGACGTTTTCCGTGCCGGAGCGGCGGCCCATTTCCTGCCCACCGCCCTTGATGCGGGCTTCCACATCTAATCCCCGCTTGAGGATCAGCGCGCCCACACCCTTGGGCCCGCCGATCTTGTGAGCCGAGACGATGGCCATATCGGCCCCAGACCAGTTGAAGGCAAACGGCAGCTTTCCAAACGCCTGCGTGGCGTCGGTCATCGCAAGCCCCTCGGGCAGCGACTGAATCACGCCGGTCTCGGAATTGGCCACTTGCAGCGTGGACGTTGCAGGGTCGGTCACGGTGACGGTCCCCTCAGGATCGACCGCAAGGCTCGCCTCGCACCACGCCGACACGGCTTCGTGTTCGATGTCGGCGCAGGTCAGACCCCGGTCGGCCAGCGCCAGCGCCGCCGCTTCCGTTGCGGAAGACACGAAGACCACATCCGCGCCCTCGGCCCCCAGAGCTGCCGCGACCTGACGCCGCGCGCGTTCGATCAGCCCCTTGGCCGCCCGCCCCTCGGAATGCACCGACGACGGGTTCCCGGCGATATCCATCGCCTCGACCATCGCCGCACGGGCCTCGGGCCTCAGCGGTGTCGTCGCGTTGTAATCGAGATAGACCCGGGCCACGGGCACCCCCTTCGCATCAGTTCAGGGGCCATGTAAGGCGCGCGCTACTCTTCGTCCACCACTTCGAAGAGGCTGGGGACAGCCGGGCACGGCGCAAGCTCGTTCTGAACAACGTCAGATAGCCGCGTCTGGTGCAAAAACACGTAAACGTGGGCCGAAAGCCCTTCCCACAACCGGTTCGTCATGGATTGCGCGCGGGTGCCGGATTTCCCGCCCGAGGCACCTGCCCCGGTGTGCATCGCGCTCACCGTCTCGTCCACAGCGGCGAGAATCTCGACCACCCGGATCTCCGACGAGGGCCGTGCGAGCATGTAGCCACCCCCCGGCCCGCGCACGGATTCGACCAGATCGGCCCGGCGCAGTTTGACGAACAATTGCTCGAGATACGGCAGCGAAATCTTCTGCCGTTCGCTGAGGTCGGTAAGCGACAACCGCGTGCCCTCGGGCTGCAACGCAAGCTCGGCGAGCGCGACCATCGCGTAACGTCCCTTTGTCGAAAGCTTCATGCATCCCCCCGAAACATTGACGAAACCGCGCCTGCGCTTTACGTGACTTGAAACCCTGCGCGGCGTGCGCGCGGGAACGAACCGCTTGTAATTTGCCCGGCCTGATGCGTCAAGAAAACCGGGCACGAGGGAGAGAAAGACCCATATGCCCGAGGTGATTTTTCCCGGCCCCGAAGGCCGGCTCGAAGGCCGCTACCACCCGCAGAAGGACCGCGACGCGCCGATCGCCATCGTGCTGCACCCTCACCCGCAGTTCGGCGGGACGATGAACAACAAGGTGGTCTATAACCTCCACTACACGTTCTACAAAATGGGGTTCACCGTTCTGCGGTTCAACTTCCGTGGCGTGGGCCGCAGCCAGGGCGAATACGATCAGGGCGTGGGCGAATTGTCCGATGCCGCCTCGGCGCTCGACTACCTTCAGTCGATGAACCAGAACGCCAAGCATTGCTGGGTCGCTGGTTTCAGCTTCGGCGCGTGGATCGGCATGCAGCTTCTGATGCGCCGGCCCGAGATCACCGGGTTCGTCTCGGTCTCGCCGCCCGCGAATATGTACGACTTCTCGTTCCTCGCGCCCTGCCCGTCCTCGGGTCTCATCATCAACGGCACCGGCGACCGCGTGGCCCCGCCCGCCGACACGCATGCGCTGGTCGACAAGCTGCATGAGCAGAAGGGCATCACCATCACCCACACCGAGGTCGATGGCGCCGGGCACTTCTACGAAGGCGAGCATATGGACACCATGCTGGGGGCCGTCGATCAATACGTGCGCCGCCGCCTGACCGAGACCACGCGCTAAGGGATCGCCATGCAGCTTATCGACGACGTCGCGGACCGGGTTGCGGTCGAAGTTCTCAAACTGGTCGACGAGACCGGGAACCCCGACATCATCGAAGAAGTGAAAAAGGTGATCGGCACCTCGTCCCAGACCTTGGAAGAGGCGTTCATGACCGCCATCCGCGTGCGCCGGGCCGAGGCGCGCGCGCTGGACCTGCTCGCCTCGCTCCGGTCCCAGAACGGCTGAGCCGGGTGGCCGCGCCCAACCTGATCCAGACGTTCCTGCGTCAGATCACCTTCGGCGGCAACGACGGCATCATCACCACCTTCGCCATCGTCGCGGGCTTTGCCGGTGCGCAGGCCGAAGGCGTGGCGGGGGTCGGTACCGTCGCGGTCCTGATCTTCGGCATGGCCAACCTGATCGCCGACGGTTTTTCGATGGGTCTGGGCGAGTTCCTGTCAGACCGCTCCACCCGTGCCCTCTGGCGCGGACGCGCAGCCCATGTCGACGGACAATCGGCGCACGAGGCAGAAGCCGAGCTTGCCGCGACGCTGGAAGCCGCGGGCCTCGAGGCCGCCCAAGCCGCCCGGGCCGCGGCCGCCATCGCCACCGCGCCCGCCCTCGCCCGCGACATGACCCTGCGCTACCGCGACAATGCCGAAACTCCGCATGGCCCACGGCCTTTGGTGCGCGGTCTCGTCACTTTCGCGAGCTTTCTGGCCTTCGGGCTCATTCCGATCCTGCCGTTCTTCATCGCGCCGGATCACCCGTCCACGCCTTGGATCTCCGCCGCCGCCACCCTCGTCGCGCTCGCGCTTCTGGGCCTCCTCAGATGGCGCGCCACCCATGAAAGCGCGGCAAAAGCCATCGGCGAAACCCTGATCCTCGGCGCGCTCTGCGCGGCACTCGCCTATGGCGCAGGCAACGTGGTCGCGGGCCTCGGCTGACCCGCGCCTCTTCATCGTTCCCGAAATACTTCGGGAGGTCCGGAGGGCTGGCCCTCCGGACGCGCCAAAGGCGCGTACCCACCGCGACACGCGAAGGCGCGGCGCAACTGGCCCCGCTTACAACCGATAGACGTCGGCGAACTTCGCTTCGAGGTAGTCGAGCAACGGTCCCTCGCTCGGCGCTTCACCACCGCAAGCCCGCGTCACAACCTCGCGCGGCTCAAAGAGCCCGCCGTGGCGTTGCAGGTTGTCGGCGAGCCATTTCGTCGCCTCCGCCGGTTCGCCTTTGGCGAGATGGCTGTCCACCTCGGGCATCTGGGCGCGCAAGGCCTTCATCAAGCATCCCGCATAGACGTTGCCCAGCGAATAGGTCGGGAAATAGCCGAACAGGCCCACCGACCAATGCACGTCCTGCAGACAGCCGTTCGACGGCGTGTCCACTTTGACACCAAAGTCTTTTTCGAACCGCGCGTTCCACGCCTCTTCCAGATCGCGCACGGCGAGTTTGCCGGAGATCAGATCGCGCTCCAGATCGAAGCGCAGCAGGACGTGGAGGTTATACTGCACCTCGTCCGACTCGGTGCGGATGTAGCCCGGCGTCACCCGGTTGACCGCGCCGTAGAACGCGTCCGCATCCTTGGTCGACAGATCGCCGAACATGCCCTTCATCCGGGTGAACAGCCATTCGGTGAAGGCGCGCGAGCGGCCCATCTGGTTCTCGTAGATGCGGCTCTGGCTCTCATGCACACCCATCGACACGCCCGCACCCAAAGGCGTCAGCAGATAGTCGCGGTCGATGTGCTGCTCATAACAGGCATGCCCGACTTCGTGGACGGTCGAATAGATCGAACCGAAGGGGTCGGTGGCGCTGGTGCGCGTGGTGATGCGCACATCGAGGCCGGAGCCGGACGAGAACGGATGCACCGCCTTGTCGATCCGCCCATGCGCCATGTCGTAGCCAAAGGCACGGGCGATCTCGCGCGTGAGCTTCATCTGCGCCTGTTCATCGAACGTGCCGGTCAGCGGCGCGGGCTGATGGTCCGCGCCCATGATCCGGTCGCGCAGGTCGACGAGCCGCGGGCGCAGGGCGTCGAACATCGCCTCGAGCTCGGCCGCCGTCGCGCCCGGCTCGTAATCGTCGAGCAGCGCGTCATAGGGATCGCCGCCAATCGCCAGCGCCTCGGCCTCGCGCCGTTTCAGCTCCACGACTTTCTCAAGCACGGGGGCGAAGGCTTTGAAATCATTGTCCGCGCGGGCATCGGCCCAGATGCGTTGCGACGACGAGGTGACGCGCGCAATCTCGCCCGCCAGTTTCACCGGCACGCGGTTCGTGCGGTCGAAACCACGCTGGATGTGTCGCAGGTTCGCCTGTGCGACGGCCCCCAGCTTGGAGGCGTCGATCGCCGTCAGCCACTCGCCCACGCGCGGATCGGTGCGGCGGGCGTGGAGCACATGCTCCAGCGCCTCGCTTTCCTCGGCGCGCTGCGGGCCTGCGCCGCGCGGCATCACCGTCTCCTGATCCCAGCCCAGACGGCCCGCGATCTGGCCGAGCGCCTGCGTCTGACGCTCGAACTCCATCAACTCATCGTACTGTGACAAACCCTTACCCCCTTACCGATTGTGCCTTGGGATAGCCCGCACGGTAGCGCGCCGTCACGATGAGCGAGAAGGTCAGGATCGCCCCCGCCTGATGCACGATCGCGATGTGGAGCGGCGAGGCGTTCAGCACCGTCACGATGCCCAGAACCATCTGCACCACGACCATGCCCGAGGCCAGCATGAACGCCATCCGGGTCGAGGGCGCTGCGGCCTTGCGGCCACGGAAAAACGCGCCGATGGCGAAGAGGAACAGCAGATAGCCCACGATCCGGTGCATGAACTGCACGAGGCCGGGGTTCTCGAAGAAGTTGCGCCAAGCGGGTGTGATCGAGAACGCGTCGGGCGGAAAGAACTGTCCCGCCATCATCGGCCAGTCGACAAAGCTGCGGCCCGCGTCGATCCCGGCGACCAGAGCGCCAAGAATGATTTGCAGGAACGCCAGATGCATAAGGCCCGTGCCCATGCCGAAGAGCGATTTTTCCCTCAGCCTGCGCGCCTGCATCACTTCGGCCTCGGATCGGCCCAGGAGCAGGATGCACCACAGGATCAAAGCCAGAATGGCAAAGGCGAGGCCCAGATGGGTCGCAAGCCGGTAGGACGCGACCGAGGTCATTTCGCCTTGTAGGCCGGAATGGACCATCCACCAGCCCACCGCGCCCTGCACGCCGATCATGGCCCCGATGGTCACGAGACGCCCGTGCCAACCGCCCGGCACGCGTTTGGTGAGCCAGAAGAACAGAAAGCCCACGATCCAAACGAGGCCGATGAAGCGGCCAAGTTGCCGATGACCCCATTCCCACCAGTAGATCGATTTGAATTCCGACAGGCTCATGCCTTCGTTCATCAGCCTATACTGCGGGGATTGCTGGTATTTCTCGAATTCCGAGGCCCAGACATCTGCGCTGGTTGGCGGCAGCGAGCCTCCCACGAGGTTCCATTCGGTGATCGACAGCCCGCTGTCGGTCAGGCGGGTGAGCCCGCCCACCAGCACCATCACCGTGATCATCGCGAAGAGCACGATGAGCCAGACCCGGATGCCGCGCCGTGCGCCGCGCCCGCCACCGCGTTCGATCATGCCCGTCTGGGCGGTCTGGCGCGTCGGCGTATCCTGTCCGACCTCTTCGAAAATGCTGCGACCTGGTTGAGCCATCGGCGTCCTCATGTCTTGTTTCGCGGGACTATCGGGGAAGCCCCCCAAAATGCCAAGCCGGAATGCCGCTTTTCAGGGCGACTTTTGGACGCTTCCGATTGCACCCCATAGCTGGTTGTTGGTATAGAGAACGAAACAAAATGTGGTGAACACATCACAGGCGGAAGACCCATAACAAACGAACGGCGGACGACTTGAACGACACCCCGGAACCCCCTGAAAACGGTGGCGAATTGCCGCCTGAGCGCCCGACTTACTCCGGCCCTTCGATCACGATCGAGCAGGAGATGCGGAATTCCTACCTCGATTACGCGATGAGCGTGATCGTGAGCCGGGCGATTCCGGACCTGCGCGACGGGCTCAAACCGGTGCATCGACGCATTCTTTTCGCGATGCACGAGGTCGGGAACACCCACGACAAGCCGTATCGCAAGTCGTCGCGCCCGGTCGCCGACACGATGGGTCAGTATCACCCGCATGGCGACGCCGCGATCTACGACGCGCTCGCGCGGATGACGCAGGACTTTTCGATGTCGCTGCCGCTGCTCGACGGTCAGGGCAACTTCGGCTCGATGGATGGGGATAAGCCCGCGGCCTTCCGTTATACCGAAGTCCGGATGGAAAAGGCGGCGCAGGCGCTGCTTGAAGACATCGACAAGGACACGGTCGATTATCAGGACAACTACGACGGCAAGCAGCGCGAGCCGGTCGTGCTGCCCGCGCGCTTCCCCAATATGCTGGTCAACGGTGCGGGCGGGATCGCGGTCGGTATGGCCACGAACATTCCGCCGCACAACCTTGGCGAAGTGGTCGATGCCACGCTCGCGATGATCGAAGAGCCGGATATCTCGGACGAGCGGCTGATGGAGATCATCCCCGGCCCCGATTTCCCCACCGGCGGCGTGATCCTTGGCCGCTCCGGCGCGCGCAAGGCGTATCTCGAGGGGCGCGGCAGCGTGATCCTGCGGGCCAAGACCCGCGTGGAAGAGATCCGCAAAGACCGCTACGCCATCGTCGTCGATGAAGTGCCGTTCCAGGTCAACAAGGCGATGATGATCGAGAAGATCGCGGACCTCGTGCGCGACAAGAAGCTCGAAGGCATCTCGGCCATTCAGGACGAAAGCGACCGTCTGGGCGTGCGCGTGGTCATCGAACTCAAGCGCGATGCGACGCCCGAGGTGGTGCTGAACCAGCTCTTCCGCTTTACCCAGCTTCAGACGAGCTTCGGCTGTAACATGCTGGCGCTGAACGGCGGGCGGCCCGAGCAGCTGACGCTGCGCGATTTCCTGCGCCATTTCATCACCTTCCGTGAGGAAGTTGTGGCGCGGCGCACCGCGTTCCTGTTGCGCAAGGCGCGTGACCGGTCGCACATCCTGTGCGGTCTGGCTGTTGCCGTGTCGAACGTCGACGAAGTCGTCGCCACGATCCGCGCGTCGGCCGATGCCGCCGAGGCCCGTGAAAAGCTGATGACGCGTCGCTGGCCGGCTGAGGATATCGCGGATTACATCCGTCTGGTGGACGACCCGACCCACACGATGAACGACGACGGGACCTATAACCTGTCGGAGACCCAGGCGCGCGCGATCCTTGAGTTGCGGCTGCAACGCCTGACCCAGATCGGGGTCAAGGAAGTCACGGACGAGTTGCAGGAACTGGCGGGCAAGATCCGCGAATACCTCGACATTCTGCGCTCGCGCGACCGGATCATGGGCATCATCTCGGACGAGTTGACGGCGGTGAAGGACGAGTTTGCCGTGCCGCGCCGGTCCGAGATCGTCGACTGGTCCGGCGACATGGACGACGAAGACCTGATCGAGCGTGAGGATATGGTGGTCACGATCACCCAGTCCGGCTGGGCCAAGCGCACGCCACTGGCCGAATACCGCGAGCAGAAGCGCGGCGGTAAGGGGCTGTCGGGGATGGCCACCAAGGACGAAGACGTCATCACGACGCTTTTCGTTGCCAACACGCACACGCAGCTTCTGTTCTTCACCACCGACGGGATGGCCTACAAGCTCAAGACATGGCGTCTGCCGCTGGGTGGGCGCACCTCGCGCGGGAAAGCCATCGTCAACATCCTGCCGATCCCCACGGGCGTGGGCATCGCGGCGATCATGCCAGTGGACCGGGACGAGAAGGACTGGGACGATCTGCAGATCGTCTTTGCGACCTCCAAGGGCTCGGTGCGCCGCAACCGGCTGTCGGATTTCACCAACGTCAAAGCCAACGGCAAGATCGCGATGAAGTTCGAGGGCGAGGACGAGAACACCCGCCTCATCAACGCGCGCATCTGCGACGAGAACGACGATGTCATGCTGGTGACCAACAAGGGCCGCGCGATCCGTTTCCCGGTGCCGGACGTGCGCGTGTTCAACTCGCGCAACTCGACCGGCGTGCGCGGCATTCGCCTGCTCGGTAAGGATGACGAGGTCGTGTCGATGTCGGTGATCCGCCACTTCGACGCCACGTCGGAAGAGCGCACCGCCTATCTCAAGATGCGCCGCCAGATGGCGGGCGCGGACGAGGTCGAGGAGAGCGACGACGAGGAAGAAGCCGTCGAAGGCGCGATCACGCAGGACCGGTTCGAGGAAATGCAGGCTGCCGAAGAGCTGATCCTGACGATCACCGAAAAGGGTCTGGGCAAGCTGTCGTCCTCGCATGACTACCCTGTGCGCGGGCGCGGCGGTCAGGGCGTCACCGCCTTTACCAAGGCGATGCCCGGCGGCGATCTGGTCGCCTGTTTCCCGGTCGGGATGGAGGATCAGGTGATGCTCGCCACCTCCAAGGGCCAGTCGATCCGCTGCCCCGTCAACGGTATCTCGTTCCGCTCGCGCGGCGCGGGGGGCGTCAAGGTGTTCAACACCGGCAAGGGCGAAAGTGTGGTGTCGGTGGCGTGGATCGCCGAAGCCGCGGACGAGGAAGACGAAGTGACCGAGGCGCCGAGCGAGGCATGATTGACCTCCTCGTCGCCTGGGCACCCATCCTCATCCTGATCGTGGTGTTCGTCGTCGTGTCGCGCAGGCAGTCGGCGAGCTACCGCGACTACCTCGCCAAACATTCGGCGGAGACCGAGAAGATGGCCGCGCAACAATCGGCGACCCGCGAGGCGGTCGAGGCGCAGACGGCGGCGCTGGAGCGCATTGCCGCCGCGCTCGAAGCGCGGCGTTAGGGCGGGATGTTCCCGACGCTCACACGCACCGAGGCGCAGGCGCGCCATTGGGACGTGGTGATCGCCGGGACATCCTTTTCAGCGATGTTCTTCCTACAGGGACTGCCCAAAGGGCTGTCCGTGCTGCTGGTGGAAAAGGGGCCGCATCTGCCCCATGACACGCAGATCGCGACCGGGTTTCGCAACCTTGAAACCGTCGCGATGACGAACACCTCAGGGCATGAAAAGGAGTGGGTGTTCCATTCACTCCTCGGGGGCAATTCGAACTGCTGGTGGGCCTGTACCCCGCGGTTCCACCCCTCGGATTTCCGAATGCAGACCCTGTATGGGGTCGGAGAGGATTGGCCCATCGATTACGACACGCTCGAACCCTTTTATCAGGAGGTCGAGCGCGCGATGGATATCAACGGCGGCGGGTCTGACGCGCAGCTTCCGCGAAGCGCGCCGTTTCCCTATCCCGCGCATCTGCCGTCGCGCTCGGATCGCAGGTTGCGGGCCCATTCGGACCTCTGGTGGGCGCAACCGAGCGCCCGCGCAAATGGTGGCGACCGTGCCGGATGCTGTGCGAATGGCGTATGCAGCCATTGCCCGATCGATTCCAAATATACCGTGCTGAACAGCATCGACCGGCTGGCCTATGACGGCGCGCAGCTCTTGATGGAAACCGAAGTGCGGGCCGTGACGACGCAAGCCGGTCGGGCCACTGGGGTCGTCCTGCGCGATGCGCAGGGCGAGGCCGAGATCACGGCCGATCTCGTCGCCCTTGGCGCCAATGCCGTGTTCAACGCGGCGATCCTTTTGCGCTCGGACGTCGACCACCCAAAGCTCGGGCGTGGGCTGAACGAACAGATGGCGCGTAGTGTGGTCGTGGATGGCCCCGGGCTCGGATATTTCGGCGGAACCTCCATCACCGGCCACGGCTATGCGCTGTACGATGGGGCGCATCGGGCGACGCATTCGGGCGTGTTGTTGGAGGTCTATAATGCCCCCTCGGAAACGCGCCCCGAGCCGGGTCGATGGACCGAACGGGTGCGGCTCAAGCTGATCGCCGAGGATCTGCCGCGCGACGACAATCGGGTGATTCTGGACGGGGACGAGCCGCTGATCGAGTGGCGCGGCCACGATTCCTATGCGTCCGACGGGCTGGATTGGGGTGTCGAGGCGGTTCAGGGCATCCTGCCCGAGGGTCTGGTCGCCGTGGCCAAAGCGCCGATCGTTGCGACAGAAAAGCATGCGATGGGCACGCATCGGTTCGGCTCAGACCCGCAACGCCACGTCTGTGACGATCTGCACCGCGTCTATGGCGTCGACGGATTGTTCGCGCTCGGCTCGGGCGTTTTTCCGACGACCAGCCCGGCGAACCCGACGCTGACCCTGTCGGCTCTGGCCCTCAGGGCCGGACGGAGCGTGACATGAAGCGGCGCACGATCCTGCAGGCGGGCCTCGTTCTGGCCGCGTCGGTTCTGTCGGTCGGAGGGGTTCGGTTTTTCACCGCTTCGCGCGACCGGGCGCTCGCCAAAGCCTGCAGGGACGCGTTTGCGGCCAGCTTTCCGCCGGAGGTCGTGGATCAGAGTGCCGCCAAGGCGTTTCTGGAGCGCTATATCGTCCTCGCGTCCGAGAACGCGGGCACCTACCCGCCTGAGAATGTGTACAAACACTTCCTCACCTCGACCAATGTGATCGCGCATCTCGAACAGGGGGATGCGCTTTATTTCGACGATATTTTTCATCCCCATCAGACGCCCTGCGCGAACCATCTTGGCGCGCTTTATGCGCCGGTCGGGGAACACGACGCCTGAGCGGCGCCGACTGTTCTGTATATAGATACAGCCGCGACGAATCGCGCAGTTTTCCAATATTTGCCGAACAATGACCCCGCGCGTTCCCGCTTTCCGCCCCATTCGGCTGGCTTAGTGGTCTCAACGCAAACGAGACACGATCATGGCCCAGACCTATCGACGCATCGACATCACCCGCCGCCCCACCGAGGCGCGCCACCGCGATTTCCGACCCACAGGGCGCTATGCGCAGATCCTCGACCTGATCGGCTATGGCAAAGGAACCAAAAGCCCGCAGGCCGCCGCTCTGGCCGCGAGCTGACCGAATACCGCCTCCTCAAGGTGCAAACTGGGCCCGCGCAAGCGGGCCTTTTCTTTTGCGCGCACACCGCCTACATCGCGTCCATGTCCAAAACACTTCATATCGTCGGCGGTGGCATGGCCGGGTCCGAGGCCGCGTGGCAGGCTGCCAACGCGGGTCTCGACGTGGTCATCCACGAAATGCGCCCCAAGGTCGAAACCTTCGCTCACCACACCGGCAAGCTGGCCGAGATGGTCTGTTCCAACTCGTTCCGCTCGGATGACAGCGAACAAAACGCTGTCGGGCTGCTCCATTGGGAGATGCGGCAGGCAAACTCGCTGGTCATGTCGGCGGCGGACCTGCACCGGCTGCCCGCAGGCGGCGCGCTCGCCGTGGACCGGGAGCCGTTTTCGCAACACGTCACTGACACGCTGCGTGCGCTGCCCAATGTGACCGTGGTGGACGAAGAGATCACCGATCTGCCCGATGCGGGCCATTGGCTGTTCGCCACCGGCCCGCTGACCTCGCCCGCCTTGGGCGAAGCCATCGCGCGGGAAACCGGGTCGGATCGGCTTGCGTTCTTCGATGCCATCGCGCCCATCGTTTATGCCGAAAGCATCGACATGGACGTGGTCTGGGCGCAGTCGCGCTATGACAAGGGCGAGACCGAGGAAGAGCAGAAGGCCTACCTCAACTGCCCGATGACCAAGGACCAGTACGAGGCGTTCATCGACGCGCTGCTGGCCGCCGACAAGACCGAGTTTCACGAGGGCGAGACGGCAGGCTATTTCGACGGCTGCCTGCCGATCGAGGTCATGGCCGAACGGGGCCGCGAGACGCTGCGCCACGGACCGATGAAACCCGTGGGCCTGACCAATGCGCATAAGCCCGAGGAAAAGGCCTATGCCGTGGTGCAACTTCGCCGCGACAATGCGCTCGGCACGCTGTTCAACATCGTCGGGTTCCAGACCAAGATGAAATACGGCGCGCAGACCGAAGTGTTCAAGATGATCCCCGGTCTCGAGAACGCCAGTTTCGCGCGTCTGGGCGGCATCCACCGCAACACCTTCATGAACTCGCCCACGCTTCTGGACGACCAGATGCGCCTGCGCTCGCGCCCGAACGTCCGCTTCGCAGGTCAGGTCACGGGGGTCGAGGGCTATGTGGAAAGCGCCGCGATGGGTCTGCTCGCCGCGCGCTTCGCCATTGCCGAACTGGCGGGTGACAGCCTGCCCCCGGTGCCGAACACCACCGCGATGGGTGCGCTCGTCACCCACATCACAGGCGGGGCCGAGGCCAAGACGTTCCAGCCGATGAACGTGAACTTCGGTCTGTTCCCGCCCGTCGACCTCAAGGGCGGACGCCGGAACCGGCCTGCGCGCTACAAGGCCTATACCGACCGCGCCAAGGACGATTGGCGGAACTGGTTGGCGGGTTCAGCCGTTGAGACGGCATGAATTATGTACTCGCCCTTCTGCTGCCGCCGCTGTCGATCCTCCTGACGGGTCGGCCGATCCTTGCCATCATCATCTTTCTGATCTGGGTGCCCGCGATCATCTTTTCGGGCGGCCTGACGCATCCGATGTTTATCATCCTTGCGTGGATCCTGATCTATCAGTCGGGTGAAGAGCGCCGCACCCGCCGGATCGAGCGCGCCGCGGGCGAGTGACCGGGGCGCCGGGTGGACCTTCCCCCCGGCGCGGCATACGGTCCGCCTATGGCAGACAAATTTCTAGACAAAGTCTACGACACGGACCCCGACCGCCTGACCGATCTCTATGACGATTGGGCGGGCGATTATGACGGCGAACTCACCGAAAACGGCTATGCCACGCCGGGCCGTCTGGCCCGCGCGATGGCGGCTGTGGCCGAGGACAAAGGCGCGCCGCTTTTGGATTTCGGCTGCGGCACTGGGCTGGGCGGCGTGGCGTTGGTGAAGGCGGGCTTCACCGCCCTCGACGGTTGTGACGTGTCCGAGGGCATGTTGCAGGAGGCGCAGGCCAAACGGATTTACCGCAACCTCTGGCAGACCGACGCATCAGGCCGCCTGCCCTTCAGCATCGCCGACTACCCGATGGTCGTGGCCATCGGCGTCATCTCGGCGGGCGCGGCGCCTGCGGAAATGCTGCCTTATCTCGCGCGGCTCATGTCACCCGGCGCGCTCTTGGCGTTTTCGTTCAACGACCACACGCTCGAAGATGCCTCCTATATGGATGCACTCGACGGCGTGACGGAAACCTCGTCGATCCTGTGGGACGAGATGGGCGATCATATCCCCGGTCTCGGGTCCAAATCCCGCGTCTTCGTGTTGGAGATCGGCTGAGTGCTCACCCGCTTTGCCCCGTCGCCGACGGGTCTTTTGCATCTGGGTCATGCGTTCTCGGCGCTGACCGTGTGGCAGGTCGCGACGGATGCGGGCGGAACGGCGCTGCTCAGGATCGAGGACACCGACAGCACCCGGTGCCGGGACGAATACGAGGCCGCGATCTATGACGATCTCGCGTGGCTCGGGCTGGACTGGCCGCGCCCCGTCTGGCGGCAGTCAGATCATCTCGCCGACTATGCGGCAACGTTTGATAGGCTCGCGGCGCGCGGCCTGATTTACCCCTGTTCCTGCTCGCGCAAGCAGATTGCCGCGGCGGGTGCCACGCCCGGCTGGGATGGGATGGTCTATCCCGGCACCTGCCGCCATCGCACCATGTCTGATGCCCAACCCGGTGACGCACTACGTCTAAACCTGTCGGCCGCGTTGGACACAGCAAGCACCCTGCCCGCCTTCACCGAAACTGGGCCGCTCCACACCGGAGCGCATCAGCCGGACCCGGCGGAGTTGATCTCCCAAATCGGCGACCCGGTGCTCCGGCGCAAGGAGACCGGCGACCCCGCCTATCACCTCGCCTGCCCGCAGGACGACGCGGCGCAGGGGATCACGCACGTGGTGCGCGGGGCCGACCTGTGGCACGCGACGTTCCTGCATGTGGTGATCCAGACCCTCATGGGGTGGCCCGTGCCGATCTATCACCACCATGACCTGATCCGGGACGAGAGCGGCACCCGGCTTGCCAAAATCGCGCACAGCCGGGCGATCCGTGCCTATCGCGACGACGGGCTGACACCGCAGGATCTACGGACGCTCGTGGGCTTGGGCGGTTGAACCGCCTGCCGGGTCACACCATCGGCGCCATCAGCTCGACCTCGTCACCGTCCTGAATGGCGGTGTAGAAGCACGAGCGGCGATTGGTGTGACACGCCGGGCCTTCCTGTTCGACCACGGCGAGCAGGCAATCGCGGTCGCAATCGACGCGCAGTTCGACCAGCTTTTGCACGTGGCCCGAGGTCTCGCCCTTGATCCAGAAGGATTGACGCGAGCGGCTCCAATAGGTCACGCGGCCGGTTTCCAGCGTTTTCGCGACGGCTTCGGCATTCATCCAGGCCATCATCAGCACTTCGCCGGTGCCTGCAGCCTGCGCGATGCAGGGGATCAAGCCCTTTTGATCGTAGACCAAGGTCTGAGGGTCGAAAGCCATGGCCGTTCCTTTCCAAACGCGTTTCGCTCGCCTATCTAGGGAAAACGCGACCAGACGGAAAGCCCCGGGGGAACCATGTCGGATTCGGATCTCATCAAGCTCTACTCCAAGCGTATCCTTGCGCTGGCGGCCGACATTCCGCATCTGGGCACGCTCGACGGCGCCCAAGGCACCTCCAAACAGCGGTCACCGCTCTGCGGGTCGACCGTGACCGCGACACTGACCATGCAGGACGGCAAGATTGCCGATTTCGCGCAGAACGTTAAAGCCTGCGCGCTGGGTCAGGCCTCGTCCTCGATCCTCGGGGCGCATGTGATCGGGCAGGACCGCGAGACGATTGCCGCCGCCCGCGATGCGCTGGTGAAAATGCTGAAAGAGGACGGGCCGACCCCGCCTGCCCCGTTTGATGAGCTCGAAGTTCTGCGCCCGGCGCGCGAGTTCAAGAACCGCCATCCTTCGATCCTTTTGGCTTGGGAAGCGACCCTTGCCGCGATGGACGAGGCGCAGGCCGCCGCCTGATTCCACTCAACGACGAGACAAAAAAATCGCCGCCTCCGGGAAGAGGCGGCGAAAGTAAGCGGTGTGGGTCGGACCCGGGGAAAGAGGCAGTACCGGGTGGGACAGGTGACGCTTGGGGTGCGTCGGCATCAAGCTTGGGACAGGGATGCCGGACCCTATTACCGCAGGCAGAAACTTAGAAAATGACGGGAAGATGCAGCATCGCAATCAGACCGACCATAAGAGCGGCGCCCCCGGCCATATCCTGCCACAGCGTGGCGCGGGACCGGTTCAGGACCTGACGGATATCCTTGATCATGGCGGCTCTCCTGCTCTGTCGTGTTCGATTTGTGTTCTTCGTTAACACTTTGTTCTCATATTCGTTCACGTTCTGTAAAGAACTTTTTGAGAACATATGAGAACTTTTTAGCATTCCGACAGGAACGAAACGCTAACCTACTGAAATCAAACGGATCGCCTCGTCCTGCCGCATGAGCCAGAGGAGAACACGGGCAGCCTCGCCCCGTGTGCTGGTCAGATCAGGATCATCGGAGAGCAGTTTTCGCGCATCCTTCTGCGCCACGGCCATCAACCCGGCCTGATGTTCCAGATCGCCGACCATGAACTTGGGCAGGCCCGATTGTGCGGTGCCGATCAGATCGCCCGCGCCGCGCATCTCCAGATCAGCCTCGGCGATGCGGAAGCCATCTTCGGTCTCGCGCATGATGCCGAGGCGCATTTCGCCCGTCTCGGTCAGCGGCGACTGGTAGAGGAGCAGGCAGGTCGAGGCCTTTGAGCCGCGCCCGACGCGCCCCCGTAACTGGTGGAGTTGCGCGAGGCCGAAGTGCTCGGCCCGTTCGATCACCATGATCGTGGCGTTTGGCACGTCAACCCCGACCTCGATCACCGTCGTCGCGACCAGAACCTTGGTCTCGCCGCGCTGGAATGCCGCCATCGCCGCATCCTTGTCGGCAGGCGGCATCTGGCCGTGGACCAGCCCGACGACGCCCTCGCCCAAGGCCGCGCGCAGGTGCTTGAAGCGTTCCTCGGCGGCGATGAGTTCGCTCACCTCGCTTTCGCCGACCAGCGGACAGACCCAATAGGCCTGCCCCCCATCCTCGGCCACCCCGCGCAGCCGCGCGACCACATCGTCGAGGCGCGAGGTCGGCAGGACCGAGGTTGTGATCGGCTGACGCCCCGGCGGCTTTTCGTCAAGGATCGAGACGTCCATATCGCCGTATTGCGCGAGCGACAAAGACCGGGGGATCGGCGTCGCGGTCATGACCAGCACATCCGCCGCCTGCCCTTTCTTGCCGAGCCGCATCCGTTCCGTCACGCCGAACCGGTGCTGTTCGTCGACTACGGCAAGGCGCAGATCGTGATATTCCACATCGTCCTGAAACACCGCATGTGTGCCGACCAGCACATGAATGTCGCCGCGCGCGAGGGCCGCGAGCTTGGCCTTGCGCTCCGATCCCTTGTCGCGCCCGGTGAGAAGCTCGACCACCACGCCGGCGCTTTCCGCCATCGGGCGCAGGCTTTCGAGGTGCTGGCGGACGAGGATTTCGGTCGGCGCCATCATCACGCCCTGCCCGCCGGCCTCGACCGCGACGAGCAGTGCCAGAAAGGCCACCAGCGTCTTGCCCGCGCCCACATCACCCTGAAGCAGGCGGTTCATGCGCTGACCGGCGGCCATGTCCGCGGCGATGTCAGCGACCGCACGTTCCTGCGCCCCGGTCGGCTGATACGGCAGCGCCGCGCGCACCTTGGCCTGCAATTCACCCGTGCCCACGCTCGCCCGGCCCTTGCCCCGGCGCATCCGGGCGCGGGCCAGCGCGAGGGTCAATTGGTGCGCGAAGAACTCGTCATAGGCCAGCCGCCGCCGCGCGGGGGCCTGCGGCGACAGATCGTCCGGCCCCTGCGGCATGTGTGCGATGCGCACCGCGTCGTGCCAGTCGGGCCAATGTTCCTGCGTCTTCAACGCCGGGTCGATCCATTCGATGAGCGGCTGAACCCGCGACAGAACTTCGCCCACCGCGCGGAACATCAGCTTTTGCGTCACGCCCTGAGCCAGATGATAGACCGGCTCGAACTCGGGGATCATATCGGCCTCGCCGGGCCGCAGGATGTGATCCGGGTGCGGCATCTGGCGGATGCCGTCGTATTCCTCGACCTTGCCCGAGACGATGCGCCGCTGCCCGGTTGGCAGGTTGCGCGAAATCCAATCGGGATTGCCGTGGAAGAACACGAGGTAAAATGTGGTGAGCGCATCGGTCATTTCGACCCGGTAGGGCCGATTGCGCGCGGAGGGCGGCAGGTGGCGGCCCACCTCGGCCTCGACCGTCACCGTCGCGGGCGGACGGATTTCGGCGACCGAGGCGCGGAAAGATCGGTCGACCCCGGAATAGGGCAGCGAAAACAACAGGTCGCGCGGTTGCGTGATGTCGAGCGCGGCAAAGGCCTTGGCCGATTTCGGGCCGATCCCGCCCAGCGTCTCCAGCTCGGCGAAGAGCGGAAAGAGGATTTCGGGCCGGGTGCTCATGCGTCCTTGATGAGGTCGAGCCAGCCATCCTCGTCGATGGTCTCGATCCCCAGTTCGGCGGCCTTCTTGGCCTTGGATCCCGCGCCCGGACCCGCGACGAGGAGATCGGTCTTGGCGGACACCGAGCCCGACACCTTGGCCCCGAGCGCTTCGGCGCGTGCCTTGGCCTCGGCCCGCGTCATTTTCTCGAGCGTGCCGGTAAAGACGACGGTTTTGCCCGCGACCGGGCTACCCTCGGTCTGCGGCGCCTCGACCGGTTCGATGTCGAGTTCGGCGACGAGGCGGTCGATGGAGGCGCGCTCGGCCTCCTGATGGAAGGTCGTGACGAGCGAGGTGGCCATGGTCTCGCCGACCCCGTCGATGGACAAAAGCTCTTCCCACGCCGCGCCGCCGTCGGGCGACGCGCCGGTCATCGCAGCCTCGAACGTGGGCCAGTCGCCGTAGTGGCGGGCGAGCAGGTTGGCCGAGTTTTCCCCCACATGCCGGATACCGAGCGCAAAGATCACGCGGTTCAGAGGGATGTGGCGGCGCTCTTCGATGGCCTCGAAGAGTTTCGCGGCGGATTTGTCCCCCCAACCGTCGCGATTCTTAAGCTTGGCCAGCGCCGCGCTGTCACGACGTGCAAAGGTGAAGATGTCGGCAGGTTCGCGGATCGGCAGGCCCTCGTCGAAATAAAACGCTTCGACCTGTTTCGCGCCCAGACCTTCGATGTCGAAGGCCGCGCGCGAGACGAAATGTTTGAGCTTTTCGACCGCCTGCGCCGGGCAGATCATGCCGCCGGTGCAGCGGCGCACCGCGTCGCCCTCTTCCCGGATCGCTTCCGAGCCGCATTCCGGGCAGGTGTCGGGGAAGGTGTAAGGCTGCGCGTCGTCGGGACGTTTGGTGAGGTCCACGTCCGCCACTTTCGGGATCACGTCGCCCGCGCGGTAGACCTGCACCCAGTCGCCGACGCGGATGTCTTTGCCGCCCCGAATGTCGCCGCCCTTGGAGTCGCGGCCTGCGATGTAGTCCTCGTTGTGGAGCGTCGCGTTCGACACGACCACGCCGCCGACCGTAACGGGTGTGAGCCGCGCGACTGGGGACAGTGCGCCGGTGCGCCCGACCTGAATGTCGATCGCCTCGAGCCGGGTCCAGGCGAGTTCGGCGGGAAACTTGTGCGCAATCGCCCATCGCGGCGTGGTCGAGCGAAACCCGAGGCGCTGCTGCAGCGCGAGGTCGTTGACCTTGTAAACCACGCCGTCGATGTCGTAACCCAGCGTCGCGCGCTGTTCTTCGATGGCGTGATAGTGGTCGAGCATCGCCTCGGGCGTCTCGACGATCTTGGTCAGCGGGTTGGTGGAGAAGCCGAGTGCGGCAAGCCGTTCGATGGCCGACATCTGCGTTTCCGCAAGGGCCTCGGACGTGTCGCCCCAAGCATAGGCGAAGAAACGCAAAGGCCGCGCCTTGGTGATCCGGCTGTCCAGCTGCCTGAGCGATCCGGCGGCAGCGTTGCGCGGGTTGGCGAAGGTCTTGCCGCCCTTCTCAGTCTGGCTTTCGTTGAGGCGCGCGAAATCCTCGTGGCTCATATAGACTTCGCCCCGGACCTCGAGCACCTCTGGCGCCCCCTCAAGCTGGGCGGGGATGTCGTCGATGGTGCGGGCATTCGCGGTCACGTTCTCACCCTCGGCCCCATCGCCGCGCGTCGCAGCCTCGACCAGCTTTCCGTTCTCATAGCGCAGCGATAGCGAAAGGCCGTCGATCTTGGGCTCCGCCGTGAACGCGAGCGGTTCGTTGGACGCGAGGCCCAGAAACGACCGGATCTGGCGGTCGAAATCTCGAATGTCGTCATCGTCAAACGCGTTGGCGAGCGAGAGCATGCGTACGCGGTGACGCACCTTGGCAAAGCCATCGGCGGGCGCGGCGCCCACCTGCTCGGACGGGCTGTCGTCGCGCTTGAGTTCAGGAAACCGAGCCTCGATCGCCGCATTCCGGCGTTTCGCGGCATCGTAATCCGCATCCGAAATCTCAGGCGCATCTTCGGTGTGGTACGCCGTATTCGCCGCTGCCAGAACCTCGGCCAGCCGGGCGAGTTCCGCCTTTGCGCCATCTTCGTCGAGTTTTTCGACGTCGGTTTCCGAATGCCCGGTCACAAGGTCCCCCGTTCGCTTGACGGACTAGAGATAGAACCGGGCGCCGCCAGCGTCCAGCGCTCGCCTGCGTCGGATCGCATGAGAAAAGCCCGGCAGGTGTGTCTGCCGGGCAGTCTGGAGGGTCGAAATGAAAGGTGCTCACTCGGGCACCTGAACTGGCAGGCCATCAAGCCCGCTAGCATCGTAGGGGGCTGTCAGGCCCCCATCGCCACCTGCGGGTCCATCTCCACCGGCTGTGGGTCGCGCAGCACGTAGCCACGGCCCCAGACAGTCTCGATATAATTCTCGCCCTCGGTGGCCTCGGCGAGCTTCTTACGCAACTTGCAGATGAACACGTCGATGATCTTGAGTTCCGGTTCATCCATCCCGCCATAGAGGTGGTTGAGGAACATCTCTTTCGTCAGGGTCGTGCCCTTGCGCAGGCTGAGGAGCTCGAGCATCTGGTATTCCTTGCCCGTCAGATGCACAGGCCGCCCGTCGACCTCGACCGATTTCGCGTCGAGGTTCACGGCCACGCGCCCGGTCTGGATCACGGATTGGGAATGGCCCTTTGACCGGCGGATGATCGCGTGGATGCGCGCGACCAGCTCGTCCCGGTGGAAGGGTTTGGTCATGTAGTCATCCGCCCCGAAACCGAAGCCACGCAGCTTGTTTTCCGTGTCATCACTGCCCGACAGGATCAAAATCGGTGTTTCGATCCGCGCGAGGCGCAGCTGGCGCAGCACCTCATGCCCGTTCATGTCGGGCAGGTTCAGGTCGAGAAGGATCAGGTCGTAGTCATAGAGTTTGGCGAGGTCGACCCCCTCCTCCCCCAGATCCGTGGAATAGACGTTGAGGTTGGCGTGAGTCAGCATCAGCTCGATCGAGCGCGATGTGGTCGGGTCGTCTTCGACGAGCAGGATTCGCATCGGTCAGTCTCCAGATAAGTTCCCGTTCCGTTCGTTCACACTCTCGCCCCAAATGGTTAACGTCCCGTTACCCCTGCGTGACTTCTACTCCATTCTACCTAGGGTTGTCTATATTTCTGAAGCGCGGTGGCTTTCAGCGCCGCTTCACCATGCGTGTCCACTGCATGTTGCCATTCGGCAAACTCCTCCTCCGACAAGGCGTACATCGTCAGAGCATCGGGCAGCGTGACGAGCCCGTATTTCACCGCCCGAACCACCGCCGCCTTGCGCGACGCGACCCAGCGACGGGTGGTCGCCGGGGGCAGATCCGCCCGGGTCATATGGGTGCCATCTGGCAACCGCACGGCACGTGGCCCGTCGACTTTCTTGAGATACATCACGGTCTTCCCTCGAACTAAGGCACAAGCACTTTTGCGCGAGGGGCTTAATGTTGGGTGAAACGCGGCCTTGTTGTTATGTGCAATTTTCATATATTCGCGCGTTCAAAGGAGCCTGCCATGAGCCTCGACACCGATATCCGCATCAATTCCCTCGGTTTCGCCAAACCTGAGAGCGAGACTCGCGTGGTCGTCGCCATGTCCGGCGGCGTCGACAGTTCGGTGGTCGCGGCCAAGCTCAAACGGGAAGGCTACGATGTGATCGGCGTGACGCTTCAGCTTTACGACCACGGGGCGGCGCTGGCGAAAAAGGGCGCCTGCTGCGCGGGCGTGGACATTCACGATGCGCGCCGGGTGGCCGAGGAAATGGGCTTTCCGCATTACGTGCTCGACTACGAAAACATCTTTCGCGAGGCCGTGATCGAGGAATTCGCCGACAGCTATCTGGGCGGCGCGACCCCGGTGCCATGTATCCGCTGCAACGAACGGGTGAAGTTCAAGGATCTGCTGGCCACCGCGCGCGATCTGGATGCCGATTGTATGGCGACCGGCCACTACATCCAACGCTTCGACGGTGTGCGCGCGCCGGAACTGCACCGTGCGGCGGATGCCAATCGCGATCAGAGCTACTTCCTGTTCTCGACCACACCTGAACAGCTGGCGTTCTTGCGCTTCCCGCTGGGCCATCTGAAGACCAAGGACGAAACCCGCGCCCTCGCCCGTGAATTCGGGCTCGAGGTCGCGGACAAGCCCGACAGTCAGGACATCTGCTTTGTGCCCGATGGCAACTACGCAAGCGTGATCGAGAAACTACGCCCCGGCGCTGCCGAAGCAGGCGAGATCGTCCATGCGGACGGGCGCGTATTGGGCACCCATGAGGGCGTGATCCACTACACCATCGGCCAGCGCCGGGGTCTGGGGATCGGCGGCCTCGCCGATCCGCTCTACGTGGTCAAACTCGACGTCGAAAACCGGCAAGTCATCGTCGGGCCGAAAGAGATGCTCGCCACCCGGACGATCCCGGTGCGCGAGATCAACTGGCTGGGCGACGCGCCGTTCACCTCACAGGACGAATGGCACCTGTCGGTCAAGGTGCGCTCGACCCGCCCGCCCCGTGAGGCGATCCTGCGCCCGATCAGCGAGTCTGAGGCCGAAGTCGAGCTTCTGACCGCCGAAGAAGGCGTCTCACCCGGTCAGGCCTGCGTATTCTACGCACCCGACAGCAGCCGCGTCTTCGGCGGTGGCTGGATCCACGCCAAGCGCTGATCCCTTCACTGTTCCAAAAATACTTCGGGAGGTCTGGAGGGCTGGCCCTCCAGACGCGCCAACGGCGCGTGCCCCCACTCAGGCCGAGGGCGACTGGCTCAGGTCGATCATCGCCGAGAACTCGGCGGAACAGGCAAGCTCTCCATCGACCATCGCCTTGCCCTCGAACTTCCAGATCTTGGACCCGCCCCGGATCGTGGTGATGTGCATTTTCAGCACGTCACCCGGCACCACCTTGCGGCGGAACTTCACCTTGTCGATCCCCATGAAATAGACCAGCGGCTCCTTGTCGACGAGGTCGAGCGAGAGCGAAACCATGACGGCCGAGGTCTGTGCCATCGCTTCGACGATGGTCACGCCCGGCATGATCGGGGTCTGGGGAAAGTGGCCCTGAAAGTGCGGCTCGTTATAGGTGACGTTCTTCACCCCGACGGCGCTTTCGTTCAGCACGATGTCCTCGACCCGGTCGATCAGCAGGAACGGATAGCGGTGCGGGATGCACCGTTGGATCAGGTGGATATCGGCCGAAACGGGCGCGTCAGTCATGGGAACATCCTTTGAATACTGGCCCGCCTTTTGCCCCGACATGGCGGTCGAAGCAAGTGAGTGCAGGATTTCAGGGTCTGGGTTGTGGGCGCGGGGCCTCGGGGGTCGCGGCGTCGGCGGGGGCTTCAGGGCTCGGCTCGACCGAACCTTCGCCGCCGTCGGTGGGCGCGTCGGACGGAACCTCCGCCTCGTCGCCCCCTTCCACGGGCGCATCAGGTGCCGGATCGACAGCACCCTCGCTGCCTTCGGGCTGCGGCTCATCGCCGTCACCGAAGGTTGCGTCGATCAGGGCCACCGCATCGTCCGTCACGTCGATCGCATTGGCGGCAAGCAGGACCGAACGATTGTCGAGCAGCACCACGGCCCCGCGCGCCTGCATGATCTGGCCGAGAACCGGACCGATCTGGTTGTAGAAATCGCGCTGCGCGGTTTCGAACCGCTGGACGAACTCGGACTGCGTGGCGTCGCGATCATTGCGCAACTGGACCACCCGCGCGTCGAACGCGTCGGCGGCGGCGCGAAAATCCTCGGGCGTCATCGTGCTGCGCTGAGCGGTGAGCGCCTGCTCTTCGGCCTCGAGCTCGGCCTCGATCTGGCGCGTCTCTTCGGACAGCGCATTCGATTCCGCTTCGAGATCGGAGGACACGCGCTGGCCGAGCTGGCTCCGCTCGAACAGTGCCTCGCGGTCGATCGTGAGGATCGGCGAGATCAGCTGGCCCATGTTCTGGGCATAGGCCGACGGCGCCGTTGCCAGCGCCGTCACAAGGGTCAGGATGAGCGCGATCAGACGCATGACAACCTCCGCACTGTCGCGGATCGGATCAGAACTGGGTCTGGATCGTCACCTCGAACCGGCCTTCGCGGTCGTAGCCCTGTTTCACAACGGGGATCGAGTAGTTGAACCGCAGCGGGCCGATCGGGGTCTGCCAGAACAGCGAGGCACCGACAGAGGACCGGATGTAGAAGGCATCGTCGATCGTGCCGCCCAGCGTGTCGTCCAGCCCCCAGAGCGAACCGACGTCGGCGAACAGACCGCCGGAGATGCCGTATTCTTCCGGCAGGCCGAGCGGGAACTGCGTTTCGACACGCGCCGCGACAAAGTAGTTGCCGCCCAGAGCATCGGTATTGGCAACCGTCAGGTCACGCGGACCGGTACCGTAGGAGCGGAAGCCGCGAACCTTGTCCGGGCCAAGCTGGAAACGGTCGGTGATGCGCGATCCGGCGCCCGCGATGGAGTAAAGGGCACCGCCCTCGACCTCGGCACGGATCGTGATCTCGTCGTTCAGGATACGAGTCTGCGCACGGGCGAGCGCCGTGGCTTTCAGGTACTGGTTGTCAGCCCCGAGACCGCCGACCTCGGTATCGACCTGCAGGAAGAAGCGCGACATGTCGTCGAGCGCGTTCATCTGTGTGTCGAAGGTATAGGTCAGACCGGCATGACCGCCGATTTGCCAGCCGCGGGCGGCTTCGGCGGACAGGAGCGCCGAGCTGTTCGCGCTGACGTTCGTGATGTTGGACCCACGCACGCCGCCTTTGACCGCCAGTCGGCTGGTCGGGCTCAGCGGGAACTCGACATAGGGCTCGGCCAGAAGCGTCGTCGTATCGTAGTTCGCCGCAGTCGATGCGAGCGTGTCGTAGTAATAGGCGTTGATCCCAAGCTCGAGATCGCGGCCCAGAAGGCGCGGCTCGGCGAAGGAGAACGAGTAGTTGCGCACCGTGGTGCCGCCGCTGAATTCAGCGCGCAGATACTGGCCACGGCCGAGGAAGTTGGTCTCCTGGAACGACGCGTTCAGACCGAAGCCCGACGAGGTCGAGAAGGTCGCGCCGAAGGACAGCGAACCTGTGCCCTGCTCTTCCACGTCCACGTCGACGACGACGCGGTCGGCGGCAGAGCCTTCGCGGGCCTGAATGTCGACGTTCGAGAAGTAGCCCAGAGCCCGGATACGTTCGGCGGCGCGGCGAATCTCGCGCGGGTTGAAGGGGTCGCCTTCGACGGTGCGGAATTCCGAGCGCACGACGCGGTCGAGCGTGGTCTGGTTGCCTTCGATGTCGATGCGCTCGACGATCACGCGCGGGCCACGGGTGATGGCAAGGGTGATGTCCAGCGTGCCGGCGCGGTCGTTGCGGTCGATGCGCGGCTCGACGGTGATGAAGTTGAGCCCCTTCTGAGCGGCAAGACGCTCCATCCGGGCGATGGCCTGATCGACGTCCGCCGGGTTGTAGACGGCGCCGGGGCGCAGACGGGCCACGCGTTCGAACTCGGCCGGGTCGATCCCGTCGACTTCGGCGATGGTGTTCACGTTGCCCAAGCTAAACTGCTGGCCCTCGGTGATCCGGAAGGTCACCTGATAGCCGTCACGGCTGGCCGGCGCCTCGGCCGCCACAGCCTCGGCCCGGAAATCCACGAAGCCGCGCGAGTTGTAGAAATCGGTCAGAACCTGACGGTCGAACTCGATCCGGCCGGGATCATAGGTGTCGGACTGCACGAAAGCACGCAGGAGGCCCGCCTGTTTCGAGGACAGCACCCGGCGAAGACGCGAATCCGCAAAGCTGCGGTTGCCGGTAAAGCTCAGCCGTTCAATCTCTGACACGCGGCCCTCGACGACTTCGAACACGAGATCGACGCGGCCGCCGTTGCGGCGGATGATCCGGGGCGTGACGTTGGCCGCCAGACGACCCTTCTCGGCGTAATATTCCGCGATGACCTGCGCGTCGCGCTCGGCCACGGCGGGCGAGAACACCTGACGCGGCTGCGACTGAATGATCGCGAGGATATCCTCGTCATCTTCGCGGCGGTTGCCCTCGATGTTGATTCGGCTAATGAACGATTGCTCCTGCACGCGCACGACGAGGGTGCGGCCGCTGGGCTGAAGCTGGACGGTGTCGAAAAGACCCGAACCCTGCAGCCGCTGATAAGCGTCGTTCAATTCGCCGGCGCTGACCGTCTCGTTCTTACCGAATCCCAGATAGGCGAGCACGGTGGCCGCCTCGATCTTTTCGGTCCCGACGATCTGCACGGACGAGAAATTGTAGGACTGTGCAAGTGCGGCTGATGGCGCGATCAGCGAAGCCCCTGAAACCCCGAAGAAAACCGCTGCGGCAGCCGGTGCAAACACGGATTGGCGCAGCCCTTTGGCGCGGGCGGCACGCTGCTCGTTATACGTCATGTTGTTATCATCCGCTCAGACATCCCAGTCCCTAGTGTCAGTAACGGGTTTGGGAGGCGGTGTCAAAGCGTCCGGACGTGCAAAGGGCCGCACTATGGCGGCCCGGAAACAAGTGTGTTTTTCGTGCAATTTCAGAGCAGCCCGAACCGCTCCTGAATCAGTGCAGGAACGCGCCCAGCAGGGCTCCGCAGCCCAGTGCCGCAGCGAGGGTGCCGACATAGAGCAGACGATCCCAGTTGAGATCCATCAAAAGGTGCAGTCCGCGGTAGCTGTGTTGAATGTGTTCCATGCGCTCGTACCTCCAGCGTTATGAGCGGGAAACTCACATGGGATTCGGGCGCGAGAACATCCGGATTGTGGCGGAACTGTGGCATTTAAGTTTTTACGCACGCACCGGCAAAAGCTGGCGCGTGCGTTAACAGGTCACGGGCAGAACAGATCGTTCGTGACGCCGAGCACCATGATGGAAATGATGACCGTCAGACCCACGGTCAGAAGCACCCGCATCGCCCGGTCGGACGGCGGTTTGCCCGCCACGGCCTCATAGGCGTGGAATACGAGGTGCCCTCCGTCGAGGACGGGAATCGGGAAGAGGTTCAGCAGACCCACGGCGGTCGACAGGACCGCGATGAACCAGATGAAGCTGTCGATCCCCTGCGACGCGGCCGCGCCCGAGGTTTCGGCGATCCCGATGGGCCCGCGCAGGTTACAGGACGAGATCGCGCCTGTGATCATGTGCCACATGCCCGAGAGCGACGACGAGATGATGAAGCCCACCTGATTGACGCCTGAGGACACCGCCTCGCCGATAGACGGCGCGCGGGTCTGCGGTTCGAACACCAGACCGCCGCCGATCCCGATCAGCCAGCGGGTTTCGAACCCGCCTTCGGGAAGCGGCAAGTCGACACGGCGCGGCGTGAGTTCGACGTCGATCTGGTCGCCGCCCCGCTCGATCAGCAAAGACAACGGCTCACCGTCCCCCTCGCCCACGATCCGGCGCAGGTCGCTGAAGGTCGACACGGGTTCTTCGTTGACGGTCAGGATCAGGTCACCCTCTTCGAGGCCCGCATCTGCTGCCGCCGACTGCGGCGTGACCGAGCTGACAAGTGGCGGGAACGGGTGAAGCGCATCGACCGTCACCTCCTGCCCGCCCCGCAGCACCACGTATTCCACGGGGCTTTCGTTCGGCAGACGCTCGACAAACCCGTCGAAGGCGTCGAGCGAGGGCGTTTCCTCGCCCGCGATCGACAGGATCTGGTCACCCGGTTCGAGGTTCTGGACGCCGGTCAGCGGCGCAACCTCGTCCACCGTCAGCGGATCGGTGGCGACGCCGGTGTGAAAGGCCATCGCGAAAAAGATCAGCGCGGAGAGGACGAAGTTAAACACTGGGCCTGCCGCCACCGTCGCGGCCCGCGCCCAGAGCGGTGCGCCGTGCATCGTGTGGCGTTTTTCCTCGTCGGTCAGCCCGACCATCGCCTCTTCGTCGACGCCCGCCGAGGCCGCGTTGGCGTCGCCCCGGAACTTGACGTAGCCGCCCACGGGAAAGGCCGCGATCTGCCATTGCGTGCCGTGCTTGTCGGTCTTTTTGGCCAGCACTGGCCCGATCCCGATCGAGAACACGTCGGCCTTGATGCCGGAGAGGCGACCGATGATGTAGTGACCGTATTCATGGATCGCCACGATGATCGTGAGGGCGATGATGAAGGCGATGAGGGTGAAGGCGAGATTGCCGAAAGACGGGATCAGCGCGGTCAGGTCCACGAGGCACTCCTTTTCGGGGTCTTCGCCCCTGACATTATCTCTTCTGCTCGGATGCGGGCCATGTGGTCAGCCGCGCGCACGTTATCAAGAGTAAATGCGGCAGACATGAGGCTCTTGTCACCCGACAGTTGCGTGAGCACGTCCTCGACGATCCCGGCCATATCCATGAAACCGACACGGTGAGCGATGAACCCGTCGAGCGCGGCCTCTTTCGCCGCGTTGAACACCGCACCCGACATGCCGCCCGCCTCCATCACCTCACGCGCGAGGCGCAGGGCGGGATAGCGGGCATCCTCGGGCGCGCGGAACTCGAGCTGGCCGATCTTGGCGAGGTCCAGACGCTCCACCGGCAGGGGTTTGCGCTCGGGCCAGTTCAGGGCATAGCCGATGGCGTGGCGCATATCGGGCGGGCCGACATGGGCCATGAGCGCCCCGTCGTTGAAACCGACCAGCGCGTGGATCAGGCTTTGCGGATGAACGATGACCTCGATCTGGTCGGGGCGGACCCCGAAGAATTCCTTGGTCTCGATCAGCTCCAGCGCTTTGTTGAACATCGACGCGCTGTCGATGGTGATGCGCTGCCCCATGTCCCAGTTCGGGTGGCTCGACGCCTCTTCGAGCGTGGCGGTGGCGAGCTTGTCGAGCGGCCAGTCGCGGAACGCGCCGCCCGATGCGGTGATGATGACCCGTTCGACGGCAGCCATGTCTTCGCCCACCAGCGCCTGAAACACGGCGGAATGTTCGCTGTCCACCGGCAGCACGGTCGCCTCGTATTCCTGCGCTGTGCCCAGAATGAGCGGCCCGGCGGTCACGAGGCTTTCCTTGTTGGCGAGCGCAAGCGTCGCGCCCTCTTCGAGGGCTGCGCGGCCCGGCGGCAGGCCAGCCGCCCCGACGATGGCCGACATGACCCAGTCGGCGGGGCGGCGCGCCGCATCCGTCAGCGCGGTTTCACCCGCCGCCGCTTCGATCCCGGTGCCCGCGAGGGCATCGCGCAATTCCGGCAAGCACTCTTCATGCGCCGTCACCGCAACTTCGGCCCTCAACGCCTTGGCCTGCTCGGCCAGCAATCCGACATTGCGCCCGCCCGTGAGCGCGACCACGTCGAAGGCCTCGGGATCGCGTTCGATAAGGTCAATGGTCGAGCAGCCGATGGAGCCTGTGGACCCGAAGATCGAGACACGGCGGGTCATGCGAAGACCCCGAAGGCCCAGCTTGCCACACCTGCGAGGGCCGCGACCGCCACCAGCGCGTCGAGACGGTCGAGCACGCCGCCGTGGCCGGGGATGAGGGACGAGCTGTCCTTGACCCCTGCCCGGCGCTTGAGCCAGCTTTCCACGATGTCACCCATCTGGCCCGCAAAGGCGAGCACGACCGCTCCAAGGGCACAGAGCCACCACGACACGCCCAGCAAACCGGGGCCGATGAGGGCACCAAAGATGGCGGCGCCGACCCAGCCCGCGATGGTGCCGGACCATGTTTTCTTGGGGCTGATGCGCGGCCAGAATTTTGGACCGCCAAAGGCGCGGCCCGCGAAATAGCCCAGCACGTCCGAGATCACGACGATCCCGATCAGGGCGAGGATACCGCGCGGCCCCGCAACGATCTGCCCGAAATCGAGCGCGAGCGCGGCCACCGCCAAGAGCAGGCCATAGGCGAGCCAGGTGCGATGCCCGGATTTCAGGAGCAAGAGCCCGGTGCCGAGGGGGACGAAAGCGACGAGCAGCGCGCGCAGGATACCGAAGGTAAAGGCATTCCAGACCGCGTCCGGCCCCTCGGGCGCAGGTCCGGCGAGCGGCAGCACCAGCGTCACGGCCAGCACAGCCAGCGGCATGAGCGCGATGATCCAGCGGCGCAGGGTCGGAATGTCGACCTCGCAGAGCTTGGCCAGTTCGCGCAGCATCAGCACGTAAATCAGAAGGACAAAGACCGACCACGCGAGCGGCCCACCGAAAAGCGCGCCGAGCGCGAGCAGGACGATGACGCCCGCCGAAATCACACGGGTCGACAGGTCAGCCCACTTGGAAGCAGAGGAAGTCGCCTCAGCCATTCGTCACCGCACCGAACCGGCGATCGCGCGCGGCGAACCGGTCGAGGATTTCGGCGAATTTCGCCCGGTCGAAGTCAGGCCACAGCGTGTCGATGAATTCGTATTCGGCATAGGCCGATTGCCAGAGCAGGAAGTTGGACACCCGCGCCTCGCCCGAAGTGCGGATCACGAGGTCCGGGTCGGGCAGCATGCAGGTGTCGAGGTATTTCGGCAGCGTTTCCTCGTCCACCTCGTCGGGGTCGAGTTTACCGGCCTTCACGTCCTGCGCCAGACGCTGGGTGGCCCGCGCCACCTCGTCCCGCCCGCCGTAGTTCAGCGCGACGGTGACGTGGACGCGGGTGTTGTCCTTGGTCAGGTCTTCCAGATCGTCCATCAGCTTGCGCAGTTTCGGGTCCAGCTTGATCCGGTCCCCGATGAAACGCACGCAGGCGCCTTCGTCGTTCAACTCATGCGCGGTCTTGTTGATGTAGCGGCGAAACAGGCTCATCAGCCCCGCCACCTCGGCCTGCGTCCGCTTCCAGTTTTCCGTGGAAAAGGCGAACAGCGTGATGTGGGTCACGCCAAGGTCCGGGCAGGCCTCGACCACCTCGCGCGCGCGCTTGGCACCGGCATGGTGGCCGAACAGACGCGGGCGACCGCGTTCCTTGGCCCAGCGTCCGTTGCCGTCCATGATGATGGCGACATGGAGGCCCTTGCCGGTTCCGATCTGACTATGCTCGTTCACGTGGCGTGCTCCCTCGTCAGGCAACGCGTGGTGCGCGCCGGTCCGACCCTTGGGTCAGACCTGCATGATCTCTTCCTGCTTGGTCTCGAGCGTCTTGTCGACGTTGCCGATGTATTTGTCGGTCAGTTCCTGCACTTCGTCGTGCCAGATCTTGTTGTCGTCTTCCGACATGCCAGCGGCCTTGGCCTTTTTCAGCTGCTCCATGCCGTCACGGCGCACGTTGCGCACCGCGACGCGGGCGTGTTCGGCATATTGCGCGGCGACGCGGGCAAGCTCTTTACGGCGCTCTTCGTTCAACTCGGGGATCGGCAGCATGATGATGGTGCCGTTGGTCTGCGGGTTGATGCCCAGACCGGATTCCATGATCGCCTTTTCGACGGCGTTCACCAGCGATTTGTCCCAGACGTTGATCGTGACCATGCGCGGCTCGGGCACGTTCACCGTGCCGACCTGATTGATCGGTGTGCGCTGGCCATAAGCTTCGACATGGATCGGCTCCAGCATCGTGGCCGAGGCGCGGCCCGTGCGCAGCGAGGCGAGTTCCGTGCGCAGCGCGCCGATGGCGCCTTCCATCCGGCGTTCCAGATCGTCGATGTCGATCTCAAACTCTTCGTCAGCCATGCCTCAAACCTCCTACGCGTGGGCCTGTGCCCGTTGTTTGCGCTCATATACTCTTTTCGGACCGCCCTTGTATAGGGAGGCAGCCCGTGACCACCGGTCAGGCTGCGGGCTTGCCGCCCTGCACCGTCGTATAAGTGCCCTGCCCGGCAAGGATGCCTTTGAACCCGCCCGGTTCGTCCAGCGAGAAGACGATGATCGGCATCGAGTTGTCGCGGGCCAGTGCGATGGCCGAGGCGTCCATGACGCCCAGACGTTTCGCCAGCGCTTCGTCATAGCTGACGGTCTCATATCTTTTGGCGTCGTCGAATTTCTTCGGGTCCTTGTCGTAGACCCCATCCACCTTGGTGCCCTTGAAGATCGCTTCGCAGGCCATTTCGTTGGCGCGCAGCGTGGCGGCGGTGTCGGTGGTGAAATACGGGTTGCCGGTGCCGGCGGCGAAGATGCAGACCCGCTTTTTCTCAAGGTGGCGCACGGCGCGGCGGCGGATGTAGGGCTCGCAGACCTGATCCATCGGAATTGCGCTGATGACGCGGGTGTAGACGCCGAGTTCCTCGAGCGCCGACTGCATGGCCAGCGCGTTCATCACGGTGGCGAGCATGCCCATGTAGTCCGCCGTGGTCCGCTCCATCCCCTGGGCGGAGCCTGCGAGGCCGCGGAAGATGTTGCCGCCGCCGATGACCATGCAGATCTCGACACCCATGTCGTGGACCGACTTCACCTCCTGCGCGATGCGCGCGACGGTGGGCGGGTTGAGGCCGTATGAACCGTCGCCCATCAACGCCTCGCCGGAGATTTTCAGCATCACCCTTTTGTATTTCGGTTGGCGAGCGTCGGCGGGGGCGTTGGTCACGGCCTCGGTCATGTCTTTGCGTCGTCCTCAGGCGTCATGTATGGATCGCGCGCAAAATGTCGGAAATCCCCGGCGGGCGCAATCCGCGAATGACCGGGGACTGGGAAGAAAACGTGTGATGTCGGACGCGCTTGCGGCCCCCTACCTCGATGATCTGCCGCCCGAGCGCCCTGTCCTGATCGCGGGACCGACGGCGAGCGGCAAGTCGGCGCTGGCTTTGTCCATCGCGCGTCACGCCGGTGGCGTGATCGTCAATGCCGATGCCCTGCAGGTGTTCGAGAACTGGCGCATCCTGACCGCCCGGCCCTCGATTTCGGAAGAGGAAGTGGCGCCTCACAGGCTTTATGGCCATGTGCCGGGCGATCAGTTCTATTCGGTCGGTCATTGGCTGCGCGACCTCACGCCGATCCTTGCGGGGGGGCAGCGCCCGATCATCGTCGGGGGCACCGGATTGTACTTTTCCGCCCTGACCGAAGGGCTCGCCGACATTCCTCAGACCCCGCCCGAGGTCCGGGCCGAGGGCGAGGCGCTGTTGGCGGACGAGGGCGTTGGGGCGCTGATGGCAGACCTCGACCCCGAGACGCTCGCCCGGATCGACACGCTCAACCCCGCCCGCGTCGCGCGGGCATGGGAGGTTCAGCGCACCACCGGCAAAGGCCTCGCCGCCTGGCAGGACGACACGCCGCCGCCGATGTTGCCACTGGCCGACGCCCTCCCCCTCGTCCTCGATCCGCCTCGCGACTGGCTCGCCGACCGTATCGCACGCCGGTTCGACGCCATGCTCGCCTCGGGCGTTCTGGCCGAAGCGGAGGCCAATCTGAAAGGCTGGTCGCCGTCCCTGCCCTCGGCCAAAGCCATCGGCGCGAAGGAACTGATCGCCCATCTCAAGGGAGAGATGAGCCTCGACGCAGCCCGCGACTCGGCCATCGTGGCGAGTCGGCAATATGCCAAACGCCAGCGTACGTGGTTCCGTTCGCGCATGTCCAAATGGACAACAGTCACGATACCCTGACTCCCGATACATCACGGATATGTGGCCCCGGGGTGACAGCCGAAAAAACCCTCAGAGTTATCCACAGGAAAACCCGCAGACTGTGGATAGCCGGGGGCGACAGGTCGGTGTGAATCGTCTACCGCTGGTAAGCCGGCTGGCTGGGGGGCTACAGGCGGTAGGACGAATCGAACAAAAATCGATCGTTCTCACGGGGACAGACTGGGAGAACCGAGAAAAAATGGACCAACCGAACACGCTGAGCTCTCCTTTCCGAGTGATCCCTCTGGCCCGCCTTGCAAGTGGCGGGCGCTGGCGAACGGAAGCGATGCGCAGCTACGGTGCCCCGGTTCTCCTCTGGTTCACACGCGGTCAGGGCCGCATCACCGTGAACGGCAAAACCGCCGGTTATACCTCGCACAATGCAATTTACGTCCCCGCTGGCACGATGCACGGCTTCGAGATGAACTCGACCGTCCACGGCATGATCGTCGTGTTCCCGGTCGGTGTCGAGGACGAGCTGTCGCTGCCCGAAGATCCGGTGCATCTGCGTCTTCAGGAGGCCGATCAGCACATCGAGCTGAACCGCCTGATCGACAACCTGCAATCCGAACTGGAAAGCGGCAACTTGGCCTCGGACCGCGCGATGCTGTGCCATGCGGGCCTGCTGTCGGTTTGGATGGAACGTCAGATGCGCGCGCTCGACATCGAAGAACCGGACGAGGACGCTTCGTCCCGCCTCGCCGCCGCCTATACCGCGCTTGTCGAGCAGGAATTCCATTCGGCCAAGACCGTGCGCGACTATGCAAAGGAACTGGGTGTGACGCCCACGCACCTCAGCCGTGTGTGCAACAAGGCCTGCGGTCGTCCGGCGTCGTCGATCCTCGCCGACCGGGTCCATTATGAGGCGCGGCGTCTGCTGACCGAAACGCATATGCCGATCAAGGACATCGCCTCCTCGCTCGGCTTCGCGTCGGCAGCCTATTTCACGCGGGCGTTCCAGAACCACACCGGGCGCACCCCGTCGCAGTTCCGTCGCGGCGCTTGAGCCGGGACTTTTCCTACACTTACCTGCCGGTCGGGCGCGGCGCGCGCCCTGCCTCGGCGCGGGTTCTCACACTAAATGAGACTCGCGACGATTAAGATTTGACTTTTAGTGAAACCGGGCGTCTCGTGTAGCGCGAGAGGTAGGGAGTCATGGACCGTCAAGACATCAGTTGCCGTTGTGGAACGGTGCGGCTGCAGGCTGCCGGGCTGCCGTCCGGAGCGACGATCTGCCATTGCGCCGAGTGTCAGACCGCCGCCATGATTTTCGAACATCGTTTCAATGCCTTCGTGGCGGATGCCGAGGGCGGGACGTTTCACATCCTGTGGCGCAAAGACCGGCTCACTTGCGTGGCCGGGTCCGAACATCTCGCCGCGCACAGGCTGGCGAGCAACACGCCCACGGACCGGGTGATCGCGACCTGCTGCGGCACGCCGATGTACCTCGACCGCAAGGGGCGGCCCTGGGTCGGGCTCTTTGCCGACCGTGTGCCCGAAGCGATCCGCCCTGCCCCCGAAATGCGCGTTTTCGCCAAGGATCGGGTCGAAACCGGCCAGCATGCGGACGGGGTACGCACCTATGCCGGGTATTCCCGGCGTATGATGATACGGCGCTGGCGGGCGATATTCCGCAGCGGGTTCGACACCGGTCATCTGGCATTCGTGGTGCGCGAGGTCTGACCTCAGCCGCCGAGGATCGCTTTCACGTAGCCTTCGGTTTCCTGATAGGGCGGCACGCCGTTGTACTTGGCCACCGCTTCGGGCCCCGCGTTATAGGCCGCGAGCGCGAGCCGCCAGGATTTGAACTTCTTGTACTGCTGCGCGAGATACCGCGCACCGCCGTCGAGGTTCTGGAGCGGGTCGTCAGGGTTCACCCCCAAGAGCGAGGCGGTTTCCGGCATGAGCTGAGCAAGGCCGATGGCGCCCGCATGCGATTTCGCCGAAGGGTTCCAGCCCGATTCCTGCTGGACGAGTCGCAGGAAGAGATCTTCGGGGATGCCGTGCTTGGCCGCTGCGGCCTTGGCATGGGCGAGATACTCACCCTTGTAGCTGCCGCGAAAGGCCGGGACATGTTCCTTGGGACGCGGCTGATAGCGCGTAGAGCCCGTGTATTGCTCGCGCGCACGCCCATCGAGAACCTTGAGAGCGTTCTCGAAACTGCGTTGTCCGTTCGACGAGGAAAACGTCTGTGCCGCGACCGGTCCGCCAGCCGCGAGTGACAGCGCCACCGCCGTTGCGAGTAGTCCCTTCATCACCGCCCAGTCTCCATTTTGACCGGACTATATCGTCAAATGCCCGGTATCGCCAGCCTCCCAAACCGGGGGGTGCCGGAGGGGCCGCGCGGGCGGAAAATAGGGATTTTAACCTTTCCTTCACCGGGCACGGGTGATGTAACGATTTGAAGCAAGTTTTACAGATTCGGGAGGTCCTCATGGCTGGGTCCGTCAACAAGGTGATCATCGTCGGCAACCTCGGGCGCGACCCCGAAGTGCGGACGTTCCAGAATGGCGGGAAGGTCGTGAACCTCAGGATCGCGACGTCGGAAAACTGGAAAGACCGCAACACCGGTGAGCGTCGTGAACGCACGGAATGGCATTCGGTCGCGATCTTTTCCGAGCCTCTGGGCCGGATCGCCGAGCAGTATCTGCGCAAAGGCTCCAAGGTCTATATCGAGGGTCAGTTGGAGACCCGCAAATGGCAGGATCAGTCCGGTCAGGACCGCTATTCGACCGAGGTCGTGCTGCGCCCCTACCGGGGTGAACTGACCCTGCTCGACGGGCGCGGCGGCGATTCTGGTGGCGGCGGCGGCAACTACGGTGGCGGCTCATCCTCGGGCGGCGGCTATGACGACCGGGGCGGCTATGACAGCGGCCCGTCGGGTCCGTCCTCGAGCGGCGGCGGCAGCTTCGACGACGAAATTCCGTTCTGATCTCACGCAGATCACCAGACAGGCAAGGGGCGCTTCGGGCGCCCCTTCTCACGTCCCCCGTCCACGACTATCTCTGAGCCATGCGCTGGTCTTTCCCCATCGGCCGACTGCTCGGCTCTGAACTTCGTGTCCATGCGACCTTTCTGATCCTGCTCGCCTATGTCGGGGGCAGCGCCTACACCTATGGCGGGATGGATGCGGCGCTGGTCAATGTCGCTTACGTGCTGGCGCTCTTTGCCTGCGTGATCGCGCATGAATACGGGCATGCTCTGACCGCGCGACTGTTTGGCATCCCGACACCTGACATCACGCTTTTGCCCATTGGGGGCGTCGCGCGGCTTCTGCGTATCCCTGAAAAGCCGGGGCAAGAGGTGCTCGTCGCGCTCGCCGGTCCTGCCGTGAACGTTGTGATCTTCGTCATCCTTTGGCTCGGTGCAGGCCTGAGCTTCGAGGCCGCGCCCCTGACCGGAGGCATGACCTTTGCCGATCTGCCGCGCGAACTGGCCACGCTCAACCTGATCCTCGCCGCCTTCAACATGATCCCCGCCTTCCCGATGGATGGGGGACGGGTGCTGCGCGCGGTGCTGGCGATGTTCACCGACCGTTTCAAAGCCACCCGGATCGCGGCGGGTGTGGGTCAGGTGCTCGCGGTCGGGTTCGGGATTTATGGCTTCTATATCGGCAGCTTCATTTACCCGCTCATCGCCGTCTTCATCTTCATGGCCGCTCGGGCCGAGGCGCGCGACGTGCGTCTACGCGCGATGGCGCGCAGCCAGACGGCGAGTGAAGCGATGGCGACCGGGTTCAAGGCGCTGGGTCCAGGCCTGACGCTCGAACAGGCCCGCGCGGCGTTCGACCGCGAGAAATTGGCCGAGTTCCCCATCGTCAACGCGGACAGCCGGATGATCGGGTTGTTGCCGCGCAAACGGCTGGACGAACAGTTCGACGCGCTCGGCGCAGACGCGTCGGTCACGCAAGCGATGACCGCCCGTGTCGCGCCGGTGCCCGAAGCCATGCCGCTTGGTCAGGTGCTGAAGCTCTTGAACGATATACCCGCTGTCGCCGTGCTGGATCGCTCCGGCGCCTTGGTCGGCTACATCAGCCACCAGACCGTGCTGGACAAGTTGGGCCGTTAGCGGGCCGACAGTGCCTCGGTCAGGATGGTGCGCACGAGGTCGAGGTCGACCGCGTCCGTCACGAAGGCCTCGCCGATGCCGCGCGCCATGATGAATTTGATCGTGCCGGCCTCGACCTTTTTGTCCTGCCGCATCAGGTCGATAAGCCCCTCGGCATCCGGCAGATCGCCGGGAATGTCGCGCAGATCACGCTTCATCCCCATCGCGGCGAGATGTTCGCGAAACCGGCTCGGGGCCTCCTGAGACATCCAGCCCATGCGCGCCGAGGTCTCGAACGCCAACGCACAGCCGATGGCAACGCCTTCGCCGTGCAGCAGCCGGTCGGAATAGCCCGTCGCCGCCTCAAGCGCGTGGCCGAAGGTGTGGCCGAGGTTCAGGAGCGCGCGGTCGCCCTGTTCGGTTTCGTCGCGCGCCACGATATCGGCCTTCATCTGGACCGACCGGCGCACCGCTTCCGTCCTGAGCGCAATGTCTCCCGCCGCCATCGCCGGCGCGTTCACTTCGAGCCATTCGAAGAAGTCGAGCGAGCCGAGCCCGCCGTATTTTACCACTTCGCCGTAGCCTGCAAGGAAATCGCGCGCGGTCAGCGTGCCCAGAACGTCGATGTCCGCCAGCACCAGCGCGGGCTGGTGAAAGGCACCGACGAGGTTCTTGCCGTGCGGCGAATTGATCCCGGTCTTGCCGCCGACCGAACTGTCCACCTGTGCCAGCAGGCTCGTGGGCATCTGCACGAAACGCACGCCCCGGCGCAGGATCGCCGCCGCGAAGCCCGCAAGGTCACCGATCACGCCGCCGCCGAAAGCCACGACGACGTCCTTGCGCTCGACCCGCTGGGCCAGCAGCCATTCGACCGTTTCCGTGAGATGCGCCCAGCTTTTGGTGCTTTCGCCCGCGGGCAAGATCAGCGCCTCGCTCTCGATCCCCTCGGCCTTCAACGCCGCCTGAAGCGCGTCGAGGTGAAGGCCCGCCACACGCTCTTCGGTCACGATCGAGACGCGCGGACGGTTCAGGAGCGGCGCGATCTGCGCCCCGGCTTCGCCAAGCAGCCCCGGCCCGATCCGCACGTCGTAAGAGCGGTCGCCAAGCGCGACGTGAACCGTTTCCATCCTAGACCTCCTCGAGCACGTCTGGCCGGGTCTTGAGCACGTCGATCACGTGCTCGGCCATCTCGGCAATCGAATATTTCGGCTGCGCATCCGCCACCAGATCGGCAAGCGCATAGATCGGCTCGCGGGCGGCATAGATCTCGCCCAGCGTCTTTTTCGGGTCGGCAGTGCGCAAAAGCGGGCGCGTCGATTTGTGCCGGACCCGCTGCCACAGAAGGTCGAGATCGGCGCGCAACCAGACCGAGACGCCCGCCTGCGATATCGCCTCGCGGTTGCGTTCGGCAAGAAAGGCCCCACCGCCGGTCGACAGCACCATCGGCCCCATCGCCAAAAGACGCGCGATAACTTCGGCTTCGCGGTCGCGAAAAAAGCTTTCCCCATCCCGCTCGAACACTTCGGCAATCGACATGTTGGCGGCCGCCTCGATCTCGGCATCCGAATCAAGAAACGGGACTCCCAGCCGCGTGGCCAAGGCCTTGCCGACCGCAGTTTTGCCCGCGCCCATCATGCCCACCACCGTGACCGGTTTTTTCAACACCTGTATCGTCCCAAAGTTGGATGCGGCAGCAGTCTGCCGACCGGAATGTGATTGCGACCACATGGCGTGACCGCGCCGGACATGCCATATATGAACTACACGCGGGGCAAAACCCGTGATCAGGCAAGATCGGGCAGAGACAGAGGCACAAAGGGGACCCAATGCTTTGGCGGCTCATCAAGTTCGTCGCGACCATCGCGATCCTCGGGGCAATCGGCATCGCGGGCTATGCGTTCGTCGGGGACCTGACGCCACCGGCGTCGGAGAATTCGCTCTCGGTGACATTGGATGACAGCTAGGACGGCGGCAGCCCTCGTTCTGGTTTTCGCACCCGGGCTGGCGCTCGGGCAGGATGCGGGCGCTCCGATGTCCGCGATCAACTGGCTGTCCGACAGTATCAATGAACCGGCGCAAACACCGCTCGGGCCTGCGGATGGCGGGACCGAGACGAGTGGTGCCGAAGTGGCCGCGATCACTGTCACGCCGCTGGGTGAGAGCGCCGGGCCCCGCCCGGATGCAATCGGCCTGCTCGCCCCGCATGTGACGGGCCTGCCCGCCGACCTCTGGGGCGCGTCGCTGCCCGAGGACATCGTGCGCAGGATCACCGAGGAAAGCCCCGCTATGTTGCCCGCCGTGCAGTCGCTTCTGACCGAAGTGCTGCTCGCCGAGCTCGACCCGCCCGAGACCGCCGGAGGCGATGGGCAGAGCGTGTTTCTGGCCCGGATCGACAAGCTGCTCGACATCGGCGCGGTGGAAGAGGCGCACGCGCTCTTGACCAGCGCCGGGGCGACGACACCGGACGTGGTGCGCCGCTGGTTCGACACCTCCCTGCTGATCGGGCAGGAGGATGAGGTCTGTCGCGCGATGGAGGCCGCGCCCGACCTGTCGCCCACCTATCCGGCCCGGGTCTTTTGCCTCGCCCGCGCGGGCGACTGGGACGGGGCCGTGCTGGTCATGGCGAATGCGCGCGCCTTGGACGAGATCACCGAGGACGAGGATATGCTCCTCGCCCGGTTCCTCGACCCCGACCTGTTCGAGGGTGAAGCGCCCCCGGCCCCGCCGCGCCCGATGACGCCGCTCGCGTTTCGCCTGTTCGAGGCGATTGGCGAGCCGGTGCCGACCACCAACCTGCCCCGCGCCTTTGCCCATGCCGATCTGCGCTCGAACATCGGGTGGAAGGCGCAGGTCGAAGCGGGCGAACGTCTGGCAAGGGCCGGTGCCCTGTCCGACAACCAGCTTCTGGGTCTGTACACGCTGCGCGATCCGGCGGCCTCGGGCGGTGTGTGGGAGCGCGTGCGGCTGGTCCAAGACCTCGCGCGCGCGGTCGACGACGGCAACACCGACGCGATCGAGGTGGTTCTGCCGCGCGCATGGACGGCGCTGGAGGCTGCCGAGCTCGACATGCCCATCGCGCGGCTGTTCGGGCCGACCGTGGCCAATATGGACCTCACGGGCGAGGCTGCGGACGTGGCCTATCACATGGGGCTCTTGAGCGATCAGTACGAAGTCATCGCGCTATCGGCCGAGCCGAGCGACCCGATGGGGCAGTTCCTTGCCGGGGTCGCGCAAGGCAACGTAGCGGGTCTTGCCCCGCCCACCGACACCGCACGGGCCGTGGCCGACGGATTTTCCGCGACCGCCATTCCCGCCCGCTACCTCGATCTGGTGAATGGCGACAAGCTGGGCGAGGCCATTCTGGCGGCGATCACCGATTTCACCACCGGAACGCGGGGCGATCTGGACGAGGTGGCCGACGCGCTGGCGCTCTGGCGGGCGATCGGGCTTGAAGATACCGCGCGCCGCGCCGCGCTCGACTTTCTCATTCTGGAGCGGCGGGGATGAGCCCCACGTCGCCGGACCTCTGGATATCGGCGTTTCTCGAAGCGCAGGCGGCGGAACTCGACGCCTCGCAGAACACGCTGCTGGCCTATGGTCGCGACCTCAAGGATTTCGCGGCATATCTCGCGCGGCGCCGGACCGGGTTCGGCGCGGCCGAGCGCGAGACGGTCGAGGCCTATCTCATCGACTGCGAGGCACAGGGGCTGGCGGTTTCGACCCGCGCCCGGCGGCTGTCGGCGATCAAGCAGATCTACCGCTTCGCCTTTGAGGAAGGCTGGCGGAGCGACAATCCGACCCTGCGCATCACCGGGCCGGGCAAGGCCAAACGCCTGCCCAAGACTTTGTCCGAGGCCGAGGTCGAGCGGCTACTGGACGCCGCGCGCCAGCACGGGCGGACCGAGGCCGACCGGCTGCGCAACACCTGTATGATGGAGGTGCTCTATGCCACCGGCATGCGGGTGAGCGAGCTTGTCACCCTGCCCGTGTCGGCCGCGCGAGGTGATCCACGTATGTTGCTGGTCATGGGCAAGGGCGGCAAGGAACGTATGGTGCCGCTGTCCCCGCCTGCGCGGGCGGCCTTGGCGGACTGGCTGGGCGCACGGGACGCAGCGGAAGAGGCCGCGCGGGCGAAGGGCGTCAAACCCTCGCGGTTCCTGTTCCCCTCGACCGGCAAGGACGGTCATCTGACGCGACACAGGTTTCACGGGCTGATCAAGGATATCGCCGTGGCCGCCGGCGTCTCACCCGAGACCGTGACGCCGCACCGGCTGAGGCACGCCTTCGCCACCCATCTGCTCGCCCACGGCGCAGATCTGCGCGCGATCCAGACGCTGCTGGGGCATGCGGATGTGTCGACGACCGAAATCTACACCCATGTTCTGGACGAGCGGCTGAAAGAGCTGGTGCTGAGCCACCACCCGCTCGCCAAGAAATCCGGCGCGACCTGAAGGAGCGGGCTTGCGCCCGCGCTTTATGTCTCAGCCGCGGCGGAGCCGCGTCTTCGGGATGCCTCCGGCGGGGATATTTCGGGACCGGAAAGACGGTCAGCCGTAAAGTGCCTTGGCCCGATCCTCGAAGGCGCGCACGATGCGTTGCATGGCCTGATTGAAGACCACGCCGATCAGGTTTTGCAGCACCATGTTCTTGAACTCGAAATCCACGAAGAACTCGACGTCGCATTTGCCGTCGTCGGTGTCGCGGAATTTCCAGTAGCTTTTCATGTATTTGAACGGCCCATCCAGATATTCGGTGTCGATCCGCATATCGTCGGGATTCAGGACCACGCGGCTGCCGAAGCGTTCGCGGAACACCCGGAACGAGATGACGAGGTCGGCCTCCATCACCTCGGTCCCGTCGGATTGCGGCGTGACCTTGCGGATGCGCGCGGCGGAGTTCCACGGCAGGAACTCGGGGTATTTGCCCACATCCGCGACCAGATCGTACATCTGCTGTGCGGTATAGGGCATGACCCGGTTTTCGCTATGTGTCGGCATGTCGCCCCTTCGGCCCGTGACTCGGGGCGCAAATTCCATAAGGTGGGCCCCGGATGCAAGGGCTGGAGGGAGATGCCTGCCATGTCGCGGCCATATGTCATAGATGAAATGATCTCGGCCAAGGCCATCGCGGCCCGGATCGAGGCGCTGGCGAAAGAGATCAAGACCAAGTTCGCCGACACCGACAAGCTGGTGGTCGTGGGGATGCTGCGCGGTTCGTTCGTGTTCATCGCGGACCTCGTGCGAGAGCTCGACCTGCCGGTTGAGGTCGATTTCCTCGAAGCGTCCTCCTACGGCAATTCCACGAAATCGAGCCGTGAGGTGCGAATCCTCAAGGATCTGCGCGGCGAGATCGCGGGGCGCGACGTGCTGGTGGTCGAGGATATCGTCGATACCGGGCACACGTTGAAACACGTGATCGGGCTCTTGAACTCGCGCGAACCGGCGCGGCTGGCCTGTTGTGCGCTCTTGGACAAGCCCGCGCGGCGCGAGGTGGACGTGCGGGCGGACTGGACCGGGTTCGAGATCCCGGACGAGTTCGTGGTGGGCTACGGCATCGATTATGCGCAGCGCAACCGCAACCTGCCCTATATCGGATCGGTTCGCTTTACCGACGACGGCTGAGCCATGTTCAATATGCGGCACTTCTTTCGGATGGCCCGATGGGCGCGCAATCCGCCCGGCGCGCGTCAGGTGAAGCTGTTCGTCGTGGTGGTGGTGCTCTGCCTCGTCCTTGTCGGGATCGAGCGGTTCGTCGGCTGGCCCGACTGGCTGACGATGGAGAACACGCCGCGTGGCCGGATCATGCGGTGACACCCAACAGGCGCGGCGCAGCCCGTTCCAGCCCGGCGATGATGAGGTCGCGCACCGCCCGGATGCGCGGCACTTCGGCCAGATCGACGTGGGAAGCGACCCAGAGGTCCACGGCGGTGGGCGGGATCAGCCCGTCGAGCCGGACAAGCCGCGGATCGGGATCGCCCAGAATGCACGGCAGGATGGCCCGGCCCTGCCCGGCCGCCGCCATTTCGCGCAGGACGGCGAAGCTGTCGGATCGTGCCGCGATGGGCGCATCCCCCGTGATGTCCCTGATCTTGGTGCCGAGCGTCGCGGTCGACAGGTTACCGGAAAGACCGAGCCACGCCTTGTCGCCCTCGGGCGCAGTATAGACCGACAGGCCAAGTTGCGCGGCGACCACGCCGGTCAGTTCGGGCGGCAGTTTTGCCGCCGGGCGCACCGCGATGTCGGCGTCTAGACGGGCGAGATCTGCGTGCTGGTTCAGCGAACTCAACTCGATTTCCAGCCCTTCTGCGCCAAGCTGCACGCTCGCGATGATCTCGGGCAGGATGCCAAGGCACAGCGTGTCGGTCGAGGTCACGCGCACGATCCCGGCCAGAGGCGAGCGGGCAGCCGTGATCGCGCGTTCGACGCCAAGCGCGGCCTCTTCGACGGCCTGCATGGCGTCGAGCACCCGGCGCCGTCGTGGCGCGATGCGATAGCCGCGCGCGGTCCGATCGAAGACGGCGATTCCCATCTGTTCCTCGAACGCGTTCACCCGCCTCAGCACAGTCGCGTGATTGACGCCCAGTTTGCGCGCGGCCCCTGAAAGCGAGCCTTTTTCGGCGACGGCAAGGACATAGCGCAGGTCCTCCCAGTCCATCTGTTTCATTTCGCACAGACCCTTTGCGTATTTCCCGACTTCCTCTTCATTTCCCAACAGGTAGCGTCGCGTCAAGCAAACATCCAACGGGAGATAGCCATGACATTCCTTCGCCCCGCTCTTCTCTGCCTCGCAACCGCAAGCGCCCTCGCCGCCGCCGTTCCGGCGCTGGCACAGGACGACCTGCCCCCCGCCGTGGGCGCGCGTCACGCTCAGATGCAGCTTTACGCGTTCAACCTCGGCACCCTCGGCATGATGGCGCAGGAGCGGATGGACTATGACGCGGACGCCGCTGTCGCCGCCGCTGCGAACCTCGTGAAACTGTCGAGCCTTGCCTCCGGGCCGATGTGGACCCCCGGCACCTCGTCAGACGAGGTCGAAGGCAGCCGCGCCTTGCCCGCGATCTGGACCGATATGGACGGCGTGATCGAAGATGCCATCGCGCTCAACGAAGCCGCCGTCGCGATGGAAGCCGCGGCAGGCGACGGTCTCGACTCACTCAAATCTGCGTTTGGTCCCCTTGGCGCGGCCTGCGGCGACTGTCACAAAGCTTACAGGCAACCCGAGTAAACGGCAGCACAGCCGGAGTACCGAACCGGGCCACCACGGCCCGGTTTTCGTCTATAGGAGACCCAAATGCGCTGGATCGTTCGTCTTGTCGTGCTCGTCGTCATCGTAGCGGCCGTCGGCCTGTGGGTGACGCGCCCGCAGACGGATGACCCGGACATGCTCGCCGGTCTGACGCCGGACGCGGCGCATGGGGAAGATATCTTCATCGCCGCTGGCTGTGCCTCGTGCCATATGGCCGAGGGCGCGTCGGGCGACGACAAGCTGGTGCTTGCGGGCGGCCAGCCCTTCGCCTCACCCTTCGGCACCTTCCACGCCCCCAACATCTCGATGGACCCCGAGGCCGGGATCGGGGACTGGGAGGCGATCGATCTGTGGAACGCGCTGCATCACGGCACCTCGCCGGAGGGGCAGCATTACTATCCGGTTCTGCCCTATGGCGCCTATATCCACATGGAGCCGCAGGACGTGGTCGATCTGCACGCTTATATGCAGGGGCTGCCGGCCGACGACACGCCGTCGCTGCCGCATGAGGTGGGGTTCCCGTTCAACATGCGCATGGCGCTGGGTGGCTGGAAAATGCTCTATCTCAGCGAAGACTGGGTGATGCAGGGCGATCTGTCGCCGGAGCTGACCCGTGGGCGTGAGATCGTCGAGGGTCTGGGGCACTGCGCCGAATGTCACACGCCGCGCGGGGCGCTGGGCGGGCTCAAGACCGGGGCCGACTGGATGACCGGGGCACTGAACCCGGCCGGGCGTGGATCGTTCCCCGATCTTACCCCCCCGGAGATGTCGTGGTCGCAGGCCGAGCTCGAGGAATACTTCACCTCGGGCTTCACCCCCGAGTTCGACTCGGCGGGCGGTCACATGGCGCTGGTGGTCGAAAACCTTGCGCAGCTCTCGGATGAGGATCGCGCAGCGGTGGCGGCTTATGTGAAGGCGCTGCCGCTGGAGTGAGCTTCGGCTCACCCCGAAACGCATACAATCCCTGCAATTCAGGCGATTGTTTCCAAACAGCGCGGTCCGGGCCACAATCCGGACGGCCCTGCCCATTTCTCATCGCATTCTTCCCAAAGATTTCTTGGGTCGGTCGCAGCGCGGAAATAAAGTCGTCCAAATTTGAATCGAAAAGGCAGGAAATGGGCCTGAACGGTCCTGTCGCTTGTTTTGGAGATTGAAATGTCGTTCACATCAGAATTTTTTAGCAATGAAGATGGCGCCGTCACGGTCGATTGGGTCGTTCTGACCGGCGCGGTGATCGGGCTCGGTATGGCTGTCATGCTCAGCGTTTCCGGTGGCACCACATCGCTCGCATCGAACCTTTCCGACCATATCGGCGCGATCGAGGTCGGCGGTTCCCTGTCCGGCGGCGCCGAGGGTGAAGGAGAAGAAGACCTTGCCGAGGATGAAGGCGAAGACGAAGGCGGCGCAGAGGAACTCGCCGATGGCGAAGGCACCGGCGAAGGCACAGGCGAAGACACGCCTTGGGAAGCGCCCGCTAGCACCGACTGGAACAATATGTATGCTGGCAACTACTGGGGCTACGGGTCGAACAACGCAGGCGGCGATATGAACCTCGCGCGTCAGCTTTCGCTCGCGAAAGCCGCGGAAGACGCGCCTGCGGGCTTCAACCTTGCGAACCCGCTGATGTCGCCGGGCGAGAACGGCGTGGTCTACACGTCGAACTCCGGCACGCATTACTCGGTCAACGGCCACGTCAGCGAAATCGGGCCGAACGGCAGCTATGTCGACCAATGGGGCGGGACGCGCAACGTGCGCGCCTGGAGCGGCGACGACTGGAGCTAACGCGCGGCGCGCATGATCGTGCCCTGGGCGGTGGCGCAGAGTTTCTCGCCTCCGCCCCCGTCCACGGTCACGAAAACGTCCGCGCGCACCACGGCCTGATTGCGCCCCGAACCGATCACCTCGGCCTTCGCTGTCAGCGCATCACCCTTGCCGGGACGCAGGAAGTTGATCTTGAACTCCTGCGTCACGCTGCCCTCGCCCATGAGCGGCCCACCCGCAAAGGCGAGCGCCATGTCGGCGAGCGTCGCGACGACGCCGCCGTGGGCCATGCCGAGATGTTGGGTGTGCCGGGTTTCGAGCGGCAGGCGCAGGTGGGATTTACCTGAGGACAGCGCGACGAGTTCGACGCCCAGTTCGGCCGAAAACGGCTGCCGGGCGAGAATGTCCCGCCCGAGCGCCTCGATCTCGTCGTCGGTCACGCCAGGCCGAGCTTGGCGTTGCGGGCGTCACGCAGGCGGGCAAAGTCGTCGCCCGCGTGGTAGGACGACCGCGTGAGCGGCGTGGCGGAGACCATCAGGAACCCCTTGCCGAAGGCCGCTTTCTCATACGATTTGAACTCGTCCGGCGTCACGAAGCGGTCGACGCGGTGGTGCTTGGGCGTCGGCTGCAGGTATTGCCCGATGGTGAGGAAATCGATGTCGGCGGCGCGCATGTCGTCCATGACCTGCATGACACCCTGACGATCCTCGCCCAAACCGACCATGATCCCCGATTTGGTGAACATGCCCGGATCGAGCTCCTTGACCCGCTGCAACAGGCGCAGCGAATGGAAGTAGCGCGCACCGGGGCGCACCTCGGGATAAAGGCCGGGCACGGTTTCGAGGTTGTGGTTAAACACGTCGGGCTTGGACGCGACAACCACCTCCAGCGCATCGGGGCTGGATTTGAGGAAGTCGGGCGTCAGGATTTCGATGGTCGTGTCCGGGGCATGACGGCGCACGGCGCGGATCGTCATGGCGAAATGCTCGGCCCCACCGTCGGCCACGTCGTCGCGGTCGACCGAGGTGATGACCACGTGCTTCAGACCCAGTTTCTTGACCGCATCCGCGACCCGCCCCGGCTCGAACACGTCGAGCGCATCCGGGCGACCGGTGGCCACGTTGCAGAAGGTGCAGCCACGCGTGCAGATCTCGCCCATGATCATCATGGTGGCGTGGCCCTGCGACCAGCACTCGCCCACGTTGGGGCACCCGGCCTCTTCGCAGACGGTCGAGAGCTTGTGCTCACGCATGATTTTGTGGGTTTCGGCATAGCCTTGACCACCCGGCGCCTTGACCCTGATCCAGTCAGGTTTCTTGGGCTGGGCGTTGTCCGGGCGATGAGCTTTTTCGGGGTGGCGGCTCGCCGGGATCTTGAGATCGCGCATAATGTCCTCCGTTCCGTCTCACATATAGCCTTTCGCCCCGGATTGTCACCGCGAAAACATGGTGACCGTTATGCACGGCGCACATGACCGCTGCCGCCTCACGTTCATGCGGCGCCTGTGGACCGGGCAAACCCTGTCGTCATGCGCATTTTTTCGACCGCAGAGCCCCTGTGCACTGCAGTGCAGAAATCACGTCGCAGCGCAGCATTGCCCCCGGCGGCGCGGTATGGTTTTAGAACGTTTGTAAACTCTCCGCCGATTCCCGACGGAAAGTATCAAGATTGTAAAATAACCTAGGAGAGACCCATGAACGTTGGCGATCGTATCCCCTCTTGCACCTTCAAGACCCGCGTGCGCGACGAAAGCATCGGCGGCCCGAACCCGTTCCGCTGGCAGGACATGACCACCGACGATTACTTCGCCGGCAAACGCGTCGTCCTGTTCTCGCTTCCGGGCGCTTTCACACCGACCTGCTCGACCTACCAGCTGCCGGGCTTTGAAAAAGGCTTTGCCGATTTCGCCGCCGAAGGCATCGACGACATCTACTGCATGTCGGTCAACGACAGCTTCGTGATGAACAAATGGGCCATCGATCAGGGCCTCGAGAACGTCAAAGTGATCCCGGACGGTTCGGGCGAATTCACCAAGGCGATGGGCATGCTGGTCGCCAAGGACAACCTGGGCTTCGGCGCGCGTTCCTGGCGCTACGCCGCCATCGTGAACGACGGCAAGATCGAAGCGCTCTTCGTCGAGCCCGGCATGTGCGACAACCACGGCGAAGACCCGTATGGTGAAAGCTCGCCCGAGAACGTGCTGAACTGGCTCAAGGAGAACGCGTCGGCCAACGCCTGATCGCGCAGTCCAGAGACAAGAAAGGCCGCCCTTCGGGGCGGCCTTTTTCGTTGGGTCTAGCGCTTGGATCAGCCCTCGATCATATCCACCCGTGTCGCGTGGCGGCCGCCCTCGAACTCGGCATTGAGGAAGGCGTCGACGATGTCGAGCGCGAGGCCCTCGCCCACCACCCGCGCACCGATGGACAGGATGTTGGCATCATTGTGCTGGCGGATCATGCGGGCCGAGAACGTGTCGGAGCAGACGCCGCAGCGGATACCCGGGACCTTGTTCGCGGCCATCATGATGCCCTGCCCGGTGCCGCACAGGATGATCCCCAGCGCGCAGTCGCCCGAGACGATCTTTGCGCCTGCCGCCTGACCGTGAAGCGGGTAATGCGTGCTCTCGGGCGTGGTCGGGCCGATATCGACCGGCTCCCACCCCTGTGCCTCGATGTGCTTGGCGATGGCCTGACGCAGTTCGATGGCGGCGTGGTCGCTGGACAGGACGATGCGTTTGTTCGCGGTCATGGGGCAAATCCGTTCGTTTTGGCGCTTTGGCGACCGTTTAAACCCGCAGGCGCGGCGGGGAAAGCCATGTCGCATCCGCCCGAACGCAAAACGCCCCCGCGGTGTCCCGCAGGGGCGTTTTTGCATGTGTGTAACGGTGCGCTTACTCGGCCGCTTCCGGCGCGCCGCCGTCGGCCTTGCCCTCGGCCGCGTCGACCAGATCGCCAATCGGCTTTTCCTCGTCCGACTTCTTGGCCCGGGGCTTGCGCGGAGCGCGGGGCTTTTTCGGCTTTTCAGCCTTGGGCTCTTCGACCTTCTGCGCGTTTTCCGGCGTCTCGACGAGACCGTTGTCGTCGTCTTCGACGGTGTCGATCACATCAGGCTGCGGCGACGAACCGGGATCGTTGTTGTCGTTCGACCGGTCGCGGTTGCTCGTTTCGTCACGACGCTGGGGGGCGCGGTTCGTGCGCGGCGGGGTCCCGTTGGCGTGCTTGGCCGGCTGCGCGTGGGAGGCCGTGGGGGGCTGGGCGCGGTGGGGTGGGTGG
>JAYZLL010000006.1:0-49287 GCA_036154315.1 Pseudomonadota bacterium
AGGTTTTCTGAAACAGAGAAGGAGTATCCGATGAGCGATGACGTCTACCTCGTGCGCGCAGATGAGATCGACGCGATGGAGGGGCTGTCCAAGGCCCATTTCCTGAACCCCAACGCGCAGCGGGTGAACAAGTCGCTGGGCGACCTGACCGGGCTGACCGGGCTGGGCTTTCACATCATCGAGGTCGCGCCGGGCCATGCGACGAGCGAGCATCACCTTCACCACTATGAGGACGAGTGCGTCTATATCCTCGCAGGCCGGGCCACGGCGCGGATCGGGGACGAGCGGGTCGAGGTGGGGCCGGGTGACTTTCTGGGCTACCGCAAGGGCGGGCTGGCCCATTCCATCGCCAACACCGGCGACGAGGTGCTGCGCTGCATCGTGGTGGGGGAACGGCTCGCCCATGACGTGGGCGACTATCCGGATCTGGGCAAACGGCTTTACCGCAATGCCGGGCTGCCTTGGAATCTGGTCGATCACGACGCCATCGCCACCCCCACGGCGGGCGCCAAGACCTAGCACGGCGCCCGCGTCGTTTTCGCACGTCAAACGTCGCAAACCCTCCCGACCCCAAGCGGCCCGCGCGCTATCACGGCACAAACAGCGCGGAGAATGACATGTCCGAAGAGGTAGCGACCGGCGAACGGAAACGGCGGGCACGGGGTGGCGGCGGTGCCGCGCGGCGGGCCGAGCGAACGGCCCCCCGGTTCGACACCGCCCCGGTGATCGTGCGCAAAACGCCCACGCTCGACATTCTGGACGAGGAAACCCTCGCCATCATCGAAACCAACGCGGAAACCGTGCTGGAAGAGATCGGCGTGGTCTTTGCCGAGAACCCCGGCGCGCTGGAGCGCTGGCGTCAGGCGGGCGCGGATGTGCGTGGCGAGCGGGTTCACATTCCCCGCGGCATGGCGCGTGACTTGTGCAAGACCGCGCCGTCTTCGTTCACCCATCATGCCCGCAATCCCGAGCGGTCGGTCGAGATCGGCGGCAACAACCTCGTCTTCGCGCCGGTCTATGGCCCGCCTTTCGTCCACGATCTGGACGGCGTGCGCCGTTATGCCACGATCGAGGATTTCCGCACCTTCGTGAAACTGGGCTACATGTCGAAATGGGTCCACCTGTCGGGCGGCACCCTGTGCGAACCCACCGACGTACCGGTGAACAAGCGGCACCTCGACATGCTCCACGCCCACATGACCCTGTCCGACAAGCCCTATATGGGCGCCGTCACCGACAAGGACTGGGCCGCCGATTGCGTCGAGATGTCCAAGATCCTGTTCGGGGCCGATTTCGTCGACCAGAACGCGGTCATGACCTCGCTCGTCAACATCAACTCGCCGCTGACTTTCGACAGCGTGATGATGGGCACGTTGGAAACCTACGCCGCCGCCAATCAGGCCTGCATCATCTCGCCCTTCATCGTGGGTGGCGCGATGGCGCCCGTCTCGGTCGTGGGCACGCTGACGCAGGTGCTGGCGGAAGTCATGGCGGGGGTGGCCTACAGCCAGCTCATCCGCCCCGGCGCGCCCGTGATCTTCGGTGCCTTCGTGACGTCGATCGACATGAACTCCGGCGCGCCGACCTTCGGCACGCCCGAGGCCACGCAGGTCACGATGGGCGCGGGGCAATTGGCCCGCCGCATGGGCCTGCCGTTCCGCTCCGCCGGGGGCTTCACCGGCTCGAAACTGCCGGATGCGCAGGCAGGCTATGAAAGCGCCAACAGCCTCCAGATGGGCATGAACGCGGGCGTGAACTTCATGCTGCATGCCTGTGGTTGGCTCGAAGGCGGGCTGGTCTCGAGCTTCGAGAAATTCGTGCTCGACGCGGACCAGCTTGGCACGATCCACAAATTCGCGGCCGGCGTATCTGCCGATGAGAACGCACAGGCGATGGATGCGCTGCGCGAAGTGGGGCCGGGCGGTCACTATCTCGGCTGTGCCCACACGCAGGCGAACTTCAAAGATGCGTTCTGGCGGTCCGAAGTGCTCGACTACAAGCCCTATGAGACCTGGTTCGAAGAAGGCGCGCGGGACTCCTCCACCCTCGCCAACGCCCGCGTGCGCAAGCTCATCGACCAGTATGAGGCGCCTGCGCTCGACCCGGCGATCCGTGAGGCGCTCGAAGCCTTCATCGCCCGGCGCAAAGCCGAAATGCCCGACGCCTACAGCTGATCGGCGTGGGGCTCGGTGAGCCCGCGCGCTTCGGCGAGGATTGCCGTCAACAGATCGATATGCGCCGCGGGGGAATAGTCCGCGGCGCCTGTCGTTCGGGTCAATTCGATCTCGGCCTCGCGTGCAAGCAGCGCGTCCATCGCGCGTTCGGACTGGAGCGTCGCGCGCCCCAGAAGCCGGGTCAGAACCCGGGTCCGGTCGTAATGACGCATCGCATGGCGCGCGGCTGTCATCAGCAGTTTCGGGCGCTTCATATGGCGCAACTGTCGGGTGTGGTCGTCCATCTCATCCTCCGTGAAAACGTGAGTCGATCTGGTTCTGACACAACCTAAGGGCGTGTTGCGTCCTGACGCACAGGAGCGAACGGTGCCTTTATAGTCCATTATTATCATCAGCTTCAAAGTGGCGTCATCGTTGAGAGCCTGTGAAGTTATCCACACATTGTGGATTGCCTGTGGATAACGACTCGCTTTAGGGTTGTGTTGTTTCCCACGCGGAAACACACGCCTGCCAGGGATGAGGACTGATCATGCAGACGCACGCCCCCAAGTCGCTCGGATCGCAACGCCGCTTGCCGGAATGGGTTCCGGATACGGTTCGCACCTATCTTGCGCATGTCGAGGATGGAACCTCGCTGCGCAACATCGCGCGCGCAACCGGGGTCCATGCGTCGACGGTCATGCGTCAGGTCAGGCGGACGGAAGGTTTGCGTGACGATCCCCTCGCGGACGCGGCTCTCAGGTCACTTGAAACGCTTTGGCATGGCTCGGGGCGCGACAGCGCGCCGAACCGCCACGGAGGCATTGCGAAGACCATGACCCGCACACCGACAGACCATGACCGGATCGACCGGGAAAGCCTGCGCGCCCTGCGCGCGCTGACCGAACCGGGCGCGCTTCTCGTCATTGCCGAGGGCGTCGAGGACGCCGTCGTCGTCGCCCATGTCCAGGACGACAGGCCGGTGCGCCGCGCCGTCGTGCCGCGTGACGTGGCCGAGATTCTCGCGCTCAAGGAATGGATCGAGGGCAAGACGCGCGGGCGTCTCAGCCGCTATTCGATCACGCCGGCGGGCCGCACCGAGTTGAGCCGCCTGATGGCGCAGAGCGAATCGCGCAAGGTGGCGTCGATCGACGACTCACGCCCGCTCAGCGCGCGCCTTTCGGGGCAGGGTGGCGCGCGCAAACCGCGCACCGCCGGGGCCGAACCGCCGCTTCGGGTGCTCGCCCGGCGCAAGCGCGGGGACGGCTCGTCCTTTCTGTCCAAGCCGATGGTCCGCGCCGCCGAGCGGTTTCGCGAAAGCTATGAGATCGCCCGCGCAGGCGGAGCCATTTCCGACGACATCGGCGACCTGATCGAGGGTCGCATGCGCCCGATGATGGCCAGCACCGATGGCGCCACCGCGCTCGCGCTTCCCCGTCATCAGTCCGCTTTCCAGAGCCTCGCCAAGGCGGTCGAGAAACTCGGCCCCGAACTCGCCGAGGCCGTCATCCTGTCGTGCTGCAAGGAAACCGGGATGGAAGAGATCGAGCAGCGTCTCGATTTCCCCGCGCGGTCCGGCAAGATTGTGCTTCGCATCGCGCTCAACACGCTTTTGCGTCACTACGAAGCGGTGGGCGACGAAGGCCACGACCTCATTTACTGAGCGGGCCTTCGCGCCGGGTTCAGACCGTCTGCGCCTCCTGTCCGGGTGTCACGACCAGCAGGTCGAAATCCAGACCGGGAAAGCTGCGGCAAATCTCGCGCCGGACCAGATCCGGGCGCGGGATATCCTCGGCAAACGCCCGGTAACGACCGCCGAAGCCGTTCGAAACCAGACGATGAGCGACCTCGACGCAATCGAAGTCGCTGGACATGAGAGGAGAAAGAACCACATCGGGTTGATGCAGATCCATCACCTCTCGTGTCAGGCTGTCGAAATCAACGAACCGCGCACCGGGCAGACTGCTCGTCGCCTGGTTCGTGTTCGCAGCATGCGATGATCCAACGGCTAAAACTCTTAACGTGTCTGCATCCGTCTTTTTCGATGCATTCGTCCACTCGTACGCACTGGCTTTGTCGGGTTGACCCATAATTCGACTAAACCCCCTAATGTTATGGGGTGGTGGTACTGTCCAAGTCACGCCCCTGTAGTATTACGTGTGTTTAACGTCCTTGCAAAGTGCGCAAATGGACAGATTAACCGAATGGAACAATCACTTGTGGGCCGTGCGCGCGCAGTCACGGCAAACACAGGCAACGGGCAGGGCAGAACATGGTCGGCGAGATAGACGCGGAAACTTTCATTCGGGCGATCCCGATGGCCTGCGCCGTGATCGGTGCGGACCAGCGGGTGGCGGCGCTCAATCCCGCCTGCGAGCGGATGTTCGGCGCGGCCATTGTCGGGCGTCACTACGCCGCCGTCTTTCGCCAGCCTGCGCTGCTCGACCGGATCGAAACGGCCATCGGGTCGCGGGTGCCCGCGCAGGCCCGCCACATCGGATCGGGCGAGGCGCGGGAGCGGTTTTACGACGTCACGATCACCCCTTTGGAAGGGGGGCTGGGCACGATCCTCGCGTTTGAGGATGTGACCGCGCTCGAACAGGCCGGTGAGATGCGGTCGGAGTTCGTCGCCAACGTCTCGCACGAGCTGCGCACGCCGCTGACCGCGATCTCGGGCTTTGTGGAAACGCTGCGCGGTCCGGCGCGCGATGACGAGACTGCGCGCGATCATTTTCTTAAAATCATGGAGTCCGAGACGCGGCGGATGCATCGGCTGGTCGATGATCTCCTGTCACTGGCCAAGGTCGAGGACACCGAAGGTCTGCGCCCGACCGAGGAACAGGACATCGCGGAACTCATCCTGAACGCGGCGCAGAATCTGCAAGGGCAGGCCGAGGACCGGCAGGTGCATCTGAGCGTTCTGGGCTGCGAGTCGCCTGTGATGGCGCCTGCGGACCCCGATCAGCTTACGCAGGTCTTCACCAACCTGATCGAGAACGCGATCAAATACGGCGGCAGCGGCGGCGAGGTTACGGTGCAGCTGACGCAGGTCGATCACGATCCGCGTTTGCGCGGGCCGGGGCTGATCGTCGAGGTTTCCGACAAGGGCGAGGGCATCGACGAGCGCCACCTTGGCCGCCTGACCGAGCGATTCTATCGGGTCGACGACCACCGTTCGCGCGGCATGGGCGGGACCGGGCTCGGGCTCGCCATCGTGAAGCACATCGTGAACCGTCACCGGGGCCGTCTGCGCATTGAAAGCAAGCCGGGGCAGGGCAGTCGGTTCAGCGTGGCACTGCCGGGCCGCTAGACAACATAGCTGCGTTGTCCACATCGGAAACGTGCTGTGTTACAGTATCGTTACAAATCTGTCGCAAAACCATCGCGGACTCACCCTAGTGAGGCCCGCAGTGCGGCACGAGGGACGTGTCGCCTGCTGCAAATCAAACCAGGAGAAATCCATGTCCTTTGCGAAACTGACCGCCTCGACCCTGGCGATCGCTGCTGTGTCCGCCTCTGCTGCCGTGGCGCAGTCGCGCGATAACGTTCAGGTTGCCGGTTCTTCGACCGTGCTGCCTTACGCTTCGATCGTCGCCGAAGCCTTCGGCGAAAACTTCGACTTCCCGACCCCGGTCGTGGAATCGGGCGGTTCTTCCGCTGGCCTCAAGCGCTTCTGTGAAGGCGTTGGCGAAAACACCATCGACATCGCGAACGCGTCGCGCGCCATCCGTGACGGCGAAGTCGAAACCTGCGCCGCCAACGGCGTGACCGAGATCATGGAAGTGCGCATCGGCTACGACGGCATCGTGTTCGCCAGCCAGATCGACGGCCCGGAATTCACCGCTTTCGAACCGGCCGACTGGTTCAACGCGCTGGCCCAGCAAGTCGTCGTGGACGGCGCGCTCGTCGACAACCCGCACACCGCATGGTCCGACTTCAACGCCGACCTGCCGGACGCCGAAATCATGGCCTTCATCCCCGGCACCAAGCACGGCACCCGTGAAGTGTTCGAAGAAAAAGTCCTGCTTCAGGGCTGCGAAGACACCGGCGCTATGGAAGCCATGATGGCTGCTGGCATGTCGGAAGACGACGCCGAAGGCGCCTGCATGGCGGTCCGCACCGACGGTCGTTCGGTCGACATCGACGGCGACTACACCGAAACGCTCGCCCGTATCGACGCGAACACCAACGGTGTCGGCGTCTTCGGTCTGGCCTTCTACGAAAACAACACCGACACGCTCAAAGTCGCCACGATGTCGGGCGTCGAGCCGTCGACCGAGTCGATCGCTTCGGGCGAATACCCGGTGTCGCGCCCGCTGTTCTTCTACGTGAAGAAAGCACACATCGGCGTGATCCCCGGCCTGAAAGAGTTCGCCGAGTTCTTCGTGTCGAACGAGATCGCTGGCCCGAACGGCCCGCTGTCGAACTACGGCCTCGTGTCCGACCCGGAGCTGGCCGACACGCAAGCCATGATCTCGAACGAAGAGACCATGTAAGCGTCTGGCGCTTGGACTATGGATCGGCGCGGAGAGTGATCTTCGCGCCGATCTTTACCGCGGTAAATACGAACGGCCCGTTTCCTCAAAGTTAAGTTGGACCCCCGATGTCTCCGCTGATTCTCCTCATCGTCGTGCTCGTCCTAGCCATCGCCGGATATGTTCTGGGCCGGTCGCGCGCGGTGTCTTCGGTCGAGGATGTGCGCACGCTGCACTCGCTCCCGAATTTCTACGGCATGAACGTCGCGATGCTCGCCTTCGTGCCCGCCGTGCTGCTTCTGGCGGTCTGGGTGATCGTCCAGCCGATGGTCGTCTCGGGCCAGGTGCGCAGCGACATTCCCGAGACCATGTATGAAAACCGGGGCGCGCTGAGCCTCATCATGTCCGACGTGCAGCGCGTCGCGGACGGGATCGACACCGCCATCGAGCGCGGCGTGATCGCGGCTGGCGATGCCGCAACGCTGGATGCCAGCGGCGTGCGCGCCACGCTGGGCGGCGTGGGTGTGGCGCTCGGCTCGGAGGTGAGCCCCGAGGTTCTGTCCGCCGCGCTCGACTATCGCAGCGCCACCGCCACGGGTGACTGGATCCGCACCGTCGTGGTGCTGGTCGTCGCCATCGCGGGCTTTCTTTATGCCTACACCGGCACCTCGGGCACGCTGAGGGCGCGCAACCGAGTGGAGGGCGGGGTTCTGATCCTGCTCGTCACCGCCGCGCTGATCGCGATCCTGACCACGGTCGGCATTATCTTTTCGCTGCTCTTCAACACGATCGAGTTCTTCCGGCTCTATCCCGCGACCGAGTTCTTTTTCGGCACCACCTGGGCGCCGTCTTTCGGCGGTGGGTCGCAGCTTGGGATCCTCCCGCTTCTGTGGGGCACGCTCTATATCTCGATCATCGCGCTGGCCGTGGCCGTGCCGATCGGGCTTTTCGCCGCGATCTATCTGTCGGAATACGCAGGTCCGAAATTGCGCAGCTTTGCCAAGCCGTTGCTCGAAGTGCTCGCGGGCATTCCGACCATCGTCTACGGCCTGTTCGCGCTGCTCACCGTCGGGCCGCTGCTGGTCGACGTGTTCGGGAACGGCGGGCTTTTGGGTGTGGGCTGGATGCAGGGCGGCACCGCCGTCATGACCGCCGGTCTTGTCATGGGCATCATGCTCATCCCCTTCGTGTCCTCGCTGTCCGACGACATCATCAACGCGGTGCCACAGGCGATGCGTGACGGGTCCTATGGGCTTGGCGCGACGCAGTCCGAGACCATCAAACAGGTGGTCATGCCCGCGGCCTTGCCGGGGATCGTCGGGGCCATCCTTCTGGCCGCCTCGCGCGCCATCGGGGAGACGATGATCGTCGTCCTCGGGGCAGGGGCCGCGGCCCGGCTGTCCCTGAACCCGTTCGAGGCGATGACCACCGTCACCGCCAAGATCGTGAGCCAGCTGACGGGGGATGCCGACTTTTCCAGCCCGGAAGCGCTGGTCGCCTTTTCACTGGGGATGACGCTCTTCGTCGTGACCCTCTGCCTCAACGTCCTCGCCCTCTACATCGTGCGCAAATACCGGGAGCAGTACGAATGACCGATGCCACCAACACCGGCTCGATCTACGAGATCGACGCGCGCACGAAGAAGCGCAATGCAAAGGAAGCCCGGTTCAAGCTTTATGGTCTGATCGCCATCGGCATGGGCCTGCTGTTCCTGATCGCGCTGGTTTCGACCATCATCGTGCGTGGCGTGCCCGCTTTTCAGCAGGCCAAGCTGACGCTCGAAGTCGCGCTGCCGGCCGAGACGCTGGACCCGAACGGGGCGCGCAATCCGGACGATCTGCGCAAAGTGTCGACCTTTGGCTATAGCCCACTGGTCGATCAGGCGCTGGCCGACGCGCTGGCCGCGAACGACATCGACAACCCGTTCGAGGATGTGGCCGACCTGCGCCCGATCCTGTCGTCCTCGGTGGCCGCTCAGGTGCGCGACCGGGTGCTGGCGAACCCCGATCTGATCGGTGGGACGTCCGAATTCCAGCTGCTCGCCTCGTCGCGTGTGGACGGCTATTTCAAAGGCCGGGTGACGCGCGACAGTGTGGCGCGTGACAACAACATCGACGCCGCGCATTTCGACGTGGTGGATGCGATGGCCGAGGCGGGGATCATTTCGACCGGGTTCAACTGGGACTTCATCACTGGCGCGGATGCCTCCGAGAGCCGCCCGGAACAGGCCGGGATCGGGGTGTCGATGGTCGGCTCGCTGTTCATGATGTTCGTCGTGCTGGCGCTGAGTTTGCCGATCGGTGTCGCCGCCTCGATCTATCTTGAGGAATTCGCGACCCAGAACCGGTTCACCGACATCATCGAGGTCAATATCTCGAACCTCGCCGCCGTGCCGTCGATCGTGTTCGGTATTCTGGGTCTGGCGGTCTTCATCCAGTTCATGCACCTGCCGCAATCGGCGCCGCTCGTCGGTGGTCTGGTGCTGACGCTGATGACGCTGCCGACCATCATCATCTCGACGCGCGCCTCGCTCAAAGCGGTGCCGCCGTCGATCCGCGAAGCCGCACTGGGCATCGGGGCGTCGAAGATGCAGACCGTGTTTCACCACGTCCTGCCGCTCGCCATGCCCGGTATCCTGACCGGTACGATCATCGGTCTGGCACAAGCGCTGGGGGAAACCGCGCCGCTGCTCTTGATCGGGATGGTGGGCTTTATCGCCTCGAACTATCCGGACGGGGTTGCTGCCGGTTTTCTCGATCCGAACTCGGCCATGCCCGCCCAGATCTACGAATGGGCGAAGCGTGCCGATCCGGCTTACTACGAACGGGCATGGGGTGGGATCATCGTCCTGCTCATATTCCTGATGACCATGAACATCCTGGCGGTGATCCTGCGCCGTCGTTTCGAGCGCCGCTGGTAATGCGGGGCAGGGGGAACCTATGATGAAAGACAATGTAGAAAACAAAGTCGGGGTGGACGCGATGAACACGAAGTTCTCAGCAAAGGACGTGCAGGTCTATTATGGCGACAACCACGCCATCAAGGACGTGAACGTCGAGATCCTCGACAAGACGGTCACCGCGTTCATCGGCCCGTCGGGCTGCGGCAAGTCGACCTTTCTGCGCTCGCTCAACCGGATGAACGACACGATCCCGATTTGCCGGGTCGAGGGCGACATCCTGCTGGACGGTGAGGACATCAACGCGCCGCAGGTCGACCCGGTGCAGTTGCGTGCCAAGGTGGGGATGGTGTTTCAGAAGCCGAACCCGTTCCCCAAGTCGATCTACGACAACATCGCCTATGGCCCACGCATCCACGGTCTGGCCCGCAACAAGGCCGAGTTGGACGAGATTGTCGAGAAGAGCCTGCGCCGTGGCGCGATCTGGGACGAGGTCAAGGATCGTCTGGACGCGCCGGGCACCGGGCTTTCGGGCGGTCAGCAACAGCGTCTGTGCATCGCGCGCGCCGTTGCGACCGAGCCGGAAGTGCTCCTGATGGACGAGCCGTGTTCGGCGCTCGACCCGATTGCCACGGCACAGGTCGAGGAACTGATCGACGAACTCAAGCAGAACTATTCGGTCATCATCGTGACCCACTCGATGCAGCAGGCCGCACGGGTGAGCCAGAAGACCGCGTTCTTCCATCTCGGCAACCTCGTCGAATACGACGACACGACCACCATCTTTACCAATCCGCGCGACCCGCGGACGGAAAGCTACATCACCGGCCGTATCGGCTGAGGAGGGCAGAGACATGCACGATCCCCATATCGCAAAAGCCTTTGACCGCGATCTCGAAGCGATTCAGGCGCTGGTCATGAAGATGGGCGGGCTGGTCGAGGAATCGATCCGCGAATCCGCCAAATCGCTCAAGACCCGCGACACCGAGCGCGCCGAGCGCGTGCGCCAGGGCGACAAGAAGATCGACGAGCTCGAGGACATGATCAACACGCAGTGCGCGCAGCTTCTGGCGATGCGCCAGCCGGCGGCGGGCGACCTGCGCACGGTACTGACCGTGATGAAGATCGCAGGCAACCTCGAACGCATCGGCGACTATGCCAAGAACATCGCCAAGCGCACCGAAGTGCTGTCGCACATGCAGCCGATCGAAGGCGCGTCCAACGCGATCCGGCGCATGTCGAAAGAGGTCGAGGCGATGCTGTCCGACGCGCTCGACAGCTATATCCGGCGCGACGCCACGGTGGGCGAAGACGTGCGCCAGCGCGATCTCGAAGTCGACCAGATGTACAACGCGCTGTTTCGCGAATTCCTGACCTTCATGATGGAAGACCCGCGCAACATCACGGCCTGTATGCACCTGCATTTCATCGCCAAGAACATCGAACGCATGGGCGACCACGTGACGTCGATTGCCGATCAGGTGATCTATCTGTCCACTGGCGTGATGCCCGAAGACCAGCGACCCAAGGACAACCAGTCCATTTATCAGGTCGAGGGGTTCGAAGAGGCTGACGAATGAGCACCGACAAGCCGCTGGTGCTGCTGGTCGAGGACGAACCGGCCCAGCGTGAGATCCTGCGCTACAACCTCGCGTCCGAGGGCTATGACGTGTCGATTGCCGAAAACGGCGACGACGCGATGGTTCTGGTCGAAGAGATCGGGCCTGACCTGATCCTGCTCGACTGGATGCTGCCGGGCGTGTCGGGGATCGAGATCTGCCGCCGTGTGAAATCGCGCCGCGAGACCACGGACATTCCGGTGATCATGCTGTCGGCGCGCTCGGACGAGATGGACCGGGTCAGGGGGCTCGAGACCGGGGCGGACGACTATATGGTCAAACCGTTCTCGGTGCAGGAGCTGATGGCGCGTATCCGCACGCAGCTGAGGCGCACGCGTCCGGCGAGCGTCGGTCAGCGGCTCGAATACGACGACATCGTGCTGGACGGCGAAACGCACCGCGTGACGCGCTCGGGCGATCCGGTGAAGCTGGGACCGACCGAGTTCCGGCTGCTTACGACGTTCATGGAAAAGCCGGGCCGGGTCTGGAGCCGCGAGCAACTGCTGGACCGGGTCTGGGGCCGCGACGTCTATGTCGACACGCGCACGGTCGACGTTCATGTCGGACGTCTGCGCAAGGCGCTGTGCAAGACCGGGGGGATCGACCCGCTGCGCACGGTGCGGGGGACCGGCTACGCGCTGGGTTAATATGACGGGAGTTCCGGTCTCGGTGCTCCCGCTAAACGCGCATTTCTACGGATCATCCCCTACCGCGTATAATCGGTATTATGTAATAGTGCCACTATTCGGAATGTTCTAGTCTTTACAATGACTTACCGATACGCAACGTCCCAGTCAGGTTGTTGCAAATAGCAAATAAATTGCATTTTTGTCTCCTACACCCTCGACAACCCATACGAATGGTGGCTTTCTTCGATCTCAAATGACACGCTGTCGTCGAGGGGCGTCCAATTTATTGGGTCGACAAGGGTGTGAGTGACGGGATGAGGTACTGATGCTTGATGTGCTCGAACACATCGTGCGCGCAAGAACGCTCCAACAAGTCTGGCAGCTGCACTGCGATCGCATGGCAACCTTCGGGTTTGACCGATTAATCTATGGCTACACGCGCTTTGCGACGCAAAGTTCGGTTGGTGAGCTGCTGGACGCGCTGTTCCTGACCAACCATAACCCCACGTATTTCCGGCAGTTCATCGAGGAGCGGATGTTCCTGCACGCGCCCCTCACCCGCTGGGCGCGCGAGAACGAGAGCGGCTATTGTTCCTGGGGGGCGCTGTGGCAGCGGCCTGAGGAGCTGACGGAAAAAGAGTTGGAAGTCATCGCGTTCAACCGCGCCATGAATGTGACTGCGGGCTATACGGTGGCCGTTCCGACCGCATCCGACCGCTCGCATGCGCTGTTCGCGCTCACCGGTGCCGTGGGTTTGAGCCAGCAGGATCTGGACGAGATCTGGGCCGAGAACGGCAAAGAGATCGACGTGATGTGCAACATCGTCCACCTCAAGATCGCCTCGCTGCCGATCGAGACCAACCGTCCGAAACTGTCCAAGCGGCAGCTCGAAGTGCTGGAATGGGTGTCCGAGGGCAAGTCGAACCAGGATGTCGCGACGATCATGGACGTCTCGGTTCCGACGATCGAAAAGCACCTGCGCCTTGCGCGCGAAAAGCTGGGTGTCGACACCACCGCGCAAGCCATTGCGAAGATTACCTTTTTGAACCAGAGCCATGTGCGCAGTTCCGAAGGTGGCGCGGTGCAGATGAACGACGATGTGGATGAAGGCTCGTCCTCGGTCAGCCGTCGGCTGCGTCGTGCGGACGAAGATCACTGACCGAACTGGTCCAATTTAGCCATACACTACGGAAAACCTTACCTTGGTAAGGAAAACCTTACTGGAATCTCGCTGCAAAATGCGAGATTGTGTCTCTGTTCCGTGAGTGGTGGCAATTTATGCCTTTGGAACTAGGGGATGGAGCACTCGCGATTTCGGGATCGCTCCATTCCCGTCTCAACCTTCCAACAGACTGATGACCCGTTCCGCGTCTGCGCGAGTTTTGAAGGTCACACCGCAACAGGCTGATTCGGCATGAAAAAACCCGGCACGCGTTTCGCGCACCGGGTTTCGTTTTGTCCGGGCCGGGCACCCTGCCCGACCCTGTCGTTTTTGCGATCAGGCGCCGGCGACTTTCGCCACTTCGGCAGCGAAGTCTTCTTCGGCTTTCTCGATGCCTTCGCCGACTTCCATGCGGATGAAGCCGGTGATGGTCGCGCCCGCTTCTTTCGCGGCCTGCTCGACCGTGAGGTCGGGGTTGATGACGAAGTTCTGGCCCAGAAGCGTGACTTCCGAGAGGAACTTTTTCATGCGGCCTTCGATCATCTTCTCGATCACCTGCTCCGGCTTGCCGGATTCGCGGGCGATCTCGATCTGGATCTGACGCTCTTTTTCGACGATCGCCGGGTCGAGCGAGGCTTGGTCGAGCGAAGCCGGGTTCGCGGCTGCGACGTGCATCGCGACCTGCTTGCCGAAAGCTTCGTCGCCGCCGGTGAGTGCGACGAGAACGCCGATCTTGCCGAGGCCGTCAGCGGCGGCGTTGTGGACGTAGGTCACAACGGTTTCGCCGGAGATTTTGGCCATGCGGCGCACGCCCATGTTCTCGCCGATCTTGGCGATCGCGTCGGTGATCATGGTCGACACGGTCTTGCCGTCGATCTCGGTCTCTTTCAGCGCATCGACATCGGCCACGTTCAGAGCGGCGGCTGCGATCTTGGTGACCATGCCCTGGAATTCGGCGTTCTTGCCGACGAAGTCGGTTTCCGAGTTCACTTCCACAGCGATGCCGGTGTCGCCCGACACGGCGACGGCCACGAGGCCCTCGGCAGCGGTGCGGCCCGATTTCTTGGCGGCGGTGGCGAGGCCCTTGGTGCGCAGCCAGTCCATCGCGGCTTCCATGTCGCCGTCGGTTTCGGTCAGCGCCTTCTTGGCATCCATCATGCCCGCGCCGGAAATCTCGCGGAGTTCTTTCACTTGTGCAGCGGTGATCGCCATCTTGGCTCTCCTTCGTATTGAACGGGGTCCGTTAAAAACGGGTCCGAGGGCGGTGTGCCCGCCCTCGGTTACAGGACTGTGACGAGATCAGGCTTCAGCCGACTCTTCGGCCACAGCTTCTTCGACCATGCCTTCTTCGAGCGCACCGACGTCGATGCCGGCGGCTTCGAGCTGACCCGACATACCGTCGAGCGCGGCGCGGGCGGCCAGATCGCAGTAGAGCGCGATGGCGCGGGCGGCGTCATCGTTGCCCGGAATGATGTAGTCGATGCCTTCGGGCGAGCAGTTGGTGTCGACAACGGCCACGACCGGGATGCCGAGCTTGTTGGCTTCCTTGATGGCGAGGTCTTCTTTGTTCACGTCGATGACGAACAGGAGGTCGGGACGACCGCCCATTTCACGGATGCCGCCGAGCGAGAGCGTCAGCTTCTCCTGGTCGCGTTCCATGCCCAGGCGCTCTTTCTTGGTGAGGCCTTCGGCACCGGTGGCGAGCTGCTCGTCATACGCCTTGAGGCGGTTGATCGACTGCGACACGGTCTGCCAGTTGGTCAGCGTGCCACCGAGCCAGCGGTGGTTCATGTAGTACTGGGCCGATTTTTCGGCGGCTTCGGCGATCGGCTTGGACGCCTGACGCTTGGTGCCGACAAAGAGGATGCGGCCGTTCTTGGCGACCGTTTCACGGATCACGTTCAGAGCGGCGTCCAGCATCGGGACGGTCTGGGTCAGGTCGAAGATGTGAATGCCGTTACGCTCACCGTAGATGAACTCGCCCATACGGGGGTTCCAACGCTGAGTCTGGTGGCCGAAGTGAACGCCAGCTTCCAGAAGCTGACGCAGAGTGAATTCAGGGAGCGCCATGTCCATGTTCCTTTTCCGGTTTGCGCCTCGGCGGGGCTTCTAGGTTTGGACAAAGGGTGTTTGTCCTCACCAACCGGTGGACCGTAACGGGATTTCTCCCCGTCAGGCCCGACCCCGCCTGTGAAGTAGGGCGGCCATTACGGGGCTTTGGGCCTGTTGGCAAGGTGTTTCCGTGCGTTTCCGCGGGTTTTTGGGGATTTTGGCCGGTTCGGCGGCCTGTCGCGTCAGATTGACCGCTTTCGGCGGCTTGCGCAATCGGGCGGAGGTTGCCAAAAGCGCCGGATGAACCGGACCAGCGACATTCTTTGTATCGGCAGCGTGCTGTGGGACGTGATCGGGCGTACCGATGCGGCCATGCGGCAGGGCAACGACGTGCCGGGGCGGATCACGCGTCTGCCCGGTGGTGTGGCGCTGAACATCGCGATGACGCTGAAACGGTTCGGTCTGACCCCTGCCCTGTTGTCTGCGGTCGGCACCGATCCCGAGGGCGACGAGCTGACCACCGCCTGCGACGACATGGGGTTGGTCACGGGCTATCTGCTGCGCGATCCGCGCCTGCCCACCGACAGCTATATCGCGATCGAGGATCACGCCGGGCTGGTGGCCGCCATGTGCGATGCCCATTCGCTGGAGGCTGCGGGCGACCGGATCCTCGCGCCTCTCTTCGATGGACGGCTGGGCAGCGCCGAGGCCCCCTATGAGGGTCCGGTGGCGCTGGACGGCAATCTGACCGAGGCGCTGCTGATCGACGTGGCCGAGCACCCTGCCCTGCGCGCCGCCGATCTGCGCATCGCGCCTGCGAGCCCCGGCAAGGCCACGCGGCTGACGCCCTTGCTGGCCCACCCCGGCGCGACGCTTTACGTCAATCTCGAAGAGGCCGGGCTGATCCTCGGCAAAACCTTCGAGACCGCGCACGATGCCGCCGATGCGCTGGTCGCGGCGGGTGCCACGCGGGCGCTGGTGACGGATGGCTCGCGCTCCGCCGCGCTTGGCGAATTTGCCGGTACGATCAGCGATGTGCCCCCTGCGGTGCCGCAAAAACGCGTGACCGGAGCCGGTGACACCTTCATGGCGGCGCATATCGCTGCGGAACTTCGCGGTGAGCGCGGCGGGGTTGCCTTGCGCACCGCCCTGATCGCCGCCGCCACCTATGTATCGGGAGAGGACCCCGCATGATCGACATTCACTATTCCCCCGAAGTGGCAGAAGCACGCCAAACCGGCGCGGCCATCGTGGCGCTGGAGAGCACAATCATCACCCACGGGATGCCGTGGCCGCAGAACGTCGAGACCGCGCGTGAGGTCGAGGCGACGATCCGGGCCGAGGGCGCCGTTCCCGCGACCATCGCCGTGCTGGACGGTCGGCTGCATGTCGGGCTGACGGACGACGAGTTGGAAACGCTGGGTCAGGCCAAGGACGTGGCCAAGCTGTCGCGCGCCGACATTGCCGCCTGTATCGCCACCGGCGGCACCGGGGCGACCACGGTGGCCGCGACCATGATCGCCGCGCATCTGGCGGGCATCCGCGTCTTCGCGACCGGCGGGATCGGCGGCGTGCATCGCGGGGCCGAGGAGTCGTTCGACATCTCGGCCGACCTTATCGAGCTTGCCACGACCCCGGTGACGGTGGTGGCGGCGGGCGCCAAGGCCATTCTGGACCTGCCCAAAACGCTCGAAGTGCTGGAGACCAACGGCGTGCCGGTGATCGCCTACGGGCAGGACGAGTTTCCGGCCTTCTGGTCGCAGGCCTCGGGCCTTGCCGCGCCGCTGCGGATGGACACGGCCGCGGATATCGCGCGCGCGGCCGAGACCCGTGCGGCGATGGGGCTTGCCGGTGGGCAACTGGTCGCGAACCCGATCCCCGCCGAGTATGAGATCGCGCAGGGCGTCATCGGGCCGATCATCGAGGCCGCGCTTGAGGCTGCCGAGGCGCAAGGCGTCAAGGGCAAGGCGGTGACGCCCTTCTTGCTCGACCACATTTTCCGGGCCACGGATGGCGCATCGCTCACCGCCAATATCGCGCTGGTTCTGAACAATGCCCGGCTGGGCGCGGGGATTGCGCGGGCGCTTTCAGGAAAGTGATACCACGATCCGCGCGCACCATTGCCGCGCCGCGCCGCAGCGCCTAGATGTTGTGAAGCCCCCGAGCCCCCGGACCGAAATGAACGCCAAGCCCACCCCGCCCGACACTCAGCGCCGTCGCCGTCGCTTTTTCGCCGGGTTCAGAAACAACTTTCTCACGGGGCTGGTGGTCGTCGCGCCGATTGCGCTGACGATCTGGCTGATCTGGACCTTCATCGGCTGGATCGACGGCTGGGTTCTGCCCTTCGTGCCGAAGAGCTATCACCCCGACATGCTGATCCAGCGCTACCTTGGCGACAAGGAGTGGTTCATCGCCGTCTTTGGCGAGAACGTGACGGTCAACATCCGGGGTCTGGGCGTCATCATCTTTCTGATCTTCACGATCCTCGTCGGTTGGGTCGCGAAGGGCATTCTGGGTCGTCAGTTCATCGCCTGGGGCGAGCGGCTGGTGGACCGGATGCCGATCGTGCGCTCGCTTTACAACGGGATCAAACAGATCGCCGAGACGGTGTTCGCGCAGACCGACACCAAGTTCGACAAGGCCTGTCTGGTGGAATATCCGCGCAAAGGTCTGTGGGCGATCGCCTTTATCTCGACCAATGCCAAGGGTGAGATCGCGCAGCGCATTCCGGTGGATGAAGAGATCATTTCGGTCTTTCTGCCGACCACGCCGAACCCGACCTCGGGCTTTCTGCTTTTTGTGCCGCGCCATTCGGTGATCGAGCTGGATATGTCCGTCGAGGATGCCGCGAAGCTCGTGATTTCGGCGGGTCTGGTCTATCCGAACAAGAAAGACACGGTCGAAAACAAAGGCGGCACGCCGCTGCCCAAACCGGCGGAATGACCGCTGCGCTGACCGGGTTCGCGACCGGCTTTTCCCTGATCCTCGCCATCGGCGCGCAGAATGCTTTCGTGCTGCGTCAGGGGCTCTTGCGCCGTCACGTGTTCTGGCTCTGCCTCTTTTGCGCCACCTCGGACGCGCTGCTCATTACCGCAGGTGTCGCGGGGTTTGGCGCAATGGTCGAAGCCGCGCCTTGGTTGCCGTTTGTCATGAGCATCGGCGGGGCCGCGTTCCTGATCGTCTACGGCCTCACCCGCCTGCGGGCGGCGTGGCGCGGCGGTCAGGCGATGGAGATCGGCGGCGCGGATCATTCTCTCTGGCGCACGCTGGCCATCGCGGCGGCGTTCACCTGGGCCAATCCGCATGTCTATCTCGACACGCTGGGCCTGATCGGTGCGGTGTCGACGCAATACCCCGACTGGCCAACGCGGATCGTCTTTGGCGCAGGCGCGGTCACGGCGAGTTTCGTGTTCTTCTTCGGTCTCGGCTACGGCGCGCGGCTGCTCGCCCCCATCATGCGCTCGGCACGGGCGTGGCAGGTGCTCGACCTTATCATCGGGCTCACGATGCTGGCGATTGCGGCGAAGTTGATCGTGGGGGTTCTGTGAGGGCGCGCGCCGATGCCTCCGGGCCAAAAAAAACGCCGGCACTAGGGCCGGCGTTCAGTCATTGAGGCAGGTTTCATACAGGCAAGAAACCTATCGAGCAGTGCCCTCAATATAGAGGCACCCACTTCAGAGTCCAAGCTAAAAGTTTGAAAAGCCAAGGAACGGCCCGTAGGCTCGGGTCAAAGAGGTGCAGTACCGGAGGCCCATTCCAATGACAATCGCAGGACAACGCGGATTCGCCCAACATATGTTGGCGATCGCTCTCGCAGGCACAATTGGCGGGATGGCCCAAACGGTACAGGCCGAACCTCGGCATGGAATTGCCATGTACGGCGAACCGGCGCTGAGTGAAGACTTTTCCCACTTGCCACAGGCAAATCCCGATGCGCCGAAGGGCGGCGAGATCGTGTTCGCCGAATCGGGGACTTACGATTCCCTGCATCCGGTCATCACCAAGGGCAATCCGCCCTATGCCCTGCGGTCGATGCTGTTCGAAAGCCTGTTGGGCCGGTCCTATGACGAGCCGTTCACGCTTTATGGGCTTCTGGCCGAAACCGTCGAGACCGGACCGAACCGGGAGTGGGTCGAATTCACCTTGCGCGAGGAGGCCACGTTCTCGGACGGCTCGCCCGTCACCGTCGAGGATGTGATGTGGTCTTATGAGACGCTCGGGGAAGAAGGGCATCCGCGCTATCGGGGCGCGTGGGACGCGATCGAGGCGATGGAACAGACCGGGCCGCGCTCGGTGCGGTTCACCTTCAACACGGTCGATTTCGAACTGCCGCTCATCATGGGGCTGCGCCCGATCCTGAAAAAAGCGCAGTGGGAGGGGCATGATTTCACCGAGTCCGGGATCGGCGTCGTTCCCATCGGCTCGTCACCCTACGTGATCGGGGACTATGAGCTCGGGCGGTATCTGAACCTTGAGCGCAACCCGGACTACTGGGGCAAGGACGTGCCGTTCATGCAGGGCCAGATGAATTTCGACACCATCCGGTACGAGTTCTACGGCGACGGCGACGTGGTCTTCGAGGCGTTCAAGGCGGGTGAAGCGACCACCTATCGCGAGACCAATGCCGCGAAATGGGCGACGCAATACGACTTTCCCGGCGTGCAGTCGGGTGATGTGGTGCTGTCCGAGATCCCGCACCAGCGCCCGACCGGCATTCAGGGCTATGTCATGAACACCCGCAGCCCGCAGTTTCAGGACTGGCGGGTGCGCGAAGCGATGATTCAGGTCTTTAACTTCGAGTTTATCAACCAGACGCTCAATGGCGGACTCGAGCCGCGTATCCAGTCCTATTTCCACAATTCGGTGCTGGGGATGGAGGTGGGTGAACCCGCCACGGGCCGGGTGGCGGAGTATCTGGCCGAATACGACGATCTGCCGCCGGGTGCGGTCGAGGGTTATGCCCTGCCCGCCTCGGATGGATCGGAGCGCAATCGCGCCGGGGTGGCGCGCGCGCTCGATCTGATGGCCGAGGCCGGGTGGACGGTCGAGAACGGCGTGATGCAGAATGCGGAAGGTCAGCCGTTTACCTTCGAAATCGTGCTCAATCAGGGCGCGACGCAGGATCGGCAGGTGATCGACATCTATGCGGCGTCGCTGGCGCGGATCGGGGTGCGGCCCAGGATTTCGACGATGGATTCGGCGCAGTACACGCTGCGCACCAACACCTATGATTTCGACATGGCCCCCTATTGGCGGTCGCTGTCCCTGAGCCCCGGCAACGAGCAGCGGCTCTATTGGGGCTCGTCGATGGTCGGCGAAGAAGGCTCGCGCAACTGGATGGGCGTGCAGTCGGAGGCGGTCGACGGGCTGATCGAAGAGATGCTGACGGCGAAAAGTCAGGAGGATTTTCAGGCCGCGACCAAGGCGCTCGACCGGGTGCTGACGGCGGGGCGCTACGTGATCCCGATCTGGTATTCCGATGTGTCGCGGGTGGCCCATGCCAAGGAACTGCATTTCCCCGACCATGTGCCGATGTACGGCGACTGGCTCGGGTTCCAGCCGGAGCTTTGGTGGTACGAGGAGTGATTGCGCCGCGCTGAGGCGCGTCGCGATGCTGGGAGGGCGCTGCCCTCCCAGACCCTCCCGGGATATTTTGGACCGGAAAGCGATTATGCGTTCGGGAGGAGAAGCGAGCTGTCGCCGTAGCTGAAGAAGCGGTAGCGCTGGTCGATGGCGTGGGCGTAGACGGCGCGCATCCGGTCCATGCCCATGAGCGCCGAGACCAGCATCATCAGGGTCGATTTAGGCAGGTGGAAGTTGGTCATCAGCCCGTCGGTGATTTTGAAGCTGTAGCCGGGGCGGATGAAGATGTCGGTGGGGCCGCGCCACGGATCGATCCGGCCCGGCGCGGTGGCGGCGCTTTCGATGAGACGGAGCGCCGTCGTGCCCACGGGGATGATCCGGCCCCCGGCGGCGCGGGTCGCGTTGATCTCAGAGGCCGCGGCCTCAGTCACTTCGCCCCATTCGGAATGCATCTTATGCTCGGTGACGTCGTCGACCTTGACCGGCAGGAAGGTGCCCGCGCCGACGTGGAGCGTCACATGCGTGCGGGTGACGCCGCGTGCGTCAAGGGCGGCCAGAAGGGCGTCGTCGAAGTGGAGCGAGGCGGTGGGGGCCGCGACCGCGCCGGTCTGGCGGGCCCAGACGGTCTGATAATCCTCGCGGTCCTGCGCATCGGCGCGGCGCTTGGCCTCGATATAGGGCGGGAGCGGCATGCGGCCCGCCTCGGCCAGCGCCGCATCAAAGGCGTCGCCGGTGAGGTTGAAGGTGAGCACCGCCTGCCCTTCGCTGCGCGAGACGACGGTGGCGCTGAGGCCTGCCGGGAAGTCGATGCTCTCGCCATCCTTGACCTTGCGCAGGGGTTTGACGAGGGCGGACCATGCGCCGGGTGTCGCGTCGGGGGCCAGAAGCGTGACCTCGATCCGCGCCGTGGCCTCCCCCCGCGTGCGGGTGCCTTCGAGCCGGGCCGGGATCACCTTGGTGTCGTTCAGCACCAGCCGGTCGCCGGGCTGGAGCCACTGGGTCAGGTCGGTGACGATGGCGTCGGTCAGACGATCCGGCTCGGCCACCAGAAGGCGCGCCGAGGAGCGTGGTTTGGCGGGCCGGGTGGCGATCAGGTCTTCGGGAAGGTCGAAATCGTAGTCTGAGAGCCGGGTGCCCTCGTCTCGGGTGGTCATCTTGGTCTCACTGCGCGGGTTGCTGGGGCGCCTGTCTGCGGAAGATTTCGCGTAGCACACCCGGGGTCAGGACCGAAAGCGGATTGATCCCGACATTGGGTTTGCTGGCCGGGCCGGTCAGGTTGAAGTTGAAGCCCACGAGGCCCTCGCCGTCGCGGGCGCTGACGGCGCGGCCGAGCGAGTTGATCAGGTAGAAGGGCGACAGGACGCCCTGCATGTCGAGCGTGTTCGAGCCCAGATTGTAATAGCCGTCCATCGACAGGCCGAGCGAGGCCGAGACGGCAGATGATGAGTAAAGCGTCAGGCGTTCGGGCGAGAGGTTGAAGCGGCCTTTGACCTCGGTGAAGCCGATGCCCGGCCCGTCGAGCTGGTCAAGCAGGCCCACGACCGAGATCGCCGACAGAAGCTGCGCCATTGCGGGGGCATCGACGAGGCGGGTGTCGGTCAGGGTCACGGAGCCCTCGAAGGTGCCTTTGGCGCCGGTGGGGGCAAGAACGACTTCGAGCGCGCCGCCGCTTGCCTTGGTGAAGAGGTTGAGGCCGCGCAGGATCTCGCCGCCCTGTGCCGAGTTGATGCGGTAGGCCGCACCGTTTTCGGTCTGGGCCACGGTGCCGTTCAGCCGCGCGCCGCCTGCGACCTGTGAGGTGAAGGTGCCGCGCAGGCCGCCGGAGAGGTCGAAGTCACCGCTGAAGCCTTGGAGCACGATGCCCTCGGCGATCACCAGTTCGTCGAGGGTGAGGTCGAGGGGTGAGGCCGGGCCGCGTGCGCCGGAGCTGCCGCCGCCCGAGGTCAGGCCCGCGTTGCGCAAGTCGGCGCGGCCGCCGCGTACGGCGATGGCGATGGGGGCGTTGCCGCGCCCGGTCAGGGTCACGGGCGCGTCGAGCCAGCCGCCCAGACGCACGCGCGAGAAGCTGGCGCGTTCGAGCCCGTTTGCGTTGGTGGTGATCGTGCCTGCGGCCGTCAGCCCCGGCGCGTTAAGGCTGAGGCTTTCGACGGTGGGTGTCGGGCCGAGGGTCGCGGTGAGTTCGAGTGTGCCCGAGGTGCCGGGGGCCTTGCTCCACCCCGTGCCGGGAATGGCGAGGCGGGCGCCGACGAGGGACGAGCGCGCGGTGAGGGTGACGGGCTTGTTGGGCACGATGGCTGCGGTGAATTGCGCGGGTGCCGAGCCCGAGAGGATCGAAGGGTCGAGACCGAGGTTGAACTCTTCGACCAGCGGCTGGCCCACGTCGATGGTGCCCTCGACCGTGGACCCCTGCCCGGCCGTTTCCGGCGACAGCGGTTGCACCCATGTGACGCGCAGGCCCACATCGCCGATCTTGCCGGGCCCGGTGACCTCGATGGCCTCGGGGCGCGCGGTGAAGTCGAGCCGGTCGGCGGTGAGCGTGCTGCCCTTGATGATCTGGTCGCTCGCCACGTCGCGCACGGTGCCTGCGACGTCGAATTGAATGTCCTCGATCGGGATGACGGGTTTCTGCAGGAAGTTCACGCGGCCCTGCGCACTGACGTGGCCGGTGGCGACATCGGGGCCGAAATCGTTGTTCTTGAAAATCTCGAACGGGGGCAGCGCGAGCAGCGAAAAGGCCCCTTGCACCGGCCCGTCAATCGAGATGTCGGCCTGCGCCGGGCCTTGCAGGACCGTGACGTCGGGCACGGTGAAGCTGCTGCCGGAGACGTCCATGTCGATCCCGTTGGGCGCGGTCATCAGGCCCTCGTCCACGCCAACGACGAAACGCTGGTTGGCGAGCGACATGTGGCCAGAGGCGCCGTGAACCACGGGCATCTGTTTCATCACGCGCACCGAGGCGCCGGTCGCCTCGGCCCCCATGAGGAGCACCGCTTCGTTCAGCGAGGGGCCGCGCAGAGCGATGTGGACGTCGCTGAGCGCCCCGGCCTCGACATTGCGGAACATCCAGTCACGGGGTTTGGGCGCGACCGTCTTGGGCCAGACCTGACGCAGGTTCGCCACGTCGATGGCGGGCACATGGGCGTTCAGGGCGAGCGCCCATTCATCGGCGGCGGCGGTGATGCGCCCGTCGAGATTGAAGCGGGTCGAGCCGCGAAAGAGCACGGCCTGACCGAGATCGAGCGAGAACGGCGAAAGTTTGACGCGGAAATCTGCGAAGCCCCGGTCGATGGTGACGGGGTCGTCGAACACCTCGGGCGCAACGAAGGTCGCGCGGTTCAGGCGGATCTGGCCGATCACCGATTGCGGCCAGTCGTTCTGATAGTCGGCAAGCATCAGTTTTCCGTCGAGTTCGATCTCGCCCAGATCCGAGGTGAAGGTCACGCCGGTGAGCTGGATCGCCTGTTGTTCCGGGTCGTAGTCGAGATAGCCCTTGGCCCCGCCGAAGCCGACCGGGGTGGCCGAGGGGTTGGGTTTGATCGCGCCCTCTTGGATTTCCATCGCGCCTGCGAGGTCCGAGATCGTGCCGTCGGCGGCGATGGTGGTGCGCAGGGCGCCGTCGATGGGCGCGTCGATCAGGTTGAGAAACGAAAGCGCTGCCGATTGCGCGCCGATGTCTGCGGCGGCGGCGTTGCGGAAGCTGACCGACAGGGTGGCGGCGCTGTCGGCTTTGGAGGTGCGCAGGCCGACCTCGACCTCGGCCAGTTCGTCGGTCTGGTTAAAGACGTCGAAGGTCACCTCGGTCTCGACGATCTTGTCGGTCTGGGACACGGCGAGGCGCCCGTCCGTGACCTGCCAGATCCGGCCCGTGCGCGCATCTTCGAGCGCGATGGTGAGGCCCAGAGCCTCGACATGGACGGCTTCGGCGAGGATGCCACCGTCGAACACCTTGTCGAATTCGTCGAACACGTCGGCCAGATTGCCGGTGGCGGTGTTGCCCTGCCCGAACTGGAGCGCGAAGGTGCCGTCGGCCAGACGCCGAAAGGTGACCTGCGCGCCAGTCAGGATCACGGTGCGCGGGACGAATTCGCCCTGAAACAGCGGGGCCAGACGCACGCCGCCCTGAATCGAGTTCAACTGTGCGATGTCGAGGCCCGAGGCGTCACGCAGGCCCACGTCGATCAGCGCCAGACGCGGACGGCCCTTGGGGGTCACGCCAAGCTCGATCCGGCGCAGGGTGATCGAGCCTTGGGGCATGGCCGTATTGAGTTCGGCCTCGACCCTGTCGGCGACCCAATCGGGCAGCGCGACCGCGCGACCGGTGAGCGACATCGAGGCCAGTGTCAGAAACAGCCCGACGAAAGCGATTGCGAGAACCGACCAGATCCCGAGATGGAAATGCAGCCTGCGCGGACGCCACCGCGCGCCACGGGACGACGCGTCATCGGGACGCGAAGGCGGCTCGTGGTCGGTGGGGTCGGTCATGCGGGGCCGGTGCTTTCCATCCGGGGGCTCGTGTGATTGAACCGTGATTAGGGCAAAGCCCAATGGAAGGAAAGAATATGGCCGAACAGCTTTTGGACATCGGCGCGAAAGCGCCCGCGTTTTCTCTGCCCCGCGATGGCGGCGACACCGTGTCTTTGGAGGATTTCGCGGGCAAACCCGTGGTCCTGTTTTTCTACCCCAAGGCCTCGACCCCCGGATGTACGACCGAGTCGCTGGATTTCACCCGGCTGCATCAGGAGTTCGTCGATGCGGGTGCCGTGGTTCTGGGCGCGTCCAAGGACAGCGTGAAGAAGCAGGAGAATTTCGCGGCCAAGCAGGAATTGACCGTGCCGCTTCTGTCCGATGCCGATGGGACGCTGTGCGAGGATTACGGCGTCTGGGGGGAAAAGAAGATGTACGGCAAGACCTTCATGGGCATCACCCGCACGACCTATCTGATCGGCGCGGACGGCAAGATCGCGCAGGTCTGGCCCAAGGTGAAAGTGCCGGGCCATGCCGACGAGGTTTTGGCGGCGGTGAAGGCGCTTTGACCCTGACGCTCGCGGAGATGGCGGTGGAGGTTCTCACCACCGCCGATGGCCGCGAAAAGACCGCGCTGTCGCGCAGGCACGCGGCGACATGGTTCGCCGCGCGCGCTGCGGGTGAGGATCTGCCCGTGGGAACGGCTGCGCCGCCGGATTTCCCGGCCCGGCCCGCGCGTCCCGAGCTTCTCGATCCGCGTGACGTGCCGCGCCGTCGGCCCGGAAGCCCCGAGGGGCGCAAGGCGATCCTGCATGCCATCGCGCATATCGAGCTGAATGCGGTGGACCTGCACTGGGACATCATCCCGCGCTTCACCGACACGCCCATGCCGATCGGGTTCTATGACGACTGGGTCAAGGCGGCGGACGAGGAATCGAAACACTTCAATCTGGTCGCGGATGCGCTGGAGGCGCAGGGGAGCCATTACGGCGCCCTGCCCGCCCATGCCGGGATGTGGCGGGCCGCCGAGGATACGGCAGCGGATCTTATGGGGCGGCTCGCCGTCGTGCCGATGGTGCTGGAGGCGCGCGGGCTCGACGTAACGCCGGGGATGCTCGAGATCTTTCGCAACGCCAAGGACACGCAATCGGTGGCCGCGCTCGAGGTGATTTATGCCGAGGAAGTGGCGCATGTCGCCTATGGGTCCAAGTGGTTCCATTTCCTGTGCGGGCGCCACGATACGGACCCGAAGGATGCGTTCCACGATCTGGTACGGCGCTATTTTCACGGCGGGCTGAAACCGCCCTTCAACGAAGAGAAACGGGCCGATGCCGGGATGCCGCCGGACTTCTACTGGCCCCTCGCGGTCGAAGGTGCTCGTTGAAGCGTCATATCGGCAGGTTCCTGCCCGATGCGACCCCCTGTCCCCGTCCTAAGGGTGATAAAATGTTGCACTTATGCAGTATCGCACGGTAAGGACCGACAAGCGCGCGGTTGGGGAACAGACGCGCAGGAATTGGGATAGGGCAATCAGACGGTGACAGCGTGCTGAACACAATGGCCTACAGGTTCAACCGACGGCTGGAAAAAAGCTTTCCGGAGCAGCGGTTGTTTCTGCGTTCGGAACAAGGAACGCGGTTCGTCATTCTGACTCCGACCGTTCAACTCGTCGCCTGGACTGTGAGTGCCGCCTTCGTGGCTTGGGCGATCATCGCCACGGCCGTGCTCTTGATGGACTCGGTGTCCTCGGGCAGCGTGCGTGAGCAGTCGCAGCGGGAACAACGGCTTTACGAAGAACGCCTGCGGACGCTGGCCGATCAGCGCGATGCGCGCGCGGCCGAGGCGGTTGCGGCGCAGGAACGCTTCAACCTCGCGCTGGCGCAGATTTCCGAAATGCAGTCCGAGCTTTTGGCTTCGGAAGAGCATCGGCGGGAGCTTGAGACCGGGATCAACGTGATCCAGTCGACGCTTCGCCGCACGATGAACGAGCGCGACGATGCGCGCGGGTCGCTGGAGGCCATGCTGGCCGAGGCGCGGGGCGAGAACGGCACGGGCGATGGACCGGTCATGGTCAGCGGTCAGGACATGAGCCAGACCGTGGCGGTTCTGACCGAGGCGCTGGAAGCGACCGCGTCGGAGCGCGATGCCGCACTGGTCGAGGCCGCCGAGGCCAAGGTCGCGACCGACGACCTGATCTATGAGGCCCGCCTGCGCGACGAGCGCAACAACCAGATTTTCAGCCAGCTTGAAGAAGCGGTGACTGTCAGCCTCGAACCGCTGGACAAGATGTTCTCGGCGGCGGGCATGTCGACCGACAATATCCTTGCCCAAGTGCGGCGCGGCTATTCCGGTCAGGGTGGGCCGCTGATGCCGCTGATCCTGTCGAGCAAGGGCGGAGAGGCGAGCGAAGAGATGGACCGTGCGAACGGTATTCTGAACGAGCTCGACCGGATGAACATGTACCGGATCGCGGCCGAAAAGCTGCCGTTCTTCATGCCCGTCCGCCCCGGCACCTTCCGCTTTACCTCGGGCTTCGGGCAACGCTGGGGTCGCCTGCACGCGGGCACCGATATGGCCGGCCCCGTGGGCACGCCGATCTATGCCACCGCCGATGGTGTCGTGACCCATGCGGACTGGCAGTCCGGTTATGGACGGCTCATCAAGATCCAGCACGAGTTCGGGCTGGAAACCCGTTACGCCCATTTGTCGCGCATCCGGGTCAATAAAGGCCAAAGGGTCTCGCGCGGGGACCTGATTGGTGATATGGGCAATTCCGGACGGTCCACGGGCCCCCACCTCCACTATGAAGTGCGCGTGGGCGGCAAGGCTGTGAATCCAATGACATATATCAAGGCAGGACGAGATGTTTTCTAAGAGCCGCATCAACGAACCGGGCCCCAAGGCGGGCGAGTCTGACACCAAACCGGCAGGAGAAAGCTCGATGCCCAAGCCCCCGGCCTCCAGCGCCTCCTCTTCCGCTCCGATCCCGTCGAGCGCCCCGAAAGCCAAAGCGCCCGCATCGACCCTGTCGTCGGACCTGACGGTGGTGGGCAACCTGCGCTCGACCGGTGATATCCTTGTCGAAGGCACCATCGAGGGCGATATCCGCGCCCACATGCTGACGGTCGGCGAAAGCGCCACCGTGAAGGGTGAAGTGGTCGCAGACGACGTGGTCGTGAACGGCCGCATCGTGGGCCGCCTGCGTGGCCTGAAAGTGCGCCTGACCTCGACCGCGCGTGTCGAAGGCGACATCATCCACAAGACGATCGCGATCGAAAGCGGCGCGCATTTCGAAGGCTCGGTGCAGCGTCAGGAAGACCCGCTGAACAACGGCGGCGCCCCGCGTCACAAGCCTGCGCCGCAGCAGCAGCCGCAGTCGGCTCAGGGCCAGCAGCCCGCGCCGAAACCAGCGCAAAGCTGAGCCGCTCGGACGATGAATTGACGAGGCCGCCCAGACCGGGCGGCCTTTTGCATGTCTGGCGGGGTTATTCCGGGTGGACGAGCGCGCGCCGGTAGAGGTGCCATGTGGCATGGCCCAGCACCGGGAGCGCGACGAACAGGCCGAGGAAGGCCGGGATCATCGCGGCGAATAGGATCACCGCGATCACGATGCCCCAGAGGATCATCACCCCCCGGTTCGCCGCCACGAATTGCCATGAGACGATCATGGCCGTGATGAAGTCTAGTTCCTTGTCCAGAAGCAACGGCAGGCTCACCACCGTCAGGGAAAACAGCACATAGGCCGTGACCGCGCCCACCAGCGTGCCGACGCCGAGCATCTTGATCCCGTTCAGGGAAAAGATCGTGTGCTGCCAGTCGGTGAGGATGTTCTGCATCGGCATGAGGCCCAGAAAGAGGGCAAAGATCATGTGGGCGATGAACACCCAGAACAGGAAGATCATGATGATGACGGCGGCCATCGACGGGATCTGGCGGTCTTTCTGTCGAAACACGACACCGAGGATTTCGGACCAGCGAAACCCGGTGTTGCCCTGTTCCAGACGGTGCGAGACTTCGTAGAGCCCGACCGCAAGGAACGGGGCCACGAGTGGGAAGCCGAGCGCAACGGGGATGATCGAATAGCTTTGATCGGCGTGCCTGAGTTGCAGGACGAGGACGATGCCGCCGACCACGTAGAAAGCCGCGAAGAACAGGCCGATCAGGGGCGTTCGGGTGAAGTCGCGCCAGCCTGCACGCAGCACCTCGCCGATGACGGACGCGGAAACGGTCGCGACCTCGGGGGTCGGCGACGGTTCGGTCGCTGTGATGTCGGTCAATTGTCCCTCCCGCACGAAAGTTGTCCCTGTCGCGCGGTTGGAATTTGAGCCTACGGAAGGGAGGCCGTCAAGCGCGGGGCGCTCAGTCTTCGGCGTTGGCCTCGGCCCGGCTCTTGCCTGCCACGTCCATCGCGAGGGTCGCGGCCATCAGCCCGTCGAGGTCGCCGTCGAGCACGCCTTGGGTGTCGGACGTCTCGAACGACGTGCGGAGGTCTTTGACCATCTGGTAGGGCTGGAGCACGTAGGAGCGGATCTGGTTGCCCCAGCCTGCATCCCCCTTGTTCTCATGCGCCTCGTTGATGGCGGCATTCCGGCGGTCGAGCTCCATCTGATAAAGCCTTGATTTCAGGGCTTTCATCGCGATGTCACGGTTCTGGTGCTGCGACTTTTCCGAACTGGTCACGACGATCCCGGTGGGCATGTGCGTGATCCGCACGGCGGAGTCGGTGGTGTTCACGTGCTGGCCGCCCGCACCGGACGAACGGTAGGTATCGATGCGGATGTCGTTGGGCGCTACCTCGACCTCGATATTGTCGTCGACCACCGGGTAGACCCAGACCGACGAGAACGAGGTGTGGCGGCGGGCGGCGGAGTCGTAGGGCGAGATGCGCACCAGCCGGTGGACGCCGCTTTCGGATTTCAGCCAGCCATAGGCGTTGTGCCCGGAGATTTTGTAGGTGGCGGATTTGATGCCCGCCTCTTCGCCCGGTGTGGTGGACTGAAGCTCGACCTTGTAGCCATGCGCCTCGGCCCAGCGGACATACATGCGCGCGAGCATCGACGCCCAGTCGCAGCTTTCCGTGCCGCCCGCGCCGGAGTGGACCTCGAGAAACGTGTCGTTCGGGTCGGCTTCGCCGTTCAGAAGCGCCTCGATCTCGGCGGCGGCGGCGCGGTCCTTGAGCGTTTTCAGCGCGGCCTCGGCGTCTTTGACGACTTCAGCGTCGTCTTCCATCTCGCCCAGTTCGATCAGCTCGACGCTGTCGTTCTTTTCCTGCTCCATCGCCTTGTAGCCGTCCATCTGGGCCACGAGCGACTGGCGTTCGCGCATGAGTTTCTGCGCCCGGTCGGGATCGTTCCAGAGCTCGGGGTCCTCGGTCATCGCGTTCAGCTCTTCGAGCCGGTGCTCGGCAGTTTCCCAGCCGATCCGTTGCCGAAGAAGGGCCAGCGATTTCTCGATGGCATCCACGTTGTTCTGAGCCTCTGCCCGCATGGTCGTTCCTCTGCGCGTTATCCGCGTCTACCTATCAACGGTGCGGGGACGCGGCAAGGTCTGGGCGGTTCAAACCGGCGTGCCGATGCGCCGGTCGATGGCGAGGGCCAGACCGTCGACCACGGCGGTGAACGCCTCGGACCGCTCGAGCGTGGCGGCGGGGCAGACGCTTTGCGCCGCGCCCTCGACCAGCGACATGAGCGACGAGCCCCCGACGAGGACGACGCGGGAGATGTCGGCGGGCTTCACGGTCGCCCGGTCGAGCGTTTCGCGGATCGCCTGCGTGAGGGTCGCGGTCTGGTCGGCCAATGCGGCGTCCATCGTGGCGCGGGTGATATCGGCGGCAAGCCCCGGCTCCACCAGCCCCATCGCAACGCGCCCTGCCCCGACCGGCCCGTTGGCGGCGATCTTGCCGCGCTCGACAGCGAAGGCGAGGTCGTGGCCCAGTTCCTCGTCAATCACGGTGTCGAGACGCTCGATCAGGACCGGGTCCACCGCGTGCTTGCGGTAATCCGCGATCGTGCGCCGGGTTTCGGGGCTGTAGAGGAACGGGATCTTGGCCCATGTGGCGAGGTCGACATAGAGCGCCTTGGGCATGGGCAGGAGGCCTGCGCCCATCTCACGGGTGAGTTGGCTGCCGTGGCCAAGAAGCGGCATCACATGGGTGAGCGAGACCGACTGGTCGAAATCGGTGCCGCCGAGGCGGATGCCATGGGAGGACAGGATTTCTGCCCCCTCCGGCCCCTCGCGAAAGACCGAGAAGTCCGAGGTGCCGCCGCCGATGTCGACCACGAGGCCGAGCCCCTCGCCTTTGCCCGCCGCGAGGGCCGCGGCTTCGGGTTCATAGACGAAGCGCAGGCGGTCGAACCCGGCGGCGCGGTAGCAGGCGGCGAGGTCGTCCTGCGCGCGCGCGTCGCGTTCGGGGTCGTTCGAGTGGAAGTGCACCGGGCGGCCCGACACGGCGCCGGTGAAGGTCATGCGCGTCATATCCTCGGCCCGCGATTTCACTTCGCCGAGGAAGGCGGTCACGATATCGGCGAGGGTCTGGCGCTTGCCGCCGATAAGACGGCTTTCATGAAAGAGCGAGGTGCCGAGCACGCTTTTCAGCGCCCGCATGTAGCGCCCTTCGGTGCCCGTAATCAGCGCCTCGCCCGCCTGCGTGCCGATCCGCATGGCGCCGCCCGTGGGGAAAAACACCGCCGTGGGGAGCGTGTCGTTGCCCGCCTCGAGCGGCACCCGGAAGGCTTTACCGCCCATCAGGACGGCAGCGGCCGAGTTCGACGTGCCGAAGTCGATGGCGAGGGTGGACTGTGGGTCGGACATGGGGGCGCTCCTCGGGAAGCGCCCGGTTTATCCGGCGGGCGTGTGGGCTGCAAGGTGTTGCGCTGCGGCTTGGGCCGCACCGCGCGTGTTGGGTTGCGCTGCGGCTTGGGCCGCATCGCGATGTTGGGGAGAGGCCAGCCTCTCCCCAAACCCCTCTCCGGGATATTTGGGACCGGAAAGAGGAAGCGTTAGCTCCGCATGGTCTGGCCGTTTGAGAACAGGTGGACTTTGTCGGGGGCGGCGGTGAGGCGGACGGTTTGGCCTCGCAGGCCTTTGTGGATGCCGGGGAGTTTGGCGATGAGGGGATCGACGCCTTCATCGGCGACGAAATAGAGGAGCGTCACCTCGCCCAGCCGTTCGACGTAATCCACCGTTGCCTCGAGGATGTAGTCTTCGCCCACCTCGGCGATGCGGAAATCCTCGGGCCGGATGCCGATGTTGACCGCGCGGGCCCTGTCCGCGTCCTGCGTCGGGATCGTGCTTTGGGCCGTGCCGTGGCCGGTGACGTTGAGCGTGGTCTCAGGTCCCGTGGTTTCGACTGTGCCGGGGAGCAGGTTCATCGAGGGCGAGCCGATGAACTGGGCCACGAATTCGTTGTCCGGCGTCTCGTAGAGGTCGAGCGGGCTGCCGACCTGCGCGATGCCCTTGTTGGCGAGCACCACGATCTTGTCGGCCAAGGTCATCGCCTCGACCTGATCGTGGGTGACGTAGATCATCGTGCTGTCGGGCATGCTTTCCTTGAGTTGCGCAATCTCGATCCGGGTCGCCACGCGCAGGGCGGCGTCGAGGTTCGAGAGCGGTTCGTCGAAGAGGTAGACCTTGGGATCGCGCACGATGGCGCGGCCGATGGCGACGCGCTGGCGCTGGCCGCCGGAAAGCTCTTTCGGGAGGCGGTCGAGCAGCGGGTCGAGTTGCAGGATTTTGGCGGCGCGGCGCACGGAGGCGTCGATTTCGTCCTTGGCCTTTTTGGCGATCTTCAGGGCGAAGGCCATGTTGTCGTAGACCGTCATATGCGGATAGAGCGCGTAGCTTTGGAACACCATCGCGATGCCGCGCTCGCTGGGCGGGATGTCGTTCACGACACGCCCGTCGATTTCGAGCGTGCCGGAGCTGATCTTTTCCAACCCCGCGATCATGCGCAGGAGCGTGGACTTGCCGCAGCCGGAGGGGCCGACGAACACGATCAGCTCCCCCGTCTTGATGTCGAGGTCGATGTTTTTCAGCACCTCGATCTTGCCGCCGTAGGTCTTGCCCACATCCGTCAGTTTCAGGTCTGCCATGGTCTCCTCCCCTGCCCTTGTCAGGCCTCTTCTTGTTCGATCGGTCGCAGCAGAATGGACGGTTGCCAATGTGCGAGATGAATCTCGCCGTCCAGTCGCGGATGGGCCGCGTTAAGCTCGGCGCCGATCTCAAGCCAGCCCTCGCCTTTGGGGGGCGTGATGCTGACCGGGACTTCGCCGAGGTTGATGGCAAAGAAGATTTCCTCGGTGTCCGAGACGCGGCGGAACGACAGCACCTGACCGTAGGCGCGCAGGTCTTCGAGCGATCCCTTCTTGAGCGCCGAATGTGTGTGGCGGAACGCGATGGCGCGCCGGTAATGGTGGACCAGCGCGCCGGGGTCATTGTCGGCCTTGTCCACCGCGAGGGCGAGGTGTTCGGCGGGCACCGGGAGCCAGGCGTTCGAGCCGTTGGTGAAGCCGCCGAGCGCGCGGTCATGGTCCCAGACCATCGGGGTGCGGCAGCCGTCGCGGCCCTTGAACTCGGGCCAGAATTCGATGCCGTAGGGGTCTTGCAGGTCCTCGAAGGCGAGGTCGGCTTCGGGCAGGCCCAATTCTTCGCCCTGATAGATGCAGGCCGAGCCTTTGAGGCACATCATGAGGGTGGCGAAGCCGCGGGCGGCGGCAGGCGACAAGTCCCACCGTGAGATGTGGCGCACCACGTCGTGGTTGGAATAGGCCCAGCAGGCCCAGCCGTCTGGCGCGATGTCTTCGACCGCCTGCAGGGTTTCGGCCACGTAGCCCGCCGAGGGCGTGGAGCCGGAGAGAAGCTCGAACGCGTAGCACATCTGCATCAGGTCATCACCCTTGGTGTATTCCCCAAGGATTTCGAGCCCACGCTGGTCGTCGCCCACTTCGCCCACGGCGGCGGCGTTGTAGTGCTTCATCAGATCGCGCAGCTTGCGCAGGAAGATCAGGTTTTCGGGCCGCGACTTGTCGTAGAGGTGGTTCTGCCACGTGTAGGGGTTCACGGCGGGCGCGGTCTTGGCCTGACGCTCTTCGGGTTTCAGGGCCGGATTGTTCCTGAGTTCGGCGTCGTGGGTGTAGAAGTTGATCGTGTCGAGCCGGAAGCCGTCGACGCCCCGATCCAGCCAGAACCGGGCCACACCGAGCAGCGCGTCCTGCACCTCATCGTTGTGGAAGTTGAGGTCAGGCTGCGAGGTCAGGAAGTTGTGCAGATAGTATTGCAGGCGGGTGCTGTCCCACTGCCATGCGCTGCCGCCGAAGATCGACAGCCAGTTGTTAGGCGGCGTGCCGTCGGGTTTGGCGTCGGCCCAGACATACCAGTCGGCGCGCGGGTTCTCGCGGCTTTCGCGGCTGACCTTGAACCACGGGTGTTCATCCGAGGTGTGCGACAGGACGAGGTCGATCATCACCTTGAGGCCGAGGGTATGCGCCGTTTCGATCACCGCATCGAAATCGGCCAGCGAGCCGAACATCGGGTCGACGTCGAAGTAATCCGACACGTCGTAGCCGAAATCCTTCATCGGCGATGTGAAGAAGGGCGAAATCCAGATCGCGTCGACGCCGAGCGAGGCGATGTAGGGCAGACGTCCGACGATGCCCAGAAGGTCGCCGATTCCGTCGCCGTTCGAGTCCTGATAGCTGCGTGGATAGATCTGATAGATGACCGCGCCCCGCCACCAGTCGGGGTCTTTTTCGAGGTGGGTCATTTTCGGTGCGGTTTGCGTATTTACGTTCACGAGGGCCTCATTTGACCGATCCGGCGAGAAGCCCGCGGACCAGGTATCGTTGCATTAGGAAGAAGACGAGGAGCGGCACCGCCATCGACACGAAGGCCGCGGTGGCGAGGATTTCCCAATTGCCCCCGCGTGTGCCGAGAAGCTCGACGATGTGGCGTGTCATAACGGTGGTATCCCCTGACGAGTCCACCAGAAAAACGATGGCCACAAGCAGGTCGTTCCATGTCCAGAGGAACTGAAAGATCGCAAAGCTCGCCAATGCCGGAAAACTGAGCGGAAGGATGATTTTTATGAAGATCTGAAAATCCGTGGCCCCGTCGACGCGCGCGTTTTCGATGATGTCGCGGGGGAGCCCCGCCATGTAATTGCGTAAGAGATAGACCGCGAGGGGGAGGCCGAAGCCGGTATGCGCGAGCCAGACGCCCAGATAGCCCTTGCCGATCCCGATCGAGAGGTGGAGTTTCAGAAGCGGGATGAGCGCGAGTTGCAGGGGCACCACCAAGAGCGCCACGATGAAGGCGATGAGGAGCGCGCGGCCCGGAAAGTCCATCCATGCCAGCGCATAGGCCGCGAAGGCTGCGAAGAGGATCGGGATGATCGTGGCCGGGATCGTCACGGTGAGCGTGTTGAAGAACGCTTTCGATATGTTGTCGGACGAGCCGCCGAAGATCATGTTGTCGTAGTTGTTCAGGGTGAATTCGGGCGGCTGGGTCGCGGTGACGAAGAAGCGTTGGCCCCGGCCCGAGATTTGCTCGTCATCCCCGGTCCAGCGATAGGTGCCGTCCTCGTTCAGGGTCAGGGTTTCGCCGTCGCCCAGATCGGCGGTGTCGCCGGGGGCATAGGCGGCCACGTCACGGCTTGAGGTGCCCCATGAGGCGATGCTGGCCTCGGCACCCTCGAAGATCGCGCCTTCGACGACGAAGAGGTCGCCATCCTGTACGCGGCCCTCGGGGTCGGCGGTGCGGAATTGTTCGGTCTGTTCGGTGGGGAAGAAGGCCTTCCACCAGCCGGAGGATGAAAGCTGGTCCGCCGTGCGGAAGGATGAGACCAGAAGCCCCACGGTGGGAAAGAGCCAGAGCGCGACGATCAGGATGACGCTGATATTGACGGCCCAGCCAAGCGCGGGTTTGCGGCCTGCGATATTGTCCATCAGCGCATCTCCTTGCGGGCCTGGCGCACGTTCCAGATCAGGATCGGGAGGACGAGCAGCATGATGACCATTGCGCTGGCCGAGCCGACGCCCCAGTCATTCGCGCGAAACAGCTTGTCGTACATGTAGTTGGCCAAGACCTGCGTGCCCCATTGGCCGTTGGTCATGGCAAAGACGATGTCGAAGATTTTCAGGACGAGGATGGTGATCGTCGTCCAGACCACCATGATCGTCGGCATGATCTGCGGCACCTTGATCTTGAAGAAGATCTGGAACGGGTTCGCGCCGTCGACGATGGCGGCTTCGATGGTTTCCTCGGGGATGCCGCGGAGCGCCGCCGACAGGATCACCATCGCGAAGCCGGTCTGAATCCAAATGAGCACCACCATCAAAAGGAAGTTGTTCAGCCCCGGTATGGTGAGCCATGTCTGCGGCTCGGCCCCGCCCAAGGCCAGATAGACCGCGTTCAGGATGCCGATCTGTTCCTCGCCCGCCGGGCGATAGTCATAGACCAGCTTGAAGATCACCGAGGCGCCGACGAAGCTGATCGCCATCGGCATGAAGATGATCGACTTAGCGATGTTGCCCCATGCGAGCCGGTCGGTGAGCTGGGCGATGATGAGACCGAAAAGCGTGGAGAGACCCGGCACCACGAGAAGCCAGAAGAAGTTGTTGCGCAGCGCCTCCCAGAATTTCGGCTCGCGCATCATCTGTTGATAGTTGTCGAGACCGGCCCATTCGTAGCCGCCGGGCACCCGGTCGGTGAAGCTCAGGCGGATGGTTTCGACCACCGGATAGGCGAGATAGAGGCAGAGCGCGAAGAGCGCGGGGAACAGGAACAGCCACGGCCGGATCATGTTCGCGCGGTTGATGTTGCGGCCCGCGTTCTTGCCGCGCGCCGGAAACAGCACTTTGTCGAGAAAGAGGTTGGAGAGGTAGAAATACCCGATGGCGACGATCACGGCGACGGCGACGGTCAGCACGGCCTGAATGGCTGGATGCATGTCTCTCCCCCTTCTTATTCAGCGACGGGAGGACGGGCCGGAAGCCGGCCCGCCCCCATGTTCGTCTGGGATCAGCTTACTTGAGCGCGTCCCAGCTGTCCTGAATTTCCTGCGTGACCTCTTCGGCCGAGGCGCCGCCAGCGTATTCGACCATGCCGGTCCAGAACGAACCTGCGCCCACGCCACCCGGCATAAGGTCGGAGCCGTCGAAACGGAAGGTCGTGGCGCCGAGCAGGATGTCGCCCTGAGCGCGCAGCACGTCGTCGGCATAGGCCTCGGTGTTGGCGGTCTTGAGCGGGGTGAGGAAGCCCTTTTGCGCCATCATGATCTCATGGGCGAACGGCGTCTTGAAGAACTCGATCAGGCCGCGCGTCGCCTCACTGTCGTCGGTGATCGACATGAGGGTGCCTGCGCCCAGAACCGGGGTGCCCAAGTCCTTTTCCGCGTAGGCCGGGAAGTAGAAGAAATCGACGTCAGCGCCCACTTCGGTGCCTTCGGGGAAGTAGGCCGGGATAAAGGACGCCTGACGGTGCATCATGCACTGCGGCGGGGCGTCGAACAGGCCCTTGGGCGAGTCGCGGAAGTCGACGGACGCCACGGCTTCGCGGCCACCGGAGACCCGGTCACCTTCGAGGAACCAACCGAATTCTTCGATCGCGCCGATCACGGCCGGATCGTTGAACGGGATCTCGTTCGTCACCCACTGGTCATAGACCGCCGGTTCCTGCGTGCGCAGCATCAGGTCCTCGACCCAGTCGGTCGCGGGCCAGCCGGTCGCGCCACCGGAACCGAGCCCGATGCACCACGGAGTTTCCCCGTCCTCGACCATCTGTTCGGTCAGGGCCTTGAGGTCCTCCATCGTTTCCGGGACTTCGTAGCCGAAATCCTCGAAGTTTTCGGGGATGTACCAGACCAGAGATTTGACGTTCACGTTGAAGAAGAAGCCGTAGAGTGCATCTTCGCCCGCGTCGTTTTCATAGGTGCCGAGGTCGACCCAGGACTGACCGGCGGCGTAGTTCTCGCCGATCCATGCGGCGGTGTCGTCGGAGAGCGGCGACAGGAAGCCACGCGCGGCCATGTTGGCGGCGAGGCCCGGCTGCGGGAAGACGGCGATATTGGGGGCGGAGCCCGCCTCGGCGTCGATGACGATCTGCTGTTCCATCGAGTCTGAGCCGACATAGGACACCGAGGCCCCGGTCGCTTCTTCGAAGAACGCCAGCAGGTTGTTGAAGCTTTCCTGTTCCCCGGCGAGCCACGGGCCGAGGATCGTCACCTCCTGCCCGGAATAGTCATGCTCGCCCGCGAAGGCGTCGAGACCATCCCAGTCGTACGGGCCCTCGCCCGGCGTGAACATTCCGCCCTCGTGGCTGGCGGCTTGGGCAAAGCCCGCGCTCAGCGCGAGAATGGCGGCGCTCGCGATCAGTTTCCGTTTCATGCAATCCTCCCAGATTTGCGCCGGATGGGCGCTGTATCAGACTGAAATCTCATGGGGTTAAGCCGAGCCGAGTCGGAGTCCCCAAACCGTTTTGGATGCCCGAAACTTGCGTAAGCCCGGTCACGTGTCAATGCGGTTTCCCGTGATGCACAGCTTTTATACTTGTTTCCCTTACTCCAGCCCGATGATGATGCAGACCTTTGACGCGGGCCGAGGGAATCGCTACCGTCGACGAAATCCAAAGCGGTTTGAAAAGATGAACCTGAAAGAGCTCGCCAAAGAACTGGGCCTGTCGCCGACCACCGTAAGCCGTGCGCTGAACGGGTTTCCCGAGGTGTCCGAGGCCACGCGCAAACGGGTTCAGGCCGCCGCCGATGCCTATGGCTACCGTCCGAACATGCGCGCGCGATCCCTCGCCACGGGCCGTGCGATGGCGATCGGGCATGTCATCCCGCTCGCCTCGGAACATGAGATGGTGAACCCGGTGTTCGCGGATTTCATCGCGGGCGCGGGCGAGGTCTACTCCAAGGCCGGTTACGACATGCTGATCTCGATCGTGCCGGAGGCGGAGCAGGAGCGTGCTTACGAGGAGTTCAAATACAAAGGCTCGGTCGACGGGATCATCGTGCATGCGCCACGGTCGGGCGATCAGCGGATCAAGCTTTTGAAATCCGTGGGGATTCCCTTCGTCGTGCATGGCCGCGCGTCCGAGAGTGACGAGTCCTATTCCTGGGTCGATATGAACAACCTGCGGGCCTTCCAGCGGGCTACCGACTTTCTGCTCGATCTTGGGCACCGGCGCATTGCCCTCATCAACGGGCTCGAGGATATGGATTTTGCGATCCGCAGGCGCGCGGGCTTTGAGGCGGCGCATGAGGCGCGCGGCGTAAGTCACGACGATAGCTTGAAATTTACGGGCGAGATGACCGAACAGTTCGGCCACGACACGACGCGCGCCCTGCTCGCGCGCCCCCATGCGCCGACCGCCATCATGACCTCGTCCATGATCCCCGCCATCGGCATCCGCCGCGCGATCCGCGAGGCCAATCTCGAGATGGGGCGTGACGTGTCGGTCATCATCCATGACGACGACCTGTCCTATCTGCCCAACGGGCGCGACGATCCGATCTTTACCGCCACCCGGTCCTCGGTACGTGAAGCCGGGCGGCGGGCGGCGACCATGCTGCTCGACATCATCGCCAACGGCTCGGACACCCCCCGCACATCGCTGATGGAAGCCGAATTGCTGATCGGCCAGTCCACCGGCCCTGCCCCGGCTCACGCCAGAACGACGGACCCCGTATGACCCTCACACATTCCCGCAAGGACTTTCCCGAAGACTTCCTCTTCGGTGTCTCGACCTCGGCCTATCAGATCGAAGGGCACAGGTTCGGCGGCGCTGGATCGACCCATTGGGACACCTTCGCCGCCACCCCCGGCAACGTGGTCAATGCCGAGGACGGCGCGCTGGCCTGCGATCATTACCACCGCTGGCCCGAGGATCTGGACCTGATCCGGGACGGGAATTTCGACGTTTACCGCTTTTCAGCCAGTTGGGCGCGGGTGCTGCCGGAGGGGCGCGGGACACCCAATGCGGAAGGCCTGGATTACTACGACCGGCTTGTCGACGGGATGCTGGAGCGCGGGATCAAACCGGCGCTGACGCTTTACCACTGGGAGATGCCCTCGGCGCTCTCGGACCTTGGCGGATGGACGCACCCGGACGTGGCCAAGTGGTTCGCGGACTACGCGACGGTGCTGATGGACCGGATCGGAGACCGCATCTGGTCCACCGCGACGATCAACGAGTTCTGGTGTGTGAGCTGGCTCAGCCATTTCCTTGGCATACACGCGCCGGGGCTGCGCGACATTCGCGCGGGGGCGCGGGCGATCCACAACGTGCTGAAGGCGCATGGCTTGGGGATCGAGGCGATGCGGGCGGCGGGCCACGACAATCTGGGCGCGGTCTTTAACCTCGAATACACGATGCCGTCCGAGAATACGGACGAGGCGAAACGCGCCGCCGCGACCTATGACGCGATCTTCAACCGCACCTTTCTGGGCGCGGCGTTCCACGGCACCTATCCCGACGAGATGCTCGCGGGGCTGGAGCCGCATCTGCCCGAGGGCTGGCAGGACGATATGGCGACGATCCGTCAGCCGCTCGACTGGTGCGGGATCAACTATTACACCCGCAAGATCATCAAGCCGGTCCCCGGCCCCTTCCCGGCGCTCGAGGAAATTCCCGGCCCCCTGCCCAAGACCGATATGGGGTGGGAAATCTATCCCGACGGCCTTACCCATTTCCTGACCCATGTGGCCAAGACCTATTCCGGCGACCTGCCGCTTTACGTGACCGAGAACGGCATGGCGGCCCCGGATGTGATGGAGGACGGCGCGGTGCAGGACGAGACGCGCATCGCCTATCTCGACGCGCATCTGGGGGCCGTGCGCACCGCGATCGACCAAGGCGCGCCGGTGAAAGGCTATTTCGCGTGGTCGCTTCTGGACAATTACGAATGGGCGCTGGGATACGGCAAACGCTTCGGTATGGTGCATGTGGATTTCGACAGCCTTGATCGGACCCCCAAGGCGTCCTACCAAGATATGGCCCGTGCGCTTTCCCGCGCGTAACCTGACCCTGACAGACCGGACAAAGCCATGACCGCCAACGCCCTTTCCCTCGTCGCCGATATCGGCGGCACGAACACCCGCGTTGCGCTGGCCGAGGGGAGCCGGGTGCTGACCGACACGGTCGAGCGGTTCAAGAACGCCGATTATCCGGGGCTGGAAACCGTGCTGAACGCCTATCTCGACACGCATGGGCGGCCCGATTGCGCGGGCGCCTGCGTGGCGCTCGCAGGCCCGGTGCGCGATGGCGTGGGCACGATGACGAACCTCGACTGGACCATCGACGCCGAAACCGTGGGGCGCGCGACGCAGGCGGAAATCGTCGATGTCATCAACGATCTGCAGGCGCAGGGTCATGCGCTCGACCACATCGCCGAGGGGTGTCTGGAGACCATCGTGCCCGGCCCCGTGGCCCCCGCCCATGCCGCCAAGCTGGTCATCGGCGTCGGCACCGGGTTCAACTGCGCGCCGGTCCATGAAACCCCGGCCGGGCGGCTCGTCGTACCAGCCGAGGCGGGGCATGCGAACCTGCCGATCCGGTCGAGCGAAGAGCTGGATCTGTGCCGCGATTTCGAAACCGCGCATGGCTTTCCGGCGGTCGAGGACGTGCTGTCTGGCCGTGGCCTTGCCCATGTCGCGAACTGGAAGAGCCGCCGCGCGGGACAGGCGCGGGAATACTCCGCCGCGCAGGTCATGGACCTGGCCGAGGCGGGCGACGAGATCGCGCGGGATGCACTGGCGTTTTTCGTGCGAATCCTCGGCACCGTGACCGGCAACCTGTCGCTGATCCACCTGCCCTTCGGCGGCGTCTTTCTGATCGGTGGCGTCGCCCGCGCGGTGGGGCCCTATCTGGACGACATGGGGTTCGACGACGCGATGCGCGACAAGGGGCGTTTTGCCGGTTTCATGAAGAATTTCCCGGTCTACCTCGTCTCCGACGACTACGCCGCGCTCACCGGATGCGCGCGCCATCTGGCGCAGAAACTCGCGCCGGGAAAATCCGTCTCAGGGTAAGTCATTCTTAACGCCCCCTGTCGTATGCCGGTGCCGTGACCGGATCGACGAAGGGACCGCTAGCGATGATTGACGACCGCCCAGGCGCGAGGGCTGCGGGATGAGCGCCACCATTTCCCTGCAACCGAAACTCGACCTCAGGGCCGCGGGCCCCCTGCGCGACGACCTGCTTGCCAAGGCGGGCGAGGATGTCGTGCTGGATGCCGCGAGCGTCACGCAGGTCGGCAGCCTCGCCATTCAGGTGATCCGATCCGCGGCGCGAAGCTGGGCGGAAGCTGGCAAATCCCTGCGGTTCGAGAATGCCTCGACCGACGTGTGTGATCAGCTGTCGCTTCTCGGCTTCAATCCGGAAACCCTCACGAAATGGGAGCACGCCACATGACGATGCAGGTTCTGGCCGTCGACGACAGCCGCACGATGCGCGACATGGTCCGTCTCGCCCTGAATGCCGAAGGGATCGAGACGCATCTTGCCGAGGACGGGATTCACGGGCTCGAAGTGCTCGACGAGATGAACCCGCCGGACGCGATCATCACGGATATCAATATGCCACGCATGGACGGGTTCGGCTTCATCGACGCCGTCCGTTCGCGTGAGGAATATCGGTCGATCCCCATTCTGGTGCTCACCACCGAAAGCGCCGCCGAGATGAAGAACCGCGCGCGCGAAGCCGGGGCGACCGGCTGGATTGTCAAACCCTTCGACCCGGCAAAGCTGGTCAAAGCCGTCAGAATGGTAGCGGGGTAAGCGTATGTCCGATCCGATGGCAGAAATCCGGGCCTCGTTCTTCATCGAATGCGAAGAACTGCTCGAAGCTTTGCAGGACGGCCTGCAAACCATGTACGATGGCGAAGGCGATGGCGAGACGGTCAACATCGTGTTCCGCGCCGTTCACTCGATCAAGGGTGGCGCGGGCGCCTTCGGTCTCGACGGGCTGGTCAGTTTCGCCCACCGGTTCGAAACCGCGCTGGACGAAGTCCGTGGTGGGCGGCTCGATGCGGATGCGAACGTCCTGAAGCTGTTCTTCACCTGTAACGACATTCTGGGCGATCTGGTTCGCGAAAGCCGCGACGGGGTCGAACATGACCAGTCGCGTATCGATCCGGTACTGGCCGAACTCGACGCGCTCTTGGGTGGCACACCTGCAGAAGCCGACGAGCCTGACGAGCCGATCGAATTTGAAGTGACGTCGCTCGACTTCGACCTCGACCTCGGTGCGGCTGAGACCGACGAAACCGAGGATGCGGGCGACCCTGTCTGGGCCGTGAAATTCCAACCCAGCGCGATGCTCTACGCCAACGGTAACGAGCCCCTCTTTCTGTTCCGCGCCTTGCGCGATCTCGGGGCCTTGACGGTCACCTGTCTCGACAACGACCTGCCGCCGCTCGCCGATCTCGATTGCGAACATGCGCATATCGGCTGGGACATGCGCCTCGCCACCAGCGAGGACCGCGCCGCAATTGCCGAAGCCTTCGACTTCGTCGAGGGTCTGTGTACGCTCGACATCGACCAGATCGGTGGCGATCTCGCCATCCCCGATCTGCCCGACCTCTCAGACCTCAGCGATGGATCCGACGACGCGCCATTGGACGCGGCGGCGGGCACCGAAGTGGTGACACGTGCTGAGCCCGAACCCGCGCCAGCGGCAGAGGTCGCCCCGGCGCCCACGCCCCCACCCGTATCGCCAAAGCTCGAGGATGCGGTCGCACCCGCGAAAGACAAACCATCGGTCGCCTCCGCCGCGCCCCCCAGCACACCCCGTGCCACCGTTCGGGTCGACCTCGACCGGATCGACCGGCTGGTGAACCTCGTGGGCGAGATCGTCATCAATCAGGCGATGCTCAGCCAGAGCGTCGAGGCAGCCGGTATTCCCCCGAATTCGCCCGTGCGAACCGGGCTCGAGGAATTCCAGCAGCTCACCCGGGACATTCAGGAAAGCGTCATGATGATCCGGGCCCAACCGGTGAAGTCGCTCTTTCAACGCATGTCACGGATCGTGCGAGAAGCCTCGGCTGATATCGGCAAGGATGTGAGGCTGCGCACCGAAGGCGAAAACACCGAAGTCGACAAGACGGTCATCGAACGCCTCGCCGACCCGCTGACCCATATGATCCGCAACGCGGTCGACCACGGGCTCGAACAGAACGCCGTTCGTGAATCCGCGGGCAAGCAGCGTGAGGGCACGGTCTATCTCACCGCGCTTCACCGCTCTGGCCGTGTGGTCATCGAAGTCGCCGACGATGGCGCGGGCATCAACCGACCGAAAGTGCTGAAGAAGGCGATCGAAAAGGAACTGGTGCCGGCCGATAGTCAGCTGACCGATGGCGAGATCGACAACCTCCTTTTCTTGCCGGGGTTCTCGACCGCGGACGAAATCTCGAACCTGTCCGGGCGCGGCGTCGGTATGGACGTCGTGCGAAGCTCTATTCAGGCCCTCGGCGGCCGCATTTCTATCCAGTCCGAGCCCGGTAAAGGTACGACTTTCTCGATTTCTCTGCCGCTCACCCTTGCCGTGCTCGACGGCATGGTAGTGCGCGTCGCGGGCGAGACACTGGTCGTGCCACTCAATGCGATCTTCGAAACGCTTGCCGTGACGCAGGATGATCTGCGCGCTTTCGGCCCGTCCACCCATGTTATCAATATCCGCGACAGTTTCGTACCTCTCATCGATCTTGGCGCGGAACTTGGCTACCGCCGCCCGCTGGATGACTACTCTGGCGGCGTCGTCCTCCTCATTGGTCAAGAAGACGGGCTGTCCGCCGCGGTCGTTGTTGATGCCATCGAAGATCAACGCCAGGTGGTCATCAAAGGTCTCCAGGAATCCTACGGCCGGGTCCCCGGGATCGCAGCCGCAACCATCCTCGGCGACGGCCAGATCGCGCTGATCCTCGATCCGATCGACCTGATTGCGCAAGCCTCGGGCCTTACGAAGGTCTCCGCCCCAGCGCCCGCTCAGATCGCCAAACCCAAAGATGTCGTCAATGGAGCCCGCTCATGACCGATCCCGACAAGACGCCCGATAAATCCACCGACGGTTCGGCCCGCGAGTACCTTTCATTCCTCGTTGGCGGGCAGGACTATTGCGTGGACATCATGCAGGTGCGTGAAATCCGCGGCGGTGCCAAAGCGACCACTCTGCCCCATTCCCCCTCCTACATGATCGGGGTCATCAACCTACGCGGCACCGTGCTACCGATCATGGACCTCGCCGGCCGCCTCGAACTCGGGGCAGAAACGGACACCGAGCGCAACGTCATCATCGTGGTCGCGACCGGAGAGCGCGTCGTGGGCCTTATGGTCGATGCCGTGTCGGACATCCTCGCCATTTCCGAAGGAGACCTTCAACCTCCGCCCGATCTTCCTGCGGACCAGCAGCGCAGCTTCGTCTCGGCTCTCACCATCATGGAAAACAGGATGATCCGGGTGCTAGACCTCGGCGCTGTCGTCCCCCATTCGGATGAGGAAGCCGCGTGAGGCAGCAGGCTCAAAATGGCCCCCAAGCACCGAACCCGGAGTTCGCGCTCCAAGGACCCGTGCTGACGGAAGACGCTTTTCGGCGCCTGTCTGCCATAGCTATGCGCGAAGCGGGACTATGCATCGCCGACAACAAATCGGACATGGTTCGGACTAGGCTGGCGAGACGCCTGAGACATCTCGGTCTCCCGGATTACGAAAGCTATTGTGCCTTTGTTGAAAGGCCAGAGGGCGGCCAAGAGCTGGGCCAACTCATCTCCGCCTTGACGACGAACGTGTCGCATTTCTTCCGAGAGGGACATCATTTCGACGTCCTCGCAAACGAGGTCGCGCCAGCGCTGAAGAGCAAGGCTCAGAATGGACTTCCAACGCGTGTGTGGTCGGCCGGCTGTGCGAACGGTCAGGAGCCCTATTCTATCGCGATGGTCCTTAGCCAGAATGGGCTTAGCCCAGATGTAGGTTTACGAATTCTCGCAACCGACATCGATCCGACGGTCGTCGCATTTGCAAAAAAAGGTCGCTACCCGGACCACATGCTTGGTGGTCTGTCACCAGAATACAGAGCCAAGTTTCTCGCACCTGTCGATGGTGAACAGTTCCAGGTTGCGGAGACTTTGCAAACCTATGTGACCTTCCGGGTCCTGAACCTATTGAAACCCTGGCCGATGAGCGGCCAGTTCGACGCGGTTTTTTGCCGGAATGTCGTTATATATTTCGACAAGGAAACCCAAGCCGCGCTTTGGGTCCGGTTTGCTGAGAAGATCAATCCCGGTGGCTGGCTGTTCTTGGGGCACAGCGAACGAATTTCGCCCGAGGCTGAGCGGTATTTCACCAAAGCGAGCGTGACGGCATACTGCCGGACCGACACCCCTGTTTCCAACGCAAGAAAGGCCAACTGATGTCTTTGCGCGACCAAATCAGAATCCTCGTCGTAGACGATATGTCAACCAGCCGCGGCCTGTTGACCCAAGCACTGGATGGATTCGGGATCCGTCAGGTGGAAACCGCCGCGGACGGTCAGTCAGCCTTACAAAAGATTGCTCAATGGCCTGTTCATTTGGTCATTTCGGACATGAACATGCCTGGAATGAATGGTTTGCAGCTGCTCCATGCACTTCGTTCTAATGCACAGACTCGCAAAGTCGGGTTTCTTCTTATCACGGGAAAGGCCGACCGTACGATAATCGAGACTGGCAAGAAGCTGGGCATGAACAATTTCCTCGCGAAGCCCTTCCAGCCGGATGACCTGCGGAAGACCATCGAAGCTGTTGTTGGACGTCTGTGAGCAAGCGGCGGCGACAAATGGCAGCATCGGAGGAGCCGGGATCAATGCCGTCAGACGTGACGCGGAAGCTATTGGCTGCAGTGTCGAGCGAGCTCGCCGAGGCCTCTGATGACTGCGGCAAGCTGCAGCACCTCATTTCGTCCCTGCTCGACAAGACCGACCACCCCGACCTCGTCGCAGAGTTCCACATGATCCAAGATCTGGATCGGATGAACCAAACTTTGGCGGACCTTTCTGGTCTTGTTCTTTCGATTGCGAAAGCAATGGTCATCGACGCGGATAATCTCGCAGAACTTTCCGAAGGATTGAAGCTTGCGAGCCTTCGGGGCCGGTTGTTCCCGGAGAACGCACCGGCTTCGGACGACGATTCCGAGCAAATTACGTTCTTCTGATCGCGCGGGGCCGGGGTAAGTTGCCCCGTGTCCTCATACGCAGGTTTCAAAACAGTTCGAGATCGTCCTTGGCCGACGTGGGAACCGTCTTTACGGGGACCGCTTGGGCTACGTACTTCATACGCGCGCGGCCCGTACCTGGCCAAAACTCGATACGGCGGGCCTTGTTTCCTCCGATATCCACGCCCGTTTCGGTGATGCCCTCTCGCTTGAGAAACTCGCGCACAAAGTCAGCGTTCTTGCTGCCGGCGTCAGTCAAACCGTCAATCATGCGCGCCCCTCCGAACACCTTGGCCTGGAGCGAGCGTCGGTCAGCGCCGAGACGGAGTAAGCCATTGATCAGAAGCTCCATCGCGTTCACACCGAAACCATAGGCTGCTTCGGCCGATCTGGTATCGTCGACGAAGAGCACGTGATTCATGCCACCAATTCCACGCTGAGGATCCCAAATACAGGCCGAGATACAGGAGCCGAGTAGAGTAGCGATGACCGCGTCAGGGCCGCCGTCGATCGCGAAGTCTCCTTGGGAGATGTAGGTGCGTCCGGATTTCCGTTGTTGCAGGTCGCTCATTCAGAAGCCTCCCGTTCGGCTTTGGTTGCAGTCTTTGTCTCGAGCAGAAGTCGGCCGGCTATATCGGATAGGGGCAATACATGTTGAACGGCACCGATTTCTGCGGCGACCCTCGGCATGCCGTAGACCACACAGGTTTCACGGTTCTGCGCGAAAGTCGAAGCACCGGCCTGCCGTAGAGCGAGCAAACCATCAGCGCCGTCGCGCCCCATGCCAGTCAACACGCCAGCCGTGAGTAACGCCGCGTGGGGGATGGCAGACATGAACATTTCGTCGACCGAGGGACGGTGCCCCGATCGCTTGGGGCGATCGCTCAATCTGATCTTGAACATGTCGCTCCTGTCGACATGCAGATGGTGGCTTCCACCGGGGGCAAGAAGGATTTCACCCTGTCGTATTTCTTCCGCGTCGTGCGCCACGCGAACGCTCGGAAAAACAGACGAATCGAGCCGCGCTGCGAAACTCACCAGAAACTGTTCCGGCATGTGTTGCGTGACCAGCGTCGGAGGACAGTTGGCCGGGAACTGCGAGAAGACGCGTTCCAAGGCATCGACGCCGCCCGTCGAGGAGCCGATCAGCAAGAGCTTTCCGTTCCAACGGAAGCTTGCATCCGGTGCAGCGCCGCCCGATCTACCGCGGGCGCGATGATCTGCGATGGGCGAGCCTGAAAGAACGTAAAGCAACTCTGCGAGGTGGGCGAAGGTGGTCTGGGCCGCGCCGAAACGTGGTTTTTCCACGCAGTCCAAGGCGCCGAGTGATAGGGCCCGGATGGCGGCCTCGCTCCCCTTCGCAGTCAGCGAGGACACCATCACGACGGGCATCGGTCTGGCCTTCATCAGGCGGTCGAGGAACTCCAGCCCGTCCATTCCGGGCATCTCGATGTCCAACGTCATGATGTCGGGCATCAAGGATTTTACGAGATCGCGTGCCTCGCGGGCCGTCGATGCTTCACCTACGATTTGAAGGCGCCGGTCGACCTCGAGGCCGGTGCGGATGAGGCGACGCATCGTGGCAGAGTCATCGACGATCAGGACGCGCCGTGGCCTGTCCATCAGAGCCCCCTTCAGAACTCGTCCCATCCGTCATCGTCCGTGGCCGGGGCGGCTGCGGTCGCGGTGGACACGGCGGCTGCGGCCGCTGGTGCGGGCGCCGGGGCGCGGTCGCGGCGGCTGGCGAAGGCGACGGGAGCGTTCGCGTCACGCGCCGGGGCGCCGGTCTTGAACCGGCCCATGGTGCGGGCAAGCGACTCTGCTTCGCGGGTAAGCGCATGGCTGGCTGCCGTGGTTTCCTCGAACATGGCCGCGTTTTGCTGCGTCACCTGATCGAGCTGATTTACGGCTGCGTTGATTTCGGCGAGGCCCGAGCTCTGTTCGCGTGAGCTCACGGCGATTTCCGACACGTGCTTGGAAATCTCGGACACGCTTTCGACGATACCCTTGAGCGCCTCACCCGCCTGTCCGACCAGGTCTACGCCTCGTTTCACCTGACCGCCGGAGGCCGAGATC
>JAYZLL010000007.1:0-148310 GCA_036154315.1 Pseudomonadota bacterium
CACGGCGAGGATCGGGGCCCCGCCGTCGGGCGCGGGGAACTCTTTCCTGAGCCCCCGCGCCTCGATGGTATGCTGACGGTCGGTCATCCGCGGATCATTTCCATTCGCCGGGGGTCTCTACGTAGTCCGGGTTCAGCTCGGCAAGGAACTCGGTCGAGGTGTAGGTGAGCGGACCTTTGGGGCGCGAAATGCGCCCGGCATGGTCGAGAAAGTCGGTGTAGTTCTGCATCGCGTCCACATAGTCCTGATCGATGGTCACATCGAAATGGTACTCCGCCCACTCCCGCTCGATATCCGCAGGCTCGCGGCCCGAGGCTTCGGAGAAGATCGAGATCACCTCGTCACGGTTCGCCTCGTCCATCGTGTATTCCACAGCCTTCACCAGCGTCTGCAGCACCGCGCGCGCCGTTTCCGGGTTCTCGCGCATGAAGGGTTCCGAGAACACGATGGGCACGAGCGTTTTCGAGGCGAGGATTTCGGTGCCTTCGTCACCCGCGAACCCGCTGATGTTGTCTTTGATCAGGACTTCACCACCGGCCGCTTGTTGCGCGCGGGTCGCCACCGGCTCCCACACGATCACGGCCTGCACGTCGTCGCTGGCCCGCGCGCTGATCTGTTCGGGCGGCGGCAGGTTGACCGAGGTGAGCCGGCTTTCGTCCAGCCCGTATTGCGCCGCAATGTTGTGCAGCATGGCCGAGGCGGTCGATCCCTCGAGCAGCCCGATGCGCTTGTCATACAGATCCTCGGGCGTTTCGATCCCGGCATCCGGGCGCACGACGAGCTTTTCGTAGACGTCGCAGATCTTGCCGACCACCACGACCGGCAGGGCGTTGTGGCGCATCGAAATGACCGGCAGGTTCCCGGGCAGCCAAACCGAAATCTCGCCCGCCAAAAGCGCCTCACCGGCAAGGGCACCGGACGAGAACGAGGTTAATTCCACGCTCTCGAACCCGGCTTCGGTGAACCAGCCTTTCGACTGAGCCACCGCCATCGGTATGAAATGGTTGCTGTTTTGAAAATGGAGTTTGAGCTCTGTCTGTTCCGGAGCGGCAAAGGTCTGCGATGTCAGGGCGAGCAGGATTGCACCGCTCTGCATCAGCGTTCTGCGAGTGATCATTTATTCCTCCCTTACCCGGCCGCGCGTTGGTCGCGCGTTCCTCTCCGGGTTGCTTAGGACTACGGGCGGGCCCGCTCTAAATCAAATTCATAGGTTTCATATGCATATAACCACAGGTTATCCCGTGTCGGCGCTCTCGGGTCAGTCCAATTTGCGGATTTCGGTCAGAAACATGCGGACCGGATCAAGCTCCTCGATGCTCGCGCGCACCATCGCGCCGGTCGAGAAACTCAAGAGCGGCACGTCGATCGGCACCGGGGCAAAGCCGTTCTCTTCCATGTGCGAGCCCAGCTGATCCACCGCGAAGACGATGTGATCGGTCTGCTGCGACAGGGTCACGAGCGACGCAATGGACATGCTGGTCAGCGAAAACCGTTTCGGCGGCAGATCGAACTCGGTCGCAAGCTGCTCGATCCGGCGGTCGAGCTCGTAATGCTTCGAGAACGCGACCCACGGGTAATCCCAGACCGCCGCCAGCGTGGTCGGCGCTCCGGCGTGGATCGGGTGGTCGGCGCGGGCAAACAGCACCACCTCCACGTCGAACATGTGAAGCTGCATGATATGCGATTTCGCCCGTGGCTCCGGCAACAGGCCGAAGAACATGTCCAGATGCCCCTCGTTCAACAGCGGGATCAGCGATTCCCCCGATCCCACCGTCACGTCGAGGGTCAGCTTGGGAAACGCCTCGTAGATCGCGGGCAGGATGCGCGGCAGAAACCGCGTGGCCCAGACCGGGTTCGCCCCGATGGTCAGATGCCCGTCGAACATTTCGTTGCGCGCACGTAATTCGTCGTCGACCAGTTCGATCTCACGCAGAATCCACCGCACCCGCCGTCGCAGCACCTTGGCAGCCCGGGTTTCGTGAAACCCCGACGCACCCCGCTCGAACAGCTTGACCCCAAGCTGCGCTTCGAGCGCCTGAATGCTCTTGGTGACGGCAGGCTGCGTCAGCCCGACCGCCTCGGCCGCGGCGCTGAAGCTGCCGTGGTCACACACCGCCTGAAAGACCAAGAGCTGCCGAGGCATGAGGCTGCGCATGCGTATCTTCTCCCATTTCGCAGGGAGTGTATCCGGCGCCGCCCCGCGCTCAAGGGCCTGTCGCTGACAGAGACGCCCGCGCTGGCGCATCGCCCGCAGGTGCTGAAATCAGCCGTCCGGCGTCTCGATGCTCAGGGCCGCGCTGGGGCAGGGCCGGTGGACGCGCGTTTGACCAGCGTGGCGTCGATCCTGACCGAGCGTTCGGTCGCACCGATCTCGCCCGGATCGCCCGGATCGCCGTGCCCCTGCATCATCGCCACCACGCGCTTGACGGCGGCGCGGCCCATCTGGAACCGCGGCTGGTGGATCGTGGTCAGCGACGGCACGAACCGGTCGGCGAATTCGATGTCGTCGAAGCCCACGACCGACACGTCGCCCGGCACGTCGAACCCCAGCCGGATGCACTCCGACATAAAACCCAGCGCGCATTCGTCCGAGGCGCAGAAGACCCCCGTTGGGCGGTCCGCCATCTCGGCCCAACGCCGCGCGGCCTCGGCCCCCGAGGTCAGGGTGAAGTCGCCCGAGAACACCTCGGGCGTCAGCCCATGTGCCTGTGCCGCCTCAAGAAATCCCGCACGCCGGGTGATTGCCAGCACGTTTGCGTCCGGCCCGTTCACATGTAGAAGCGACCGATGCCCAAGGCTCACCAGATGCTCGACCGCCATGCCGGCGGCGGCGTGGTTGTCGATGCCCACACGCGGCGCATCATAGGCATCGTTCCATTCTGACAGCTGGATCAGCGGCAGGCGCCAGCCATTCACCACCTCGGGGTCGATCCCCCCGTCGAGCAGCACGATCCCATCCGCGCGCCCGTCATATCCCAGCGCCTCGAACCCGCTGCTCGCGTTGCGGCTGTCCGAGATCTGCACCGTCAGCCCCTCGGCGCTGGCCTCTTCCTGCGCCGAGGCGAAGATGCGGCTGAAAAAGGTGTTGGACAGGTTCGGGGCGAGGATCAGGATCGAGCGGGCGCGGCGCTGGCGCAGGTCGCGCGCGGCGGCATTGATCCGGTAGCCGGTCGCCTTGACCGCCTCCATCACCTTTTCCCGCGTGGCGATCCCCACGGCCTCGGGCGTCGAAAGCGCCCGGCTGACCGTGGCCGTCGACACACCGGCGAGCGTGGCCACGTCCTTGATCCTAACCCGTGCCGCCATGTGAACTCCAACTGTCCCAGAGCTTTGAGTTAATCGATTACATTTTCATTTGCAAACGAAGCGTGAATCAGATGTAATCGATTGCAGAGGCACTGCGGAGGAACGGTGCCACTGGGAGGATACATGAAGACGATCCAGGGTCCGGCTCTGTTCCTGGCGCAATTCGCGTCGGACGACGCGCCGTTCAACTCGTGGCGCGACATCACCCGTTGGGCTGCCGATTGCGGCTACGAGGGGGTGCAGGTGCCAAGCTGGGATGACCGGCTCATCGATCTCGAAACCGCCGCCACGTCGCAGGACTATTGCGACACGTTCAAAGGCGAGGCGGCCGAGAACGGCATCACCGTCACCGAACTGTCGGCGCATCTACAGGGCCAGCTGGTCGCGGTGCATCCGGCCTATGACATCGCGTTCGACGGCTTCGCGGATGCGTCAGTCCACGGTGACCCCAAGGAGCGGCAGGAATGGGCGGTGCGGCAGGTCAAACTGGCCCTCGATGCCTCGAAAAACCTCGGGCTGACCGCGATGGGCTCGTTCTCCGGCGCGCTCGCTTGGCCCTATATCTACCCGTGGCCGCAACGCCCGCAGGGGCTGGTGGAGGCCGCGTTCGACGAGCTTGCCAAACGCTGGCGTCCGATCCTCGACCATGCCGATGAGAACGGCGTCGACGTCTGTTATGAAATCCATCCGGGCGAAGACCTGCATGACGGCGTGAGCTTCGAGATGTTCCTCGAACGGGTGAACAATCACCCCCGCGCGCGCATGCTGTACGACCCGTCGCATTACGTCCTGCAATGCCTCGACTATGTCGCGCATCTGGACGATTACGCCGACCTGATCGGCATGTTCCACGTCAAGGATGCCGAGTTCAATCCGACCGGGAAACAGGGCGTCTATGGCGGCTATCAGTCCTGGGTCAACCGGGCCGGACGCTTCCGCAGTCTGGGCGACGGTCAGGTCGATTTCGGCGCGGTCTTTTCCAAACTCACGACGATGGGCTTCGACGGCTGGGCCGTGGTCGAATGGGAATGCGCGCTCAAACACCCCGAGGACGGCGCACGCGAAGGGGCACAATTCGTGCGCGACCACATCATCCGCGTGACCGACAAGGCCTTTGACGACTTCGCCGACAGCGGCGCGGACGACGCGGCCAACCGCCGGATGCTGGGGATCGGAGGCTGAGATGGCCGAAGCTCCCATCAGGCTCGGGATGGTCGGCGGCGGGGAAGGCGCGCTCATTGGCGGTGTCCACCGGATCGCCGCCCGGATCGACGGGCATTACGATCTCGTGGCCGGTGCACTCAGCTCCACGCCTGAACGCGCCCGCGCCAGTGCCGAGGCGCTGGGGATCGCGCGGAGTTACGACAGCTTCGACGCGATGGCCGAGGCCGAGGCGGGGCGCGAGGATGGGATCGAGGCGGTGGCTATCGTCACACCCAACCACGTCCACGCCGACGCCGCCATCGCGTTCCTGAACCGTGGCATTCACGTGATCTGCGACAAGCCCCTGACCTCCACGATGGCGGATGCCGAGCGTCTGGCTGAGGCCGCGCGCGCCTCGGACGCGCTGTTCATGCTCACGCATAACTACACCGGCTATCCGCTTGTCCGGCAGGCGCGCGAGATGATTGCGGCGGGCGATCTGGGCACGCTCCGGCTGGTGCATGTGGAATATGTGCAGGACTGGATGACGGGGCCCGCCGAGGGCAAGCAGGCCGAATGGCGCATCGACCCGGCCCGCTCCGGGGCAGGCGGTTCTATCGGCGACATCGGCACCCATGCCTACAATCTCGCCTGTTTCATGTCCGGTCTGACGCTCGACAAACTGTCCGCCGACCTCGACGCCTTCGGCGCGGGCCGCGCCCTCGACGACAACGCCCATGTGATGCTCCGGTGGCAGGGCGGCGCCAAGGGGATGCTCTGGTGCAGTCAGGTGGCACCGGGCAATGAAAACGGCCTGCGCATCCGTATCTACGGCGACAAGGCCGGGCTCGAATGGGGGCAGGAAAGCCCCAATCATATGTGGTTCACGCCACTGGGCGAGCCCAAGCGCCTGCTCACCCGAAACGGCGCGGGTGCTTCGGCGGCGAACGTCGCCGCGAGCCGTATCCCTGGCGGGCATCCTGAAGGGTATTTCGAGGCCTTCGCCAATCTCTACACCGAAGCCGCCCGCGCGATCCACGCCCGCAGACGCGGCGATCCCGTGCCTGACGACGTCCTGTTCCCCACACTCGACGACGGGCTCGACGGCATGCGGTTCATCGACGCCTGCGTGCGCTCCTCGTCCAATGACAGCGAATGGGTGACGCCATGAAACTCGGGATCAACCTTCTTTGCCTCGGCGGGCACATCGAAGAGGAACACCTGCCGCAGATCGAGCGCATTGCCGAGATCGGCTATGACCACGTCGAAATCCCCGTCATGCGCGGCGACCCGGACCATTACGCATGGCTGGGGGGCAAGCTCGACGCTATGGGGCTGGGCCGCGCTCAGACCTCGATCGTGCCGGAGCCCGACGCCAACCCGCTGTCCTCCGACCCCGAGGTGCGCAAGCGCGGACTTGACCATCTTGCATGGATACAGGACTGCGCCGAGGCGCTGGGGTCCGAAACCATCGGCGGGCCGTTTCACGCGCCGATGGGGCATTTCACCGGGCAGGGTCCGACCGAGGACGAGATCGCTTGGGGGGCCGAGGCGCATCATGCGATGGCCGAACGCGCGGCCAAGGGCGGCTACAAGCTGGCGCTCGAACACCTCAATCGGTTCGAGACCTATTTCCTCAACACGATGGATCAGGCGCGCGCCTATGCCGACCGGGTGGATCACCCGGCCTTCGGCATCATGTACGACACCTTCCACGCCAATATCGAAGAGCAGGACCAGCATGCCGCGATCCGGCATCTGGGCGACCGGATGCATGTGCTCCACTTGTCCGAGAACGACCGGGGCGTCGTTGGGCGCGGGCAGATCGACTTCGCGGGCATCGTCAAGACGGTGAAGGACACCGGCTATGACGGGCATGTGGTGGTCGAGGCCTTCGGCGCAGGCGTCCCCGAACTCGCCGCCGCCACCCGCGTCTGGCGGCCGCTGTTTCCCGACTTCGAGACGCTGTTTCGCGAAAGCCACGACACCATCCGCCGGATGTGGGAGGCCGCATGACCGACCCCGTCATCGAAATGCGCGGCATCACCAAGACCTTTCCGGGCGTGCGGGCGCTGTCGGACGTCAGCTTCGACGTGCGCCCCGGCGAGGTGCAGGCGCTGGTCGGCGAGAACGGCGCGGGAAAATCCACGCTGATCAAGATCTTGTCGGGCGTTTATCAGGCGGATTCCGGCGCGGTCCATATGAACGGCGAGGCGGTGCATTTCGCCCATCCGGTGGAGTCGCTCAAGGCAGGGATCGCGGTCATCTATCAGGAGTTCTCGCTGCTGCCCGAGCGCACTGTCGCGCAGAACCTGTTTCTGGGGCGCGAGCCGCGTGGGCGGTTCGGCCTGATCGACGGCGCCAGGATGCGCGCCGAGACGCGTGAGGTGCTGTCGCTTTTCGCTGCGGCTGGTCGGATCGACCCAGACCGCACGGTGGGCGAGCTGGACGTTGCCACGCAGCAGGTGGTCGAGATCGCCAAAGCCGTGTCGACCGGCGCCAAGGTGGTGGTGATGGACGAACCCACAGCCGCGCTGAACGAGGCGGAATGCGAGGAGCTTTTCGCTACCGTCGACACGTTGCGCGAACGCGGGGTAGCGATCATCTACATCACCCACCGTATGCGCGAGATCACGCGACTGGCCGACCGGGTCACGGTGCTGAAGGACGGCGAGATTGCCGCGCGGTTCGACGACGTGCCAGCGCCCGACGCCATCGTGCGTGCGATGGTGGGCCGCGACATCAAGGATTTCTACGCGCCGCCCGCCACGCCCGACGAAATTGGCGAGACGGTTCTGAGCGTGCGGGGCGGGGGCAATGCGATGCTCCATGACATCGACCTCGACGTGCGCGCGGGCGAGATCGTGGGGCTGGCCGGTATTCAGGGCGCAGGCCGGGTGGCGCTGGCGATGGCGCTCTTCGGTCAGACGCCGTTCGAGCGCGGCGAGGTCACGCTCAATGGCGAGGTCGTGTCGTTCCACAGCCCCCGCGCGGCGATCCGGGGCGGGGTCGGGCTTCTGCCCGGTGACCGCAAGGCCGAGGGGCTGGTTCTGATGCAATCCGTGCGCGACAATGGCATGCTGACCTCGCGCGCCTTCGGGCGGCTCTGGGGCAGTGACCGAAAGAACGCGCATGCGGACACGGGCCGGATGGATGGGCTGCTCGACCACATGGAAATCCGCGCGGCGTCCTACGATCAGGACATTCGCGCACTGTCGGGGGGCAACCAGCAGAAAGCCATCGTGGCGCGCTGGCTGTCGATGCGGCCGAAGCTTTTGATCTTCATCGAACCCACGCGCGGGATCGACGTGAATTCCAAGGCGGGGATCTATCACCTGATGCGCGATCTGGCGCGCGAAGGGGCAGGGATCCTGATGATCTCGTCCGACCTGCCCGAAGTGATCGGCGCCGCAGACCGCGTGCTCGTCATGCAGGAGGGGCGCATCGCCGCCGCCTTCGCCCACGGCGCGACCGAGCAGGAGATCATGCATGCCGCGACCGGCGAGGGGGAGGTGGCCGCATGAGCATTGCCGAGGATACCCCGCCGCGCAAAGCGGGCTTTCGGTTCGAACGCTGGGCGCCCCTGATCCTTCTGGGCGGGGCCTTTGCGATCTACGTGGTGGTCGCGGTCGCCACGGGTCAGACGCAATATCTGACGTTCGAGAACCTGATCGCGATCCTGAGCCGGTCCATTGCGCTTGGCATCACCGCCATCGGCCAGACCTTCGTGATCCTCGTGGCAAGCATCGACCTCAGCGTCGCGAGCCTGATTTCGGCCACCGCCGTGTTGGCGTCCGTCGTGATGGATGGCTCGCCCGCGATGATCGTGCCTGCGGTGCTGGCCGCCCTCGTGCTGGGCGGGGTCGTGGGGCTGACCAACGGAGTGGTCGTGAGCGGGCTCAAGGTGAACCCGCTGATCGCCACGCTCGGCATGAGCCTTATCATCCAAGGGGCGCTGTCGGCCTTTGTGTCGAACTTCGCAGGCGAGGTGCCGGTGGAGTTCCAGATCTTCGCCTATGGCGAGGTCGGGCCGTTCCCGGTGGCGCTATTGTTCCTGACCGCGATGGCCGTGATCGGCTGGGCGGTGCTGAAATACACCAAGTTCGGATCGGATATGTACGCGGTCGGCGGCAATGACGAGGCGGCGCGCTTTGCAGGCATCAAGACGGGGCGGATCGTCGTCCTGTCCCATGTGATCTGCTCGGTCTGCGCGGCCATCGCGGGGCTCTACCTCGCCAGCCGCCTGCGCTCCGGCGCGCCGTGGATCGGGTCGGACGGGGTCTATGACCTCGAAAGCATCGCGGTCGTGGTGATCGGCGGTACGGTGCTGGCCGGTGGGCGCGGCGGGATCTGGGGGACGATGGCGGGGATGCTGATCTTTTCGCTCATCGACAGCGTGTTCAACATCGCGGGCGTCGACAGCTTCGCCAAGCAGGTGCTGCGCGGCATCATCATCGTGGCCGCTGTCGCGTTCTATGCGATCCGGTCGAAAAGGATCGTGGCATGACGGATCGTACCGATGCCCCGCGCGACAAGCGCCGTCTGCCGCAGATCAACCCGGTGTGGTTTCTGCTGGCCGCGCTGATCGTCGCGATCATCTTCATGAACCCCGGCTTCGTAGAGCCGACGGGCTATATGAACTTCCTCAAGCGGGCCGCGCCGCTCGCGATCCTTGCCGCCGGGCAGGTCTATGTCATCACCTCGGGCGGCTTCGATCTGTCGGTCGGCTCGCTCATCACGCTGGTGGTGGTCGGCTCGTCGATGCTGACGAACAACGACCCCACGGCGACCTATTGGGTGATCCCGGTGATGCTCGGGATCGGGCTCGGCGTCGGGCTGGTGAATGGGCTGGTCGTCTGTGTCCTGCGCGTGCCGTCGCTGATCGCCACGCTGGGCATGATGATCACGCTCAACGGTCTGGCGTTCCTGTGGTCGGGCGGGGCGCCGCGCGGCTATCTGCCGGACACGTTCCGCTTTTTCGGGCGCGAGCTGATCCGTGACGTGCCGCTGGTGCGGTTCATTCCCGTGTCGGTCATCGTGCTGATCGTCGTCGTGGGGCTGCTCGCGTGGCTCATGCACCGGACCAATCTGGGCCGTCACGTCCATGCCATCGGCGACAACCCGATTGCCGCGCGGCTGGCCGGGGTCGCGGTCAACCGGGTGCGTATCACCGCCTTTATGATCTCGGGCCTGTCCGGGGCGCTCGCGGGCATCCTTTTGGGGGGCTTTGCGGGTGTCTCGACCGACGTTGGCACGGGATACGAACTTCAAGCCATTACCGCCGCCGTTCTGGGCGGGGCGCAGCTTTTGGGTGGTCGGGGCTCGGTCCCGGCGGCCGTGGGCGGTGCGCTCGCTCTGACGGCGATCTTCACGCTTTTGAACTTCCTCGGCCTGCCGCAACCCGTCCGGCAGGTGGTGCAGGGCCTTATTCTGATCGCGGCTGTCGCGCTCGCCATGCACCGAAGGAAGCAGACGGGAACCTGAGGGCGCGTCCATTTGACGGCCCCCATTCGATAGGGAGAGAGAGATGAAACATATCCTGATGGCGACGGGAGCGCTGGCCCTCAGCCTCGCACCCCTTCACGCCCAGAATTTCGACGACCCGGAGGAGTTCGCGAAGCAGCAGGAGCAGCTCGCGGCGACCCCGATGGGCCCCGAGGGGGAGCCGTGGCTCCAGTACCTGAACGACGAGATGGTCGAGACCGCCGATCTTGGGATCGAAGGTCCGGCGACGGTCTGCTTCTCGAACGCGGGGGTGAACAACCCGTGGCGGGTCGTGGGCTATACCAACATGACCGAAGAAGTGGCGAACCACGCCTCGATCGCCGAGTTCATCCATGTCGATGCCGAAGGCTCGGACGACAAGCAGATCGCGGATATCGACGACCTGCTGGCGGGCGGTGACTGCGACGTGATGATCGTGTCGCCCAACACCACGGCGGCGCTGACCCCGGCGGTGGAACGCGCCTGTGAAGCGATGCCGGTCATCGTGTTCGACCGCGGCGTGAACACCTCGTGCCCCGTCACCTTCGTGCATCCGGTCGGCGGCTATGGCTTCGGCATCCAAGGTGCCGAGTTCATCGCGGACAACGTGGACGAGGGCGGCAACGTCCTGATGCTGCGCATCCTGCCGGGTGTGGACGTGCTGGAGACCCGCTATTCCGCCGGTCGCCGCATTCTGGATGAGGCCGGGCTCAACATCGTCGGGGCCGAGTTCACCGATGGGGACAACGCCAAGACCAAGTCGATCGTGGAAGACTACCTGATGCGCGGCGACATCGACGCCGTGTGGATGGACGCGGGCGCCACCGCTGTGGCCGCCATCGAGGCCTTCGAGGACTCGGGCTACGACATTCCGGTGTTCGTGGGCGAGGATCAGCAGGACTTTCTGCGCAAGTGGCAGGACGAGGGCCTGACCGCCATCGCGCCGACCTATCCGACGTTCCAGTGGCGCACTGCGGTGATCGCGGCGGCCCGTGTGATCGAAGGCGAGGCGCTGCCCGGCCCCGAATGGGTGCTGCCGCAACCGGCGATCACGCAGGACAACCTCGACAGCTACGTGAACCCGGCGATGCCGCCGCTGCACTATGCCATGTGCGGCTGCGAGGACATGGCCAACTACCCCGGAGCCTGGGGCGGTAACTGAGACCACGGACGGGGCGGCGCGCGCCGCCCCTTTCGCTTTCGCGCCCGCGCGTAAAATATTCCCGCAGATCACCTAGTTTCCTTGCCGCCCGTGGGAAAACACGTTTTATTCCGCGCGAGTCGGCGGGTCCGGCGGGACGCAATTAGGTGAATGTTCAGTGAATACCGACGTCGATCCGGCGGAAGCCGATTTCCACAAATCCAACTGGCCATTCTATTGGATCACGCAGACTTCCAGCCGCTACATTCAGGTCATGGAAGGGCGGCTGAAGGGGCTGGGGATCGACCCGACCTATTGGCGGGTGATGATGTCGCTGTACGAAGATCAGCGGCTGTCGATTTCGGAAATCTCGGCGCATTGCATCCTGAAACCCAACACCGCCACCAAGATCGTGCAGCGCATGCAGGCGCAGGGGCTGATCGAGACCGGGCCGCGCGAGAGCGATGCGCGGGTGACCGAGGTGATGCTGACCGCGCATGGGCATGAGCTGAGGCGCAAGGCGCGCGCGGTGGCCGACGAGGTGTTCACCCGGGCCTTCGACGGTATGTCGCGCGAAGAGCAGCTTGTGCTGAACATGCTTCTGGAGCGGGTGTTCAACAAGCTGGCGTGAGCCAAGGGTGGCTGAGAACCTTTACCGCGGTAAAGGTTTTTTAAGCGTTATCAATGTGTTAACGTGGTGTTCGCAGGTCAATCGAGGGTGGCGGAGCGGTCCGACAGGTCGACCGAGACCGACAGGCGCCCCTCGTTCACCACCCAGCGATGCACCACGGGTTTGCGCAGACCGGCGACCACAAAGGGGTCGCGGGCCGCGATCGCTTCGGCTTCGTCGAACGATCCGGCGCGGATGATCGTCATCCCGTCGAAGGTCATCTTGTCGTCGCGGTCGAAAAGCGGGCCGGACAGGAAAAGCTGCCCGGTCTTTTCGAGGTCGATCATGTAGAGCAGGTGATCCTTGAGCACCGGCCCGATCTCGGACGGATCGGCGGTGAGCCGGTTTTCGATCAGGTAGAAGGACTTGGCCATCATCCGGGCCATGAGGGTTTCGACCGTTTCGGTGTCGTCGCTCATCGTCGTGTTCCCGGCTGGCGTGGTCAGATGTCGATGAGCGAGCGGCGTTGCATCAGGCGCGAGATGAGCCCGGTGCCGTCGATGGTGGCCGCTGCCACAAAGGGGCTGGGCGGCGCATCGGGGGATTCCAGATGGCCCAGCAGAACCTCGCGGTCGCCGTCACGGGTGCTCATCATCACCTTGTGGCCGGTCGCAGCCTTGCCGCTGTCGGAGGCGCGGGCCTCGAGAAACCCGGCAAAGGCGGATTTGTCGCCGTCCTTGGTGCCGTGGGGCAAGCTGATTTCCCACTGGAAATCATCGCTCAGACGGTCGAGCAGGGCGCGGCGCCCCTCGGCCGTCGTCAGCCCCTCGTCGAGGCCGCCGAAAAACGTCGCCAAAGGTCCCATGTCACTCATCAAGCGCTCCTCCCGCCGGGCGGTGCGCCCGGTGTCTGCTAGTAATTTCTAAAAACAATCGTAACTTGGAAATTTTTGAGGTCAAGCGCAGTTGCGCGCCGCGCGGCCTCGGGGGCCCCGGATGCGATGTGCCGGGCTTGACAGGGCGATCTCAGGCGTCCGAGAGAGCTTCGAGCGCCATGTCCTTGGTGACGTTGTAATGCGCGCGCAGGGCTTCGAGCGAGGCTTTCACGTCGCGGTCGAGCACGGATTCGAGGATCTTCTGATGCTCTTTCGCCGGGTCGCGCGGGTTCGGCTCTTCGGCGATCTTGACGGCGCGCAGGATGCGGAACCGCTCGGCCTGATCGAACAGCAGATCCGCGAGGTAGTTCTGCCATTCGGACTGGCTGGCCGACAGAAGCGCCATGTGGAACGCCTTGTGATGTGCGGTCCAGACCTCGGCCTCGGGGCCTTGAGACTTGGGGAAGGGCACGCGCGACAGGGTGTGGTAGGAGGCGACGATCCGGGTTTCCCACGCCACGTCGCCGGTCTCGATCGAAGTGGTGAGCGCCGCGCCTTCGATGACGAGGCGGGTTTCCATGATGTCGATCACATCCGCACGGCCAATCGGCGCGACGCGAAAGCCGCGCTGGCCCGACGAAATCACGAGCCGTTCGCTGGCCAGACGCGAGAGCGCCTCACGCAAGGGGCTGATGCCCGCGTCGTAGGATTTGCGCAGCGTATCGGAGCGTAGCGGTGCGCCGGGCGCGAGAACGCCCCAGATGATATCGGACCGCAACCGGCGATAGACGGCTTCGGCAATCGTCTTGGGCGGCGGCAGGCCCCCGGCGTCGAGTTGCCCGGAGACATTGGTCATGCGGCGTTCCTCAGTTCAGTCACGGGCCATCGCCTGTGCGGTGCCCTCATATTACATGTTTCGCCCGGACGGCGAGGGATCAATCGTCTCACTTCAATTCTCCAGAAGAGCGCTTATCACCTTATCACGCGACAGGGGAAGGCTGCGGATCGGGGTGCCGATGGCATCGGTCACGGCATTGGCGATGGCGGCGGTGGTGGGGCCGACGGCGACTTCGCCCGCGCCCAAGGGGATCGGGTCCGGCGAGGCGATCACGTCGAGGTCGATCTCGGGCAGGTCGGAGAAGCGCAGGATCGGGTAGGCCTCCCAACTGTCGGGCAGGGTGTCGTCTTCGGTCAGGCGGACCTCTTCGATCAGGGCCCAGCTTGCCGATTGGACGATGCCGCCCTCGATCTGGTTGCGCAGGCCGTCCATGTTCACCACGCGGCCCGCGTCGGCGACGCACCAGAGGTTTTCGACGCGCACGCTGTGGTCGAAACTGACCTGAGCGACCATCGCGACATAGGCGGCGCGGTTCTTGTAGCGGCTGTAGGCGATGCCCCAGCCGGTGCCGTCGCCGCCTGCGGGCCGGTCGGCCCAGCCGGAGCGCACGGCGACCCGTTCGAGGACGGCGCGGGCGCGGGGGTCGGACAGGAGCGACAGGCGGTAGGCGAGCGGATCGGCCTCGGCCGCGCGGGCCAGTTGGTCGATGAAGCTTTCCAGCGCGAAGACGTTGGCGTGGGTGCCGAGACCGCGCAGGGCCGAGGTTCTGAGGCCGGGCATATCCACGAGGGTCAGCCCCGCCGACTGGCCGGGAATGTCGTAAGGTGAGATCGCGTTGCGCAATGCGCCCAGCCCATGCATTTCGGGCAGTTCCATCGGCGGTGTGAGCGTCTGGGTGCCGTCACGGCTGAGTTCGGCCAGAAGCGTGCCCGAGGGCGCGGTGCCGGGGCGGCGAGCGTGGGTGCCGCTGGTGATGTCGAGACGGAGCCATTCGGGTCTGCCGTCCGGGCCCAGCTTGGCGCGCACGTCGATGGCGCTGGCGGAGGAGACTGGGGCGTGGGCGAATTCCTCGGCCCGGGTCCACATGACGCGGATCGTGCGGCCCGGATGGTGACGGGCGACGAGGGCCGCGTCGGCGGCCACGTCATCGGCCCCGTTGTGCCCGTAGCAGCCCGCGCCGGGGGCGTGACGCAGGGTGATGGCCTCGGCCGGGATCGACAGCATCGTGGCGAGAGCGTCGCGCAGCTGGTAGGGGCCCTGGGTCTGGCTGGTGACGTCGAGCGTGCCCTCGGGCGACCAATGCGCCAGGGCGGTCACGCAGCCGATGGAGCCGTGCATGAGGTAGGGGCGTTCGTACCGCTCGGTGATGACGCCCTCGGCATCGGGCGCGGCGGGGGCGTCGCCCAGTTCGGTCGGCGTGCCGGGCAGGTCGCGCAGCGCGGCGGGGCGCAGGGTGTCGGGGGTCAGAGCGATGCCGCCGGTCCAGCGTAGGCGCGCGGCCAGCCGGTCGGCGCGGCGTGTGAGGCTGAGGGGATCGTCATCGACCAGCGCGACGAAGCCGCCGTCGATGACGAGCGCTGCGCGATCCTCGGGCGAGAGCGCTGCGGTGTCCGGTGTCGCGCCCAGCCGGGGCGGGCGAAGGACGCGGGCGTGGAGCATGTCGTCGGTGCGCAGGTCGTGGATCATCCCGCCGCCCCGGATCTTCTCGGCAAGGTCGATGCGGGGCAGGGCGGGCGGCGTGGTATTCGCCCGCCGGGGCGGGGCGCTGTTGTCGATCTCGGTGTCGAGGCCGAGCTCGGCGGCGAGGGTCCAGAGCGTGTCGCCGGTCGGCGTGTCGTCCTCGTAGAACGCGCCCTCGGTGACGGTGATCCGGTCGGCAGCCATCCCGCGTGTCCGGGCGACATGGCCGGTGAAGGAGGTCAGGCAGGTGGCGCAGGCGGCCTCGACCGCCGTGACGGAATGCGGGACCGAGAGGCTGCCGGCGGTATAGCCCTCGTTCGGGGTGGCGCCGGTGATGCCCGAGATCACGCGGATGAGGTCGGGGGAAAGCCCGAGGGTGTCAGAGGCGACCTGCGCCACGGCGGTGAGGACGCCTTGGCCGAGTTCCACCTTGCCGGTGCGGACAAGGACGAGGCCGGGGGTGGTGAGGTCGATCCAGTCGCCGACACGGGGCGCGGACAGGAGAGAGGGCGAAATCATGGGCGGGCCACCGAGAGGATGGCCTCGACGATCCGGCTATGCGCGCCGCAGCGGCACAGATGCGGGTCGAGGGCTTCGATCACCGCTGCGCGGTCGGGCGCGGGGGTGCGGCGCAGGAGCGCGCGGGCGGACATGGCGATGCCGGGTAGGCAGAAGGCGCATTGGGCGGCCTGATGGTCGATGAGCGCCGTGACCACCGGGTCGTCGGCCGCGCCTTCGATGGTTTCGATCGTGGCACCGGTGAGCGAGGACGCCGGGCGGGTGCAGGCAAAGACCGGGGCCCCGTCGACGAGCACGGTGCAGGCGCCGCATTGTTCCTGCCCGCAGCCAAAGCGGGTGCCGGTGAGGTTCAGGCGGTCGCGCAGAACCTCGAGCAGGGTCGCGTCTTCGGGCACATCGACGGTGACGGGCGCGCCGTTCACGGTCAGGGTGAGTGCGGATTGCGCGATCCGGGCGTCAGACATGGGCCCCCGCGAGATTCGCCGTGCGGACGGTTTCGTCGGTCATTGTCCCCTCCCGATTTCCATTTTTGGAAAATCTAACATCTTTTCCAAACTACAGTGCTACATCGTCCGTGAGCTGTCAAACCGGGACCGTCCGGCGCGGGGTGTGCGTTTCGTTGACGCGGCGTCCGGGGCGCGCATCGGCCAATGTTTATTGGCTCAAGTGCACAGGCCTGACCGTCGCGCGCAGGGGTTTTCCAGCATTGCAATGCCAGCCCAAGATGGAGTCAAGAATGGAATATTCTACAAAATTTCCAAAATATCTTGCTCCAATTTGGACCGGCTCGTACTGTGCGGCAGAAGATCGTCCTCTTCGAGAGACGGCACGACGCACAGACCAACGCTTGGAAATGACCCACGGGTGGCGGGGAGCAGCCCCGGTCGGGATGGGTCGCAATGGGAGGAAAAACATGCGTATCACTCACCTTATCGGCGCGGGCGCGTTGCTCGCAGGCACGGCGCTGACACCAGCGCTGGCGGACACGTTCCGTCTGACCGTCGCCGCCGGGCAAGCGCCGCAGGCGCTGCCGTCGCTGGCTGCGGTTCAGGATTTCTTCATCCCCGAAGTGAACAAGCGGCTCGAAGCCTCGGGCACCGGGCATGAGATCCGGTTTCAGGAGGCCTATGCCGGGTCGCTTCTGAAGGCGGGGAGCGTGCTTCAGGGTGTGGCCGACGGGATCGCCGACATCGGCTATGTGCCGTCGATCTTCCACCCGGACAAGCTGCCGCTGGAGCAGGTGAGCTTTGTCACGCCGTTCTGCACGACGGACGTGGCCGCCGTGACGGCTGCGATGAGCACGCTGTACGAGGACATTCCGGCGATGGCCGGGCAGTACGACAAGTTCAATCAGATCCGGCTCGCAGGGACGGGCGTGGATTCCTACGAGCTTATCAGCAGCAAGCCGGTGCGCAGCTTCGAGGACATGCGTGGCATGAAGATCGGCACCGCCGGGGCGGCGACGGCCTGGATGCGCGGCGTGGACGTGGTGCCGGTGCAGAGCAACATGATGGAGTATTACAACTCGACCCAGAGCGGGGTGTACGACGCCTTTATCATCATGCCCTCGACCATGCCCGGCATGAACTATGCCGAAGTCGCGCCCTATGTGACCGAAGTGAACTATGGCGCGATGTATGCCGCGGTTCTGACGATGAACAAGGACGCGCTCGCCAAGCTGCCGCAGGAGGTGCAGGACGTCATCCTCGAGGTGGCTGCGGAATACGGCGAATATGCCGACCATGCCTATGAGACCGCGGGCGAGAAGGCGTTCGAGATCGTGGGCGCGATGGAGGGCACCGAGCGCATCGCCTATCCGGCCGAGGCGCGCACCGCCTGGGCCAGCGAGATGGACAACCTCGCTCTCGAATGGGCGGCGGCACAGGAGGCGGCGGGTCTGCCCGGCACCGAAGTGCTCGAAGGCTACATGAACGCGTTGCGCGCAGCAGGTGTCACCTGTGAGCGCGACTGGGACAAAGAGTGATCCGATGGAGCCAGCCCGTTTCCTTCACCGGCCCGTGCGCTGGCTCCATTTCGTCACCATGGCGCTGAACCTGGTTGCGACGGTCTGGATCCTGCTCTTGCTGGTCATGATCAATCTGGACGTCTTCAGCCTGAACGTCATCGGTCGCCCGATCGTCGGCGTGAAAGAGGCGGTGGGCGTGTCGATCGCGGGGATCGTGTTTCTGCAACTTGCGGAAACCCTGCGCTCGGGACGCCACATCCGCTCTGACATGTTCCTCGTGCGGATGATGGCGAAACGCCCGCGCATCGCCGAGGGGCTGGAGGCGGTCTACAACCTGACCGGCGCGGTGCTTATGGGGTTCATCTTCTGGTACGCGATCCCGCTGCTCACCACGGCCTATGAGGGGTCGTATTACGTGGGCACGCCCGGCGTCTTTACCTTGCCGACATGGCCTGTGCTGTCCCTCGTCGTCCTCGGGGCCGCGATGACCTTTTTGCAATTCGTGGTCCAGAGCGTGACCGCGGCGGCCAAGGCCCTGAGGGGCGAGGCCGAAATCCGGGAAACCTGACCACAATGATACTCGAAACCTGGATCGGGCTGGGCTGCATCATCGGCTGCCTCGTGCTCGTGCAATCCGGCATGCATATCGCCGTTGCCCTGATGCTGCTGTCGCTGTTTGGCGTGAGCATGGTGATCGGCATCGAACCGGCGGGGCGGATGCTCGCGGCGTCGTCCGTGTCGTCGATCTCGAGCTACCTGTTCGGGGTGATCCCGCTGTTCGTCCTGATGGGGCTGGTCGTGTCGGTCACCAGTCTGGGGCGCGATCTGTTCGACGCTTCGGGCAACCTGATGAAACGGGTGCGCGGAGGGCTGGGCATGTCCACGGTCATCGCCAATGCCGTCTTTGCGGCCTGCACCGGGACCTCGATCGCCTCAGCGTCGGTCTTTACCAAGATCGCGGTGCCGGAGCTGGAGCGGCTTGGCTACACCACCCGGTTCTCGGTCGGGGTCGTGGCGGGAAGCTCGATCCTCGGGATGCTCATTCCGCCGAGCCTGTTGTTCATCATTTTCGGCGTGATCGCGAACGTGTCGATCGGCGGGCTGTTCATCGCGGCACTGGTGCCGGGGGCGCTGATGGCGGTGGCGTTCTGCGTCACGATCTTTCTGTTGTCGGTCTTTGCCCCGAATTTCGTGCATGCCAAGGACGCGCCCGCTTCGGAAGCGCCGGTGCGCGCGCCGGGGTCCTTCGCCTCGGGCGTCTGGCTGGCGATCAAGCCGCTCATCCCGGTCGGAACGCTGGTTTTCGTCGTGCTGGGCGGGATTTACGGCGGGTTCTTCACCCCGACCGAAGCCGGGGCCGTAGGGGCGCTTGCCGCGATCGTCATCGGGCTGGTGCGCCGGGAGCTGACGCTCAAGAAAATCTGGGAGGTCGTGCTGGAGACGGGGCGTGTCACCGCGTCGATCATCTTTCTGCTGATGGCCGCGCAGATCTATTCGCAGATGCTGACGCTCACCGGGCTGCCGATGACGCTGAACGACTGGATGACGAGCAGCGGGATCGGGGTCGCCGGGTTCGTCTTTCTGTACCTGCTTTTGCTGATCGTGCTCGGGACCTTTCTGGATTCGATGTCGATCCTGCTGATCGTGGTGCCTTTTGCGCTGGTGTTCGCGAACCAGTTCGGGCTGAACCTGATGTGGTTCGGGGTGCTGTCGGTGATCGCGGTGGAGATCGGGTTGCTGACCCCGCCGCTGGGGCTGTCGTGTTTCGTGGTGAAGGCGACGCTGAACCGCGAGGACGTGACGATCCGCGATATCTTTATCGGATCGTTCCCGTTCTTTCTGACGATGGTGACGGTGCTGGCGATCGTCGCGCTGGTGCCGTCGATCGCCCTGATGGCGCTGTGAGGCGGGCGGCGGGGTCAGGCCCCGCCGCTGGCCGCGTGGAACCGCGTGTCCACATGATCCTCGACCGTGCCAAGATCGGAACCGCCCGCGCCATAGGCCCGGCGCAGGTCGAGCGCCATGCGCGCGCCGTCCATGTTGAGGGCGCCGTCGCGGTAGAAGCCGGTCTCGGGGTCGAGCAGGATGTCGTAGGAGATCCGGGCCACGCGGGGCTCCATCTGCGGAACCTCGTCGAGGAGGAGCGCGATGGCGGCGTCACGGTTCGCCGGATCGCCCAGCCAGTCAAGCGCGCGGCGCCAGGCGCGGATGTAGCCGGTCGTGGCGTCGGGATGCGCTTTGGCCCAGTCGCGCCGGACGGCGGCGACGACGCCCTGATAGCTGCCGAGGGTGTCCAGACCGCTGCCCAGATGGACGAAGCCCTGACCTGCCGCGGCGGCGTCGAAGGGCGAGACGAGGAGGGTGGCGTCGAAGTTCTGTTCCATCAGGGCCGCGAACCGCGACATCACGCCACCGGATTCCACGAAGGTCACGTCGTCGCGCCCGATGCCCGCAAGCTCCAGCATCCGCAGGAGCACGAAGGCGTAGCCGGTGGTCAGCGCATCGACGCCGACCTTGTGGCCGTTGAGCGCCGCCACGCTGACGGTGCCGGGCACGCCCACGAGGTGGAGAAAGCCCGAATCTGCCCCCATCACGGCGACCAGATCGGGCGTCTCGCGCGTCGGCGCAGCACCTTGACCGGCGTTATAGGCATACACGTTGTCTATGGCCGTCATAGCCAGATCGTATTCCCCGTCGATCAGGCCGACCATCTGCTGTTTGGAGTCCGTGGTCGGTACGATCGAGACGGTGAGGCCCTCGTCCGCGAAGAACCCCTGTTTTTGCGCGACAAACAGCGGCCAGTTGAAGCCGCCGGGGAAAACGATGGTGCGGATTTCGGTCCGCGCAGAGGGGGTGCGGGGGGGTGTCATGTCGGTCTCCTTGCCAGTCTTGCCGGGCACGCGGGCGTTGCGCGCATGGCGCTTCGCCGAAACGATCCGGGTGGGGGGAACATGCTTGACGTTTTGGATTAAGTCGAGGATTTTGGAACAGAGGACAATATTTGGAAATATTTGGCGACGGCACATTCTGGCCGCGCCAAGGCCGGAGAGGCCCGCACCGCAGGGTGGCGGGCGGGGCCGGGAGGACAAAGGGAGGGATACGCCGTGACGTCAGTCGGACTCATCGGACTTGGGAATATGGGGATGCCCATGTCCAAGATCCTTATCGATGCGGGATACGAGGTGCTGGGTTATCGGCGCGGCGATGCCTCGGATTTCGAGGCGCTGGGGGGCAAGGCGATGGCCTCGCCCCGCGCGGTCGCGGAGGCTGCGGACATGATCCTGTGCTGCATCCCGACCGATGCGGCGCTGGAGCAAATCGTGAGCGGGCCGGACGGGATCGCGAGCGGGTCACTGAGCGGCAAGATCTTTGCGGAACTCTCGACCCTGTCGCCCGACGTGAAGGAAACGCAGCGGCAGGTGGTCGAGGCGCAGGGCGGCACCATGCTCGACGGTGCGATCAGCGGCTTGCCCCCGATGGTGGTGGCGCGCACCGCCGTTTACATGCTGAGCGGCGAAGAAGCGGCCTATGAGACGCTGCGCCCGGTGTTCGACGCGTTGACACAGAAGCACTTTTTCATGGGTCATTTCGGCGCGGCGATGAAGACCAAGCTTTGCGCCAATATGCTGGTCGCGGCCAACATCGCCTCGACCGCCGAAACGCTGGCCTATGGCGCGCTCATGGGTCTGGATCAGGGCAAGCTGATTGAGGCGCTGCGCGAGGGCGCGGGCGGGTCGATCCAGTTCACGGTCCGGGCCGCGCGTATGGCGCAGGGCGATTGGGACAACGTGCTCGCGACCACTGCGCTTTTGGTCAAGGACATCAACATGATCGCCAAGACCGGGGCCGAGGTCGGTGCGCCGATGCCGATCCTGTCCAACGTCCGGCCGTTTTACGAAACCGCGATCGAGAACGGCTTCGGCGAAGTCGATGTCGCCGCCGTCTATACCGCATTCGCCGAGGCCGCCGGGCTTCCGCTGCCGCAGTCCAAAGGGAAGAACTGAACATGAGTGACTATAAGCTTGGCATGGGCCGTATCGACGGTGCCGATGTGCCGCTCGCGCTGGTGGGGGGCGAGATTTACCGCCTGTCCGACCTGATGAAAGGCAGCGCGCCCGCGACGCTGGAGGCGGTGTTCGCCGATTGGCGGGCGATGGACGAGGCCATCGGGGCCTGCGCCGTGTCGCCGGATGCGACGCCGGTTGCGGCCGAGGCGGTCACCTTCCTCACGCCGCTCGCGAACCCGCGCAAAGTCATCTGCATCGGCACGAATTACCATGACCACGTCGAAGAGATGAAGGTCACGAGCCTGCCGGACTTTCCCTATGCCTTTCTGCGGCCGCAGACCTGTCTGGCTGCGCATGGCGAGACGGTGCCGCTGCCGTCGGGGGCAAAGCAGAACGACTGGGAGGCCGAACTGGGCATCGTGATCGGCGATACCTACGGTCCCGGTGACACCCGCGACCCGATGGAGGTCGTGGCGGGCTATACGGTCGTCAACGACGTCTCGGCGCGCGACTGGATCGCGAACCGGCCCTTCGTGGGGATCGACTGGGTGATGCAGAAGGCCTGGGACCGGTTCCAGCCGACTGGCCCTTGGATCACGCCGGCGCGCTTTGTCGAAGACCCCGACAATCTGGACATCGAACTGACGGTGAATGGCACGGTCCGGCAGAAATCCAACACCAAGCTCATGATCTTCGGCATCGCGCCGATCCTGCGGCATCTCGCGGGGATCATGACGCTGGAGCCGGGCGACATCATCGCGACCGGCACCCCCGCAGGCGTCGGCTACGGTCAGGACCCGCAGGTCTTTCTGGCGCCGGGCGACAAGGTCGCGGTGACGGTCGAGGGTCTCGGCACACTTGAAAACACGTTTTCTTAAGAGAAAAGGAACAGGGATATGACAAAGGTCAATCGCATCGTCTACTCGGCGTTCGAGACGCCCGATCTGGATGCGCAGGTCGAACACTACACCAAGATCATGGGCCTGACGCTCGTCGATCGTGACAGCGAGGCGGCCTATCTGTCCGCAGGCGGTGACCACCACACGGTGGCGCTGCGCAAGGGCGGTGAGGCCAAGTGCGACGCGCTGGGGTTCCAGCTTCCGCCGGGCACCGATCTGGGGGCCTATGAGAAGGAAATTCAGGCGCACGGGATCACCACCGAGCGGCGCAGCGACGCGCAGCCCAACGTCAAGGACGCGGTGATCTTCAGCGACAACAACGGCACCAAGATGGAGGTGTTCGTCGAGGCCGAGCGCGGCAACGTCGGGTTCCAGCCCACGGGGATTTCGCCCAACAAACTGGGCCATGTCGCGTTCAACTGCACCGATACGCAGGCGACGGTGAAGTTCTATTGCGACGTGCTGGGGTTCACCGTGAGCGACTGGATGGGCGATTTCTTTGCCTTCCTGCGCTGTGGGCCGGATCACCACACCATCAACCTCGTCGATGGGGCCAAGTCGAAGATGCACCACATCGCGTTCGAACTGCGCGACTGGACCCATATCCGCGATGCCTGCGACTGGCTTGCGCAGGACCGCATTCCGCTGGTCTGGGGGCCGGTGCGTCACGGGATCGGGCACAACATCTCGACCTATCACCGCAATGCGGACGGCCAGATCATCGAGCTGTTCTGCGAGCTCGACCGGGTGAACGAAGCGTTGGGCGAGTACGAGCCGCGTCGGACCCATCAGGCGTTCCCGCAAAAGGGCAAGACCTGGGACGACATCCAGATGGCGGCGAACATGTGGGGCAGCCCGCCGCCCGAAGGGTTCCTCGACTGAGGCGACCGAAAAAACCGCGGCCCGAGGGTCGCGGTTTTCTTTTGTGCCGGGCGCTGTTGGGCGGCTCAGAGGGTGAGGAGTGTGCGCAGGCGGTCGAGGCTGTCGTCGGAGGCGACCCCTTTGGCCTGCGCCAGATCCACCGCTTCGCGCCCCAGAAGCTTGTAAAGCGCGGCGCGGTCGGGGAAGGTCGCCTCTAACGCTGCGATCTGGCGTTCGACCACGCCCACGTCGCCGCGCGACACCGGGCCGGTGACGGTCTTTTCGGGGCCGTGTGTCAGCGCGTTGGTGACGGTCGCGTGCATGATCGGGTCGAGGATCTTTGCCGCGACCGCGCGGTCGACGCCCGCGACCTCGTAGAGGTCATAGGCGGTCTTGATGATCCCGAAGAGGTAGGCGCTCGCGAAGACACTGGCGGTGTGATAGAGCAGCTTGTGCTCTTCGCGGATGGTGAAGCAGACCGCGCCGATCCGCTCGAACAGGGGCACAAGCGCGTCGAGCGCGTCGCTGTCGCCTTCGACCCCGCAATAGGTTCCCGCAAAACTCGCCGCGTCCCGTTCCGGGTCGGTGAAGGTCTTGACCGGATGGACGCTTGCCACCCGGTAAGGCGTGGCGCTGTCGTGGCGCAGGACCGAGGAGGGGGTGGCGCCGCTGCAATGCAGGAGGATGGTGCCGTCGGCCAGCCGCCCTGAGGCGGCGAGGCGCCGGGCGGTGTCGCCGATCAGATCGTCTGGCGTGGTGACGAGGACGAGGTCGCTGGGCGGCAGGGTGTCGAGCCCGTCGATGGCGGGGGCGTTGAGGGCGGCGGCCGCGCGTTCGGTCGAGGCGGCGCTGCGGCTGGTGACGCCGGTGATCTCGACGCCGCTGTCGGACAGGAGCCGGGCGAGCGTGCGGCCCACGTTGCCAGCGCCGACGAGGGTCATGGTGCGTATCATGGGGGGCTCCCTTATGTCAGGCGGGGGCGGGCGTGACGATGCTGCGGTCCACGTCGGACAGGACCGGCTGGCCGATCATCGCGAGCGTATGGTCGATCTCGGTGCGCAGGATGTCGAGCGCGCGTTTCACGCCCGGTTCGCCGGCGGCCGCCAGCGCCAGAAGCGTGGCGCGCCCGATCATCACCGCATCCGCACCCAGGGCCATCGCGGTCACGACGTCGGACCCGCGCCGGATGCCGCCGTCCATGATGACGGTCATGCGGTCGCCGACCGCTTGGGTCACGGCCGGAAGTGCGTCCAAGGTGGCGGGTGCCGCGTCAAAGACGTTGCCGCCGTGGTTCGAGACGATGACGGCATCGGCGCCGATGTCGGCGGCGCGCCGGGCGTCTTCGGGGGTGAGGATGCCCTTGAGGATCAGTTTGCGCGGCCAGATCGCGCGCAGCTCTTCGACATGGCTCCAGGTGTAGCCCGGGAATTTCATGAACATCTCGCGCCCGTCCTCGGTCCGGGTGGTCGCGAAGTTGGGAAAGCCGGGGATGCCGCCTTGCATCAGGTAGGGCAAAACGGTGGTCAGCAGCCAGCCGGGATGGGTCATGAGGTCGACGGCGTTGCGGCGGTTGAGACCGTAGGGGATCGTCAGCCCGTTTTTCATGTCGCGTTCGCGGGCATGGCCGAAATTGCTGTCGACGGTCAGGACCAGCGCCTCGTAGCCCGTGGTTTCGGCGCGTTTCACCACCTCGTAGGAACGTGGCAGGTCGGGGCAGACGTAAAGCTGGAACCAGCAGTCGCCGCCGCCGTCGCGCGCGACCTCTTCCAGCGGTGTGGACGCGGCCGAGGAGAGCGTGAAGGGGATGCCTGCGGCGGCGGCCTGACGCGCCAGCAGAACCTCGCCCCTGTGGCGCAGCATACCGGCGGGGCCGGTGGGCGCGATGATGAGCGGCAGGTCGCGGCGTTTGCCGAACAGGTCCACGCCGTAATCGCGGGACGACATATCGACCAGCACGCGCTGCTTGAGGATATGGCGTTGGAAAGCGGAGCGGTTGCGCCCCAGCGTCACCTCGTCGAACACCGCGCCCGCGGCGAAATCGAACATCATGCGCGGCAGGTAGCGGCGCGCTCCGGCGACGAAATCGTCGATGCAGAAATAAGTGTCGGCCTTGCTCATGCTTGCCTTGTTCGCAGGTCGGTGTGTCGTTTGCCAGCCCCTAAGGGCACCGCCGGCAGGCCGTTTCCAGCCTGCCGGTATCACTCGTTACTTGGACGGAATGACCGGAAGCATCACGTGCGGCGCGTCCTCGCCGCCCGCTCCGGTGTGCAGGGTCACGGTCTTGCCGAACACGTGGGCCGGTCGATCCTGTCCGCTCTGGTGCGTGAGGAACCCGACGCCGTTGTTCGAGATGCGCGGCATCACGCCCTTGGGCATCAGTTTGACCGCGGGCGAGGTGTAGTCCTTGCCCTGAACGCTGAGCGCGATGCGGTAGCCCTTGGGCACCTCGATCGCGGTCGGCCAGACCTCGACCTCGAGATCGACGCGCTCGCCGGGGGTGAGCTTCTGGATCTCGTCATGGCTGTGGAACGGACGCCACGGCAGCGACTTTTCCGGGTCGAGCTTGCGGTGCGAGGCCCGCAGCCAGCCGTGGGTCAGCGGGGTCGCGGCATCCGCCGAGCCGATGAAGTTGCACTCTTTCATGTCCGGGCCGAAGAGGCGCAGGACGAGGAAGACGTCGGCATCTTCGGTTTCGGAGGACAGGGTGAGGCGCGCGTTGCTCGGCCCGGTGATCTCGGTCGTTTCCTCGAACGGGTCGGACAGGAAGGTGACGCCGTCGCCGAAGCCCGCATAGCTGACCGTGGATTCGGCCTCGGGCGGCGTCGTCGTGAGCCGCATGTTGCGCGCGTCGAGGTAGAAGTTGGTCCATTCGGTCCGGGCCAGCGGCCATTCCTCTTCGCCGCGGTGAAGCAGCGTGTCGTCGGGTTTGCGGACCTGCAGATAGACGCGCGGGTGGTCTTTCCACGCCTCGGTGTCGCCCTTGAGGTAGCAGTCGAAGAACGCCTTTTGCATGTCGAAACCGTAGTCGGTGAAGAAATGCGTCCAGTGCTCGCCGCCGTGGATTTCGAGGTACTTGTCCTCGGAGGCGGCGTTGGCGAAGGCTTCCATGTTGCCGCGCAGGTGGAGCGCCTGACCGCCGATGTTGGCGGCCGAGACGAAGGGCACGTTCACCTTGCTCCAGTCCGGGTTGCGCGAGGTGTAGTATTCGTCCTCGGTCTCGCGGGCGATGAACTCTTTGTAGATGTTGCGATATTTCGCGGCGAGTTCTTCGGGCGGCAGGGTGTCGGGGCCGGAGACGAGGTCGCCGGTCACTTTGCTGCGCAGGCCCCGTTTGCCCATGCCGTGCTGCAGGTTCTCGACCTGCGCGAGGAGGTTGTCCCAGAACGTGGTCAGAATACCGCCGTGGCGGGCCAGTTCGCGGTAGACGTCAGAGGCGCCCTCAAACGCGAACATCGCCTTGAGGCTCTTGGGTTGCAGCGAGGCGACCTGCCACTGGTTGCTGGCGTAGTAGGAGATGCCGCTGATCCCGACATTGCCGGTACACCAGTCCTGCGCGCCTGCCCATTCGATGCAGTCGTGGAAATCCTGCGCCTGACGCGGCGAGAACATGTCCAGTTCGCCCGGCGAGCGGCCCGAGCCACGGCTGTCGACGCGCACGCAGATATAGCCTTCGCGGGTCCAGCGTTCGGGGTCGGGCAGTTCCCATGACATGTATTTGTTCGAAGAATGCGACGCGACTTCGGGGTAGGCCTCGGTGAGCGAGTCCCATACCACCTTGAAGTGTGCGTCGTAAAAGGCGAGGCCTTTGCCATAGGGGCCGTAGGAGATCAGGACCGGGTACTTGCCCGGTGTCTCGGGCCGGTAGACGTCGGCCCTGAGCACGATGCCGTCGTCCATTTCGATCGGCACGTCCCAATCAATCATCATCCCATCACGAACTTGCGTCATACGCTCCTCCCAATCGTTCGGAAATAACTGTCACAGGCCCGGGGCGCGGGCCTGTCCGAGGTGCAGGCTAGCGAGATGGAGATGGGGCGATAATAAACTTGGTATATAGGTGCTATAGCGATTTCGCGTTATGGCGCGGGGCCTTGTTTTCAAGGCTCGCGGAGGGTCGGGTCGAACTGACGCTCCTTGAGCGAGCGCAGGACGAAGCTGGATCGTGAATGACGGATTCCGGGGACGCGGTAGAGTTTGGAGCGCAGGAATTCCTCATAGGCGCGGGTGCCGCTCACGGCGACCTTGATGAGGTAGTCGTATTCGCCGGTGGTCAGCATGACTTCGAGCACCTCGGGCATGTCCTGCATCGCGCGCCCGAAGTTTTCGAGCACCTCGTCGTCGTGGCGGTCGAGGATGACCTCGATCATCACGATTTCCGAGCTGCCGAGTTTGGCCCGGTCGACGATGGCGCGGTAGCCCGCGATGATGCCGTCCTGTTCGAGCCGGCGCACGCGCTGCCAGCAGGGGCTGGGCGAAAGCCCGACCGCCTGCGCGAGGTTCGCGTTCGAGATGCGCCCGTCCTCGGACAGGATGGCGAGGATGCGGGTGTCGAGACGGTCGAGCGCGCGCGTGGTCATGTCTTTTCCGATCTGGCTAGTGTCTGAAAGGTTCTACTTCAGATGGCGCAAATCGGCAAATCTGGTTTCGCATGCTCCGCGCCCCCTCAGCCGTGGTTGGCGAAGGAGGCGAGGCCGAGGGCGCTTTCCTGAAACGCCTCGGAGAGTGAGGGGTGCGGGTGGACGGTGGCGGCCACGTCCTCGGCCCGGAGGCCCGCTTCGATGGCGAGCGCGAAGCCTGCGGCGAGTTCCGAGACGCCGGGGCCGGTGGCCTGCACGCCAAGCACGACATGATCGCTTTGCCGGGCGACGATGCGCACGAACCCTTCGATGTCGTCGAGCGTGAGGGCACGGCCATTGGCGCGGAACGAAAAGTCCGAGGTTTCGACCGGTTCCGTTGCCTCGTCCGGCAAGAGACCGACGCTTACGACCTCGGGGTCGGTGAAGCAGACCGCCGGGATGCAGGTCTTGTCATAGGCGGCCGGGTGGCCCGCGACGATGTCGGCCACGACCTCGGCCTGCGCGGTGGCGCGGTGGGCGAGCATGGGGCCGGGGGTCACGTCGCCGATCGCATAGACGCCGCGCATCGATGTGCGGCATTCCTCGTCGACCCGGATGAAGGGCCCGTCCATGCGCAACTGCAATTCGTCGAGCCCGAGACCGTCGGTGTTGGCGGTGCGCCCGACGGTGACGAGCACGTTGTCGAAGGCGCGTGTGTCGCTGCCGTCCGCACCGTCGAGCGAGAGCGTTCCGGTGTCCTCGTCCCAGCCGGTGACGCGGGTGTCGGTCATCAGGGTGATGCCGAGCGCGCCCAGTCGTTTGAGCACGGGGCGGGTCAGGCGGCGGTCGTATTGCGGCAGGAGAGTGCTGGCGGCCTCGATCAGCGTGACCTCTGCGCCGAGCTTGGCAAAGGCGGTGCCGAGTTCCAGACCGATGTAGCCCGCGCCGATCACCGCGAGGCGTTTGGGCACCTCGGAGAGTGCGAGCGCCCCGGTGCTGTCGAGCACCTTGCCGCCGGTGGGCAGGCCCGGCAGGTCGGTGGGCCGGGCGCCGGTGGCGATGACGACATGTTCGGCGCGCACGGTCGTGACGCCGGTGTCGCCCCGGACCTCGACGGTCTTGCCATCGACGAAACGGGCGAGGCCCTGAAGCGTTTTCACGCCGCGCTGTTCCATCATGCCGGTGACGCCGGAGCGCAGAGTGCCGGTGACCTCGGCCATCCACTGGCGGGTGGCGGCGAAATCTAGGCTGGGGGCGGCGACCGAGATACCGCAGGTGCCGGTGGCTGCCTGCCGCTGCGCGGTGGCAAAGAGGTCGGCGGCATGGATCAGCGCCTTGGACGGGATGCAGCCGACGTTGAGGCAGGTGCCGCCGAGCCGGTCCTTTTCGACGAGCATGGTGTCGACGCCCAGCCGGGCCGCGCGGGCGGCGCAGACGTAGCCGCCCGGTCCGCCGCCGATGACGAGGAGCGTGGTTTTCAGTTCAGTCATCGCGCCACTCCATGAACAGCATTGCAGGCACTTCCAGCAGGGATTTCAGTTTGGCCACGAATTCGGCCGCGACCCAGCCGTCGACCACGCGGTGATCGAAGCTGCACGACAGGTTCATCATGCGCCGGGGCAGAAATTCGGTTCCGTTCCAGACCGGGCGCACGGACATCTTGTTGATGCCGACGATGGCGACTTCGGGCCGGTTGATGATTGGGGTCGTCGCAACGGCGCCGAGGGGCCCGAGCGAGGTGATGGTGAGCGTCGATCCGGTCAGCTCCTTGGGTGCGGCCCGCCGGGTGCGGGCGGCGTCCGACAGGCGGCGCAGTTCGGTGGCATTGTCCCAGAGCGAGGCGGCTTCGGCGTGACGGATCACCGGGACCATGAGCCCCTGATCGGTCTGGGTGGCGATGCCGGCATGCAGCGCCTCGTGCCGGGTGACGACCCCCGCCTCGTCATCGAAATGCGCGTTGACCTCGGGGTGGTCGAGCACGGCTTCGGACAGGGCGCGGATCACGAAAGGCAGGAGGGTGAGCTTGCCGCGTGTGTCGCCGAACCGGGCGTTGAGGCGGGTGCGCAGCTCCTCCAGCGCTTCGACGTCGACCTCTTCGATGATCGAGAAATGCGGGATGTGGCGCTTGGCCTCGGCCATGCGTTCCGAGATCGCGCGGCGCACGCCGGTGACCGGATGCTCGCTGGTCGCAAGCCGGGGGCCGGGGCCGTTGCCCGGCATGGGCGGGGTGCCGTGGGCGATGAAATCCTCGAGATCCTCATGCAGGATGCGCCCGGCCGGGCCGGTGCCGCGCACGCGCCTGAGGTCGATGCCAGCCGCGCGAGCCCGACCGCGCACGGACGGGGCCGCGAGCGGTCGGCCCGTGGCACCGGTGGCACCCAAGGGGTTTTGCGCGGCGGCAGGGCGCGGGGCTCTGCGCGGGGCCGCTGAGGGCGCAGGGGCTGCGGGTTCGGGGGCCGGGTCCGGTTTGGGCGCGGGCGGGGCGGCTTTGGCGGGTTCGGCTGCGGTGTCCGGCGTGTCGCCCACGTCACCTTCGACGTCGATGCGGATCAGGTCACCGCCGATCGCCATCGTCTCGCCGGGTGCGCCGCCGAGCCATATGACGCGACCGCTGGCCGAGGCCGGGATTTCCACGGTGGCCTTGTCGGTCGTGACCTCGCAGATCAGGTCGTCCTCCTGCACCACGTCGCCGACCTTGACCAGCCAGTCGGCAAGCTCGGCCTCGGCGATGCCTTCGCCGATGTCGGGGAGTTTGAATGTCCTTTCGGCCATGTCTCAGTCCTTCATCACAGTTTCGATCGCGCGGCGCACCCGGTCGGGGCCGGGGAAGTAATCCCACTCCTGCGCGTGTGGATAGGGCGTGTCCCAGCCCGCGACGCGCAGCACGGGCGCTTCGAGGTGGTAGAAGCATTCGGCCTGGACCTGCGCCGCAAGCTCGGCCCCGAAGCCCGAGGTCAGCGTGGCCTCGTGCAGGACGACGCAGCGCCCGGTCTTGGTCACCGAGGCGACGATGGCGTCGAGATCGAGCGGCAGGAGCGTGCGCAGGTCGATGACCTCGACATCCACGCCCGCCTCTTCGACGGCGGCGAGCGCGACGTGGACCATCGTGCCATAGGTGAGAAGCGTGACCTGACCGCCCTCGCGCATCACCCGCGCCTTGCCCAGCGGGGTGATGTAATGGCCGTCCTCGACCTCGCCGTCCGGGTGTTTCGACCACGGGACCGAGGGGCGGTCGTGGTAGCCGTCATAGGGGCCGTTGTAGAGCCGTTTGGGTTCGAGAAAGATCACCGGGTCCGGTTCGGCGATGGCGGCCAGCAGCAGGCCCTTGGCATCCGCCGGGTTCGAGGGCACCACGGTTTTCAGCCCGGCGACATGGGTGAACAGCGCCTCGGGCGACTGGCTGTGGGTCTGTGCGCCGTAGATGCCGCCGCCGGTGGGCATGCGGATCACCATCGGGCAGGTGAATTCGCCCGCCGAACGGTAGCGCAGGCGCGCGGCTTCGCTCACGATCTGGTCGTAGCCGGGGTACATGTAGTCGGCGAACTGGATCTCGACCACGGGTTTGAGACCGTAGGCGGCCATGCCGACGGCGGTGCCGACGATGCCCAGTTCGCTGATCGGTGTGTCGAAGCATCGGTCGACGCCGAAGCGTTGCTGGAGCCCGGCGGTGCAGCGAAAGACGCCGCCGAAAAAGCCCACGTCTTCGCCCATGACGATCACGTCGTCATCGGCCTCCATCGCGACCGCATGGGCGTCGCGGATGGCTTCGATCATTGTCATTCGGGTCATGTCAGTACCCCACTTCATGGCGCTGGCGCACGAGATGCGGGGGCATTTCGGCAAAGACGTCTTCGAACATGTCGCGCGGCGAGGGGCGGCGCCCGGTGTGGAGCGTGCCGATGGCCTCGGCCTCTTTCTGGGCGGCGACCACCTCGGCCTTGATTTCGGCCTCGGCCTGGGTGTGTCGGTCCTCGGACCAGACGCCCTGGGCGATGAGATGCGCCTTGAGGCGCAGGATCGGGTCGCCGAGGGGCCAGGCGGAGCCTTCTTCCTTGGGCCGGTACGCCGAGGGGTCGTCGGAGGTGGAGTGGCCGCCGGTGCGGTAGGTGACGAATTCGATGATCGTGGGGCCAAGGTCGGCGCGGGCGCGTTCGGTGGCCCATTGGGCGGCGGCATAGACGGCGAGATAGTCGTTGCCGTCGACGCGCAGCGCCGGGATGCCGAAGCCGTGTCCACGGGCCGCGAAGGTGCCCGCGCCGCCGCGAGCGATGCCCTGAAAGGTCGAGATCGCCCACTGATTGTTCACGATGTTCAGGATCACGGGCGGCTTGTAGGTCGAGGCAAAGACCAGCGCGCCGTGAAAGTCGCTCTCGGCGGTGGAGCCGTCGCCGATCCACGCGGCGGCAAGCTTGGTCTCGCCCTTGATCGCGGCGGCCATCGCCCAGCCGACGGCCTGCGGATACTGGGTGGCGAGGTTGCCGGAGATCGAGAAGAAGCCGTGTTCTTTCGAGCTGTAGAACACCGGAAGCTGGCGGCCGCGCACCGGGTCGGCGTCGTTCGAATAGACCTGGTTCATCATGCTGACGAGCGGATAGCCCGAGGCGATCAGGAGGCCCGCCTGACGATAGGTCGGGAAGTTCATGTCGCCTTTGCGCAGCGCGCGCTGGAAGGCGCAGGAGATCGCCTCTTCGCCAAGGTGCTGCATGTAGAACGAGGTTTTGCCCTGCCGTTGCGCGGTCATCATGCGGGCGTCGTAGATGCGCAGTTTCATCATGTCGCGCAGACCCTGAAGCAGCATGTCGGGCGACACGTCCGGGGCCCAGGGGCCGACCGCTTCGCCGTTGCGGTTGAGCACGCGGATGATGGTGAAGGCGAGGTCACGCATCTCTTCGGGGGGCGTGTCGGGGGCGGGGCGGTCGACCTCGCCCGCGGCCGGGATCGCGACGTGGGAAAAGTCGGGTGCGCCGCCGGGACGGATCGCGGGGGCGGGGACGTGCAGGCGGGGCGTGCGTTCTTCAGGCATCTTCGGTCTCCGGCACAAGGTCGACGAGTTCGCGCAGGCGGGCGTGGAACACGCGGGCTTCGGCGCTGTCGGGGGTGCTCAGGCACAGGGCGATGACGGCGCCGCCCTCGGGCGCGCGGGTCATGCGGTAGTCGTCGAATTCGAGCCCGAGACGGCGGGCGATATCCAGAACACGGCTTCCGGTCTGGACGGGTTCGGTGCAGTTGAATCTCACGGGATGACCTTTCCTTCCTCGTGAGATGTGTAGGCGGGGGCGGTGGAAAATGTCCTTTCTAAGTTTTTGGAAATTTTTTCCGAGACAGAAGATACTTTCTCTCGTTTTCAAGTGAGAAGTAGGATCGTTTTTAAAGTGGTATTCTGGCGTATTCTGGTGCTTTTGGACGGCTTTGCAGGGCCTTCAAAGGGATGTAGAGTTGCTCTGGTAGGTCAATCGAATCCTCTATAATCGTTATCGTGTATTCGCGTATGGTATGGGCTGTTTCGCCCACGCGCCCTGCGGCGGGAGGAAGTGCTATGGAAGTCCGGCAGATCGAATTGTTCATGCGCACGTGCGAGCACGGCAGCATCAACAAGGCCGCCGCCGAATTGCGCATGTCGCAGCCGTCGCTGTCGCGCTGGCTGGCGCTGCTCGAGCGGGATCTCGGGGCGCAGTTGTTCGTGCGCACGCGGCAGGGGATTCAGCTGACCGACGCGGGCAAGGTGCTGGCCGATCACGCGCCGCAGATGCTGCGCCAGTTCGACGAGCTGCGCGAACAGATCGGCAAGAAATCACAGCGCCAGATCAACGTGGCTTTCCCGTTCTCGATGCAGCATCTGCTCACCGGGCCGTTCGCCGAGATGGTGATCCGGGAGCGGCCCGACATCTCGCTGCGCGTCTTCGAGGGCATCAACTACACCATCCGGGTCTGGATGGAGAACGGGATGCTCGACAGCGCGCTGATCGTCGAGATGGAGAAGGTGCCGGAGCATTTCAGCACCACGCCGATCCTGTCGGAAGGGCTGATGCTGGTCGGCAATGCCGCGTCAGGGCTGGACATCGACACGCCGGTCGAGATCGAGGATATCCACGACCTGCCGATCATCCTGCCCGGTCCGCCGAGTTCGATCAGCAGCCATGTGGCGAGTGCGGTCAAGCGGCGCGGCTACCGGTTCAACCATGCGTTCGAGGCCGAAAGCCTGTCGTTGTGCATCGACCTTGCCCAGCGGGGCATGGGGTACACCGTCATGCCCTATTGCGCACTCAGTTCGCGGCTCGATCAGGACCCCGATCTGACCGCCGCGCCGATCCGCGACCTCAACATCGTGTGGAAGCTCTGCGTGAACAGCTCGCGCCCGTTCTCGACCTCGAACAACACGCTCATTCACGCGATGACCGATCTCATCAAGTCGCGCGTGAAGAGCGGGGATTGGCGGTTCGCCAAGTTGCTCTGACGCCGGACTACATCGAGTTCGGCAGCCAGAGCACGAGTTGCGGGAAGATGGTGAACAGGATCACCAGCAGGATGCAGAGCGCCACATAAGGCCATGCGCCCTGAAACATGTGGATCGTCGGCACCGATGGCAGAGACTTTGACAGGATGAAGATGTTCATCCCCACGGGCGGTGTGATCAGGCCGACCTCGGCCATCAGCACCATGACGATCCCGAACCAGATCGGGTCGAAGCCCAGCCCCATCATCACCGGGAACATGAACGGCAGCGTGAGGAGCAGCATGCCGAGCGCGTCGAGGAACATCGCCAGCACCAGCAGGAGCAGGATGAAGAGCGCAAACACGACGTACATGTTGAGCCCGGCCGACGAGATCAGATCGACCAGATCGCTGGTCACGCGGGTGGCGATCAGCACCCGCGAGAACACGGTCATGGCGATCAGGATGGCAAAGACCATCGCCGACAGGCTGACCGCGTCATAGGCGGCGTCGATGATCTCTTTCATCTTCACCCGCCGCGTCACGATCGAATAGAGCAGCACGGAAAAGGCGCAGACGGCGGCGGATTCACCGGGGGTGAAGAAGCCGTTGTAGAGCCCGCCGATGACCACGCCGAAGATGATGACGACCGGCGACAGCTTGCCCAGCGAAAGAAAGCGTTCGCGCCACGAAAAGCGCGGGCCGCGTGGGCCGAGTTCGGGTTTCAGGGCACAGCGGATCACGTTGTAGGCCGAGAACACGATGGCCATGATGATCCCCGGCACGATACCGGCGATGAAGAGCTTGCTGATCGAGGTTTCGGTCTGCAGCCCGTAGAGGATCAAAAGCAGGCTTGGGGGCAGCATGATCGCGATGGTCGAGGCACAGGCGATGGCGCCGGCCGACATTTTCACGTCGTACTTGTAGCGGATCATCTCGGGCATCGCGACCTTGGCCATCGTGCCGACGGCGGCGGCGCTGACGCCGGTGACGGCACCGAAGGCCGCCGAGGCGGACACGGTCGAGACGAGCAGGCCGCCGGGCAGACGCCCGAACCATTTGTGCATCGTGTCGAACAGGTCTTCGCCGATCCGGGCCTTGCTGATGAGCTGGCCTGCGAAGATGAACAGCGGCACCGCCGAGAACAGGAACTCGCCCGCGCTGGAGAAGGCGGTGGTGTAGAATTGCGAGATCGTCGGGCCGATGCCGTAGATCAGGAACAGGGCGCCGAAGGACACGCCGGAGATCGCCCAGGCGATCGGGACGCCCAGAATGATGAGGGCGACGAGGGCGATAAAGGTGCCGTAGCCGATGAGGGTGGGATCAAGCATTGGGAATTTGGTCCGGTTTCTTCATGCGTCCGAAGATCTGAAGCACAAGGATGATGAGCGACAGGGCGCAGACGAAGACGATGAGGGCGGCGAAGGGCCAGTAGGGGATCGAGACGTTCGGGCTGGCCGTGCCGATCCGAAGGTAGCGCGGGATCGTGTTGATCGCGCCCCAGCCGATCAGGCCGAAAAAGCTCGCAGCACCCAAGGTCGCGATCAGGTCCGAGACGAGCCGAAAGCGGCGCCCGGCCATGATGTAGAAGATGTCCATACGGATATGCGAGCCGCGCACCAGCGACCACGGCAGGATGGCGAAGACGAAGCTCACCATCAGGACCGAGCCGGTGTCGACCGCCCAGGGCAGGCCGCTGCCCAGAAGGATCCGGCTGGAAATGTCGAAGATCACGACAAGGCACATCGGGAGAAGCAGGACGATGCCTCCGATGACGCCAAGCGCATAGGCGGTCTTTTCGATCAGCCACAGCATTAGTTTGCCTCCATGCGGATGACCCGACCGGCATGTGGCCGGTCGGGTCGGTCACTTGGCTATCGAGCCTTAGAAGCCGTTGATAAGGCCGGGAACGGGGGCGTCCAGCACCTTCTGGAACCGCTCGTCGGGCGAGAGGGCGTTATAGATCTCGTAGCGCTCGCGCATCATGGCGATGAGCTCGCTGCCCGGTTCGCCGTCGGCGTCGCGCTCGGCGGCCCATTCGTCGACCAGTCCTGTCAGGACCGCATCCACCTCGGCCTGATCCTCGTCGGACAGTTCGATGAAGTTGATGCCCTGTTCGGCGAGCACGTTTTCACGCACGCGGTCACCGCCTTCGACCATGAGCGCCTGCGTGTAGGCCATGCCCCAGACCTGGAACCAGTGGTAGAGATAGGTCTGAACCGCCGGGTCGAGACCGTCCCAGAAATCCATGTTCATGCAGTTCTCGTTGGGGTTGCCCCAGAGGTTCACATCGGTGCGGTAGTCGGCGATGTCGGGCAGGCGGAAGACGACCGCGCCGAGATCGTGGAACGGGGCCACGTCGAACACGCCGGTCTGGAACGCCGGGTAGAAGTCCGACATGTTCACGTTGGTCGGCTCCATCCCCAGCGCTTCGAGCGTGCGGCTGGCCACGTCGCCGTTGGCCCATGCGCGCTGGCCCTGGAAGTCGGCGAGGCTCGCGAGCGGCTCTTTCGAGTAGATCTTGTTGGGCGCGCCCAGGCCGAGATGGGCGAGGTAGACTTCGCGAAGCTCGTAGTTCTCTTTGAAGTACTCGGCATAGGCTTCGTTGTAGACGAAAAGCCCGGCGTCGGCCTGCGGGATGACGCCCGGAAGCTGGATGCCGAACTGGAGGTCGAAGCCCGACGGGTTGAACTGCATGTAGCAGGTGCCGATGTCGGTGAGACCCGAGCGCACGGATTCGAAGCCGCCCGCCTGCGTGTCGGCCAGCGAGCTCGAGTAATACGGGTCGATCACGATCTTGCCGCCGGTGTCGGCCTCGAGACGGCCGAAGAGCGCGCCGAAGAACTCGCCCGACACGCCCGCGCCGGGGGCCAGCGTCGAATAACGGATGCGCACCGTCGGCCCGTCATAGTCGAGCTGGGTCGACATGGTGACCTCGGGGTCGCCGTTGAGGTAGCGCTGGACCAGCGACTCGGCCTGAGCCGTCACGGTCGCCGTCAGAACAAGGGTCCCCGCGCAGAGCGCGGTATGCATGGTTTTCATGGTGTCCTCCCAATGTTTTCGTGCTGTCGCAAAGCCTTGCTCGGGTCTTTGCCCGGTCGGTGCACCAATCCGGCCGGAATGTCGAATGGGCGTGTCAGTGGCTGTGCCGGTTCACGGCGCCTCGCGCTCCACCCTATCTGCCGTCCCTACGCTGCGCGGCGGTGGGGCGGCGGTCCTACTCCCTCCCGATCTGCGGCGTCGTTGCGCCGGGTCCCGGGTCATTCTGTGTGACGGACGCGGTCCGCCGTTCGTGGTTCGTGCGGCCGCTGCGCCATGCGCCTCGTCCGCCATCATCATCTAAAGAACAGGGGTGGATGGTTCGTAGTCCACTGGTTGCAATAACCGTTATAGCACATTGGCATAACTTGTCGGGGCTTAAGACGTTGGGGAATGCAGGGCACAGCGCCGGGTTCGGGCGGTGTGCGAGGGCGGTCGTGCCGCATGTGTTCTATAGCCGCTGCCGGGCGGCGCGGCGAGCCACGGACGCGTGAGGTGAGGCGTCGGGTCTGGCCCGGCCCCCCGTCGGGGCGCCGGGCCGGGACATGCCGGTCAGGCGAACTCGGGCCGGTCGCGTTTCATCTTGCGCACCATCGCGTCGAACAGGAGCGTGGCGAAGCTGGCGCTGTCTTTCAGCCGCTGGGCATCGTCGGCGCATTTCTCTTTGATCGCCATCGGCAGGATCGAGTTGGGGCCGGGGATCGCGTTCGCCGTGCATTGGATTTCGGCGGCGCGCTGCACGGTCCAGAGCAGGAAGAAGGTGAGCGGGATGTCGGCCTCGCAGACGGCGATACCGTGGTTTCTGAGGACGAGGACGTGTTTCTGGCCGAGGCTGTCGAGCATCCGGTCGCGTTCTTCGTCGTAAAGCGTGATGCCCTCGAAGGTGTGGTAGCCCACGCGCCCGTAAAGCTGCGCGCCGTAAAAGCTGTCGTGGTCGATGTCGAAGCCCTTCATCGTGATCGCCGACAGCGGCGTCGTATGGGTATGCGCGACGCAGCCCACATCGGGGCGGTGCTGGTGGATCGCGCCGTGGAGCGCGAAGCCCGCCGGGTTGGCGCGGTAGCCGTTTTCGCGGATCAGCTTGCCATCCACGCCGACCACCACGAGGTTGTCGGGCGTCACCTCGTCGTAATGCAGGCCGAAGGGGTTCACGAGATAGGCGTGATCTTCGCCCGGCAGGCGCACCGAGATGTGGTTGAAGATCAGTTCGGTCCAGCCGAGGTAGCTCACCAGATGATAGAAATCGGCCAGCTGGGTGCGCAGTTCGGCCTCGGTCATCTCGGCCATCGGTTTGGGCGTGTCGTAGATGTGGGTCATATCGTTCATGCCGCATGTCTCCTGCTGGCGGTGAGGGTGGCGAGCGCGTCGGTGCGCGCCTGACGGGTGAGCGGCAGGGGCCGGGGCCCCGTGTCGATGAGGTCCATGAGCCGCGTGAGGGTGGGCATGGCGAGCCCTGCGGTCTCGGCCAGCGCGCGGGGCGCGCGGCAGATGGTGTCGAGCTCGAGCGGGCGGCCTGCGCGGGCGTCTTGCAGCATCGAGGTCTCGAATTCGCCTGCGTCGAGGAGCAGGGCCGCGAGCCAGTCGTTGTCGGGGAGCGTGTAGCCCTGCGTTGCGGCCCAGTCCCGGAATTCGGTGGCGAGGGTGAGCGCGATGGGGCGCAGCGTGTCGTCGCGCCCGATGCCTGCGAGCGTGTCGCCGGTGACGGCGGAGAGCGGGTTGGTCGCGAGATTGGCCAAAAGCTTGGTCAGGACGCGGGCGCGCAGATCCTCGACCACGTCGGCCTTGATGCCGCCCGCGTTGAGGCAGGCGATGAGGCGGCCGAGCGCACCGAGGTCGGTGCCGCCTGCGACGGGTGCCATGTGGAGCGTCGGGGTGTTCGACGACACGGCGCGGCCCGAGGTGGTCATGGTGACGGTCATCATCAGCACCGCGCCGACGATCTGGGACGGCGTGAGATGCGCGGAGAGGCTGCCGTCGGGGTCGGTGAAGGGCGGGGTGGGCGCGCCCGGCGTGTCGTAGCCGAACCAGAACGGCAGGCCGTTGACCATCGGGATCACCAGCGTGCCCGGGCCGATGCCTGCGGCGTTCGCGGCCACCGCGCGCCCGGCGTCATGTGATTTGACGCAGAGGAACACGGCGTCCATCGGGGCGGAGAGCGCCTCGACCGCCGTCACGTGGGCGGCGATGAGGGTGCCGCGATCGTCGAGCGTGACGCCATCGCGGGCCACCCGCGCCAACCGCTCGCCCCGCGCGACGAGGGTGACGGCCGCGCCCGACTGGGCGATGAGCGCGGCCATTGCGGTGCCGATGTTGCCCGCGCCGATGATGCCGATGGAGAGGGGGCGCATGGTCATCTCCTCACGTCAGCAGGAGCACGAGGCCGGGGACGAGGGTGAGGAGCGCGACGCGGGCCACGTCCATCACCACGAAGGGGCCGAGACCGCGAAAGATCGTGCCGAGCCTCACGTCCGGCACCACCGAGCGCAGGACGAAGGCGTTCATGCCCACCGGCGGGGTGATGTAGGAGATTTCCGTGACCATCACCACGAAGATGCCGAACCAGATCAGGTCGATGCCCTGCGCGGCCACGATCGGATAGAACACCGGGACCGTGAGCATGATCATCGACAGGCTTTCGAACACGGTGCCGAGCAGCAGGTAGATCAGGAAAATGATCCCGATCATCAGGAGCGGCGAGGTGCCGAACTGGCCGATGAAGGCCTGAATGTCGGTCGTCATGCCGGACATATTCACGTAGTTGGTGAAGGTGAGCGCGCCGAAGAGGATGAAGAACATCATCGCGGTGGTCTTCATCGTCTGGGTGAGCACTTCGAAAAGGCCGGCCCAGGTGAACTTGCCCTGCAGGATCACGAACAGAAGCGCACCGCCCGCGCCCATACCGGCGCTTTCGGTCGGGGTAAAGATGCCCAGATAGATGCCGCCCATCACGAAGGTAAAGAGCGCCAGCGCGCCTGCGGTGCCTTTGAGGGCGCGGATGCGGTCGATCAGCGGGAGTTTCGGTTCCACCGGCAGGTCGATCTTGCGCATGGCGAGGCTGATGCGCACGGCGACCGAGTAGCCGATGATGCCGATGAGGCCGGGGATGAGGCCCGCGAGAAAGAGCTTGCCGATGTCCTGCTGGGTCATGATGCCGTAGAACACGAGGATGACCGAGGGCGGGATCAGGATGCCCAGCGTGCCCCCCGCCGCGATCGAGGCGGTCGAAAGGTCGTCGGGATAGCCGTATTTGCGCATCGAGGGCAGGGAGATCCGGGTCATGGTCGCCGCCGTCGCCATCGACGAGCCGCAGACCGACGAGAACCCGCCGCAGGCCACGACGGTGGCGACCGCGAGGCCCCCTTTGCGGTGGCGGAGCCACGCATAGGCGGAGTTGTAGAGGTCCGAGGCGATGCCCGACTGGACCACGAAATTGCCCATCATCAGAAACAGCGGCAGGACCGACAGGCCATAGTCGCGGCCATTGTCGAAGAAGGTCGAACCGAGAAGCGAGAAGGTCGGCGTCCAGCCGATGATCGCGGCCACGCCCACCATGCCGACGGCGGCGAGCGCCATCGCGATGGGCACGCCCATCAGGAGGAGGAGGCTGACGACGGCGATGCCGATGGGCCAGTGTTCCATGTCAGGCGTCCTTGTCGTTGAAAGCGTCCCAGACCGGGACGATGGCCGAGATCACGGCGGCGATGCCTGCGGCGGTGGCGCAGAACCAGCCCAAGGGGGCGACCGGCAGGCGGAGCGAGTTCGTGGCGCCGCCGTAGCCTGCGATCTGGTCGGCATAGACCCAGATGCGCCACGCGACGATGCCCAGCACCACGGCGGTGAAGAACCCGGTGACGATCAGGCGGTAGGGTTTGGTCCAGACCGGAAGCTTGTCGGTCACGAGGTCCACGGTGACGTGATCTTTGCCGAGGCTCACCAGCGGCACGCCCATGAAGATGGTGGCGGCCAAGAGCACTTCGGTCAGTTCGGTCGCGCCGATGATCGGCGCGTTGAAGATATAGCGTCCGATGACGTCGCAGACGGTCAGCATCATCATCGCGAGAAGCAGGATGCCACCGACCGCGCCGAGCGTGATCTTGAGCACCGTGACGGGGGTGGGGGACGACGACCCGAGGGTCGTCGTCTGTTTTCCAGCCATGAGGATGCCGCGCCGTTTCACTCGGCCGCCTCGGCGGCGATTTCGGCCTTGAGCATCTCATAGGCCGCCATCGCGTCGACGCCGGTTTCGCCGACTTCGGCGATCTTGGAGTCGATGACCGGCTGAAGGGCTTCGGTCCATGCCGTCAGTTGCTCGTCGGTGGCGGCGGTGAGGGTGATCTTGCCCTCCATCGCCTCGATCCCGGCGGCGTCGACCTTGTCCCACATCTGGCCCGCCATGCGCGCGAGCGCCTCGCCGGTCACGCCGTCGATGGCCTCCTGCGTCTCGGGCGAGAGGCTGTCCCACTTGGCCTTGTTCAACACGATGTAGAACGAGGTGTTGTAGAGCCCTCCGGGGACGGTGGTGCCGGTGTCGAGCTGCGGGATCAGGTTGAAGAAGGCGACGGATTCGTAGGGAAACAGGATGCCGTCGGCCACGCCTTGGCTCAGCAGTTCATAGGCTTTGGACGAAGGGCCTTCGACCGGGACCGCGCCCAGCGTGGTGGCGATTTCATGTACGATGCCGCCGCCCACACGCAGTTTGACGCCGTCGAGCGCGTCGGGGGTCGTCATGTCCTCTTCCTTGGTGAAGATCTCACCGGGGCCGTGGGTGAAGACGGCCAGAACCTTGACGTCGTCGTATTCGCCCGCGTCCTTCAGCATCGCATCCCAGACGCGCCAGTAGGCGACCGAGATGTCTTCGGCGCTTTCACCCAAGAACGGCAGTTCGGCGAGGTTCGTGGTCTTGAAGCGGCCCGGCGAATAGCCCTGCACGCCAAAGGTGATGTCGGCCACGCCGTTCACGGCGAAGTCGAAATGCGCGGGCGGCGGCCCGAGGGGCGCGGGCAGGATGTTGGCGGTCACGTCGCCGCCGGTGGCTTCGGCGATCTGCTCGGTCAGCGGCACGATCACGTCGGTGACGAGCGGGTGGCTGGGCGGGAGCCAGTTGGCGACGGTGAGCGTTTCGGCCATCGCGGGCGCGGCCAGAACGAGGCTGATCGCAGAGGCTTGGAGGAGGTGTTTCATCGTATTCCCTGATTTGGTTTGTGGGTGTTGTGCGCCGTTTCGGCGTTCTGGTTGGCGTGGTGCGGGGTCAGCCCGCAGCGCGCAGATGATGGAAGTCGCGCCCGAACCACATCAGACCGTGGGTCTGGCGGTCGGGGAGCATGATTTCGTCGATTTCGACGAACATGACCGTGTGGGTGCCGACCTGCTGGCGGCTGGTGATGCGCCCGTCGAAGGCGGCGAGTGCGTCGGTCAGGACCGGTGCGCCGGTGGCGGCGGTGGTCCAGCCTGCGCCTGCGAACCGGTCCTCTTGGCCGGGTTTGGCGAAGGCGGCGGACAGGTCGCGGTGATCGGCGCCCAGCACGTTCACGCAGAGCGTCCCGTTGTCGCAGAAGATATCGTGCGAGCGGTTCGACTGGTTCACGCAGACCAGAAGCGTGGGCGGCGTGTCGGTGACCGAGGTGACGGCGGAGGCGGTCATCCCGTGACGGCCCGCAGGCCCGTCGGTGGTGAGCACGGTGACGGCGGCACCAAGGCGGCTCATCCCCTCGCGGAAGTGGTGTGTCATGTCCATGATGCCCTCACACATCCAGTACCAGCCGATCCGAACAGGCACGCGAACAGCAGGCGCAGATCTGGTCGCCGTCCTCGCGTTCCTCCTCGGTGAGAAATTGATCTCGGTGGTCGATTTCGCCTTCGAGCACGTCGGTCACGCAGGTGCCGCAGATGCCCTCTTCGCACTTCACTTCGATCTTGAGCCCTTCCCGCGCCAGCGCTTTCGCGATGGTGTCCTCCGGCCCGACGGTCACGGTGATATCGGATTGCGCGGCATAGACCACAAAGCTCGCGCCGCCGGTGTCGACATCGGCCGAGAAATACTCGCGGTGGATCGCGGATGAGGCAAATCCGGCGGCTTCTGCCGAATTGATAATCCAATCCATGAAACCCTGCGGGCCGCAGACATAGACGTGGGTTCCGGCCTCGGGGGTCGGGAGGGCTGCGGCAAGGTCGAGCGGGGTCGCGTCGTCGTGGTGGAGGACGACATTCTCGGCAAAGGGCGCGCTCTCGATCAGGTCAAGAAAAGCGGCACGGTCGGCCGAGCGTGTGGCGTAGTGCAGGGTGAACGCGGCGCCCTTGGCGTGCAGTTCATAGGCCATCGCGAGCATGGGCGTGATGCCGATGCCGCCGCCGAACAGGACCGAGCGTTTGGCGCTGTGATCCACGGCGAAATGGTTGCGCGGCCCCTCGACGGTGACGGTCTGGCCCGTCCTGATCGCCGCGTGGAGCGCGACCGAGCCGCCGCGGCTGACCGGGTCCTTGAGGATGCCGACGCGGTAGACGCCCGCCTCGGACGGATCGCCATAGAGCGAATATTGCCGCCAGCCGGGGCCGTCGGGCAGATCGACGGCAAGGTCGATATGCGCGCCTGCGGTCACGGCGGGCAGGCAGGTGCCCGGCTCGGGCGCAAGCGTCAGGCGCATGATGTCGCCGCGGTCGTCGAACCGTTCGGTGACGGTCAGGGTCAGGCTGGTCGTGTCACTCATGTCCTTCATCTCATCACCTCATGAACAGGCCGCCGTTGGCATCCCAGCAGGCCCCCGTGACGAAGCCCGCGTCGGCGGCCACGAGCATGGAGACCATCTTGGCCACATAGGCGGGTTGGCCGAGTTGGCCGGTGGGCACGTTGGCCAGAAAGCCTTCGATCTTGTCGCCGACGATGTCGCGCACCATCGGGGTGTCCATCGGGCCGGGGGAGACGGCGTTGACCGTGATCCCGAACGGGGCGAGGTCGCGGGCGAAGACCTTGGTCAGGGTCAGGATCGCGCCCTTGGAGGCGGCGTAATGCGCCCCTGTCGCCGTGCCGCCGTTCTGGCCCGCGAGCGAGGCCATGTTGACGATGCGCCCGAAGCCCCGGTCTTTCATGTGGCGGCCGAAGGTCTGGCAGCCTGCGAAGGTGCCGCCCGCGTTGATCGCCATGATCCGGTTGAACTCGTCCGGGTCGATGTCGAGCACCGGCTTGGCCTGCGTGAGGGCGGCGTTGTTCACCAGCACTTCGACCGAGCCCCAGCGGTCCACGACCTTGTCGAGCACGGTCTGGAAGTCGCCGGGTTTGGAGACGTCCAGCGTGGCGGCGATTGCGGTCTCGGCGGCGAGGTCGAGGTCGCGCACCTGCGCCTCGGCGGCCTCGGCGTCGATGTCGGTGACGACAACGCGGAAGCCGTCGGCGTGGAGGCGGCGGGCCACCTCGGCCCCGAAGCCGTGGGCCGCGCCGGTTATCACCGCTGTCTGGATCACGTCAGGCAAGGGTGCCCCCATCAGAAAAGGTAGCTGATCGAGGTCAGCATCCCGTCGGAGTTCAGAAGCCGGATCACCTTGTCGCGGATCTTGAACCCGTCGGTGGTGTCGAGCACCCATGTGACGTTCATCGCGAACATGCGCTGGCGGCCGAACTTGTCCTCGATCACATGCTGGGCAGCGGTGACGGTGAGGCCGGTCTCGTCGGCTTGGGTGATGCGAAAGCGCGACAGCGTGCGCACGCTTTCGGCGGGCGGGGCGGCGGAGATCGAGAACCCCGCCTGAAGCCGATCGACGCGCATCTTGCGCATCTCGGCATCGTCATAGGCGATGTTGAGCATGTTGGCGAAATCGTCGCCGGTCTTGTCGACCGGGATCACGTAATGCCCGCCCTCGGCCCAGAGGCCCAGCCATTCGTCATAGCCCTTGGTGTCGAGCAGATCGGCCTCGTACCACAGGAACTCGGCCACCTCGGCGGTCGTCACGGAGGTCATCACGGCGTCCTTCATTGTTCCATCACCTTCTTCCACTGGGCGTAAGCCGCGCGCATGCCGGTCTCGGCCGAGATGTCGCCCTTGGGCAGGCCGTTCTCGGAGGTTTCTTCGAGCCCGAGGCCGCGGTTCACCATCACGTCGATGCGTTCATCCCCGGCAGAGCCGCGCTGGACACGCTCCCAGACTTCTGCGTCATCGGGTGAGCCGAAGCCCATAGGTCCTTGGAAATGCTCGTGAAGTCGCATGCGCATCTGGTTGGCCGCGACCGGTCCGCCGTCCATGCCGATGGCGATGTGGCGGATCTCGGTCTCGTGGACCGAAACCGGGCGCAGGATGCGGAAGAAGGACAGCGAACAGGCGGCGTTGGGGAAGAGGTTCAGGTTGAAGCCGCAGCCCGCCACGGCGCGCACGATCCGGCGCACTTGCGCCTCGTCATAGTCGGCGCGCAGGGTCTCGGCGAGGTCATTGAACCGTTCGGGGAGCGGCTGGCCGTCATCGACGTCGAGGTCGATCTGTTCCGGCATCATCACCATGACCGAGTGACCGTTGCCCAGATCTTCGACCCAGCCATCGTCGTCATCCATGAACGAGAAGCTCTCGTTCGCCTCGCCGTCGAGCGATTGCAGGAAGGATTTGTGGACGATCGGGAAGTGGTAGGCGTCGGTGGTGTTTTCGAGCTGGATCTTCCAGTTCATCGGCACCTTGAACTGGTGCTCGCCCAGAACCTTGACGCCGAAGCCCGCGCCCTGCTTCATGAAAAGCTTGATCCAAGGCTTTGCGTTTCCAAGGAAATCCACAAGCGGCTCGGCGTCTTGGTCGAAGGTCGCAAAGATCATGCCCTCGAAGGTTTCGACCCGCAGGCGCACGAGCCCGTGCTGCGATTTGTCGAAATCGGCGGCGTATCCTTCGGCGTAAGGAATGGCGCGCAGCGAACCGTCCAGACCGTAGCCCCAGCCGTGGTACGGGCATTGGAACGAGCTGGTCTTGCCCTTCTTCACCTCGCAGACCGTGGCCGAGCGGTGGCGGCAGCGGTTGACGAGGACGTGCAGGCCCAGTTTGCGGTCGCGCGAGACGATGACGGGCTGGGTGCCGACCCACGACAGTTTGAAGCTGCCCTTGTCCGGCACTTCGCTTTCATGGCCGACCCAGACCCAGCTTTTGCCGAAGATTTTCTTCATCTCTTCGTCGAACAGTGCCGGGTCTTCGTACATCGGGGTTTTCACCCGGTCGGGCTGGACGAGCGCGTCGGGGCGCATCGCGGGGGTCATATCGTCAAGGGACATGGCGGTTCCTTTCAGCGGGCTTCGGCGGGCTGCGCCGGGGCGGGGATTTGCGCGGGTTGGTTCCAGTCGCCAACGGGCCGCGCATAGAGGTTGCGGGTCGAGAAGCGGTGCATGCGCCATGCGCCGTCCTCGGTCTTGAAATCGACGGTGATGCGGGCGGCCATGACGAAGCTCTGGCCGTCGGCAAAGGTCGGGGTCTGAAGCATCAGCCAGCGGCCGGTGACGCCCTCGGAGGTGTGGCGAAAGGCCTCGGACGACAGGAAATGCGCGTTCATCGCGAAGTGGGGCGGCGTGGTGCAGAAGCTGCCTAGCCAGTCGATGATCGCCTGCCGCCCGTGATGGGCGCCGAAGTCGCGTTTGTAGCGTTCGCCGTCACCGCCCCAGACCGCGTCAAGGGTGAACAGCCGCCCGAGCGCGTCGAGATCAGTCGTGGCGTCGAGCCGGTCGCAGATGTCCATGTAGTCGGACAGGCAGCGACGACAGCAGGCCTCGGCCTCCAGCCGTTCGAGCCGGGCGCTTATGGCGGCGAGGTCCATCACAGCGCGGGGATCTCGAGCGCGCGGCCCATGCGGGCCTCGACCGTCATGTATTTCCACAGCCGGTCATTGCCTTCGCCCACCACGATGGAGCGCAGGAGGTTGCAGGCCGCCTGAACGTCTTCGCGGGTCGGGAAGTCGGCCATGATGTACCATGTGTAGGGAAAGCCCACCGAGGCGCCGACAAAGGTCTGGTCGTCGTCGAAGGTGCCGACGATTTCGACGCCGTCCATCTTGGCGATGCCCGCCATAAGCTCCTGCGTGGCCTGCCAGACCGGGCCGATCTGGTCGAAGGGCAGCGAAAAGAACGCGGCGTGGTTGTTGAAGCACAGAAGGGTGCGGATCGGTTTCGGGTCGGACATGGTTTTCTTCCTGTTGGACTGCGTTTGTTGGGGCGGCGGCGATCAGGGGAAGCCCGGCGGGGTCTGTTCGCCGAACATGGCCGCGCCTGCGGCCTGCCATGTGCCATCGCCCATGAAGGCGTGCTGGGCGACGCAGGCGGCGTCGACCATGAGATGGCCAAGGGGGTGGCCGGTCATCATCGCGCCGGCCCCGCCCATCACGAAAGCGTCGCGCGCCACATCGGCCCCGCCATGCGCGGCGGCGGTGGCGGCGAGGCGCAGGTTCACCAGCGTCTCGGGGCGCACGGTGTCGTCATGCTGAAGCTCGTCCCACGCCGCAGAGGTCGCCTCGTAGAACATGGCGCGGTGCCCGGCGAGCTTGGCCTCGGCACGGGCCATGCCGGTCTGCACGTTGGGGCGAGCGCCGGGGCGCGGTGCGCCGGTGATCGACGCGCGTTGGGCGGCGTCGGACTTGATGTAATCGAGCGCCTCGCGCGCGGTGCCGAGCGCCACGACGGCGAGCACCTGGGCAGCGAGCGCCATCGCCGGATAGCGGAAGATCGCGTCGTCCATCGCGGATTTGGAGCCGCGGATGAAGGTCCAGTCCTCGGCCACCAGCACCTTGTCGGCGACGAGGTCGTGCGAGCCGGTGCCGCGCAGGCCGATCGTGTCCCAGGTGTCGGCGATGGTGATCTTGTCCCTGGGCATGACAGCGGTGCGTGGCAGCGGGGTTTCATCGCCCTCGACCTTGATGCCGCCGCCCAGAATGTCGGCGCCCATCGAGCCCGAGCACCACGACCAGCGGCCCGAAACCTCGAGCCCGCCCGGCACGCGCGGCACCGGCTGCGGCGGGAACAGGCCGCCCGCGAAGACGGTGTCGGGGTTGGCGCCGTAGATCGCATCGAAGGTCGCGATGGGGAGGGCGGCGAGGTAGGTCGACGACACCCCGAAGCTCGCGACCCAGCCTGCCGAGGCATCGGCGGCCGAGATGGTTTCGATGAGGCTCAGAAAGGCCATCGGCGTGATCGCGTCGCCGCCCAGCCGTTCGGGGACGAAGGCACGGTAGACGCCGACCTTTTTGAAGCCCTCCACGATGTCCTGCGGGATATGGCGCAGCGCGGAAATCTCGGCGCGGCGCGCCCGGATGGTTTCGCACAGAACCGCGAGGTCGGCGCTTTCGGCGCCCTTGGTCTGTGGCAGGTCGGGTTTGGTCATCACAAAGCCTCCTCGGCCTTTCGGGTGGTCGGTGCGAGCGCGTGGGCGAGGGCGCAGAGCCGCGCCTCATCGCCCTTGCGGCCCACGAGTTGGAGACCGGCGGGCAGGCCCGCGTCGGTCAGGATCGGAACGGTGAGCGCCGGGTGGCCCGACAGGTTGAACGGGCGCACGAGGCGCGTGAGCGGGATCACGGTGCGGGGATCGCGGGCCTCGGTGCGGGTCGGGGGCACGCAGGGCATGGTGGGCAGGACGAGCGCATCGACACCGTCGAGTGCGGCGTCGACCTCGGCCGTGAAACGCGTGCGGACGGTTTCGGCCTCGGCCACCTCGTCGGGGGTGACCGCGAGGGCGGCGCGGATGCGGGCCTGCACGTCGGCGCCCAGCGTGGCGTTGGAGCGGGCGAGCTGGCCGAATTCGGCGGCGATCTCGGCATTGATGATCGTGAGGCCGGCCTCGTACGCGGCGACAAAGCTGGGGAGCGTCGCGGGGGGCACGTCATGGCCTGCGAGGGCGGTGTCGAGCGCCGCGTCGATGTCTGCGTCTGCCGTGACCGTGATGCGCTTGAGGCGCGGGGTATCGAGCGTGACGGTGGTGAAACCGTCGAGCATGAGCTGGGCGGCCTGCGTGAGCATCTCGGGCGTGGCGGCGAAGGGGCCGATCACGTCGAGCGACGAGCCGCGCGGGATCGCGCCCCTGCGGCTGATCGCGCCGAAGGTGGGTTTCAGGCCGTAGACGCCGCAGCAGCAGGCGGGCTGGCGGATCGACCCGCCGGTGTCGGTGCCGACCGCGAAGTCGCACAGGCCAGCCGCCACGGCGGCGGCAGAGCCGGAGGACGACCCGCCGGTGATCCGGTCGGGCCACATCGGGTTCAACGCGGTGCCCGCAAAAGCGTTCTCGCCGGTCACGCCGAAAGCCAGCTCGTGCATCGTCACGGTGCCCTCGATGCGCACGCCTTTGGCGAGGAGGCGGGCGACGATGTCGGAATGTACGGTCTCGACAGGGGCGTCGGCGAAGGCGGCCGAGCCGCAGCGGGTGGGCAGGTCTTGGATGCCCAGACATTCCTTGACCAACACCCGAGGCCCGCTCGTGCCCAGCGTCAGGCGCCGGGTGATCGCGTTGATGTCGGTGGTCTGGGGCATGATCGCTCCTGTTGTCGATATATGTGAAAATTACCCGAATTTGATTTGTGTCAAGTTTCACCTTTCTTGAGGGGCTATGATCGGCAGTCGCTGATATTTGAGGCAGAAATTCCGCAATAATCATATGAAATAGGGGGTTAAGCGGTATCTGAGACCAGCTTTTTGGTGAGTCCCGGTTTTCGTGTGTGGCTTGGCGGTGGGGGGCCGACCATCTTCTGCAAAAGATATGTAAAACAGTGATTTGATGGGCCGTCGGGCAAGCCGCACGGCGCGTCGTCCGCGCTGCCGAAACTTTTTTTGGATGCATCCAAAATAAAATGATTGTTCACGGAAATCCGCCGGTTTGAGCGGTCCGTGCGACCCTCTGCTCATTTCTGAGGCAGCGCGGAGTCGAATCGTTTCGGAGTGCTGTGCAGGGCGGATCGGATCGGGTATCCGGGAGGGGATGATCATCTGCCACAGCCGACGTCTGATCTTTCTCAAGGGCCGCAAGGTCGGGGGCACTGCCGTCGAGATCGGGCTGTCCACGCTCTGCGGTCCGCTCGACGTGGTGACGCCTCTTACGGATGCGGACGAGAGGCTGCGGCGCGCCGAGGGCGGGCAGGGGCCGTGCAACCATCAATCGGTGCGCTGGCCCGGGCATCTGAGGCGGCGCGACGTGACGTTTCGCAACCATTCGACGGCAGCGCAGGTGCGCGCGCAGGTGCCCGCGTCGCTCTGGTCGGGCTACCTGAAGGTGGGGATCACGCGGGACCCGTTCGAGGTGGCGATCTCGCGCTATCACTGGCGGCGGGCGCAGGGCGCGGTGCCGGAGGACATGGATTTCGGGGCCTTCGTGGCGGCGCAGGGCAAGCGGCTGTCGGCGAACCTGCGGATCGCGCCGGTGGTCGGCCCGGACCGGATGGACCTGCATCTGCGTTATGCGCGGTTGGGCGAGGATCTGGCGGGGATCGGGTTGGACGAGGTCGCGGCGGTCGTCGCGCGCATTCGGCCCAAGGGCGATGCGCGGCCCCCCGAGGCGCGGTGCGACGCGGTCTATCGCCAGTTTCCGGAGGCCGCCCGGATCGTGGCCGAAGCCTGCGCCGCCGAAATCGCGGCCTTCGGCTACCCGTCCCCGATCTGACGCCGCAAATCCTGTTGCGAGCCTGCCTGCCTTGCCCTATACCCCGCGCACGACGCACCCGTAGCTCAGCTGGATAGAGCGCTGCCCTCCGAAGGCAGAGGCCACAGGTTCGAATCCTGTCGGGTGCGCCACTTTCAATTTCTCTACCGCTTCACGACTCGAAGTTGCTTCGTGATCGTAGTGCACGCACGTCTCTGATTGTTTCTGTCCTAACTCTGGTCGCTACAGGTGGCGCCTTTGGCATGCTTGGCGTCAGGAAGGGAACGGTTCGCGGGGCCGTAGGGAAATCACGCCCTTCGCATCATCGACAGCTCCACTGCACTGCGAAATCCATATTTCGGTTGACATGGGCTGTACAAGTTCCGAAAAACGGGCATCAAACCGAAAAATGGAGATTCCTCATGTCGACCCCGCTGCCGCGTGTGACCTATTCCAACATTGGTGCAGATTTCGGGCCGCTCCACGCGTTTCTTGACGACGAGATTCCGCGGTTCGAACAGGCCGAATTGGGAAAAACATGGGAGACGCCGTTCGCGACCGGGCCGGTCGCGCCGACCTCGAGCCCGCTGGATGCGTCGATTGTCCTCGGCCATTTCCCGGTGTCGAGCGGGTCCGATGTGGATGCGGCCATCGCCAGTGCCTGCGACGGGGCGAAAGTCTGGAATGCCGCGCGTGTCGAAGAGCGGCTGGCGTTTGCCAAGCGCTGGCATGCGGTGCTGTCGTCGATGAAATACAAGCTTGGCATCGCGGCGCTGTACGAAGTCGGCAAGTCGCGGATGGAGTCCATCGGCGAGGCCGAAGAGGCGGTCGACATGGTCGAGTTCTACCCGGAGGAACTGCGCCGTCACGATGGCTATCGCGAGCCGATGAACGAGATGGTGCCGTATGAGACCGCCGTCAGCGTCCAGCGGCCTTATGGTGTCTTTGCGGTGGTGGCGCCGTTCAATTTTCCGGTCGCTCTGTCGATCGGCATGCTCAATGGCGCGCTTCTGGGCGGCAATTCGGTGGTCTACAAGCCGTCGCCGGAATGCCAGCTGACCGGGCTGCTGATCGCGCAATCGCTGAAGGACGCCGGGTTGCCCGATGGCGTGTTCAACATCGTGCTCGGTGGGGGCGAGGTGGGGCGCGCTCTGACCTCGGACGCGCGGATCGACGGTGTGGCGTTCACCGGTTCGCACGCGACCGGGATGGAGATTTTCCGCCATATGGCCGGCCGTCCCTGGATGCGTCCGGTGATTGCCGAGATGGGGGGCAAGAACCCGGCCTATGTCACGGCAAGCGCGGATATCGAGAGGGCCGCCGCCGGGGTCGCACGGTCGGCATACGGGTTGCAGGGCCAGAAATGTTCTGCGTGTTCCGTGGTTTACGTGGACAACGCCGTGAAAGACCAGTTCATCGAAGCCTTGCGAACCTTCACCCAAACACTGGCGATCGGCGACACGCGCGACGGCGCGGTGTTTATGGGGCCGGTCTATAATGATGCAGCGCGCGCCCGGTTCGAGACGGCGATGGAGACGGCCCGCGCAGAAGGTATCGTTCACTTTGGCGGCACGCAGGTCGAGGGCATGGGGCCGAATTATATCACCCCCGCTCTGGTCGAGATGGATGCGCCCTCGGACCTGTCGCGCGAGGAGCTGTTTCTGCCTTTCCTCGTCCTGCGTGGCGTCGACGGGCTGGAGGCGGCGATGGCCGAGGGCAACGATGTGGCCTATGGGCTGTGCGCCGGGATTTTCACGCAGGACGAGGACGAGCTCGAGCGGTTCCTCGATGGCGCCGAGGCGGGTGTGCTTTACGCCAATCGCGCCTCGGGTGCGACCACCGGAGCGTGGCCGGGCGGACAGCCTTTCTGTGGCTGGAAGGGGACCGGGATCGGCGGCAAGGGCGGTCTGGGCAGCTGGTACATCCCGCAGTTCATGCACGAGCAGAGCCGCACGATCATGACCCGCTGAAGCCGCGGCACGACACCCTTAGCAGACTGAACGGACACCATGCCAACCTATCCTGACACATTCGCCACTTCGGGGCGGCTCAATACGCGTGCGCGACGGGTCATGCCGGAGGGCACGACGCGGACCACCGTGCTGATGGACCCGTTCCCGATCTATCTTTCGCACGGCGCGGGATGCCGGGTCTGGGACGTGGACGATCAGGTTTTCATCGACGCGATCAACAATTTCACGGCGATGATTCATGGTCATGCCCACCCTGATCTGGTGGCGGCGGCGATGGCGCAACTCAGGCTCGGTTCGGCTTTCGGGGCGGCGACCGAGAGCGAGATCGAACTGGCCGAACTCCTGATCGGGCGGCTGCCCTCGGCCGATCACATCCGCTTCACCAACTCCGGGACCGAAGCCGTGATGATGGCGATCAAGGCGGCGCGGGCTGCGACGGGGCGCGCGAAGATCGTCAAGATCGAGGGCGCCTATCACGGGTCCTATGATGCGTCGGAGGTAAGTCTGGACAGCACGCCCGACAATTGGGGCACGGGGCAGGCGGCGGCGAATGCCTATGCGCACGGGACGCCCGCGGGGGTGGTGCACGACGTGATCGTCGTGCCGTTCAACGACCTCGATGCGCTCCACGCCGTGCTGGAGGCACAGGGGGCTGAGATCGCCGGTGTCCTGATCGACCCGATGCCCAACCGGGCCGGGCTGATCCCGGCGCGCGCCGACTATATCCACGGCCTGTGCGACGCCGTTCACGCGGTTGGCGGGCTGGTGATCTTTGACGAGGTCATCACCTTTCGGCTGGGCATGAGCGGCGCACAGGGGCTGTGGCAGGCGACGCCGGACATCACCGTCCTCGGCAAGATCATCGGAGGCGGTTTCCCGGTGGGGGCGGTTGCCGGTCGGGCCGAGGTGATGGAGGTTTTTGCGCGGCGGGGTGGGCGTGCCCCCGTGCCTCACGGTGGCACCTTCAACGCGAACCCGGTCACGATGCGCGCCGGTATTGCCTCGATGAACGCGCTCACCGGGGATGAGATCGACCGGATCAACCGGATGGGGGACGATCTGCGCGACGGGATATGCCGCGCGTTCGAGGCGGCCGGATTGCCCGGAACCTGTGTCGGGCGCGGATCGCTTCTGCGCCTGCATTTCACCGAGAAACCCGTCACCGATTATCGCTCGGTCTACCCCGATGCGCAGGCGCGCGATCGGCTCAAACGCTTTCATCTGGGGCTCGTGAACCGAGGAGTGCTGATCGGAGCCAACGGGCTCATGGCGCTTTCGACGGCCATGTCGGTCGAGGACGCGAATGCCGTGTTGGACGCGGCTCGAGACACCCTGAACGAGATCGCGCAGTGCGGCTGAGACAGCGCCGGAACGCGGTGCGCCGCAGACACGAAGATAGGACATGAAATGAAGAAACCCCATGTAGTCGTGATCGGCGGCGGCGCCCTTGGGCTGTCCACGGCCTTTGACCTTGTCGAGCGCGGCGCACAGGTCACGGTGCTCGAGGCGGATGCGCTTGGCGGAGGGTCGTCGGGGCGCTCGGTCGGTGTGGTCGGCTCGCAGATGACCGATCCGTTTCAGGTTCGGCTGCGTCGGTTCACCCGGCCTCGGTTTCGCGAATGGGAGGCGCTGGGGCTGGCGTTCAACCACATCGGCTATCTTCGTCTGGCGCGCAATGAAGACCAGATGAGCCGGTTTGCACAGTCGGTGGCGCTGCAGGCCGAGGACGGGTTCGAGGCGCGTCTGATGCGGCCCGACGACATTCGCGAGATGATCCCGCATCTGTCGACCGACGGGATCGCGGGTGGTCTTTTCGGACCGGATGACGGCTTTCTCGACCCATATGAAATGTGCACCTTTCTGGGCGATCAGGTCCGTGCACGGGGCGGGCGCGTGGTGCAGTTCTGCCGGATGACGGCCTGTCGCCGGGTTCCGGGCGGTTTCGAGCTTGCGACCACGGGCGAGACCATCACCTGCGATGCGGTCGTCAACGCAGCGGGGGCCTGGGCCCCGGATGTGGCCAGGCAGCTGGGTCAGACCCTCGAAGTCCATTCGGAGCGGCACGAAGCGATGACCGTGCTTCTGGAAAAGCCGCTCGACTATGTCATGCCGATGGTCATGGATCTGGCCGAGGGGCAGGGCACCGGTCTCAATTTCCGGCACGAAAAGCCGGGCGAACTGATTACCGAGGTTCACAAGTCCGCGCCCGGCGCGCCGGAGGACCCGGACAATTACAACGATCAATGTCTCGATACGACGCGCGAATATCTGGCCGAACTGCTCCTCGAACGGCTGCCGGGTCTGGACGACGCGCGACTGGGCCGGGGCTGGGCCGGGCTATACCCGACGACGGCGGATCAGCTGCCCTATGCCGGGCCCGTGGACCTGTCCGAACCGGGGATCGTGACCGCCGGCGGAGGGGGTGGCTACGGCATCCAATTGGCCCCGGTCATCGGACGGGTGGCCGCGGACTGGGTGCTCGCGGCAGCCAGCGAAACCATCCCTGAGGCCGAGATACTGAGACCGAGTCCCGAGCGGAACCGGCCGCGTGCCATCACTCCGCCGGAGCAAAGTCATGCCGGGATTTGAGGCACTTGCGCGGCGCCGAGCGTTTGGCCGCCTGCGAAACGACCATGCACAGACCGTGTGCAAGGCGCGCGACACGATTATCCGCGCGCGCCGCGTGCCCGCGCCACGAAATGAGACCGACACTCACAGACCACGGAGTTAACGATGACACTCGAAAACGTACTGCCGGGCGATGAACTGGCGACCGTCATGGCCGAGCGGGGCTACCCCGCAGTCGAGCCCGCGACCACGCGCGACCGGGGCGAAGGGCCGTTTGAAAGGCTTGTTCTGCGCGGCGCACGATTGATCGATGGCACCGGTGCTCCGCCCGCCGGGCCGTTCGATATCGTGGTCGAGGGGGGCAAGATTACCGAGATGGTGATCGTCGGCACGCCCAAGATGCCGATCAATCCTGCGCGTCGCCCGGCCAAGGGGGATCGTGAGATCGACTGTACGGGCAAGGTGGTGACGCCGGGGTTCGTGGATGCCCACGTGCACATCGGCACCTATTTCCATGCCGCCGCAGGGCCGATGCCGCCCGCAGATTACGTCTATAAGCTGTGGCTCGCGCATGGGATCACCACGGTGCGCGAAATGGCCTGTATGAACGGCGTGAGCTGGACGATGGAGCAAAAGCAGGCGGCGGCAGAGCACCGGATCGCCGCGCCCAACATCGTAGCGCATGCCTATGTGCCGGTGGTCGACGAGTTCATCAAGACGCTGCACACCCCCGATCAGGCGCGCGACTGGGTCCGCGCGGTGCGTGAACGCGGCATCGACGGGCTGAAATTCTTCGGCGCCCCGCCTGCGATCATGCAGGCCGCGCTGGAAGAGGCGAATGCGCTCGGCATGGCTTCGGGCTGTCACCATGCCCAGATGACCGTGGCGCGGACCAATTCGCTCAAGAGTGCGCAATGGGGGCTGACCTCGACCGAGCATTTCTATGGCGTCCCCGAGGCGATGTTCGAAGACCGCGCGATCCAGTCCTATCCGGTCGGCTACGACTACATGGACGAGTCTCTGCGCTACAACTGGAGCAGCCAGAACTTTGTGCAAGCGGCCGAGCCGGGCAGCAAGAAGTGGGTCGAAACGCTGGAGGCCTATCTCGAGCTTGGGCACACCTTCGTTCCGACACTTGCCATTCTGGAGGCGAACCGCGATCTGATGCGCGCGCGGCGTGCCGACTGGCATGACGCGTACACGCACAAGACGGTCTGGGATTACTTTCAGCCGAACCGGGGTGGCCATTGTTCGCACTGGTATCGGTGGAACACCACGAACGAGGTGCAGTGGAAAGAGCACTTCCGCCGTTGGATGCGGTTCTGCAACGATTACAAGAACATGGGTGGGCGTGTCGTGCCGGGGAGCGACGCGGGCTTTACGTTCCAGATCTACGGGTTCTGCTTCATCCGCGAGCTTGAGCAGATGCAGGAAGCGGGGTTCCACCCGCTGGAGATCTTCCGCGCGGCGACATCGGAAAGCGCGGCCCTTTTGGGGGTCGGCGATCACACCGGGACCATCGCGCCGGGTATGGATGCCGACATTCTGGTTCACGACCACGATCCGCTCGAAGACCTCAAGTACCTCTACGGGACCGGCGCGATGCGTCTGAACGACGACACGCGCAAAACCGAATGGCATCGCGGCATCAAGTACACGATCAAGGGCGGCGTGATCTACGACGTGGCGGAGCTTTTGTCCGATGTGCGCGACATGGTGCGCGACAGTTTCGAGGGCGCCGAAGAGGATACGCGCCCGAGGCTTCCGAAATGACCGGGTCCGAGGTTCCGCATTTCGTCCTCCTCAGCGGGTTTCTGGGCAGCGGCAAGACCACGCTGCTGCTCGAGGCGCTGCGCCAGCCGGACCTGAGCCGGACCGGCGTGATCGTGAACGAGGCGGGTGAGATCGACATCGACGGGGCGACGATCCTGTCCGAGAACGATGGATTGCGGCTCGCCAAACTCAGCAACGGGTGCGTGTGCTGTTCGATGATGACCGACCTGCCGATGACCGTTGCCGCGCTGTTGGACGAGGTCGAAACGCAGGGGCTGCCGCCGCTCGACCGGATCGTGCTTGAGGCCAGCGGACTGTCGCGCCCCGGCCCGATCCTGCGCCAGTTGCAGGGCATGCCGGTGCGTTTCACGCTGAGCACGGCAGCGACCTTTGATGTGGAGCAGGGGCCGGTGGCCGCCCGCGCGCATGACGAGGTCGGGGCGCAGATCGTCGCGGCGCAGACCATCGTGCTGACCAAGACCGACAGGGCCACGCCCGAGACGACGGCGCGAGCGCTGGCCCTTGTGCGCGAAATGAACCCGTTGGCCACGATCGTGGACGACAGCGCGCCCGGCGCGCGGGCCCGGGCCGCACTGGGTCGCCCGGATGCGCAACTGTTCGTGCCGCCGTTCGAACCCGTCGGCGCCGACCGTGCGGCGCATCGCGGCATTCGCACGTTTCATCTGGACCCGGGTGGAGCACTTCCGATCGATCAGGCGCTCGAGTGGTTCGACAATCTGTCGAGTTTTCTCGGCGAGCGGCTGTTGCGGTGCAAGGCGATCCTGTCGATCGAGGAGGGGCCCGCGCCGCTCTTGGTGCAGGGTGTGGGGACGGTTTTCGACCCGCCGCGCGCCTTGCCGGAGCATGTGCGCGATCGTGGGATCGTGGTCATCGCGCGCAACGTGACGCGGGCGGAACTCGACGCGATCCCGCCGGGCCTGCGGGCGGTCGCCCGGGCATGACGGTGGCGGTGGGGTCAGACGGCCTGCGGGTTGAGGGGCGACAAGAGCTGCTCCATTTCGGACGCGGAACGCTGGACCATCGCCAACAGCCGGTCGATGCCTTGTGCGGCAGCTCGTTCCGCCGGGGCGGTCAGACCCAGCGCGATGCTGGGCGCGCGGCCCGGCGCCGGGAAGATCGGACAGGCCATCGTGAACAGGCCCTGCACGTGTTCACCGGTTTCCGTGGCGAAGCCCTGCGTGCGGATCTTTTGAAACTCTTCCTCCAGCGCCGCCGGGTCGACAATGGTGCGATGCGTGATGCGCTCGAGGGTCGGGGACAGGATCTCGCGGCGCATTTCGTCGCTCTGGAATGCGGTCAGAACCTTGCCCGACGCGGTGGCGTGGGGGGGCATCACATGGCCCGGCACCACGTAAAGACCGACCGCCGCATCCGGCGATTCCATGACGACAGATTCGATCTGGGTGCCCGACAGGCGCGTGATGAAACAGGTTTCCCCGGTCTCGTCGGCGAGCGCTTTGAGAATGCGGTAGGACGCCTTTTTCAGCCATTCATTATCGGCCTGAAGCACCCGCGAGAGGCGCGGGCCGAGGGTAAAGGCGCCTTTGCGTGGCGAGGGCTGGACGAGGTCGCTGCTGGTCAGCGCCTGCACCAGCCGGTTGACCGTGGTCTTGGGCAGTTGAAGCACGAGTTCGAGTTCCCGAATCGTCAGCCCGCTGGGCGAGGCCGCGATTGCCTCGAGCACGGTAAAATACCGTTCGAGGGGGCTGGATTTCGGCCCCAGGTCCTCTTGCGTCATGTGTTTCCCTCCGGGTTGCGTTCAAACCTGCCGCATTTTTCAGCCCGCCCCAAATGGAACCTTTTGGAAAGGGTGTCAAATCCGAAAATTGGGTCTGACTTTGCTAGACAGGCCCGAAAATTGATACTAGAACCAAAAAATGAGATTAAAACCGAAAAACAGTTCAGGCTCAGTTTTGGATCAACGCCGCAGGGCTGCCCCCGAAATCGTCTGACGCACCAAAACCAACCAGCCGGACCGGCCGCCAATACAGCTCTGAAACCGGCATTCCAACGATCCTTCAGGAGGTATCAATGACTATCCGAACCGGACTAATGGCGACGGCCTGTGTCGCTCTGCTTGCGCCGGCCGCACTGGCCCAATCCGATGAACCGCTGCGCCTTGGCGCGTTCGTTCCCGTGACCGGCGCGGGCGCGCTGGGTGAAGGGTCGCTCGCTGCCGTCGAGCTGGCCGTCGAGGAAATCAACGCGGGCGGCGGCATTCTTGGCCGCTCGCTCGACCTGACGGTCGCGGACTACCAGACCGACCCGGCAATCGGCGTCGGCGAGGCCAACCGCCTGATCCACCAGGTCGGGATCGATATGGCGGTGGGCCCGACCTATAGCCAGGTCACGCTCGCCACGCTGCCGCTCTTGAGCGGGGCGCAGGTGCCTTCGATCAACGTCTCGGGGGCCGCTTCGATCACGCCCGATGTCGCGCCGTTCTCGTTCAGCATGCTCGCAAACGCGGAGACGCAGGCGCAGGCGATGGTGAACAATGCCATCGACGTCTTCGAGGCGCAGAGCTTTGCGATCCTGTCGGACAACGGCGCACAAGCGAAAACCGCCGTGGCCGAGATCCAGCGCATCGTCGAAGAGATGGGGCTCGAGGTAACGGGTGTTCAGGAATACAACTACTCGGCGCGTGACCTGACCCCGCAGTTGCTGGCGCTTCAGCGCGGCGAACCGGATGCGCTGCTGCTGTTCTCGTCCACCGGCGACGATACGGCCAACGTGCTGTTGGGCCGCGAGCAGCTGAACTGGGATGTGCCGATTTCGGGCAGCGCCGGGGCCTCGCTCGCCGCGCCTGCGCTCGAAGCGGGTGGGCCTGCGCTTTACGACAACGTCGTCGCGCTGGCCAATGCCGGGTTCAGCTACTGCGAGGCCGATGGGCGCCCCGAACGCGCCGTCGCCTTTATCGAAGCGATGCAGGCGGCGCATCCGGATTCGGCCGACCGCTATCCGATGAGCTTCATCGCCTCGTTCTACGACGCCGTCTACGTGCTCAAGGCCGCACTGGAGGGCACCGATGGCGATCTGTCGGGCCCCGCTGTTGCCGCGTGGATCGAAGAGAACGCGGGCAGCTTCGAAGGGGTGAACAACGGGCTCGCGGCGAGCGCGGAGTCCCATTTTCTGATCGGCCCCTCGACCCTGCGCCCGGTGCTTCCGGCCACGCAGGACGAATACGGCATCCAGCAGCGCGCTGGCTGCTGAGGTCGGACGAACTGAGCGTGCCGGGGCCGACCCCGGCACGACCCTGACAAGGAGCACACACGATGACCATCGTCGAACTCGTCCTCATCCTGGTCCGCGGACTGGGACAGGGGGCGATCTTTGCCCTGATCGCAATGAGCCTGAATGTCATCGCGAGCGCCAGCAGCATCCTTAACTTCGCCGTCGGCGCGCTCATGGTGCTGGCGGGCGTTGGCGCATACATGATCCTGCCCAGCGACCCGACGCTGTTCGGATGGATCATGGCCGGATTGCTGATCGCGCTCGGCATGGGCGTCTTTGGGTTCCTTCAGGGCGGGCTCACGCTGATCCCGCTCAAATCCTCGGTCGAGCAGCATTCGTGGTTGATCACGACAATGGCGGTGTCGATCATCATTGGCGCAGGCATCCACCTGTTCGGCGGCTCGCTGGCCTTTCGGGTGCCGAGCCCTATCCCGCCGGTGACGATCTATTCGACGACCACCCCCACGGCCTATCTCCTGCTGATCGTATTGGCAGTCGCGGTCTATCTGTGCCTCAAGTGGTTCCATTCGCGGACGTACATCGGACTTGCCATGAGTGCCGTGGCACAAGACCTAGACGCGTCCAAGGCGGCCGGGATCAACGTGCGGCGCGTTCAGTTGGCGTCGTTTTCGTTGGCCGGCGTCGTGCTGGGGCTGACCGGGCACATCGGCGCGCCGGTCATCAACATCTCGGCCGATACCGGCATCGGGTACCTGCTGAGCGGGTTCACGGCGGCGGTGGTCGGCGGCATGGGCAACAATCTGGGCGCGCTTGTGGGCGGCGCGATGGTGGGCGTGCTGTCGATGTTCGCGGCCTACCAGTTCGGCGGCATCTATCAGGACAGCGTGACGATGGGGCTTCTGATCCTTGTCCTCATGATCCGCCCCGAGGGCATTTTCGGCCTCGCGGCCGCACGGAAGGTTTGAGGCAATGACGGAACTCACTTCGCACGACACCGCAGCACGCGGGTCTTTCCCGAACGTCTCGCCGCTCTGGGTCGGGATCGCGGTCGTCGCCGCCTCGGTCCTGATCCCGGGGTTCTCGGGCAACCAGTACTGGTCTTATTCCTTCACGCTGGTCGCGCTCTACACCGCGGTCGCGGTGTTTCAGAACATTCTCATGAGCGAAGCGGGCCAGTTCTCGCTGGGACAGGGTGTCATCTTCGGCGTGGGGGCCGTGACGGCGGCGAGCCTGACGACACTTTTCGGATACCCCTATTGGCTCAGCGCCATCGGAGGCTTCGTGGCCGGGCTTCTCATGGGCGCGCTCTATGCCGGGCCCGCGTTGAGGGTGCAGGGCTATTATCTGGGCTTCGTGACGCTCAGTGCCGCGCTGGTCTTTCCGCAGCTCGTCATTGCGTTCGACAGTGTCACGGGGGGCGTGAACGGCGTGCCGGTCTATGTCGGTGCCCTCGTGACGCCGATCGTGGGCACGCTGACGCCGCTGTCGCTGCTGGCCATCGCGCTGGCGGTTGGGGCGCTGAGCCTACACTACGTTTTTCCCAAGACGAGGCTTGGGCGCAAGATGATCGTCTCGTCGGTCAGCACGGAATCGGCCCAGAGCCTGGGCACCAATCCGGGCGTCATTCGCTTTATCGCGTTCCTGATCGCCGCTGCTGGCACGGCGCTGGCGGGTATTCTGTATGTCCCGCTCATCGGGTTCGTGGGGCCGACCAACTTTCGCGTCGACTTCTCGGTTCTGTTCTTTCTCGCGGTGATCGTCGGCGGGCAGGGCAAGCTTCTGGCGCCGATCCTGGGTATCTGGATCGTGTATCTGGTGCCCAACGTGCTGCTGGCGGATTTTTCGCACCTCAGGCTCATGATCTACGGCCTTGTCGCGCTGTTCGTGATGCTGGTCTTTCCGGACGGGCTGGTCGGCAGCATCGAGAAATGGTGGACCGCGCGCCGCCCCGCCGACACGCGCACGAGTTTTTCGCTGCAGGACGTGTTCGACGCGTTGCCTGAGACGGCGGGAGAGGGTGCGGCGTCGCAGGACGATCGGCCATTGGTGTCGGTCCGTGGGGCGACCAAGTATTTCGGCAATGCGGTGGCGCTGGACGGGGCAGGGCTCGACATTCGCCAAGGGACGATCCACGGGTTGGTCGGGCCGAACGGCTCGGGCAAGACCACGATGCTCAACGCCGTGTCTGGGTTTCTGAAACTCGACAGTGGCGCGGTGCGGCTGTTCGACCACGACGTGGTTGCGATGCCTGCGTGGAAACGGGCGCGGCTGGGTCTGGCCCGCACGTTTCAGACGCCGCGCATCTTCGAGGCCCTGTCGATCCGGGACAACATCCGCATCGGGGCCGAGGGGCACGGGGGCGCGCAGAATTCGGGGTTCATGGAGGCGCTTGCGACGCGCGACCTGCCTTGGCTCGACCGCAACCCGAGCCTGTTGCCACATGGCCAGCGCCGGTTGCTGGAGATCCTGCGGGTGCTGGAGTCGGACGCGCCCGTCATCCTGCTGGATGAACCCGCCGGGGGCCTGTCGGCCGAAGAACGCAAGGACCTTGCCCGGCTGCTCGTCCATTTCCGCGACAAGATCGGCAAGACGATCCTGCTGGTGGAACATGACCTTAGCATGGTCTGGCAGGTCGCCGACGACATCACGGTCATGGAGCTGGGCACGGTCGCCGCGCAGGGGGCGCCGGACGAGATCCGCAATGACGCGAACGTCAAGAAACTGTTTACCGGCGTGTGAGGAAGAGCCAATGCTGAAAGTCACGAATCTGCACGCGGGCTATGGTCGGATGCCCATCCTGCATGGCGTCGACCTTGCGGTGCCAGCGGGCGAGATCACCTTGGTCCTCGGCCCGAACGGGGCCGGGAAATCGACCCTCCTGCGCTCGATCGGTGGATTTATCCGTCCGACCGAGGGCAAGGTTTCGCTGGACGGCAAAGACATCACCGGACGCGCGCCTGACCGGATGGTGAGCGAGGGGCTGCGCCTTGTCCTCGACGGGCACCGGGTGTTTCCGCAACTGTCCGTGCGCGACAATCTGCGTTTGGGCGTCGCGGATCGGTCCGAGGATTACGCCGCGCGCCTTGGCGATGTCTTTGGCGTGTTCCCCGTTCTCGAAGAACGTTTGGATCAGGCGGCCTCCAGCCTGAGTGGCGGGCAGCAGCAGATGCTTGCCCTCGCACAGGCCTTTCTGGCGCGCCCGCGGGTTCTGCTTGTCGATGAGCCGTCGCTGGGGATCGCGCAGATGCTGGTGCCCACGATCCTGAACTTTCTGCGCAGTTGGGCCGACAAGGGCACTGCCGTGCTTCTGGTCGAACAGCGCATCGATATCGCCGTGCCCTTTGCCGACAGTGTCAGCGTCCTGCGCGGCGGCAAGATCGCGCTGTCCGGCCCGGCGTCGGATTTCACCGATGTCGGAGAGATCGAGAGGGTCTATCTCGAAGGTGCGGATTGAGCGCGGCCTGCCATTGTCGATCTGACCTTGTCGCGGCGACCCCTTCTGTCGCGCTTGCGTGACGTCTGGCCGCTGGTTGTCGCGCGAGGGTCGCGACGTGGGTCAGCCTGCTGAGTTGTAAGCGCTTTCGCGGAAGCGGCGCGGCGGGTCTCCGGTCCAGCGGCGGAAGGCGTGCTCAAAAGAGGTGAGGTCGGCAAAGCCGGTGCGTTGCGCGATTTCGGTGATCGGGAGGTCGGTGGACAGCAAAAGGTTCACCGCGCGATTGCGGCGCACACGTTCAAAGACACCGCGGAAGGTCTGTTCGTGGTCGGACAGGCGGCGTTGCAGGGTGCGGGGGGTCATGCCGAGTTTGTTGGCGATGGTTTCGACCGTCGGGCTGTTCGCCACATCCGCGTCGATCAGATCGGTGACGCGGGTGATGAGGTCGTTCGCGACCGCATAGCTTTCCAGATAGGTCTGCAGGTGTTCGACCAGCATGCGGTGCATCAGCGGGTCGGCGTTTTGGAACGGCAGGCGGCTGGCCTCTTCGCTCCAGTAAAACGACATGCGCTTGCGGCCGAAGGACACGGGCACGCCTTTTAGAGCCGGGAGGTCGTAGTCCGGTTCCGGAACCGGGAGCCGGATATAGGCGAAGGGGAAGGGCCTGCCGATGAATTCGCCATAGAGCCGAATGACCGCGCCCAGTCCGAGCATCAGCGAGAAATCGTGGATTTCGGGCGGCACTTCGGAGGTGTCGAGTTCGACGCCGGTGGTTTCTCCGTCAAGCCGCAGGGGGCGTCCGGCGCAGAGATTGTAGTTGAGCGCCCGTCTGAACGGCAGGGCGAAGTAGTCGTTGAGGTTGGCGCAGGTCACCATCGCCAATCCGAGGCAGCCGAAGGCCGCGATGCCGTAATGCTGTCCGAGCTTCAGCCAGAGGTCCGGGCGGTAGCCCGTGACATCGACGAGGGCGCGCTGCATCGCGATTTCTGCACGGCCCGGCACCGCCGCGACACCGGGGCTGAACAGGTCGCGGTCCAAGGCGGCGATCCGACGCGCGCGTTCGGGATCGAAACCTTCGCGCGCGAGGAAGTCGTACATCAGACGCAGGCTGAAATTCGGCAGGAGCGGCGTGTCGAGCATGTCCTGTTTCACGGTTTTCCATACCTTTTTGTCATCGAAATATGATTGGCGCGAATAGTCAGGTTTTTGTCGTACTTGATCATTTGAAGAAATATGTAACGCGTTTACTAATTATGCAAGGTGTCGGGCGCTTTGCGTGCGTCGCCTTTGAAATGGGAGGAAATAGCAAGAAAACAGGCCATCTGACCAGTTTTGGTCGGTTCGAAAGATGTGAGCTGCGAGCAGATACCATGTGATCTGACGGGCATGCCTAGTCGCATGTGACCGTACGCCTGATTATTCGCGACAAACATTTCAATCGTTGCTGTGCGGTTTGGTCGGTTCGGCCCGCCGCGCAAACGGACGCGCTTTGTCCACTTCTAGGGAGGAAACACAATGAGAGACGACACACCCGATACCGCACAGCAGGCGGATGCCGGGCCGCAGGATGCGGGTAAGAGCGGCTTCAGCCGCCGTAACTTTCTCCAGTTCGCGGGCGGCGCGGGGCTGGCTGGCGCGCTGATGTCCAATGCGGGCATGGCGCGCGCAGGCAATGGCTGGACCGTCGGGCTCGAAGGCGTGCCGGACGAGAAATCGCGTCAGATGTACGAGCTGATGCTGAAATCCCGCTGGTGGGAAGAGGGCATCAAGGAAGCGTTCCTTGCCGGTAACGACGGCCTTTACGGCGCCTTCCACATCTCGGTCGGGGAAGAGGCCTGTTCGGTCGGTGTGATGGCCGCGCTCAACGAGGACGACTACATCGCGTCCAACCACCGCGGCCACAGCCACCTGATCGCCAAGGGCGGCGATCTGCACAAGATGTCGGCCGAAATCTTTTTCCGTGAAACCGGGTACAACCGGGGCTTCGGCGGCTCGATGCACATCACCGACGTGTCCAAGGGGATCCTTGGCATGAACGGCATCATCGGCCCGCAGTTCCTGTTCGCCGCCGGTGCGGCCTATTCGGCCAAGGTGCGCGGGACCGAGCAGGTCGCCGTGGCCTTTGGTGGGGACGGTTCGGTCAACAACGGCTGGTACTATTCGGGCCTGCGCAATGCGGCGCTCTATGGTCTGCCGATGATCGCGGTGGTCGAGAACAACGGCTACCAGATGTCGATGCCGCAGCAGAACACCAACTCGCTGCAGAACCTGCACGACTTCGGGGCCGGGCTGAAAATCGCCCATGAGGCGGTCAACGGGATGGACGTCATGGCCGTCTACGCGGTTGCCAAACGTGCCGTCGAACGGGCGCGGGCGGGCGAAGGGCCGACGCTGATCGAGGCCAAGACCTATCGCTACTACGACCACGCCGGGCTTGCCGGTGCGAAACCCGGTGTCATGGGCGCCTTCGGTCTGCCGTATCGCAGCGATGCCGAAGTTCGGGCGTGGATTGCGGAAGATCCGATCCCGAAACTGCGCCGCCAGCTCGTCGCCAACAGCGTGATGACGGATGACGAGGCGCAGGCGATGGAGGACGAGGTGAAAGCCTTGGTGGCCGAGACCATCGAAGCGGCGCGTCAGGCACCGTCGCCCAAGGCCGAAGCCGGGCTCGAACATGTCTTTGCCGGCATGACCGTCTCCCCGTCGCAATTCATGTCCTGAAACCGACTTTAGAAGGAGCTGTGAAGCACCATGGTCAACAAACCAAGTAACTTTGCGATTCTCGAAGCGGTTCAGCACGAGATGCGCGCAAATCCCCATATGACGATGCTCTACGAATACCAGCGCCCGGTGGCGATGGGTCCGATGGGGAACGTCATCGACCTGTACACCGAATTCGGCGCACCGCGTATTCCCGATTGGGGGCCGATCGATGAGGAATGGTTCATCGGCGGTGCGGCAGGCATCGCGATGACGGGCGTTCCGGCCATCGCGCATATGCCGTCGATGTGTTCGGTCCGGTCGTTCGAACTGATCTTCAACCAGGTCGGCAAGCTGCGCCACATGACCGGCGGGCAGGTGAACATGCCGCTGGTCATCTGGCAGGACGGGGCCGGGCGCAATCCGGGTCTGGCCGGTCAGCACGCCGATGCGGGGCAAGAGGCACTATATGCCGCGATCCCCGGTGTGAAGGTGGTCGTGCCGTCGAACCCCTATGATGCGAAGGGGCTGATGACCTCGGCGCTGCGGGACGGCGACCCGGTCGTCTTCTTCCACTATCCCGCCATCGACGGCAACGCGATGGACGTGCCGGACGACGATTACGTCGTGAACATCGGCGAGGCGAATGTCGTGCAGGAGGGCACGGACCTGACCATCGTCGGCGTGGGCCCTGCCTTCGTCGAGATCACCCGTGCGATGGAAGAGATCGCTGCGGCCGGGATCAGCGCCGAAGTCATCGATCCGCGCACGATCAAGCCGTTGCCGATTGATGCCATCGCCGCCTCGGTCGAGAAAACCGGCAAATTGCTGGTGATCGATCATGGGCACGAAACTCTCGGAACCTCCTCCGAGATCATCGCGCGTGTGGCCATGCTTGTGCCCGGCGCGCGGTTGGGGCGGTCGACGTTCCCGGATGCGCCGCCGCCCGGAGCGCGTGAGATGATCAGCTGGATGACACCGGACGCGCCCAAGATCGTCGAGGCCGCAAAACAGCTGACCGCCTGACGATCCGAAAGACGAGGTAAGGCGCGGGTTTCGGCCCGCGCCTTACCGCGCGCTGCAACCAGAACACGATATTAGAGTGAGCAACGATGAACGACCAAGCCAACCCTCCGACGCCGGATATGTCGATGGGCGCCGATCCCACGACCTGCCCTGAATGTGGCACGGCCCTGCGCCGCGACGTCACGCAGATGCCGCTTTGGTTCGGAGCGACCCTGAACCTCGTGTCCGATATTCCCGTCAGTCTTTGCGATGGATGCGGGTTCCAGCACATTGCGCCCGATGTCGACGCGGCCATCGGTCGGGTGGTGCAGCAGGGGTTCCCCGATCATCGCCAGCGCGACGTCGTCGCTGTGCCGGTGTTCTCGCTCGATGATTTTCGGGATGACGGGGTCGCGACCCTCACTCTTCCCGAAGGGCAGGTGCGCGCATGAGAGCCCTGACCAGAACCGCCAGCATCGCGGCTTTTGCCACCGTCATTCTGTCCGGCACACCGGCCTTGGCGCAGGACGTGGACATCAACAAGATTTTCGACTGTTCCGAGGGCGGCCCCCTGGGCGCACAGACCCCGGCGCAATGCGAAGACGCGCGGATGGTGCTTTTGAACAACTGCACCTCCTGCCACACCTTCGTGCCGATCGTGAAAGCCCAGAAGTCGGAGGAGGCGTGGGATTCTCAGATTTCGATCCATCAGGAGCGGGTCAAGCTCGATGAGGACGAGTGGCAACTGCTGAATGATTTCCTCAAGTCGCACTTCAACGAGACCGAGCCGGTGCCGGAGCTTCCGCCCGCACTCGAAGCCCTTGGCAGCAACCAGCCCGCATGAGGACCTACGCCGTGAAATTCAATTCTGTTGCTTCTTACATCTCGCGGTGCGTTGTGGCCGTCGCGCTCATCGTCGCGCCAGTGATCGTGCCGTTGCCTGCCGCCGCGCAGGATCTCGATCTCGATGAGGTGTTCCGCTGCACCTCGCCCGAGGACGGCGGAGAGGAGGCCTGTCTGGCCGCCCGTGATACGATCCTGAACAACTGCACCACCTGCCACACCTTCGTGCCCATCGTGATGCAGCAGTTCGAGCCGGGGGGGTGGGAAAGCCTGATCCACCGTCATGTGACGGCCGGGCGGGTCAACCAGTTGTCCGAGGAAAAGGTCGCGGAGCTTCAGGCCTATCTCACCGACAACTTCAACCCGGACCATCCGCAGCCCGATCTGCCGCCCGCGTTGCTGGCGACATGGACGTCTTACTGAGCGAAGCCGCGCGGCGGGCTGATGGGTCCGCCGTGCCAAGACGGGAACGCCCTTCGTGCTGCTGAATTCCTTTTCGTTTCTGGCCTTCTTCGGGGTCGTCGTTGCGGTTTACTACATGCTTGCGCCGCGCCTGCGCTGGCTGCTGGTTCTGCTTGCAAGTTACTATTTCTATTCGGCTTTCGAGCCGCTTTATACGCTGCTTCTCGCCTATGCGACGCTGGTTGCCTATGTCTTTGGCCGTCTCGTTGCAGGCGGCAAGGCACGCGGGGGCGCAAAGGGGCTGCTGGTGCTTGGCGTGCTGGCCGAACTGGGCGTGCTGGCGCTGTTCAAATACGCGGATTTTCTGCTCGGGTCGGTCGAGGGGGCGCTGGCACCGCTGATCGCCGCGCGCGACACGCTGGCGCTGCCGCGGCTCGACTGGCTTTTGCCTGCCGGGCTGTCGTTCTTCACCTTTTCCTGCGTGAGCTACATCGTCGATTGCTATCGTGGCACGCTGGCGCCTGAGCGCCATCTGGGGCGGCTTGCCGTCTATGTCGCGTTTTTCCCCAAACTCGTGGCAGGGCCGATCGAGCGGGCCGGGGATTTCCTGCCGCAACTGCGCAGCGGTGCGCGGTTCGACCGGCTCCTGATGATCGGGGGTCTGCAACTGCTCCTCTGGGGGCTGTTCAAGAAAGTGGTCATCGCGGATCGGCTCGCCGAGTTCGTGGATGCGGGCTTCGTCAACACGGCGTTTCAAAGCCCGGTGACAGTGCTTGTCAGCGTCTATCTGTACGCGTTTCAGATTTACTGCGACTTTTCGGGCTATTCCGACATGGCCATCGGCATGGCGGCGATCCTCGGGTTCAGCCTGAAGGCAAACTTTCTGCGCCCCTATCTGTCGGCGAACCCGGCGGAGTTCTGGTCGGCGCGCTGGCACATCTCGCTCGCCCGCTGGTTTCGCGACTACCTATACATCCCCCTTGGGGGGAGCCGCGTGGCCCCGTGGCGCGCCTATCTCAACGTGATGATCGTGTTCGCGGTCAGTGGGTTGTGGCACGGCGCGGCCTGGACCTTTGTGGCCTGGGGGCTATTGAACGGCGCCTATCAGGTCGGCTGGCAGGTGATCGCACCGATCCGCGCGGTCCTGAACCGGGCGCTGCCCGCGCTTGTGATGTGCATCGTCGGCATCGTCGTGACCTTTCACCTCGTCGCCTTCGCGTGGATCTTTTTCCGCGCCGACAGCTTTGCCGGGGCGCAGGCGGTGATCACGCGGATCTGGAGCAACCTCGGGCAGTTTCCGATGCTCATGGCCAATTACAACTGGACCTGGGAGCTTTGGATGGCCTTCGGGCTTATCGGGTTTCTGGTCGTGGTGGAATGCTTCGATGAGATCCGGTCGCTCTGGTCCCGCCTTGCCGCCGCACCCGTGGCCCTGCGCTGGGGCGTCTATTACGCGCTCATCGCAAGCCTCGTCCTGATCGGGTCGTGGGGCGGGGCCGAGTTCGTCTATATGCAATTCTGAGGCGCGATATGTCTGATCTGGCCGAAACACTTCGCAGCACGACCACCGAACGCAGCACGCCGCGCTTCGCCGTACTGGCCCTGCGGTTCACGCTCGGGGCGGTGCTGATGTACGCCTGTCTGTATGTCTGGGCGGAAATCCGGGTGCGTGAGACGGGCGAGACCAATCGGTTTCACCAGATATGGGCGCATGATCCGCAGACCTTCGACCACGTCATCCTCGGCGCGTCCCATGCGATGCCGTTGAGTTACGGCGGGTTGGAGGCGACGGCCGAGGCGGCGACGGATCGCACGATCCTGAACCTGTCGAACGAGGGGGCCGGACCGATGGTCAATGGCTTCGTCTACGACTATTTCGCGCGCAAGCACGCGGCGCGGCATGTGATCTATGTGCTCGACAGCTTCGCCTTCAACGCGGCGACATGGAACGAGGAGCGGATCGAGGACCGCGATCTGTTCGTGCGCGCGCCCTTCGATCCTGCGCTGGTGGCGACCTTCATGGGCGCGCCTTGGGCGTGGGGCGTGTTTCCCGACTATCTGACGGGGTTTTCCAAGATCAACGGGCTTTACCGACTGGGCGTCGACCGCACGGATGCGGAGCTTACACGGTTCGACACGGCGTGGCGGGCGAATGAACGGATCGATGCCCAGAGGATCAAATACCTGTACGACGTGCCGGATGCAGAGGCCGCCACGGCGCGCTATCTCGCGGCGTTCGACGCGCTGCTCGGGCGGATCGAAGCCACGGGTGCGACCATCACCGTTCTCAAACTGCCGACCCCGCCGCGCTATCGCGACAACCTGCCGGGCGAGCCTGCGTTCGACGCGCAGGTGAATGCGCTGCTTGAGGGGCGGGGGATCGCGTTTGTCGATCATTCGACGCTCCTGCCGGGGGACGAGAATTACTACGACACCGACCACCTGAACCGGACCGGGGTCGAGGCTTATCTGGACGACGCGTTCCTCGACCTCCTCCGATAGGGGGGCGTGGCTGTCGCCGTGTGACGGGCATCTGCGGGCCGTCTGGACCGCAAGCGTTAACCCCTTATGGCCCGCTTGCGGGTCAATAAGAAACGTAATGTCCGCCAGAAATTCTTTTGGTTTGCTTGGTTTGGGCCCCGATGGGACATGTTTTTGCATGTCGTGACGGGGTGCTGAGGGCGTTTCGGTCGCGCTCGGGTTAACCAGTCCAAGGAATGTAATGACCGATCTCAGCTTTGTCGAAACGCAAGACGGCACGCGGCTTGGCTATCGTGTCGTGGGGTCCGGACCGGCGCGGGTGGCGCTGACCCATTCGCTGGCGATGGACCACGCCTTCTGGCTGCCGGTGGCCGAAAAACTCGCGGATCGTGCGCAGGTTCTGGTGTGGGATTGTCGGGGGCATGGGGCATCGGGCAAGCCCGAGGGGCCCTATGCGGTGCGCGGGTTCGCCGATGACCTCGCCGCCATTTTCGACGCGATCGGCTGGTCCGATGCCGCGGTCGCCGGGGCGTCGATGGGGGGCTGCGTGACGCTGGCCTTTGCCGAGCGCTATCCCGACCGCACCGCCGCGCTCGGGCTGTTCGACACCACCGCATGGTACGGGGCCAGCGCACCGCAGGACTGGGAGGGTCGTGCGGCCAAGGCCGAGGCCGAGGGTCTGTCGTCGCTCATCGCGTTTCAAAAGACCCGGTGGTTCGGAGACGCGTTTCGCGCGGCGCAGCCTGAAGTGGTCGAGGCCTGTGTCGATGTGTTCCTGAAAAACGATCTGGCCGCCTATGGCGCGACGTGTCGGATGCTCGGGCGGGCCGATCTGCGCGAAGCGCTGGAAGAGATCGACGTGCCGACGCGCATTCTGGTCGGGGAAGAGGATTATGCGACGCCGCCCGAGATGTCTCGGATGATGGCGTCGGCGATTGCGGGATCGGTGCTCACCGTGCTCGAGGGCGGGCGGCATCTGACGCCGATCGAATTCCCCGAGGTGATCGCGGACGAGATCGCGCAACTCATTGGGGAGGTTCAGTCGTGAAATTTACCGGGAGTTTCGATCTGCCTGCCGAGCCGGAGCAGGTGTTCGACAAGATCAGCGATCCGGTGTTCTTCGCCGGGTGCATCGACGGGGTGTCGGGGCTCGAAGAGGTCACACCCAAGAAATACGACGCCGAGCTCGAGACGCGGATCGCCTATATCAAGTTCCGTTTCGCGATGGAGGTCGAGATCGTCGAAGAGGTCCGGCCCAGTCGTCTTGTGGCCAAGGCCGTAGGCACGCCCAAGGGCATGGCCGGGCGGTTGACTTCGACGGCGACGGCCGCGCTTGAGCCGGTCGAGGCGGGCACGCGCGTCAGCTATGAGATCGACCTCACGATGGCCGGGAAGCTGGGCAGCATCGGCCAGCCGGTCCTGCGCTCCAAGGCGCGGGAGATGGAGGGGAATTTCGTCAGGAACGTGAGCGCCTCGTTCGAGGGTGCGGATGCGTCGCAGGAGGTGTCGCGATGAGAGGTGTCGAGATTTTGCGCCCCGGCAGTTTCGCCGAGGCGCTGGACCTGCTGGCCGGTGGCGACCCTGAGACGCGGCCCATGTCGGGGGGCACGGCGCTGATCCTGATGATGAAGACGGGCGTGTTTCAGCCCGAACGGCTGGTGTCGCTGGACGGGGTCGAGCCGGATTACGGCGCGATCACGGTGACGCAGGACGGCGGATTGCACATCGGGGCGCTGGCGACGTTGAGCGCGCTGGGGCGGCACCCGGAGGTGGCGCGGCTGACGCCGATCATTCATCGTGCGATGCCGCATCTGTCGAACGTGCGGGTGCGCAACGTGGCCTGCGTCGGGGGCGCGCTGGCGCATGGCGATCCGCATATGGACCTGCCGCCGATCCTTGCGGCCCTTGGGGCGGATGTGGAAATCGCAAGCGCCAAAGGTGCGCGCAGCGTGCCGGTCGAGCAGTTCATCCGGGGCTATTACGAGACGGTGCTGGAGCCCGGCGAGCTGATCTCGGGCGTGAGCATTCCGCCGCAGACCGGCTGGGTTTCGGGATATCGTAAGTGTACGACCCGTGCGGTCGACGACTGGCCCGCGCTTGGCATCGCGGTGGCGCTGTCGATGCGCGCGGGCGCCGTGGCGCGGGCGCGCGTCGTGGTGTCGGCGGCGACCGAGAAACTGACGCGGGTGGGCGAGGCCGAGGCGGTGCTTTTGGACGGGCCGCTGAGGCCTGAACGCATCGCAGAGGCGGCTGAGGCGGCGGCGGGCGCGGTCGAGACGATGGACGATGCGCTCGGCTCGGCCGGTTACAAAACCCAGCTTCTGCGGGTGCATCTGCGCCGCCTTCTGACGGACATCGCGGGCGGGGAGAGCGCGACATGAGACAGGATACACCCATGCCCAACGGTCAGGTCGGCCGCTCGGTCCCGCGTCATGAGAGCGCGGAGAAGGTCACGGGGCGGGCCGAATACGTTCACAACCTGTCGGTCGCGGGGATGCTGCACCTCAAGGTGTTTCGCAGCACCGTCGCGCATGGTCGCATCCTGTCGATCGACACGAGCGAGGCCGAGGCCATGCCCGGCGTCCATGCGGTGCTGACGGGCGAGGATATTCGCAAGCTGGTGGCCGAGCCGTATTACGGCCCTGCGTTCCACGACCAGCCGGTGCTGGCGCTCGACAAGGTGCGGTATGTGGGCGAGCCGGTGGCAGTGGTCGCGGCGCGTGATCCTTACGTGGCGGCGGCAGCGGCGGAGTTGATCTTTGCCGAGTATGAAGAGTTGCCCGCGGTCGATGACGAGATCGAGGCGATGACCTCGGACGCCGTGGTGCATGACGAGTTGCGCCCGGCGGGGACGTTCCCGGACCTCAAGCATCTCGACGGCAAGCGCGATACGAACGTGGCGCTGGATTATCACCTGAAGCGCGGCGACCCGGAGGCGGCGTTTGCGGCGGCGGATCATGTGTTCGAGCATGAGTTTCGCACCCAGCCGGTGATGCATGTGCCGCTAGAGCCGATGGTCTCGCTCGCCGTGCCGGAGCAGGGCGGGCTGACGATCCATACGGCGAGCCAGAGCCCGTCCTTCGTGCGCTCCGAAGTGGCGCGGCTGTTGGGCTGGGCCGAGAACCGGGTGCGGGTGAAGGTGCCGTATCTTGGCGGCGGGTTCGGCGCGAAGCTTTACATCAAGCTCGAGGCGCTCGTCGCCTGTGTCGCGCTGATCCTGCGCAAGCCGGTGAAGCTGTCGCTCACGATGGAAGAGCAGTTCTATACGATCACCAAGCATGCGAGCACGTTTCGCATCAAGACCGGCGTGAACAAGGACGGGCGCATCACGGCGCGTCACTGTGCGGTCTATTGGAACGGTGGCGCCTATGCCGACATCGGACCGCGCGTGACGCAGAAGTCGGGGTTCACCGCGCCGGGGCCTTACAACATCGAGAATGTCGAGATCGAGAGCTATGCGCTTTACACCAACCGGCCACCGGCGGGCGCGTTCCGGGGGTTCGGTATCCCGCAGCTTGTCTGGGCCTATGAAAGTCAGATCGACGTCATCGCGGATGAGCTTGGGCTGGACCGCGTGGCGATCCGGCGGCTGAACCTGCTCGATGAGACCGATCCGCAGGCTACGGGCACGCCGATGAAGGACGCGCCGGTGAAGGCGGTGCTGGAGCGCGTGGCGGCGTTGATGGACTGGGACGGGCCGTTCGACACCGGTCAAGGGTCGATCCGGCGCGGGCGTGGCGTGGCCGTGGGGTTCAAGGCGTCGATTTCGCCCACGACCTCGGTCGCCAATGTGACCGTCGCAGCGGATGGGAGCTGTTCGCTCGCCATGTCGACCGTGGATATGGGGCAGGGCTCGGCCACGGCCCATTCGCAGATCGTCGCCGAGGTGCTGGGGATCCGGGCCGAGGACGTCCGGGTGGTGAACCCGGACACGGACGTCACGCCCTATGACATGGCGACGCTCGGCTCACGCTCGACCTATCACATGGGTCATGCGGTGCGGCTGGCGGCCGAAGATGCGCGGGCCAAGCTCGACGCGCTGGCGGGTGAGGTCGGGCGTGACGGGTGGGACGGAAACTCCATCGCCTCGCTGTTTCTGGCGCGCTACGGGATGCAGGCGGGAACAATTACCGGGTCGGGCACCTACATGCCGTCTTACGCCAAGCCGGACCCGGCGACCGGGTTCTCCGACAACATCACGCCGTTCTGGATGGTCGGCGGGACGGGGATCGAGGTCGAGGTCGATACCGAGACCGGCAAGGCGCGGATCACCAAGCTGATAAGCGTGGGCGATCTGGGCAAGCCCCTGAACCCGCGCATCGTCGAGACGCAACTGTCGGGCGGGGCGCTGATGCAGGTCGGGCTGACGATGCTGGAGGATATGGCGCTCGACGGCGGGCAGGTCACGAACGCGAGTTTCTCGGATTACAAAATCCCCGGCTTTGCCGACATTCCGGTCGAGATCGTGAACGACATTCTGCCGACCGAGCAACGTGACGGGCCGTTCGGGGCCAAGGGGGTGGGCGAAACTGCCACCTTCGGGGTCGCCCCGGCGCTCGCCAGTGCCATTCATCAGGCGGTCGGGGTTCGGGTCACGAGCCTGCCGATCACGCCCGAGAAACTGTTCCGGCTGATGCAAGAGAGGACCGCGTGATGGAGAGCAATGCGATGGAGATCGGGCGCAAACGCATGGCGTTCACGCTCAATGGCCGGGCGGTCGAGGCGGATGTGCCGAGCTACTGGAACCTCGTCGATCTGCTGCGCGACTTCGACCTGTTCGGCGCGCGCGAAAGCTGCGGGATCGGGGCCTGTGGCTGCTGCACGGTGCTGGTCGACGGGACCGCGATGTCGGGTTGCCTGACGCTGGCCCAGACGGTCGAGGGCAAGGCGGTCACCACGGTCGAGGATCAGGACCGGGACGGGACGCTCAGCGTGGTGCAACAGGCGTTTGTGGACGAGGCCGCGTTTCAATGCGGGTTCTGCACGCCGGGCTTTGTCATGATGGTGGGTGAGCTTCTGAAGGAAAACCCGGAGCCGTCTGACGATGAGGTGCGCAGCTACCTGTCGGGGAACCTGTGCCGCTGTGCGACCTATCCCGAGATTCTCAAGGCGGTGCGCGTCGCCGCGTCCAGACTGAGGGGGTAAGCCGATGGGGATGACCTTTATCGAGGTGCCGGATGCACCCAAGCCCGGCGGGCACTATTCGCAGGCCGTGGTGGCCAATGGGTTCGTCTTCGTGTCGGGGCAGTTGCCGTTCGACGCGGACGGGGCGATGCCGGAGGGGATCGAGGATCAGGCGCGGCTGGTGCTGTCGCATGTGGCTGCGATCCTGAATGGCGCGGGATCGGGGCTGGATCAGGTGGTGAGCGCCACGGTCTTTGTCTCAGACATCGCGCATTGGCCGGTGGCCAACAAGGTCTGGGCCGAGGTCTTTGGCGCGCACCGTCCGGCGCGCGCCATCGCCGTGTCGCCCGAGTTGCATTACGGGGCCAAGATCGAAGTGACGGTTACGGCGTTGGCCGCGACCTGACGCGCAATCAGCCCGGCAGGATCGCCGAACCGCGCGACACCCCGAAGCGTTCGAGCGTGTCGCCGACGAAACCCGAGGTGAGCCGGTCGGTCAGAAAGTCCTGCAAGGCCTGCGCGGCGGCCGGGCGGCCCTGGGGCACGGCCATCGCCTGACGGATTTCCATGAACGCGGGTTCCAGAACCCGTGAACCGGGGCGGGTGCTGCCCTCGGCCTCGACCACCTGACGGATATGGGCGACCGCGTCGACCTCGCCCCGGTCCAGAGCGGCGAGGGCGGCGGTGTTGTCGTCGAAATAGACGAGGTTTTCGGCCCCCGGTTTGCGCGACAGGGTGAGCGCATAGGCGGTGCCGTGGACCGCGCCGACCTTGCCGCCCGAGGCGATGAGGGCGGGCGCGTCCGCCACCGCGCAGTGCGGCCCGGCGAGATAGGCGCCTTCGATCTGCACGTAAGGTTCGGTGAAGGCGATGGTGGCGCGGCGGTCGGGGTCGACGGCGAGGAAGCAGACGTCCCATACGTCGTCCTGCGCGGCGGAGGAGACCTGTCCGGCGCCCTCGAAGCTGATGAGTTCGAGTTCCAGCCCCATGTGCTCGGCAAAGGCGCGCGCGAGCGTCACGGCGATGCCCGACGGGTGGCCATCGTCATCGGTCTGGACCAGTACCTTGTTGCCGTGATTGAGCGCCACGCGCAGGTGGCCCTTGGGGGCGAGTTCTTTCGCGATCGCGGTCATGTCAGGCCCTTTCCAAAGCGGTGCGGTTCGTGTTGTCGATCGGGGTCCAGAGCCAGCTCAGGCACTTGTAATAATCCGCCGTCGATTTCTCGCGGTTCTGGGCGTCGCGCACATCGGCCTCGGTGCCGCCGACGTGATACCACGTCCAGAGAGCGCGCGATTCAAGCTGCACGCGGGCCGTGCGCAGGAAGCGCTGTCTTTCGAAGGCGGCGAAGGCGGCCAGCACGTCGTTCTTTGCATCCGACAGGCAGTCGGCCAGAACGATGCTGTCTTCGATCGCCATGCCGGCCCCTTGGGCGAGCGATTGCATGGTGCCGTGGGCGGCGTCACCGACGAGAAGCGTGGGGCCGTCGGACCAGTGGCGCACGGGCGTAAGGTCGGCAAGCGGCCAGTTCTGGCTGAAATCCATCAGGTCGAGCACCGCGCGCGCCTCGGCGCTGCCGCCGTCGCAAAGCTTGAGAAGCCGGGCTTTCAACTCGTCCGGGGTCGGCGTGCTGCCCGGTTCGATGGCGATGACGTTGACGAAGTTCATGCCGATGTGTTCGCCCAGCGGATAGTGGATGACGTGCCAGCCGTCGCCGGTCCACATATGGACCTCGTCGCGCATCAGGGCTGGGGGCACCTGATCGTAGGGCAGGATGGTGCGGTGGGCCACGTAGTTCATCGGGTGGAGCGTGCTGCCCGGATGCATCTGACCGCGCAGGCGCGAATGAATGCCGTCGGCCCCGATCAGGAGATCGCTTTCGATGTCGCCCTGCGTTTCGGTCCGGGCCACCGCGCGGGGGCCGTTGGTGGCATAGCCGGTGACGGTGACGCCTTTGCGCAATTCGATATTCTCCATCTGCGCGCAGGCGTCCAGAAGCGCCTGATGCAGGTCGGAGCGGTGGATGCAGATATAGGGATCGTCGGGCCGGGCGCCCTCGACGTCGCAGAGCGGAATGTTCACCAGTTCGCCGCCGGTGTGAGCGTCCATCATGCGCAATCCGGTGGGCACATGGGCCTTGGCGCGGATCGCGGGTTCGATGCCGAGACGGCGAAACACCGGCATGACATTGGGCCCGATCTGGATGCCGTAACCGATGGGTTCGATCTTGGGCGCGCGCTCCAACAGCGTGACCTTGTGGCCGTTCTGCCCGAGGGCGAGTGCGGCGGACAGCCCGCCGAGACCGCCCCCGACGATGGTGCATTCGAGTGCATCCGACATGATTTCCTCCTCCCGTGGCAATGCGTCGCCAAAAAGACGTATACGCAATAAATAGGCCTGCCGTCCAGAACGGAATTTGCGATAATAACCACATTTACAGAGTCATAAAGTTTGTATACGGAATGAATTCAAGGGAGGATTGCCAATGTCGAATTTGCCGGACACCTATCTCAGGACGCTTGACGACCTGCATGTCAGCCCGTTGTGGGACGGGCCGCTTGCCCGCATGCTGCCGGGGCCGCGCCCGATGCCGGGAACGGTGGGAAAGCTGTGGCGATATGGCGAAATCCGTCCGCAACTGGACCGCGCGGCAGAGCTGACTACTGTGGAAGAGGCCGAGCGCCGGGTGCTGGCGCTGATCAATCCGGGGTTCGAGGGCAAGCCGACCTATGCGGCCACGCCGAACATTTATCTGGGCCTTCAGATCATCAAACCGGGCGAATGGGCGCCGCAGCACAAGCACACGCCGGGCGCCGCGCGGGTGATCGTTGAGGGCGAAGGGGCGTATACGGCCGTTGATGGGGTCAAGGTGCCGATGTCCGAGGGGGACGTGATCCTGACGCCGCCGCTCCACTGGCATGAGCACAGCCACGAGGGGCAGGGGCCGATGGTCTGGCTCGACGTGCTCGACATTCCGGTGGCGGTGTCTTCGGGGGCGTCGCTCATGCACCACGGGGATCGGACCGAGACGTTCTCGAACCGCCCGGACACGTCCGAGACGCTCTATCGCTGCGCGGGTCTGGTGCCTTACCGGCTGATGGACGAGCCGCGCCCGGATTATCCGATGATGCGCTTTGCCTGGCGCAAGGTCCGTGAGGCGCTGGTGGCCATCGCGGAGTACGCAGGGCCCGGTGAGCCGATCCATATGGCCTATGCGAACCCCGAGACCGGGGCGAGCGTGCTGAAGCCCCTGAACTTTTCGGTGCGGATGCTGCGGCCCGGCGAAGAGTTGCGCCCGCGCGTGACCTCGGCCTCGGCGACGCTCCATGTCATCGAGGGCAGCGGTCAGACCGAGATCGACGGCGAGACCTTCGACTGGGACGCCAAGGATAACCTTGCGGTGCCTTGCTATGCCGAGATTCGCCACGTGAACACGACGTCCAAGCCTGCATTCGTGTTGCAGGTGGACGATGCGCCGCTGCTGCAGAAGCTCGGCTATTTCGAAGCACTTTAATCAAGAGACAGGGAGGCAGCGGCGATGAAACTGTGCCGTTTCGGGAAGGATCAACTGGGGTTGGTGGAAGGGGATGAGGTGATCGACGTGTCGGCGGCGCTGGACGTGATCCCGCCGCAGACATGGCCGATTGCGATGGGCGATCCGCTTTATGCGCATCTGGACGCGGTGCGCGCGCGGGTGGGTGAGGTCAAGGCGGCGGGGACGCGCCATGCGCTGGCGGATGTGGCGCTCTTGAGCCCCGTCGCAACGCCCTCCAAGGTCATGGCGGCGCCGGTGAATTACCGTAAGCATTTCGAGATCGACGTCAAAACCGACCCCGGTGTCGATCAGGGTGTCCATATCCAGCAGCTTGAGGGCGTCGAGCGCCCGACCGAGAAATTCGGCCTGTTCCTCAAGGCCGGTTCGTCGGTCGTGGGCCCGTCCGAAGGCGTGCGGATCATCCGGCCCGACCGCCGCACGGATCATGAGATCGAGCTTTGCCTCGTCATCGGGAAGACCTGCGCCAACGTCACGCGGGATGAGGCGATGGACTATGTGGCGGGCTATATGCTGGGTCTCGACATGACCCTGCGCGGGCAGGAGGATCGCAGTTTCCGCAAGTCGCCCGACAGCTACACCGTCTTTGGCCCGTGGTTCACCTCGGCCGACGAGATCGCGGATTGCGGCGACCTCGAGATCTGGCTCGACGTGAACGGCGCGCATCGTCAGCGCACCTCGACACAGGCGCTGACCGTCGATGTGCCCGATCTGATCGAGATCGCGTCGAACATCTATACCCTGCATCCGGGCGATGTCATAATGACGGGCACGCCCGAGGGCGTCGGGCCGGTCAAGCCGGGCGACGTCATCACCGCCGGGGGCACCGGGTTGGGCGAGATAACGGTCAAAACCAGAGACTGAGGCCTTGGACGCGAACGACCTGACGACACAGATCGAGGCGGAGCTGCTCGCAAAAGGGGGTGATCTGGCGGATATGCCGGGCCACCTCTTCCGCATTCTGGAAAGCCGGTCCAAGGCGCTGTTTTTGTCGGCGACGACGGCGCATGGGGTTACGCCGCGCCAGTTCGCGGTGCTTTACGTGCTGTTGCAGCGCGGGGCGATGATTCAGGCCGATCTGGCCGAGCATACCCAGACCGACAAAAGCACGCTGGGCGAGATGCTCAAGCGTATGGCCGAGCGGGGGCTTTTGGTGGTCGAGACCGGCGAGGACAAACGCTCGGTCATCGTGTCGCTGACCGATGTGGGGCGTCAGATCGTGATGGATGTGACGCCGACGGTGATCCGCACGCAGGAGGCGCTGCTCGATCCGTTGCCGGAGGAATATCGGCTGCTGTTTCTCAAATGTCTGCGCATTCTGGTGGATGCGGAGTTCAAGGTGGCGGACGAGGGCTGAGGTCTGCCTTCAGTCGCTGATCGCGTCCTTGAAAGGGCCGAGCACCCAGGCCTGAAACGCCTCGACCGCCGCCGAGGGGCGACGATGCGGTGACAGGAGCAGGTGATAGCCGAGGTGTGTCTGGGTGCGGATCGCAAACGGTTCGACCAGACGCCCCGCGACGAGATCGTCCTTGACCACCGCACTGCGCCCGAGCGCGACGCCGATCCCCTCGATCGCCGCCTGATAGCTGGGAAACAAAAGGTCGCAGATGATCCGGTCGGGCGGATCGAGATCGTCGACGCCCGCGCTTTTCAGCCAGATCAGCCAGTCGTCGCGCAGGATCAGCGGCGAGCGGGTTTCGATCAGGCGATAGTGCATCAGGTCGGCGGGCTGGGTGAGGCCGGGGCCTGCGTCGAGATAGGCGGGGCTGCACACCGGAAAGAGCGTTTCGCGCGTGATCTCGTGGCTTGTGAGGCTTGGCCATTGCGAGCGGTGGCCGTAGTGGATCGTGACGTCGCAATCCTGTGCGGCGGTCTTTTCCGAGGGGCCGATGGTGCGCACGGTCACTTTGAAATCCGGGTGCGCGTCCATGAAGGATTTCAGGTTCGGCATCAGGCACTTGATCGAAAACGTGCCCAAGCAACCGATGGTCAGGCTGTTCTCGCTGTCGCGGTCGATGGCCTCGTTCGTGGCGATGCGCAATTCGGCGATGACGCTGCGCGCCATGACGAGGTAATCGCGCCCGGTTTCGGTGAGCACGATGGCGTTGCCTTCGCGGGTGAAGAGCGGGTGTTCCAGCAGTTCTTCCAGACTACGGATCTGGTGGCTGACCGCGCCCTGCGTGAGGTTGAGTTCCTGGGCTGCGAGCGTGAAGCTCATGTGCCGCGCGGCGGCTTCGAACGCGCGCAGGCTGCGGATGCTGGGAAAGCGGTTGTTGCGAATGACCTGATCCTCCCGGCTTGCGCGATGGCCGGACGGTCTGGCCGGGCCATTAGGAAACGTAATTTCCCACCGCTGAACTGTCCATCCGCAAAGCGCATTGCGGCTTGTGGCGCGGGTGGTCATTAGATTGGCTAATGCGTTTTGTGATGGAAATTGACTTGCCCGATTTTCGGCCTGACTGCGATGGTCTTTGCGGTGATTGAGCCTTGATTGCAGGCACTTTTACGATTCGGCGCCTCGATCCGTGCCGGTCATTTTGGGGTATTGGGAGGAAACCAAATGAACCTGAAGACGATGATTACCTCGCTCGGTCTCGCCGCGATGGCGACCGGCGCGCAGGCGACCGAACTGAAGCTCGCAGACTTTTCGCCGCCGACCCATTTCGTGGTCGAAAGCACCTATCAGCCGATGATGGACGCTGTTGCGGCCGCCACCGACGGCGAGGTCACGATCCGACTTTACATGGGCGGTGAACTGGGGCCGGGGCCGGGTGAGCAATACAACCGCGCGCTCGACGGCGTGTCGGACATTTCGTTCAGCCTGCCGGGCTACACTGCGTCGAACTTTCCCAAAACGCTGCTGGGCGAATTGCCGGGCGTCCTGAACGGACCGGCGGGCACCCAGAGCCTGATGGAGAACCGCGAGCTTTATGCCGACGAGTTCCGCCGCGTGCAGCTTTTGAGCCTGTGGAACAACGCGCCGAACCTTCTGTTCATGGCCGACACGCCGGTCGAAAAGCTCGAAGACCTCGCCGGTCTCAACATCCGGGTGCCGTCGCGCAACGCCGGTCTCGTGGTCGAGGCCTGGGGCGCGAACCCGGTGTCGATGCCCGCGCCCGAGATTTACAACGCGATGCAAACGGGCGTCATCGACGGCGCGATGATCGACGCCACGTCGCTGGGCGGGTTCAAGCTGGGCGAAGTCACCGGTTATGTCACGCAAGGCATGGACACGACCGTGTCGGAGTTCTTTCTCGTCATGAACCGCGACGCGTTCGCCGATCTGACGGAAGAGCAGCAGGCGGCGGTGCTGGCGGCTGGCGAACAGGCCGCGATGGACGGCACGAACGCGTGGCATTCGGTGGCCGAAAAGGCGCTGGCCGGGTTCGAAGCGACCGAAGGCAAAACGGTCATCACCCTGTCGCCGGAAGAGGCCGAGAAGTTCAACGCCGCCTCTGCCGGTGCCATCGACGCGATCATCGCGGAAGCCGAGGGACAGGGCATCGACGCCCGCGCGATCATCGACGCCTTCCGGCACGACTGATGCTCGCACACTACCTGAGGGCCTGGCCGACGCTGTTCGGCCAGGCGACTTTGTTTTTGGCGACGATTTCGGGCGTGCTGCTCATCGCGATGATGGGTGTGCTCGCCGTCGATGTCGTGATGCGCTACGGGTTCGGCGCGCCGATGCTCGGCTCGAACGAGATCGTGCAGCTTCTGGCGCTCGGCGTCGTCATGGGGGCGCTGCCCTATTGTACGCAGGGCGACGGCCATGTGCGCGTCGACGTGTTCGACGGGATGATCGGTGCCGTGGGGCGGTTCATCGGCGATGTGACCTCGCGCGGGCTGGCGATCTTTGCCTTTGTCGTTCTGTTCCGCCGCGCCGTGCTCAAGGCGCTGGACGCGGCGGAATTCGGAGATACCACCAACATGCTGAACCTGCCTTTGTGGCCGCTCTACGCGATCCTTGCGGCGGGCATCGGTCTGTGCGCGCTGGTCTATGTCGATCAGCTTGTCGCGATCGTCTGGCGTGCGCTCAGGGGCAAGGGGAGTGCGGCGGCATGAGTGTCGAACTCGTCGGTGTACTGGGCATTCTGTGCCTGTTCATCCTCATGGTCCTGCGCACCCCGGTCGCCTTTGCGATGCTGATCGTGGGCTTTCTGGGCTATTGGTTTCTCGAGGGGCAACGCAGTGCGAGTGCGCTCTTGCTGACCGAGACGTTTTCGACCGTGTCGAACTATTCGCTGGTCGTGGTGCCGATGTTCATTCTGATGGGCAACATCTCGTCCGCCGCCGGGTTCAGCGCGGGGCTTTATGAGGCCGCGAATGCGTGGATCGGGCGGTTTCGCGGGGGGCTTGCCTCGGCCTCGGTGCTGGGCTGCGCGGTGTTCTCGGCGGTGTCGGGGTCGTCCGTTGCCACCGCCGTGACGCTGGGCAAGGTGGCGCTGCCTGAGATGCGCCGCTTCGGCTATGCCGACCGTCTGGCCACCGGGTCGATCGCGGCGGGCGGCACGCTGGGCTTTCTGATCCCGCCGTCCACGGGGTTCGTGATCTACGCGATCCTGACCGAGCAATCCATCGGGCGGCTGTTCATGGCGGGTATCCTGCCGGGGCTGGTCCTGACGCTGCTGTTCATCGCGGTGATCTGGCTTGTGTCGTGGTTCGACCCCGCCGCCGGTCCGCGTGGCGCGCGGGTGTCGGTGCGCGAACGCTTTCGGGTGCTGGCCAAGGCCGGGCCGATCCTGCTGGTCATCGTCGTGTCCATTGGGGGCATCTATGTGGGTGTGTTCACGCCCGTCGAAGCCTCGGGCATCGGGGCGGCGCTGATCCTTATCATGTCCGTCCTCATGCGGCGGCTCGACTTTGCCGCGTTCCGCTTTGCGGTGCTCGATACGCTCAAGACCACGGCGATGCTCTATGCGGTCGTGGTGGGGGCGAGCGTGCTGAACCCGTTCTTTGCGGTTACGCATATCCCGGCCACGCTCGGCGCGCAGTTGGAGGCGTTGGGCGTCGGGGCTTACGGCACGCTGGTCCTCATCATCCTGATGTTCCTCATTCTGGGGATGTTCATGGACGGGCTGTCGATGCTGGTCATCACCATGCCGATCTTTTTCCCGATCATCACCGGGTTCGGTTTCGATCCGATCTGGTTCGGAGTGATCGCGGTCATCGCCATTGAGATGGGGATGATTACGCCGCCCGTGGGGCTGAACGTCTTTGTCGTGCGCGGGGTCGCCGATGGGGTGGCGCTGACCACGATCTTTCGCGGGGTCGCGCCGTTCCTTGCGGCGATGGCGGTCGCGCTGGTGCTGATTACGCTGGTGCCGGAGATCGCGCTGTTCATTCCCAACACGATGTTCGACTGACCGCGGCGGGGCTTAGCCCCGCTGCAACTGGCGGTCTGCCATCACGGCGGCAGAGGTGCGGTTGTCGACGCCCATCTTGTGGAACACCTGTTCGAGGTGCTTGTTCACGGTGCGCGCCGAAAGTTCGAGGATTTCGGCGATGTCCCGGTTGGTTTTGCCGCGGGTGAGCCAGAGCAGCACTTCGGATTCGCGATCGGTGAGGCCGAAGGTGCCGGCGAGCTGGCCTGCGGCGTCCTGCGCGGCCTTGCGTTTGATCGACACCATGACCTCGCCCTGCGCCTGCCCGAGATAGCGAAATTCGTAGCCCGACGCGATATGGACCTGCGCGAGCGAGGTGGGTTTGCCCGGAAGATCGGCGAGCCAGCGCGCCATGTCGGGATTGGCGCCGGTTTCGGTCACGATCCCCTGCGCTTCGGGTTCGGTGAGGAGGGCGAGCGCGAGCTGCGAGCCCCAAGAAAGCCGCCCATCGTGCCGGAAGGCGAGCACCCACTGGCCGGTGTTGTCCAGCGCCGAGCGCGCGGCGTTGATCGCGCGAGCGTTCAGGACATGGGTGATGATGCGAGCGATCAGCTCGTCCACCACCACCGGTTTGGTGATGTAGTCGACGCCGCCGGATTTCAGCCCTTCCAGAATGTGCTCGGGTTCGCTCAGGCCGGTCATGAAGATCACCGGGGTCGCGTCGGAATAGGGCGGCGCTTTGAGCCTCCGGCACGCCTCGAACCCGGTCATGCCGGGCATCATCGCATCCATCAGGATCACGTCGGGGCGCACGCGCTGCGACAGTTCCAGACCCTCCTGACCGGAGCGGGCGACGAGCACGGTCATGCCGTTGGCTTCGAGGGCCTGCGAGATCAGGCCGAGCGTTTCCGGCGCGTCGTCGATGACGAGCGCGATGGAGCGTTCGGGGAAACCGTTGAACTCAGGCGGCATGGGTGTCCATCTCCCGTAAAAGGCGCAGGATGCCCTGCATGTCGAAGTCGCGCAGACGTCCGTGCAGAAGGGCGATCATTTCAGGCGAGCCGATCCCATCGCGTTCCAGCGCGTCGAGTTCGCGTTGCAGCCCGGCGGCGTGTCCGATGCCCGCGAGGTCGCGCAGGCGCATGTGGACGTCGTCGGGCAGGGGCCGGATCGGATCGGGGGCGGGGGTGTTTTCCCCCATCACGTATTCGAGCTTCAGAAGCGCGCCGATCCGGGTGATGACCTCGGGCACCGAGAACGGCTTGATGACGAAGGCGTCGTAAAGCCCCTCGCGTTCGACGGGCTGGCGTGCTTCGAGCGCGTGGCCCGACACCATCATGATCGGGATCGACCTGAGTTCCGGGTCCGAGCGCAGGCTCTGGGCAAGCTCCCAGCCGTCCATGCCGGGCATGTCGATGTCGAGAAGGAAGAGGTCGGGGCGCAGATCGTCGACGATGTCGAGCGCGGTTTCGGCGTTGTGCGCCATCTGGACGAGGAAGCCCAAGGGTTTGAGCACCGCCTCCATCAGTTTGAGGTGGTCGAGGTCGTCGTCCACCACCAGAAGCGTGCGCCGCGCGCCCGCGTAGCTGACGGGAAGCGGCTTGGCCCCGCGTTCGGGCGTGCCGGTCAGGGGGGCGCCGGTCGCCTCGGTCACGGACGGCAGCATGAAGCGGACGAAGAAGGACGAGCCTTCGCCGGGGGTGCTTTCGACCTTGATCTCGCCGCCCAGAATTTCGACCAGCAGCTTGGTGATGGTCAGGCCCAGACCGGAGCCGCCGCCGGATTTCTGCGACAGACGCTCGAACGGCGACCAGATGCGGTCGATGGCCTCGGGCGCGATGCCGTAGCCGGTGTCGGAGACTTCGATCCGCGCGACTTCGTTGCGGTAGGTCACGTGCAGCGTCACCGACCCGGTGTCGGTGTAGCGGATCGCGTTGGACAGCAGGTTGATGATGATCTGGCGCAGGCGCTTTTCGTCGAAATCGACCCAGTCGGGCAGGTGGCCGGTGGTGCGGATGCCGAATTGCAGGCCTTTCTCGCGGGCCTGCCCCTCAAAGATCGCGCCGACCTGATTGAGCAGCGTGGGCAGGTGGATGCGGTTGCGGTTGAGTTCGAGCCGTCCGGCCTCGATCTTGGAGATGTCGAGCAGGTTTTCGATCAGCCCCGCCAGATGCTCGGACCCGCGCCGGATCGCACGGACCGCTTCGAGCCGACCGCGCGGCACGTCGGAGGCGTTCTCGAGGATCTGGGCAAAGCCGTAGATCGCGTTGAGCGGGGTGCGCAACTCGTGGCTGAGACCGGCCATATAGCGGGTCTTGGCAAGGTTCGCGGCCTCGGCCTTTTCCTTGGCGGCCTGAAGCGCCTTGTCGGTGCGTTCGTGGGCGCGGATTTCGCGCAGCAGGCGTTGGGCCTGAAGGTCGGCTTCGTCCCGCGCCTTGTGCTGGCTTTCGATGGACAGGATGAGGGTCCAGACGATGATGCCGATGACCACCAGCATGGACGAGAAGATGACGGTGAGCACCGCGTCGAAGTCGGGCGAGGCGGCCCGCGAGCGGATCAGGAGCAGGAGGCCGCCGAACATGGAGGCGGGCAGCAGCGTGCCGATCATGAACACCGCCATGCGCGACATCATCGCCTCGGCCGCGCGTTTGGGCAGGATGCGCCGGATCGTGCGCATGAGCATCGGGACGATACGCGCCTCGGGTTTGCAGGCGTCGCGGCAGGAGGCGTCGAGGGTGCAGCAGAGCGAACAGATCGGGCCCGCGTAGAACGGGCAATGGGTCATGTCCTCGGTGTCGAAGCGGTAGTTGCACAGGGTGCAGGTGCAGAGCGCATCGTTGTGACGTGGCTTGCCGTGGATGTGGGGAACCGGATCGGGGGTGAGGTCGGGGACCTTGCGCGCGATGTAGTATTTGCCGCCGGTGGCGAAGGCGATGACCGGCGCGGTGACAAAGGCGATGACGAGGGCGAGGATCGCGGAATAGCTGTGGGCGTAGCTGCCCAGCGCGCCGGAATAGGCGATGAGCGAGGCGACGACGGCAACGGCCATTGCCCCGGTGCCCACCGGGTTCACGTCGTAAAGATGGGCGCGGCGAAACTCGATACCCTTGGGGCTGAGTTTGAGGGGCTTGTTCACAACGAGGTCGGCGGTCAGCGCCCCGATCCAGCCGAGCGCGACGTGGGAGTAGAGGCCGAGGATCATTTCGAGCGCGTGGAAGACGCCGAGTTCCATCAACAGGAGCGCGATGGCCACGTTGAACAGAAGCCACACCACCCGGCCCGGATGGCTGTGGGTCAGGCGCGAGAAGAAGTTCGACCATGCGATCGAGCCCGCGTAGGCGTTGGTCACGTTGATCTTGAGCTGCGACAGGATCACGAAGGCGCCGGTCAGGAGGAGCGCGAGGGTCGGGTTGGCGACCACGGTTTCAAACGCGGTGTGATACATCCGGGTTGGGTCGGTGGCGTCGCGCACCGGGACCGAGGCGGCCACGGCGAGGGTGACGAGGAACGAGCCTGCGATCATCTTGACCACGCCAAGGATCGACCAGCCGGGGCCTGCCGACAAAAGCGCGAACCACCAGCGGCGGCGTTCGGCCGGGGTCTTGGGTTCGGGCAGAAAGCGCAGGAAGTCGACCTGTTCGCCGATCTGCGCGATCAGCGACAGCGCCATGCCGGAGGCCGCGCCGACCATCGCGACGGTGGCCTGTGCGGGCACGTCACCGGTGACCGCGAGCCCCTCGAACGAGGTCCAGATCGTCAGGTCGATGTCGGTGAAGCCCAGAAGCACAAAGGGCAGGAGGTGCAGCACGATCCAGAACGGCTGGGTCCAGGCCTGAAAGGCCGAGATCTTGGAAAAGCCGTTCATCACCAGCGGGATCACGACGAGGGCCGAGATCAGGTAGCCGATGAAAAGCGGGATGCCGAAACAGAATTCGAGCGCATAGGACAGAATCGCGGCTTCGAGCGCGAAGAAGATGAAGGTGAAGCTCGCGTAGATCAGCGAGGTGAGGGTGGAGCCGATGTAGCCGAAGCCCGCGCCACGGGTGAGCAGGTCGATGTCCACGCCGTAACGCGCGGCGTAGTAGGAGATCGGCAGGCCCGTGAGAAAGAGCAGAAGGCCCGCAAGCATGATGGCGATGATCGCGGGGGTGAAGCCGTAGGTGAGGGTGATCGCGCCCCCGATGGCTTCGAGCGCGAGGAATGAGATCGAGCCCAACGCGGTGTTTGCGACACGGGCATTGGTCCAGCGACGCGCACGGCGGGCCGTGTAGCGCAGGGCGAAGTCTTCCATCGTTTCGTTCGCGACCCACCGGTTGTAGCTCCGGCGCTCCACGGTCGCGCTGAAAGGGTGCAGCATACCGTCCTCGTTCTCTCTCCACGCGCCCGACGCGTGGGGTCTCCTCCGCGCAAGCGGCCCAAATCGTCCTTTCTGTCGCCGGAAATTGGCGGGGCAGAGATTGGTGAGGGGTTCATCGAACGGTCCGTCTCCTCCCGCCAACGGACCTGAACCCCTCGATCTCGGATCATACGAGGAAAAATGCGCATCTCTATACGTCATTTAACGTATACTGCAGCGCAGCGAACGGTGCCAGCGTGAGGCTCAGGGGAACAGATTTCCGAACTCCTCGTGAACCTGACAGTTATGGAGGCACTATGTCCGATACCAAAAAACCCTTTGATGCCAATGGCGTAAGCCGTCGCGCCGTTCTGGCCGGCGGGGCTGCGCTGACCGCATCGCTCTTTGCGCCCAAGGGCCTGCGCGCGCAGGACTTTCCGACCGCCGAAGTGAACACCACGGGCCTTGCCGTGACCGACGATACGGTCACCGTGGGCATCCTGCACTCCGTGACCGGCACGATGGCGATCTCGGAAACCGGCTCGGTTCAGGCCGAGAAGCTGGCCATCGAACAGATCAACGCGCAAGGCGGTGTTCTGGGTCGCAAGATCGAATTCATTCAGGAAGACGGCGCGTCCGACTGGCCGACCTTTGCCGAGAAAGCGCGCAAGCTTCTGGTCAACGACAAGGTCGCATCCGTCATGGGCTGCTGGACCTCGGCCAGCCGCAAGGCCGTTCTGCCGGTCTTCGAACAGCACAACGGCATGCTCTACTACCCGACCTTCTACGAAGGTCTCGAGGAAAGCCCGAACGTCATCTACACCGGGCAGGAAGCCACGCAGCAGATCATCGCGGGTCTCGACTGGGTCAACCAGGCCAAGGGCGCCAAGACGTTCTACCTGCTCGGCTCGGACTACATCTGGCCGCGCACCTCGAACAAGATCGCGCGCAAGCACATCGAAGACTTCATGGAAGGCTGCGAAGTCGTGGGCGAGGAGTACTATCCGCTCGGCCACACCCAGTTCAACTCGGTCATCAACAAGATCCGTCTGCGCAAGCCCGACGTGATCTATGCGATCGTCGTGGGCGGCTCGAACGTGGCGTTCTACAAGCAGCTCACCGCAGCGGGCATCGACCCGGCGGCGGAAAGCCCGATCGTTCTGACGATCTCGGTGACGGAAGACGAAATCCTCGGCATCGGCGGCGAGAACATCGCGGGGTCCTATGCCTGCATGAAGTACTTCCAGTCGCTGGAGAACGAGAACAACCAAGCCTTCGTCGCCGCGTTCAAAGAGATGTGGGGCGATGATATCGTGATCGGCGACGTGACGCAGGCCGCTTACCTCGGTCCTTGGCTGTGGAAAGCCGCCGTGGAAAAAGCAGGGTCGTTCGACATCGACGCGATCAAGGAAGCCTCGCCGGGGATCGAACTTACGACCGCGCCCGAAGGCTACGTCAAGATCCACGAGAACCACCACCTTTGGTCCAAGACACGAGTCGGTCGGGCGCTGGAGGACGGTCAGTACGAGGTGGTCTATGAGACCGCCGACCTCGTCGAGCCCGATCCCTTCCCCGAAGGTTACCAGTAAGGGCCAGACCGGCGAGGGACGCTGCATCCTCTCTCGCCGGTTTCTCCCCATGGCTCCCCGCACCGGCGAAATGCCCTTGGTCGGTGCGGGGCGTCTTTCTCTCTGACAGTCCAGACCCAAGGAAGGTTCACCCATGTTCTCCGGCTATTCGGCGAGCGACCTCACCGCCATTTTCGCGATGCAGGGCTTCGCCGGTCTCATCCTCTTTTCGGTTTTCGTGCTGATGGCGCTCGGCCTCGCGATCATTTTCGGCCAGATGGGCGTCATCAACATGGCGCATGGCGAGTTCATGATCCTTGGCGCCTATGTGACCTATCTGCTGTCGAACCTGTTCGGCACCTACATGCCGGGTCTGTTCTCGATCTACTTTTTCGTGGCGATGGTGGTCGCCTTCATTGCCGCTGGCGCCTTGGGCATGCTGGTGGAATGGGGGCTCATACGCCATCTGTACAAGCGTCCGCTCGACACGCTTCTGGCCACCTGGGGCCTGTCTCTCATTCTGCAGCAGCTCTACCGCACCGTGTTCGGCGCGCGTGAGGTGGGCGTGACCATCCCGCAGTGGATGATGGGGTCGCTGCCGCTGACCGACATGATCGAGGTGCCGATCAACGGGCTGTTCGTCATGGCGCTGGCCGTCAGTATCTCGGTCGCCGTGTATGTGATGATGTATCGCTCCGGCTGGGGCAAACAGGTGCGCGCGATCAACCAGAACCGGGTGATGGCGGGCGCGGTCGGCATCAATACGGAATGGACCGACCGCCTGACCTTCGGGATCGGCTGCGGCGTCGCGGGTGTTGCTGGCTCGGCGTTCACGATGATCGGCTCGACAGGGCCCACGTCGGGGCAGCTTTACATCGTCGACACCTTCCTCGTGGTCGTGTTCGGCGGCGCGGGCAGCTTGCTCGGCACCATCGCCAGCGCGTTTTCGATCAGCCAGGCCCAGTCGATCATGGAGTTCTTCCTCTCCGGCTCGATGGCCAAGGTGCTCACCCTCCTTGTCGTCGTCGGCATCCTGATGCTGCGCCCGCAAGGTCTCTTCGCAATGAAACTGCGCAAGTAACGGCTCGGGACAGGAGACAGTCATGCTTGGTACATTCCTCAACCGGCGCGAGGCCATCGGGTTCGTCATCCTCGCCGTCATCATCTTTGCGGTCTTTCCGCTCATGCTCGATGCCTTCCGGCTCAACCTTTTCGGCAAGTACCTGACCTATGCCTTCGTCGCGGTCGGACTGGTGCTGTGCTGGGGGGCGGGCGGTATCCTGAGCCTCGGGCAGGGCGTGTTCTTCGGGCTGGGGGGCTACGCGATGGCGATGTTCCTCAAGCTCGAGGCCTCGTCGCCCGAGAACACCTCGATCCAGTCGACCCCCGGTATCCCGGATTTCATGGACTGGAACCAGCTTTCGGCGCTGCCGTGGTGGTGGGAGCCGTTCAACAGCTTCGCTTTCACGATCTTTGCCGTGGTCGCGGTGCCCGTCGCCTTTTCGTTCATCATCGGGGTCGCCATGTTCCGGCGGCGGGTTGGGGGCGTCTACTTTGCCATCATCACTCAGGCCATCGCCGCGATCCTGACCATCCTCATCATCGGGCGTCAGGGCTACACCGGGGGCGTCAACGGCATCACCGACCTGCGCACGCTGCACGGCTGGGACATCCGCACGGACGAGGCCAAGACGATCCTCTACTTCGTGAACGGGATCCTGCTGTTCGGGGTGCTCTTCGTCGCCCAGTTCGTGCGCAAGTCCAAACTCGGACGGCTTCTCATCGCCATGCGCGACCAAGAGGACCGGGTGCGGTTCTCGGGTTATGACGTGGCCAATTTCAAGATCTTTGTCTTCTGCCTCGGTGCGGCCTTCGCGGCCATCGGTGGCGCGATGTTCACCCTACAGGTCGGGTTCATGTCACCCACCTTCGTCGGCATCGTCCCCTCGATCGAGATGGTGATCTATGCCGCGGTCGGCGGGCGTCTGTCGATCCTCGGCGCGGTCTACGGCACGCTCGTGGTGAACTACGCCAAGACGATGTTTTCCGAGAGCTTCCCGGAACTCTGGCTCTTCGGTCTGGGCGCGCTGTTCATCGCGGTGGTCATGGCATTCCCGAACGGGCTGGCCGGTGTCTGGGCCGACAAGGTCGAACCCTTCCTGCTCAAGTTCTGGAAGAAACGCTCCGGCGACAGCGGCCCGGTGGCCGATGCCGACGCCACGAAAACCCCTGCGGAATGAGGTGACATCATGGTGCAGAGCAATCCCAACTTCGTTCTGATGGTCGAGGGGCTGACCGTGTCCTTTGACGGGTTCAAGGCGGTCAACGACCTGAGCTTCTACGTCGAGCCCAACGAATGCCGCGTCATCATCGGCCCGAACGGGGCCGGCAAGACCACGGTGCTCGACCTGATCTGCGGGCGCACGAAAGCGACCTCCGGTTCGGTCGCCTTCAAGGGGCAGGAGCTGTTGTCGATGCGCGAGGACCAGATCGTCCACGCCGGTGTCGGCCGCAAGTTCCAGACGCCGTCGGTCTATGAGGATCTGTCGGTCTTTGAGAACCTCGAACTGAGCTATCCCAAAGGGCACGGCGTCTTTGGCGCGCTGTTCTTTGCGCGCGGCGAGGACGTGAAGGCGCGGATCAAGGAGATCGCCGAGATGATCTTTCTCGACGATCTGCTGGACGAGAAGGCGGCCTATCTGAGCCACGGCCAGAAGCAGTGGCTGGAGATCGGGATGCTGCTCATTCAGGACCCCGAACTTCTGATGCTGGACGAGCCGGTCGCGGGCATGTCGGTGGCCGAGCGCAAGAAGACCGCCGAGCTTCTCAATCGCATCATTGCCGACCGGTCGGTCATCGTGATCGAGCATGACATGGGGTTCGTCGAAGACATCGCGACCCGCGTGACCGTGCTCCATCAGGGCAAGGTCCTGTCCGAAGGGTCGATGGCCCATGTGCAGGCCGACCCCAAGGTCGTCGAAGTCTATCTGGGTCACTGAGAAAGGAGCTTGAGATGCTGAACGTTTCTGAACTGCGCGCAGCTTATGGCGAGAGCGAGGTGCTGCATGGCCTCGACCTCAAGGTCCAGCCGGGCGAGATCGTCGCCATCATGGGCCGCAACGGGATGGGCAAGACCACCCTTATGAAAACGCTCATGGGGATCGTGCCGACCAAGTCGGGCGCGGCGTTCGTGGGCGACACCGACATCACCGGCATGAAGTCGCACCAGCGTGTCGCCAACGGCATCGCCTATGTGCCGCAGGGCCGGATGATTTTCTCGGCGATGACCGTGCAGGAAAACGTCGAAACCGGGCTGACCGTGACCGGCCAGAAAACCGTGCCGCCCGACATCTATGAGCTTTTCCCCGTGCTCCTTGAGATGAAAGGGCGGCGCGGTGGCAACCTGTCGGGTGGTCAGCAGCAACAGTTGGCCATTGCGCGCGCGCTGGCCTCGGGCCCCAAGGTTCTGCTGCTTGATGAGCCGACCGAGGGCATCCAGCCGTCGATCATCCGCGAAATGGCCCGCACTCTCCGGCGCATCCGTGACGAGCGCGGTCTGTCGATCATCGTCTCGGAACAGGTCCTGAGTTTTGCGCTCGACGTGGCCGACCGGGTGATGGTGATCGAGAACGGCGAATTCGTTCACGACAGCCCACGCGATGGCGTCGACGAGGCCAAGGTCTCGAAATTCCTATCCGTCTAATCCCAATCCCAAAGGCAAAAAGAGAGGACACATCATGGCCGACACGCTGATTTCCGTCGAGCTTTCCGAAAGCCCGCACACGAACGAGATGGTGCACAACCGCTGGCATCCGGACATTCCGATGGCCTGCTGGGTGGAGCCGGGGGACGACTTCAAGATCGAGACCTACGACTGGACCGGTGGCCAGATCGCCAACGACGACGACGCGGCGGACGTGCGCGACGTGGAACTGGAGCAGGTCCACTATCTGTCCGGTCCCATCGGCGTCAAAGGTGCCGAGGCGGGTGATCTTCTGGTGGTCGAAATCCTCGACATCGGTGCCAAGGAAGAGATGCTCTGGGGCTTCAACGGGTTCTTTTCGAAACAGAACGGCGGCGGGTTCCTGACCGACCACTTCCCCGAGGCGCAGAAATCCATCTGGGACTTCCACGGCATGTTCACCTCGTCGCGTCACGTGCCGGGCGTGAAATACGCGGGTCTTATCCACCCCGGTCTGATCGGCTGTCTGCCGGACCGCAAGATGCTCGACATGTGGAACACCCGCGAAAAGGCGCTGGTGGATACCGATCCGCACCGCGTGCCGGAGCTTGCCACGCTGCCCAACACCCAGTCGGCCCACATGGGCAAGTTGACCGGCGACGACAAGATGAAAGCCGCAGCCGAAGCCGCGCGCACGGTGCCGCCGCGCGAACATGGCGGCAACTGCGACATCAAAGACCTGAGCCGGGGCTGCAAGATCTATTTCCCGGTCTATGTGGATGGTGCGGGCCTTTCGATGGGCGATCTGCACTTCAGCCAGGGCGACGGCGAGATCACCTTCTGCGGGGCCATCGAGATGGCCGGTTGGCTGCACATCAAGGTCGATCTCATCAAGGACGGCATGTCGAAATACGGCGTGAAGAACCCGATCTTCAAACCTTCGCCCATCGTGCCGAAATACGACGACTACCTGATCTTCGAGGGGATCTCGGTCGATGAAAGCGGCACGCAGCATTACCTCGACGTGCATGTCGCCTATCGTCAGGCCTGTCTGAACGCCATCGAGTACCTCAAGAAGTTCGGCTACACCGGGGCGCAGGCCTACGCGATCCTCGGGACCGCGCCGGTGCAGGGGCATATCTCGGGCGTCGTCGACATCCCGAACGCCTGTGCAACGCTCTGGCTGCCCACGGATATCTTCGACTTCGACATCATGCCGGGATCGGACGGGCCGACCAAGTTCCTCGACGGGTCGATCGACATTCCGCTCGCCCCGGACCTCTGACCTTGCGCGGGCAGGCGGGGGTGACCCGCCTGCCTGACCCTTCGGATGCAGCAGAGGGGGTGCGCCCCCCGGACGGAGAGACAGATGCCTTACTACGACTACCTTTGCGACGAGTGCGGACCCTTCACGGCCTTTGCGCCCATGTCCGCCTTCGATCAGCCCTGCACATGCCCCGACTGCGCCGGCGAGGCGCGCCGCGCGATCTTTACCGCGCCGCAACTGTCGGTGGTGTCGGGATCGACCCGCCGGGCGTTCGAGACCAACGAACGCGCCGCGCATGAGCCGAAATCGTCCAAGACCCACGGGCCGGGGTGTTCGTGCTGTTCGTCGAGTTCCAAGAAACCCAGCCGCACGCTGCACCGCCCGGACGGTTCGAAATCCTTCCCGTCGGCGCGGCCCTGGATGATCTCGCACTAATTTGGCGGGGCCTCGGCCTGCCGAAGTGTCAGGCCGGGGACGTCCGCGCGAGGATCGCTTCGATCTCTCGGGTGACGGCCGCCATATCCTCATCCGTGCCGATGGTGATACGCAGGAGCGTTTCGCCGTTCATCTGGAACGTGCCGGTGAGGATGCCCGCCTCGGCCAGTTGATCGCAGAGCGATTTCGCCGGGATCGGGCAGCGGGTGGCGAGGAAATTGGCGGCGGCGGGCAGCGGGGTGAAGCCAAGCGCCGTGAGCCTGTCGGCAAGGGCTGCGCCGCCCCGGATTGCGTGATCCACGATCATCGCCGAATGATCCTTGGCCGCGAGGGCCGCGAGGGCGGCGGCTTGTGCCATTGCCGTCAGACCGAAATTCGCGCGGACCTTGCGCATGGCGAGCGCCACCTCGGGTGACGACGCGATGCCATAGCCGATCCGCGCGCCTGCGAGCGCGTAGGCTTTGGAAAACGTGCGGGTCGAGATCCACGGGCCGGTGCGGCGCGCGAGGATCGGCAGGGTGTCGGGCCCGCCTGCGGCCTGACCGAATTCGTAATACGCCTCGTCGAAATGCAGCATCACGTGCTCGGGCAGGTCGGTGCAGAGCCGCGTCACCTCATCCTCGGACAAAAGCCCTCCGGTGGGATTGTGCGGTGACGAGACGACCATGAGCCGCGTGCGCGGGGTCACGGCGGCGAGCATGGCGTCAATGTCCGGGCGGCCGTCGGGGGTCACGGGAATGCCGGTGAAACTGGCGTCGCGCACGCCTGCGTTCTTGGCATAGGTTGGAAAGGCCGGGTCGGGCGCGATCATGTGGTCGCCGGGGGCGAGGGCGATATCAGCCACGGCGGCGAGCAATTCGTTCGAGCCTGCGCCGACGAACACCCGGGCACGCGCCGCGCCGGTGTGGGCGGCGAGGGCATCGACCAGCGCCACCGCCTCGCCATCCCCGTAACGATGCGCGTTCATCGCTGCTTCGGTCATGGCCGCCACGACCGAGGGCGCGGGCGGAAAGGGGCTTTCGTTCAGGTTCAGACGCCGGGTCGGCGTGCCGTCGGGCAGGTGCGTGGGCGGTTCGTTCAGCGGAAAGAACGGCAGGGTGGTGATGCGCTGGTATGGCAGGGTCATGCGGCGGGTCCGAGTGTCAGGAGGGCCGCGTCGAGGTCGGCGGCAAGGTCTTGGGGGTCTTCGAGCCCGGCGTGCAGGCGCAGAAGCGTGCCCTCGGGCATGGGCGTGTGGCTGCGGGCGGGCGCGGGCGCGATGGGGAGGATCAGGCTTTCATAGCCGCCCCAGCTGTAGCCCAGCTGAAAATGGGTGAGAGCGGCGAGGAAGGTCTCGAGCTGTACGCGCGTTAGCGGGTCGAGGACCACGCTGAACAACCCGGTGGAGCCGGTGAAATCCCGCTTCCACAGGTCATGACCGGGGAAGCTGTCCAGCGCGGGGTGGAGCACTTGTCGCACCTTGGGGTGCGCCTCAAGCCTGCGGGCAAGCATCAACGCCGTCTCTTCGTGCCGTTTGAGGCGGATCGGCAGGGTCCGCAGGCCGCGCAGGGTGAGCCAGGCATCGTCCGCGCCCGCGCCGTCGCCCATCTGGCGGGCGGTGGCTTGGAGCCGTTCGATGTGTTCCGCGCTGGTGGCGACGGTGCCGATCACGGTGTCGGAATGGCCCGCGAGGTATTTGGTCGCCGCCGAGATCGAGAAATCGACGCCTAGGGCGAGCGGTTTGCAGAAATAGGGCGTGGCCCATGTGTTGTCGGCGGCGACGAGCGCGCCCGCCTCATGCGCGATCCTGACGATGGCGCGCAGGTCCTGCATCTCGAACGTGTCGGAGCCGGGGCATTCCACCAGCACCATCTTCGTGTTGGGGCGCATCTCGGCGCGCAGGCCCTCGGCATCGGTCGCGGGGTGATAATAACTGGTCTCGATCCCCATACGCGCCAGCAGATCGCCCGCGAGCGTGCGCACCGGGCCAAAGATCGTGTCGGGGGCGAGCAGGTGGTCGCCTGCGCTGAGGTTCGCCAGAAGGGTGACGGTGATCGCGCTCATCCCCGTCGAGGTGACGAGGGCGCGGGCATCGGGGCCTTCGAGCGCGGCGATGGCGTCGGCCAGTTGATCGGGCGTGCGCGAGCCGAGAAAGGCCGAGAGCCGCCCGGTGCCATGTGCGGTCTCGATCGCGTCGAGCGTCGGAAAAATGCGGGTCGAGGCGCGGTCCACGGGCGGGTTCACCGAGCCGTGGCTTTGCGCGGGGTCGCGCCCGCCGGTGATGGCGATGGTATCGTCGGACATGTCTGGGTCTCTTTTCAGTCGGTCATGACCTTGCCGGGGTTCATCAGGCCCGCAGGGTCGAGGGCTGCTTTGATCGCGCGCATGGTCGCGATTTTGACGGGGTCGCCGTGGCGCGCGAAGGCCGCGCCCTTTTTGACCCCGATCCCGTGTTCGGCGCTGATCGATCCGCCCAGTGCGGTGAGGCCGATATAGAGCGCGTCCTGTATGCGCTCGGCCGCGTCCGCATCGTAGCCGCCGCGCATCGGGATGATGTGCAGGTTGCCGTCGGCGATATGGCCGAAACTGACAGCTTCGAGGTCGGGCTGGAGCCGGGCGAGCCTGCGCGGCAGGTCGGCCATGTAGTCGTCGATCAAGGATGGCGGCACCGAGATGTCGAAGGACAGGTAGCCGGGGTATTTGCGGCCATAGACCGACATATCCTCGCGCAGGTGCCAGAGCGCTTCGGCCTGCGTCAGGCTTTGGGCGACGATCCCGTCGGTGATGCCTGCGTCGTCCCATGCGCCCGCGAGGGCGTCGGACAGAGCGTCGCGGGCCCGATCCGCGTCGGGGCCTTCGATCTCGATCAGGACGGCGGCGGGGCTGGCGGCAAAGGCGGGCGACAGGGCGAAGCCATGCGCTTCGGCATTCATGGCGAGGAAGTTCTGCCAGAGCATCTCGACCGCGTGGAGCGTGAGGCCCGCGTCGCGTTCGACCTTTCGTGCAAGGGCGAGCGCATGCGCCGCATCTGGCACGGCAAGGAGCGCGACGGCGGTGGCCTTGGGCGCGGGGTCGAGGGCGAGCACGGCGCGGGTGACGATGCCCAAGGTGCCCTCGCTCCCGATCAGGAGCTGTTTCAGGTCGTAACCTGCGGTGTTCTTGACCACGCGGGTCATGTCGGTGAGGACCGAACCATCGGGCAGGACGGCCTCCAGCCCGATGACCCGGTGACGCATCACGCCGCTGCGAAACGCCGGAATGCCGCCCGCGTTGGTCGCGATCATGCCGCCGATGGTGGCGGTGCCGCGTGCGCCAAGGTCGATGGCGGGGGTGAGGCCATGCTGGGCAGCGGCGTCCTGCACCGTGGCGAGGGTGACGCCTGATTGGACCGTGATTGTGCCTTCGTCGGGGGTCAGGGCTTCGATGGCGGTCATCCGCTCGGTCGAGACCGCGACCATGCCTGCCGCGCCGATGGTGCCTGCGACAAGACCGGTGCGCCCGCCGTGGGGTACGATGGCGATACCGTCTTCGCGACACAGGCGAACGAGGGTGGCGACCTCATCGGTCGAGGCGGGCAGGGCGACGAGGCCGGTGTCGAAGTTGCGCGCGTCCGAGCCGGGGTCGCGGCCCATGAGGTCGCTTGCCTGCCTGAGCGGCATGTCGGGGAGCGCCGCGGCGATGAGGGCGGCGATCTGGTCGGGTGTCTGGGTCATCAGGTGGTCTGCCCTGCGGTTTTCAGGAGGTATTTCTGAAGCGCCACGGCCTCCTGCGCGTCCTCGACCAGTTGGGCGGTGATGCGGCAGAGCGTGGCGAAATCTTCACGGGTGAGGCGGCCGAATTCGACGTCATTGACCTGCCGCTGCACCGGGGCGAGTTCGGCAAGGAGCGCGCGGCCTGCCTCGGTGACTTCGAGCGACACGCGGCGCTTGTCGCCGGGGGCCTGTGTCTTGGACACGTAGCCCTTTTCGGAAAGCTGGTTCACGATCCGGGTGACGAAGGCGCCGGTGACGTGCAGGTGGTTGCTGATCGACACGATGTTCACCTCGCCCTCGCGTTGCAGGTGAAGGATCGAAATCAGCGTCGAATAGGCGGGGCCGGCAAGGCCGACATAGGCGCCGTGGCCCGCACGAATGGTTTCGTGATGGTAGAGGAAGCCGAACAGGTCGTGGACGAGCTTGCGAAAGGCGCTGTCCGATCCGTCCACGAGCAGCGCGTCGCGGGCCGTGGTGAGCGGCCCCAAGGGGTCATGGGGTTCGGTCATGGCGCGTCGGGCGGGCTGTGAGGGTGGGGCGACTCATAATACCTCCGTTAGGTAGGTATTTCGGTAAGCTAATATGCGACGGCCTGCCAAGCCGATTGCGAAGCTGGCCGGGCGATCACGATCAGATTCCCGAAGCCGCCTAAGGATTGGGCGACAGGGCTGGAAAATTGCGCGCGATCCGATCTGCGGCGGAAATCTCACCGACGCGATTTCGACCGGAAATCAGCGATCCCTATTCAATATCATTGGGTTAGGGGTATTGTCCCGAAAATCGGGCATCTTGCATGCCTAACTAAATTCGCTTTCTACAGAAGCAGAATTGCCAAGGAGACGCGTCTTGCCCGATACCCTATCCCTCGGAGCCTTTTTCCATCCCACCGGCCACCACATGGCTGCGTGGCGCCATCCCGGCGCGCAGGTAGATGCGGGTACGAACATCGACCACTATCTGTCGCTGGCCAAGACCGCCGAAGCCGCGATGTTCGACTTGGTCTTTCTTGCGGATGCCGCCGCGATCCGGCATGGGCGCCTGTCCGAGCTGTCGCGCTGGCCGCAGTACATGGCCTATTTCGAGCCGACCACGCTGCTTTCTGCGATGGCGGCGGTGACGCAGCATATCGGGCTGGTCGCCACGGCGACGACGAGTTTCAACGAGCCTTACAATATCGCCCGCCGCTATGCCTCGCTCGACCATATCTCGAAGGGGCGCGCGGGGTGGAATGTGGTGACCTCGTCCAATCAGGCCGAAGCGCAGAATTTTTCGCGCGATGCGCATTTCGATCATGCGGAACGCTACATGCGGGCAGAGGAGTTCGTGCAGATCGCCAAGGGGCTGTGGGACAGTTGGGAGGACGATGCGTTCCTCCGTGACCGCGAGGCGGGGCTGTATTTCGACCCGGCCAAGCTGCACCGGCTCGACCATAAGGGCGAGCGATTTTCGGTGCGCGGGCCGCTCAACGTGGCGCGCCCGCCGCAGGGGCATCCGGTGATCGTGCAGGCGGGCGCATCGCCGGCGGGCCGGGCCTTTGCCGCCGCCCATGCCGAGGTGATCTTCACCGCGCAGACCGATCGCGACGCTTCGGCCGCGTTCCGCACCGAGATGCTGGGCGCGGCTGAGGACGCCGGGCGGGGGGCACGCGCGCTGAGGATCATGCCGGGGCTGAACCCTGTGGTGGGCGAGACGCGGGCCGAGTCGCAGGCGTTCTATGACAACCTGTCGTCGCTGGTGCCGCCGGAACTTGGCATCACCGCGCTCGCGCCCATCGTGCCGGAAGTCGATCTGAGCGATTGCGACCCGGACAAGCCGATCCCGCTGTCGCTGCTGCCCAAGGATACGAACGCCTCCAAGACCGACCTCGCACGGCTGATTTCGCAGACCGAGGCGGGGATGACGCTGCGCGAGATTTACAGCCAGTTCATCGGGGCGCGGGGGCAGAACACGGTGATCGGGACGGCGCAGGACGTGGCGGACCACATCATCGACTGGGTGCGCGCGGATGCTTGCGATGGCTTCCTGATCCAGCCTTCGGTGCTGCCCCTGGGGCTCGACCAGTTCGCGGCCAGCGTCGTGCCGCTGTTGCAGGAGGCGGGCGTTCTGCGCACCGAATACCCCGGCGCGACCCTCCGCGACACTCTGGGCCTTGAGCGCCCCGCGAACCATTATGCCGAGGCGGGGATCGCGAATACCCTGTCCGAAATCTGACACGAGGCACGACGCGGATGACCCGACCGACGATGGACTTTGACGATTACCTGCGGCGGCTGCCCAAGGTCGAAACCCACGCCCACCTGATGGGCACGATGCGGCCCTCGACCTATCAGGCGTTCGCGGATCGCGAAGGCGTGGCGCTGCCGCGTGCGCCTGAGAATTTCTATCCTTACGAGAACTTCTACGAGTTCCTGAAGCTGTCCCGGCTCGCCACCAGTTTCGTGTCGTCGCATGAGGATTTCCGGCGGCTGATGTTCGAGGCGATGGAAGATGCCTTTCTCAGCTCGAACCAGCGGCATACCGAGATGTTCTTTAACCCGCAGTATTTCATGGCGCGCGGGATCAGCTATCGCACGGTGGTGTCGGGGCTGGTCGAAGGGCTTCATGCGGCCAAGGCCAAGTATGGCGTCACCGCGCTCCTCATCCCCTCGATCGGGCGGCAGGTGGACGAGCGCGGGGCGCATGAGATCATGGATGCGATCCTCGATTTTCGCGTCGACGAGGTGATCGGGATCGGGCTGGACGGGGCCGAGCGTGATGGGCCGCCGGAGCGGTTCATCGGCATCTACCAGCGCGCGGCCAAGGCCGGGCTCAAGCGCACCGCGCATGTTTGTGAGGACAACCAGACGCTGGACGAGGCGCCGCCGTCGAATTTCATCACCTGTTGCGACGATCTGGGCTGCGACCGGTTCGATCACGGCTACAACCTGCTCGCGGATGGCGAGGTCATCAAAAAGGCGCGCGACACGGGCAAGTTCTTTACCGCCGTCTGCCTGCCCAGTGCGCCCGCGCGGCAGGCGAAACGCTGGGCGTCGATTGGCCGGATGGTCGAAGAGGGGCTGAACGTCACGCTCACCACCGACAATCCGGCGATGTTCGGCACGGACCTGACCCACAGCTACAAGGTGGTCTGTGATGCGCTCGGCTGGTCCTATGACGAGGCGCGGGACATGAGTTTTGCGGGCGTCGAGGCAAGCTGGCTGGACGACAGCGACAAGCGGGCGCTGCGCGAGACGTTCAAGGCCGAAATCGCCGCGCTTGACGTTGAGGCCGGGCTTCGATCGCCGCTTTCATAGAGGAATGCCGCAATTGCATCGGGTGCGGCCAGCGGCTACCGTTTCGATATTCAGGGGGAGTTTACTATGTCGAGTTCAGGTCCGTCGTCATCCAAATCCGCCGCGCCGCTGACCGTGTCGCGGGAGGAATTGCTGCGGGACGGGTCGGATTTCGAGTTCCGGCGCATGGTGCATCTGTTCTTCGCTTTTCTCGCCCGGCACGAGGCGGTGCGCGACGGACATGCGCGGGTCATCGGTCTGCCGGGCGTGGACTATACCGTCCTGATCGCGATCAGCCACCTGAACGCGGGCGGCGAGACGGTGAGCGTGAACCGGCTGTCCGAACATCTGCGGCTGTCGGGGGCGTTCATCACCACGGTGACGAACCGTCTGGCCAAGGCCGAGATCATCAACAAGGTGGCCGATACCGAGGATCGGCGGCGGGTCTGTCTGACGCTCGCACCGGCGGGGCGTGAGATGCTCGAACGGCTCGCTCCGACCCAGCGGCAGGTCAACGATCTGCAATTCGCGCCGGTCGGGTCCGAGGACCTCGACTATCTCGTCAACATGCTGGAGCGGCTGGTGGACAGCAGCGAGACCGCGTTGAAACTGCAGGACTATCTGAGCGCGCAGGCGAGCGCCAAGGCGGGCGAGTAACGCCCTAGCCGCACCAGTTTTTCGCCAGACGGTTCATGTAGCCCGCGCGGGTCGCGGGATCGCAGAAGGCCCCGCGAAAGCCGTTTCCGATCACCTCGAACATCTGGGAGTCGCCGAGGCCCAAGGCCGCGCGGCTGTCTTGCATGTTCTGGGTGAGATAGGCCCCGAAATAGGACGGATCGTCGGTGTTCATCGACACGTTGCACCCGGCCGCAAGCAGCGTGGGCAGGGCCGAAGCGCTCAGCGTCGCGTCGACCTTGAGCCTGAGGTTCGAATAGGGGCAGACCGTCATCGGCACCCGGTCGTGGGCGAGCCGCGCGGTGAGGGCCGGGTCGTTTGCGGCGCGCACGCCGTGGTCGATCCGGTCGACGCCCAGCACGTCAAGCGCCTCGGTTACGTACTCCGCCGGACCCTCTTCGCCCGCGTGGCAGGTACAGGCCCAGCCCATCGCGCGGGCCGCCGCATAGGCGCGGGTGAATTTCGACGGCGGGTTGCCGCGTTCGGCGCCGCCCAGACCCAGCGCCACGATGTCGGACTGATAGGGCTTGGCTTCATCGATGATCGTGAGCGCCTCGTCCTCGCTCCGGTGGCGTTGGAGCCCGAGGATGGGTTTGGCGGTCACTCCGAAGTCGCGCAGGCCGTCGGCCATGGCCCCCAGCAGACCGTCCATCATCTCGGCCCAAGCCACGCCGCGTTCGATGTGGCTCTGGGGCGAAAAGTGGATCTCGGTATAGACCACATTGTCGCGGGCCGAGCGTTCGAGGAAGGCATAGGTCACGTCGTAGAAATCGGCTTGCGTCCGCATCACCCGCAACCCGTCGTAAAACACGGCGAGGAACGCCCCGAGGTCGGGGAAGTCATAGGCGGCGCGCAGGGCGGCGACGTCGGCATAGGGCAGGGTGATTCCATTGCGTGCGGCGAGCCGGAACATCATCTCCGGCTCGATGGTACCCTCAAGGTGGACGTGGAGGTCCGCCTTGGGTGCGCGGGCGATCTTGTCGTCGGTCATGGCAGGCTCACGCGGCCGAGGCGGCGAGCCAGCCGTCGACCTCGGCATGAAAGCGGGCGCGTTTGTCCGCGTCGATCCAGGCCGCCGAAAAGCTGTTCTTGGCCAGCTTCGCCATCTCGGCCTCGGTGAACTGGCACGTCTCGGCCACGCGCGGCAGAAGCTCGTGGAGCATACCGCTCGCCATCATCCCCGGATCGTCCGAGTTCAGGGTGAGCGGCAGGCCCGCGTCATACATGCCGCGCAGACGCTCCATCCGGTAGGGGTTGCCGCCCTCGTTCCACCATGTCGGGCAGGAGGTGAGGTAAATCTCGCGTTCGATCACCGCTTCGACCAGTTTCGGGTCGTCCATGACGTTGAAGCCGTGATCGATCCGGTCGACCTTGATGTCGTTCAGGCACTGCCAGATGTGCTTGACCGAGTCCGCTTGGTCGACGTCGCAATGGCAGGTGATCTTCCAGCCCTCGGACCGGGCGAAATCGAACGCCTCCTGCATCTTCACCGGCGGGTTGCCCGGCTCGTATCCGCCCATGCCGATGCCGACGACGAGGTCTTTGTAAGGCACGAGGCTTTTGACGGTCTCCAGACCGCTTTCGGCGCTGCGGCCCCGGTTCATGGTCAGAAGCAGCTTGGCCTCGACGCCGAAGTCGCGGTAGCCGTCTTCGATCCCCGCGCGCAGGCCCTCGATCAGGGTTTCGAGCGGCATGCCGAGGGCGAGGTGGCCTTGGGGCCCGAAGAACAGTTCGGCGTAGCGCACGTTGCCTTCGTGACAGCGGCGCAGGTATTCGTACATCACGTCGCGATAGTCCTGTTCGGTGCGGAACACGACGTGGTTGCCGTAGTAGAGGTCGAGGAATTTCTTGAGCACGTCCGCAGGGTTATCGGCGGTGTAATCCTGTTCGGCCAGAAGATGCTCGTAGCTGTCAAAGGGCAGCTCGACCCCGTTGCGCTTGGCCATGTCCCACTTCTGGCGCGCGGTCACGGTGCCTTCCATGTGAACGTGAAGTTCGGCTTTCGGCAGGCCAAGGATGAAGTCTTCGGAGGCGGTCATGGGGCAGGCTTTCTTGAGGCAAGGGGTTTCAGTGGCCCGCGGCGGGAAAGTGTTCCGCGGGCCACCTCGTTCCGGCGCATGAGGGCGTCAATTGCCGGAATTCAGGGCGGACTGGGTTTCAGACCAAAACAGGAAGCGGCGCTGGACGATCACGACGAGGGAGTGGAGCCCCACGCCGATGGCGGCGAGGATGATGAGGATCGCAAAGACCCCGGCCATGTCGAAGTTGAAGTTGCGCTGCATGATCAGATAGCCGAGCCCGACGCGCGAGCCGACGAATTCGCCGACGATGGCGCCGATCACCGACACGATGATCGCCACGTCCAGACCCACGAAGATGTAAGGCAGGGCGTTGGGCAGGCGCACCATGCGGAATATCTGCCAGTCGGATGCGGTGGCGGAGCGCAGCATCTCGACCTGATCCTGCGGGGCGGCGCGCAGGCCGACGATGGTGTTGGCGAGCACCGGGAAGAACGAGATCATCGCGGTGATGACGATCTTCGATTCAATGCCGTAGCCGAACCAGATCACGATGATCGGCGCGATGGCGACCTTGGGCATGGCCTGAAACGCGACCACGTAAGGATAGAGCACCCGTTCGAGGAACGGGGACAGGCCGATCATGATGCCGAGCACGATCCCGACGATCGAGCCTGAGATGAAGCCCGCGACGACCTCCCACAAGGTGGCAGCGGTGTGGGGCAGGAAGACGCCCGTGACGATCCCTTCCCACAGCGACACGGCGACGGCCGAGGGCGGGGGCACGATGATCGAGGGGACCTCGAAGACGTGGATCGCGATTTCCCAGATCGCAATGAGCGACACGAACAGGAGCGGCGAGATGAGCGGGCTGTCCTTCCACGTGCGGACATAGCCGGGGGGTTTACGGCGCATCAGTCAAGCTCTCCCGTCGATGAAAAGTAATGCCGGATCGCGCGGGTGTAGCGACCGAAGGCTTCGGTGTTGAACATGTCGAGCGTGCGCGGGCGCGGCAGGTCGATGTCGATGATGTCTGCGATCCGGCCCGGACGCGGCGACATGACGACGACCCGGTCGCCAAGGAACACCGCCTCGGGGATCGAGTGGGTGACGAGCAGGACGGTCGCCTTCTGTTCGCGCCAGATGCGCAGAAGCTCGAGGTTCATCGTCTCGCGCGTCATCGCGTCGAGCGCGCCGAAGGGTTCGTCCATCAGAAGGAACGAGGGCTCATGGACCAGCGCACGGCAGATGCCCACGCGCTGCTGCATGCCGCCGGACAATTCGCGCGGATATTTGTGTTCGAACCCCTTGAGGCCGACGAGGTCGAGAAGCTCCATCGCGCGTTCGCGCATCTTGGTCTTGTCGAGCTTCTGCACTTCGGACGGCGCGAGCACGTTCTGAAGCACGGTGCGCCACGGCAGGAGCACGGGGGCCTGAAACACCACGCCCAGTTCGCGGCTCGGACCGTCGAGACGTTTGCCCGCGATCTCGACCTCGCCCGAGGTGTGGGCGAGGATGCCCGCGAGGATTTTCAGAAGCGTGGACTTGCCGCAGCCGGAGGGGCCGACGACGGTCAGAAAGCTGCCCGGCTCGATATCGAGGTTGATGTCGCTCAGCGCGTGAACATCCCCCTGATCGTGCGTCGGGTAGATCTTTTCCAGATGCGAAATCCGGACGAGGGGTTGAGCGCCGCTTGCGGCGGCGCTCAGGGTTTTGTCTTCCATGCTCATCAGAGATCGAACTCGCAGGCTTCGGCAGAGGCGCGGATCGCGTCGGCGTCGAAGTCGTTGGCGGTGGCGTAGAAGTCGGGGATGCCGACGATCAGGTCTTCGACCGGCATTTCACCTTCGATGACGCCGGAACCGGAGAGGAAGTCCTGCAGACGGCCCACGCCCGCCGGGTCGATGGCGCCGTAGTATTCGCCGCCGTTCAGCTCAAAGGCCTGTTTCATGTTGTCGACGCTGAAGTTGATCGAGTTCATTTCCCAGGCCATGACCGTCTCGTCATCCGCGCCGGTCGGCTTGGTGTCCGGGTAGTTGGCCCAGTGCAGCAGAACCGCGCATTCCGGGTTGGCGATGGCAAAGACTTCGGCCTTGGCCATGCCGCGCACCATGCCGATGAGCGTTTCGGGGTCTTCTTCTTCGGTCGCTTCCATCGTCGCGAGCGAATAGTCGGGGATTTCGGCCCAGTCCTCGGGGGCGATCCGGCGCAGGTCGAGGCCCTGGTTCTCGAACGCGACCGTGGCCGCACCCCAATAGAGCAGACCGTCGACATCGCCATTGGTCAGCGCCTGAACCGGAGCGGCGCCCAGACCCAGCGGGATCATGTCGATGTCGGCTTCGGGGTCCATGCCGTTTTCGATCATGTAGGAGTTCAGGAGCGCGACGCCGCCGGTGGCGAGAGAGAACACGCCGATGGTCTTGCCTGCGATATCGGTGACCGCTTCGATGTCGCTGTCGGCGGGAACGGCGATGTTCCAGTCGGTGACGGTGTTGTTCATCACGAACCGCAGCGGCAGGTTGTTGGTCACGTTCGACTGCACGACGACCGAGCCGTTGATCTGTGCGAAGTCGGCGTTGCCCGCGATCATCAGCTGCGCGGCCTGAAGCGAGGCGCCCACGGGTTCGATGGTGACGTCGAGACCTTCTTCTTCCCAGTAACCCAGCGTCTTGGCGAGGGTGAGGAAGCTGTAGCCCACGGTCATCGCGGTGGTGCCCACGGCGACGGTGATCGGCTTGAGATCCTGCGCCATCGTGGCGGTCGGCAGGGCCAGCGTGGCAGCCAGAGCGGTGGTTAGCATCAGTTTCATGTGTCAGGTCCTTGGTTGATGATCGGTGAGGGATTGAAAGGCGGGGTCAGGCGGCGGTGAGCGTGACCGGCAGGTCGGCCCAGCCGCGCAGGACGCTGTTCAGGTGGCGTTTCGGCGGCGCGGTGATCTCGATCCGCGCGACCTTGCGCGCCAGCGTTTCGAGCAGAACCTCGCCCTCGAGCCGGGCGACGAGCTGACCTGCGCACATATGCGGGCCGAGGCCGAAGCCCACGTGACCGCCCGTGCGCCGGGTGATGTCGAAACGGTCGGGATCGGCCCATTTCTCGGGGTCGCGGTTGGCGGAGGCGAGGAACATCATGATCTTCTGCCCCGCGCCGATCGCGTGCCCGCCGAGCGTGGTGGGGGTGTCGGTCGTGCGTGCGAAGGTCTGAAGCGGGCTGGCGTGGCGCACGGTTTCGTCGAACGTGTTGCGCGCGCGGGACGGATCGGCGCGCAGCATGTCCCATTGGTCGGGGTTCGACGCCAGCAGCTCCACCGCCGCGCCGAGCGCATGAACCGTGGTGTCCATCCCGGCTGTCAGGAGCGCGCGCATCAACCCGTCAGCCTCGTCGAGGGTGATGTCGCCGGCATCCACATGCTCGAATATCTTGGCACCGAAGCCGTCCGGCGACAGGTTCTCGCGCTGGCAGGCGTCACGCATATAGGGGTAATGCGTGCTGAGTTCGGCGATGGAGGCCGCGCGGCGGGCGTTGTCCGGCCCATGGGTGTTGAAGGCGAGATCGGCGAGCGGCAGCAGGCGCTCACGCCCCGTCTTGGCGATGCCGAGGGCGTCAGGAAAGACCGACAGCGGATAGGCCTGCGCAAGCTCGGTGACCGCGTCGATGTGGCGCTTTGCGAGCAGGCGATCCACCAGCGCCTCGGCCACCTCGGTGAAATGAGCGCGCAGCGTGCGCACGGCGACGGCAGAGAGCGTTCTGTTGTAGACCGTGCGCAGGCGGGAATGGAGCGGCGCGTCGCTTTCGAGGATCAGGATCGGCGGGCGCGGCGGGGCCACGCGGCCATAGTCGCAGACCCCGACCCCACGCCCCGAAATGAAGGTGTCGGAGTTGTTGAGGACCGTGTGCATCTCGGCATGGCGGGCCACGGCGCAGATGTTCCAGCGCGAGAGCCACACCACCGGACCGGCGGCGCGCAGGGCGTCGTAAAACGGATAGGGATCGGACAGAAGATCGTCGTCGAACGGGTCGAGGTCGATGACGGGCAGACCGTGGGGCATGGGGGCGACGGCAGCCTCCCCGTGGGGGTAGGGACAGCCGGAGGTCGGCGCGGTCTGAGCTGTATCCACCATAAGGGTTCACCCGTTGCTCTGTCCTCCCTCAGACAGATAGACCGGGCGCTTGGCTGGAATTCAACTCGTTAGAATAGCAAATTCAGGAAGCTAATTTAGTGCATGTAATTTTGCTCGAATTTTAGGCGGATGCGGTGGCGCTGTGCTGTATTTCGGGCGGTGCCTGTATCCGCCGCTGCCTGAGACGCGCGCACACCGGGCCGATTCTACGCGCGGCCCGGTGTGGTCTTTGGGATCACGCGGCGGGCAGGGCGCCTATGATCGTGCGGGCGCGTTCGCCCACGATTTCGGCCGTGTCGCCCGGTTTGTAGAGGTTCGAGCCCATGCCGAATCCGGTCGCACCAGCGGCGAACCAGTCGGCGAAGGCATCGGGTTTGACGCCGCCGACGATGTAGACCTCGGTCTCGGGCGGCAGGACCGCGCGCACGGCCTTGAGGCCCGCGAGCCCCAGAAGGTGGCCGGGAAAGACTTTGATCGCCGTGGCGCCCGCCTTGAGGGCCGCGAAACATTCGGTCGGGGTCAGGACGCCCGGATAGCTGCCCATGCCAGCCGCGACCGTGGCCGCGATGACCTCGATGTCGCAGTTGGGCGAGACGACGAAGGTGCCGCCCGCCGCCTTGACCTCGGCCACCTGCTCGGGCGTCAGGACGGTGCCTGCGCCGATCTCGGCCTCGGTGCCCACGGCCTCGACCATGTTCGCGATGGACTGAAGCGGTGAGGGCGAGTTCAGCGGAACCTCGATCCTGGTGATGCCGCCCTCGACCAGAGCGCGGGCGATATCGGCGGCCTCGTCCGGTTTGATGCCGCGCAGGATGGCGATGATGCTTTTCATAGTGTGTCCTTCAGTTCTGCCCATGCGGCTTTGAGCCCTGCGAGGGTGCAGGTGTCCGCATCTGTCGTGATCGGGCTGTTGCCCAATGTGTCGAGCGCCGTGGCATAGCGCTGTGAAAGGTGGTCCGCGCCGATCAGCACGACCGAGCGGTCGCGCCAGAAGGCTTCGCAATGGGCGAGCTCCATGCCGATGAGCAGGCCCGAGGCGCGCGCGGCGGCCGTGCCGGGGGGCACGCCGTGGAGCATGGCGGTGCTGCGCAGGGCAAAGAGCGCGGTGGTGAGGGCGGCGGGATTGCTGAAGCCTTCGCTGACGGCGGCGCGAAAGGTGTCGTCGTCCCAGCCGTCATCCATCGTGAGGCGCAGGATCGTGTGTTTGGTGAGGGCCGAGAACGTCTCGCCCGTCATCACGGTGCGGAAGCGTTCGATCCGGCCCGTGTCGATGGCCGCCCATTTCGTATGGCTGCCGGGCAGGCAGAGCGTGCCCGCGAAATCGGGATCGGACAGCAGATAGCCAGCGATCTGGGTTTCCTCGCCGCGCATGATGTCGGCGGGGTCGGATTGGCTCAGCCCCGGGACGATCAGGACGGGGCGGGACGCGGGCGCGCGGGTCGCGGTGGTCGAAACCGGAGCGCAGGGCACCGCGCGGTATTCGGCCTCGACCCAGCCCTGACGCGCACCGACCATGCCGCAGGCGATCACCGGCACCGTGTCCGCCAGCGCCCAGTCGGCGAGCGCGGCCTCAAGCGTCGGGCTGAATTCTGCGGGCGTGAGTGTGCCCATGCCGCGGTCTGACGTGACGCGGCCAAGCACCTCGCCCGTGTCGGACATGGCGAAGGCGCGCATGTTGGTCGTGCCCCAATCGACAGCCACCCAGTCTGGGTTCATTTCAGTCTTTCCTCCGTTTCAGGGATTGTGCGGCGCTCACCGTTCGTTGCGGATGCGCGAGATCGTGGCGGGGGAGACGCCGAAGCGCTCGGCCGCCATGTCGCCGGTGTTCCCGCTCTGGCACAGGAATTCGACGATTTCCTCGCGCTGACCGGGTGAGAGTTTCGGGGGCCGCCCGATGCGGGCGGTCTTGGTCTGCGTCGTGCCGCGCGGGCCGGGGGGCAGTTCCATATATTGCGGAAAGCGCGCGCTGAGTTCGCGGTAATGCTCGACGATAAAGCGCAGGTGACGGCGCATCGCATCGGCGGCCCCGTCTGGATCCTCGTCGAAGAGCGCGCCCAGAATTTCACGGTGCTGTTCGAGCAGGTTCGGAACGTGCTCGGGAAACAGGGTGAGCTTGCGTAGCCGATCGGTGTGCATCTTGTGCTCGACGATGAATTTCCAGATGCCGGGGCGGCGCGAGGCCTCGGCGAACATCTGGTGCATCTGTTCGTCGAGTTGAAAGAGCCGCTCGAAATTGCCGTTCTCGACCGCCTTCTGCTGGCGCTCGAGGCTTGCGCGCAGTTTCTCACGCACCGAGTCGGTCATGTGCTGGGCCACGTCATGGACCACGGCGATCTCGAGCGCCTCACGCGCGAACTGGCCGTCCATCACCTCGTCGAACCGGATCGCGGACACGAAGGTGCGATGCCGGGTGCGGTTGTCGATCAGCCCGTCTTCGGCTAGTCGGATCAAGGCTTCGCGGATCGGTGTACGGCTCACGCCATATTCGGCCGCAAGCGCGCCTTCGGAGAGGGCGACACCCGGTTTGAGATCCAGATTCAGGATCCTGTTACGAAGAGATTCGTAGACCTGCATTCGGCTTTGCAACTTCGACATGCTGCCAAGCTAACAGACGACTTTTGAAATTTCCATAAGGCAGTTTTCGTATGCAGCAAATCTGTATGCAGGACTTTCAAAATGTTATGAAACGCATGAAAATAAGGAGACATGACCTCAAATGCAGTGCCGAGACAGCTTCCGTAATTCTTATGAAACCGGTGACTTAAATTTCATAAGTCACAGAAATAGTATGCGATGACAGGAGGAAACATGACCGCTCACGACATGCAAAAAGCAGCCTTCATCATGGGGGGCACCCAAGGGATCGGCTGGGCCACCGCGCTTATGTTGGCCGATCAGGGCACCAATGTCGCCGTGTTCGGCGTGGAAGACGGGGCCGAGTCGGCTGGCGAACGGGCCGAGGGCCGCGCGGGCAAGATCATCGGGTTCCGGGGCGACGGCGGTTCGGAAGCCGACGTCAAAGCCGCGATCGCGGCGACCGTGGAACAGTTCGGGCGCCTCGATATCCTCGTCTGCTGCGCCGCGATGCACCCTTATGGCACTGTGACCGAGACGACGCCGGATGTCTGGCACCGCACGATGGCGGTGAACATCGGGTCGGCTTACCTGACCAGCCACTTCGGCATTCCGCATCTGTTGGAAGCCGGTGGGGGCGCGGTCGTCAACGTCGCGTCGAACCAGGGCGTTGCCTGTAACCCCGATGTCGCGGCCTATGCCACCAGCAAGGGAGCGGTCCTGTCGCTCACCCGCTCGATTGCGAACGATTTCGCGCATCGCGGCATTCGCGCCAACTCGGTCAGCCCGGGGCCGGTCGACACGCCGATGCTGCGCAGTGCTGCCGCGCTGGACGAGGCGGGCCGGTCGCTGGACGAGGTCTATGACGAGTGGAAGCTGCGGGTTCCGAACCACCGGATCGCCGCACCGGAAGAGATCGCACGGGTGATCGTGTTCCTTGCAGGCGAGGGCGGAAGCTATTGTTCCGGCTCGAATTTCGTCTGCGACGGCGGCCTGATCGCACGGCTCGGATTCTGAGGAGGTTGTCATGAGCTATTCGGACAAGACGTTCCTCCTCAATCAGATCGACGGCGCCTATGGCTTCTACCTGCCACGCGCCAAGGACCCGTCGGGCGGGTTTTTCCACCAGTTCGCCGAAGACGGCACGATGACCGATCCGCTGCGTCGGTCGCTCATCATGTCGTCGCGCTACGTGTTCACCACGTCGCTGGCGCATGAGCTTTTTGGCCGGCCCGGCGACCTCGACGCGATGCGCCATGCGGTGGCGTTCCTGCGCGACCATCACCGCAATCCCGAGACGGGCGGTTACGCCAACATCCTGTCGTTCAAGGACGGCAAGGCCGAGGTGGTGGACAGCGACAACGTCACCTACGGGCTGATCTTCGTCATCCTCGCCTATGCGATGGCGGTGCGTGCCGGGATGACCGAGGCGGGGGCCTATCTCGAAGAGATCGTTGCGACGTTGGAGTCCCGCGTGTTCGAGGCCGAGCATGGGCTTTATGCCGACCAGAACAACGTCGATTGGACCAAAACGCTGCCCTATCGCGGCCAGAACGCGAACATGCATGCCTGCGAGGCGATGATCTACGCCTATGAGGCGACGCGCGACGGCTGGTATCTCGACCGCGCGCAGGGCATCGCGCAGCGCATCGCGTTCGATCTGCCCAAGGCGGTGCCGGGCGGCGAGGTGTGGGAGCATTATGCCTCCGACTGGTCGCACGACATGACCTATAACGAAGATGACCATTCCGAGCCGCAGCGGCCCTTTGGCTATCTCAGCGGGCACCAGACGGAATGGACCAAGCTTCTGCTGCTGCTCAACCGCTTCGATCCCAAGACCGCTTATGTGGAGCGTGCCGCCGAGCTGTTCGACAAGGCGATGGAGTGGGCGTGGGACGGCGAAAAGGGTGGTCTGTTCTACTCCAAACGCCCGGACGGGTCGATCTATGACGCCGACAAGCACCAGTGGACGCAGGCCGAAAGCCTTGCCGCCGCAGGTCTTTTGTCGGTCGAGACCGGCGAGGCGCGGTTCGGCGAATGGCATGACCGGATCTGGGCTTATGCCGAGGCCAATTTCTTTGACACCAAGAACGGCGGCTGGCTGCGCATGCTGAGCCCGGCCAACGAAAAGGTCGGCGCGGGGCGCGGCGAGCCTGAGCCGGACTATCACAACATTGGGGCCTGCTACGAACTCTTGCGGGCCCGCAAGCTGGCTGGGAGGCCCAACGAGTGAAAATCACCAAGATCACGCCACACATCCTGTACAACGCGATCTCGGACCTTGTTTTCGTCAAGGTCGAGACGGACGAGCCGGGGGTCTATGGCTGGGGCGAATGCTCGCTTCCCGCCCGCGCCCGTGCCGTGGCCGGGGCCGTGAACGACCTGGCCGCGACCATCGACGGCTACGATCCCGAGCGCGTGGAATGGGTGTGGCAGCGCATGTATCGCCACGGCTATTGGCGCGGCGGCCCGGTGCAGACGAGTGCGCTGTCGGGCATCGACATGGCGCTGTGGGACATTCGCGGCAAGCTCGCCAACAAATCGGTGGCCGAGCTGCTGGGTGGTCCGGTGCGTGATAAGGTGAAGGCCTATATCAACCTCGGTCTGGCCGATGAGCCCGAAGTCTTTGCTGAACGGGCCCGCGTGGCGCTGGAGCATGGCTTCAAGACCGTGAAAATCTATCCGCTGCCGGCCGTTGCACTGACCGATGGCCGCGCTGCCGTGCGGCACACGGTCGCCTGCTGCGAAGCGGTGCGCGACGTGATCGGCCCGGATCTCGATTTCGCGGTAGACATGCATGGCCGGACCGGCCCTGCGCTGGCCGCTCAGATCGAAGTGGCGCTGCGCGACACGGCGCCTGCGTGGCTCGAAGAGCCGGTGCTGCCCGAAAGCCTGAGCGCGCTGCGCGTGCTGGCCGAGAAATCCGAAACGCCGCTGGCCGTGGGCGAGCGTCTGTTCACCCGCTGGGGCTTCCAGCAGGTGTTGCAGGATGGCTCGGTCGGGATCATCCAGCCGGACCCGGCCAATGCGGGCGGGATCAGCGAGTTGGTGCGGATCGCGGCGATGGCCGAGATGCACGGCGTGTCCTTTGCGCCGCACAACCCCAACGGCCCCATTCAGGCGGCGGCGAGCCTTAACCTTGCGGCCTATGCGCAGTCGTTCTCGATGCTCGAGACGCGTTACGACTGCCGCGAATGGACCGGTGAACTTGGCACCTATGTGCCCACGATCGATGCCGACGGCTACCTGCCGCTCCCCAAGGGGCCGGGTCTGGGCATCGACATCGACGAGGACTTCCTCGCGGCGCAGACGGAAGGGAAATGGATCCCTGAATCCTTCCGCGCCGATGGATCGATAGGAGATTGGTAATGGAAGCGGTACTCGAAGCCCGCGGTGTCGTGAAACGGTTCGGGCGGATCGAAGCCCTGCGTGGCACGAACTTTGAAGTGCGCCCCGGCGAGGTCGTGGCCCTGTTGGGTGACAACGGCGCCGGCAAGTCCACGCTGGTCAAGACGCTCTGCGGCGTTCACACGCCGGACGAAGGCGAAGTGCTGGTCGACGGCAAGCCCGTCACGTTCAATTCGCCGAGCGACGCACAGGCGATGGGGATCGAGGTCGTCTATCAGGATCTGGCGCTCGCGCCCGATCTCGACAGCGCAGCCAACGTGTTCCTCAACCGCGAATTGCTGCGCGGCGGTCTGGCCGGAAAGCTCGGGGTTCTGAACTTCGGCGAAATGCGCCGTCGCACGGAAAAGGCGCTCGAGGACATGCAGGTCAAGCTGCCCAGCGTCTCGGTGCGCATGGACGCGCTTTCGGGCGGTCAGCGTCAGAGTGTCGCCGTCGTGCGCGCGATCATGTGGGCCGACCGGCTGGTGGTGATGGACGAGCCGACCGCGGCGCTTGGTGTCGAGCAGCAAAAGGCGGTTCTGCGCCTGATCAAACGTGTACGTGAGACGGGCCGTTCGGTCATCCTCATCAGCCACAACGTGCCCGACGTTCTGGAAGTGGCGGACCGCGCCGAAGTGCTGCGCCACGGCCGCCGCACCGCCCGGTTCGAAGGCGACCAGATGACAACAGAAAATCTCGTCGGTGCGATCACCGGCGCGCTGATCCAGGAGGACGCGTAATGGCCGTCTTGGCAGAAGAAACCACCCGCGACCGCCTGTATAACTTCACATCGCGGTTCCAGATCTTCATCATTCTGATCCTGATCGTCGCCGTGTTCTCGGCCCTCAGGTTCGACAGCTTCGCGACCTTCGCGAACTTCCGCAACGTGCTGGTGCAGGCCGCGATCTTTTCGGTCATGGCCGTCGGCGCGACCTATGTGATCATCACCAAGGGCGTGGACCTGTCGGTGGGTTCGATCCTCGTCTTTTCCGGTGTCGCCGCCGCCAAGGTGATGGAGGCGCTCGGCGATCAGGGCTGGCCCATCGCCATCGTCGGCATCATCGTCGCCTGTCTGTCTGGCCTGATGTGGGGCATCGTGAACGGTCTGCTGGTCGCAAAGGCCAAAGTGCCGCCGCTGATCGCAACGCTCGGGACGATGGGGATCATTCAGGGCCTCGCGCTGATCCTGTCGGGCGGCATCGACCTCAAGGATGCGCCTTACGTGCTGGGTGACGTGATCGGCTTTGGCTCGTTCCTCGGCCTGCCGGTGCTGGCCTGGATCGCGGCTGCGGTCATCATCATCGGCGGTGTCGTCCTCAAGATCACCAAGTTCGGTCGCCACACCTTTGCGGTCGGCTCGAACAGCCACGCGGCGCTCGAGATGGGGATCAACACCGAGCGTCACCTGATCAAGGTCTATGCGCTCGCCGGGTTCCTTGCCGGTCTCGCCGGTATCCTGTCGCTCGCCCGCTTTGGCTCGACCACGATTTCCGGCCACGCCACCGACAACCTGCAGGTTATCGCGGCGGTCGTCATCGGCGGCACCAGCCTGTTCGGCGGCGTCGGCAGCGTGTTCACCACCGCCGTCGGGGTGTTCATCCCCGCCGTGCTTACCACCGGCCTCGTTATGGTCGGGGCCCAATCCTTCTGGCGCGATGTGCTGGTCGGCATGGTCCTGATCGGGGCGGTCTATTTCGACCAGATCGGTCGTCAATCCAAGAAGTAACGAACGTCATCACACCTAGGAGGAGATGAAAATGAGACGTCTGACAACCACTGCTACGGCCGCTCTGCTGGCCACTGTCGCGGCGATGCCCGCCGCTGCCGAAGGCGAGCGTATCGCGCTCATCGTCGGTGTCGCGAACGACGCTTACTACGGCTCGGTTCAGTGCGGCGTGGAACGTGCTGCTGCGCTCGCCGGGGCCACGGTCGAAACCCAGGCCCCGAACACCTGGGGTCCGGCGGACCAGATCCCGATCCTCGAAGCCGTCATGGGCACCAGCCCCGACGCCATCGTGATCGCGCCGACCGATGACCGCGCCCTGTTCCAGCCGCTTCAGCGCGCCACGGAGCAAGGCATCAAGGTCGTGCTCGTCGACACCGGCCTGCAGGACACCTCGATCGTCGAGTCGAGCGTCACCTCGGACAACGTGGCCGCTGGCCGCGTGGCGGGTGAGGAACTGCTGAACCTGCTGGGCGACAACCCCGAAGGCTCGGTCATCACCGTCGGCATCACCGCCGGTGTGTCGACCACCGACGACCGCGAAGCGGGCTTTGCCGAGGTCATGAACGGTGCCGAAGGCATCAAGTATCTGGGTCACCAGTACACCGAGAACTCGGTCCAGAAAGCGGACGAGATCGTGTCGGCCGCTCTGATCGCCAACCCGGACCTCGTCGGCATCTTCTCGACCGCCGCGTTCAACACCGAAGGCGCCGTCTCGGCCCTGCGGGCGGCAGGCAAACTGAACGACGTCAAGATCGTCGGCTTCAACGCCAACCCTCCGGGGGTCGAGCAGCTGGAGCGTGAGCAGGTGGCGGCACAGGTCGTGCTCAAGCCCTACGACTCGGGCTTCTTCGCCGGTCAGGCCGCGCTCAACGCGCTGAACGGTCTGCCGACCGCCGAGCAGGTTCTGACGGGCTCGACCGTGGCCACCGCCGCGAACCTCGAAGACCCGGCAGTCGCCAACTACCTCTACAGCTTCGACTGCCCCGAATTCTAAGGGCACCGGTGCGAACGCCCGCACCGTGAGAAGCGAAGGGGCCGAGCGCAACGCCGCGCGCGGCCCCACAGTTACGAATTTCCCCCAAGAGGACAGCGATGAAGATCACGGCGCTCAAGACCTATGCCGTCGCCCCGCGATGGATGTTTCTGAAAATCGAAACGGACGAGGGTATCTCGGGCTGGGGTGAGCCGGTCCTCGAAGGCCGCGCCGACACCGTCGCCACCGCCGTGCGCGAACTGTCCGACATGCTGATCGGAGAAGACCCGCGCAACGTGCAGGCGCTCTGGACCCGGATGTATCGCGGCGGGTTCTACCGCGGCGGTCCGATCCTGATGAGCGCGATCGCGGGCATCGATCAGGCGCTGTGGGACATCAAGGGCAAGGCGCTCGGCCAGCCGATCAGCGCGCTTCTGGGCGGGGCCTGCCGCGACAGCATCCGCGTCTATTCGTGGATCGGTGGCGACCGGCCCGAAGATGTGGCCGAACAGGCCAAGGCGGCCAAGGCCAATGGCTTTACCGCGATCAAGATGAACGGCGCGGAAGAGATGCAGATCGTGGACGGGCACGCCAAGATCGACGCTTCGGTCGAAAGCGTCGCGATGGTGCGCGAGGCGGTGGGCCGCGATTTCGACATCGCCATCGACTTTCACGGCAGGGTCCACGCCCCGATGGCGCGCAGCCTGATCCATGAGCTGGAACCGCTGCACCCGATGTTCATCGAGGAGCCGGTTCTGAGCGAACACCGCGAGGCGTTGGCCAAGATCGCCTCTCAGACCCATCTGCCCATCGCGCTCGGCGAGCGGCTGTTCTCGCGCTGGGATTTCAAGGACGTGCTGGCCCAAGGGCTGGCCGATATCATCCAGCCGGACCTGAGCCATGCGGGCGGGATCACCGAATGCGTCAAGATCGCCGCGATGGCCGAGGCCTATGACGTGGCGGTCGCGCCGCATTGCCCGCTGGGCCCGCTGGCGCTGTCGGCTTGTCTGCAACTGGATGCGGTGAGCTACAACGCCTTCATTCAGGAACAGAGCATGGGCATCCATTACAACAAGGGTGCCGATCTTCTGGACTATGTGAAGAACCCCGAGATGTTCACGATCACCGACGGGCATATGGCGATCCCGACCGGGCCGGGGCTGGGCGTCGAGGTCGATGAAGAGAAGGTGATCGAAGCCGCCAAGACGGGTCATGCCTGGCGCAACCCGATCTGGCATCATAAGGACGGCAGTCTGGCAGAGTGGTAGGTCGGGACAGGACAATGACGGAAGACGCGTTCGAGATTTTCAGCGAGACCAAGTGCAAGGTCGGCGAAGGGCCGATCTGGCACCCGGATCAGAACCGTCTGATCTGGTTCGACATTCTGGGTCAGGCGATGTTCGCCTCGGACGGCACGGATGAGGTTCGCTGGGATTTTGACGAGGTCGTCTCGGCCGCTGGCGTGGTCGATGCGCACAGGCTCCTGGTCGCGACCGAGAGCGGGCTGATCCTGTTCGACACGCGTGACGCCACCTCGGAGATCGTCAAGGTGCTGGAGGCCGACGCGCCCGAGCGCCGTTCGAACGACGGGCGCGCGGATCGTCAGGGCGGGTTCTGGTTTTCGACGATGGGCAAGGCTGCCGAGGCCGGGTTTGGCCGTATCTATCGGTACTGGAAAGGCGAGGTTCGGCTGCTGGTCGAAGACCTCACCATTCCCAACGCGATCTGTTTTTCGCCAGCGGGTGACGTGGCGTACTACGCCGACACGCCGGACCAGCGCGTCCTGCGGCTGGCGCTGGACCCCGAGACGGGCTGGCCCGTCGGGGCCCCCGACGTGCTCGTCGATCTGCGCGAGGCCGGGCTGAACCCGGACGGGGCGATCGTGGATGCGGCGGGCACGGTCTGGGTCGCTTGCTGGGGCGTTGCCTCGGTCATAGGGTTCGACGCCGGGGGCAATGAGGTAGGGCGCTTTGAGGTCCCCACGCCGCATGCGAGCTGTCCGGGGCTGGGTGGCGTGAACCTCGATCGTCTGTTCGTCGCCTCGGCCACCCATGATCTGCCCGAGGCCGATCACGCGGCGGATGCGCCCGCGGGTAAGACATTCTGCCTCGACGTGTCCCTCAAAGGGCTCGCAGAGCCGCGGGTGATCCTCTAGCCTTCGCCCTCCCGCTGCGCCAGTATGGCGCGGCCAAGGGAGGGAACCATGAGCGACGACGAACGCCATCAGGGCGGCTGTGCCTGCGGCGCGGTGCGCTATGAGACGACCGGCCAGCCGGTCAAGACGGGCCTGTGCCACTGCCGCTATTGCCAGCTGCGCACCGGGTCGGCCTTTGGCGTGTCGGTCTATTTCCCGGCCGATGCGGTGCGGGAAATCTCGGGCGATCTGCGCGACTACACGTTCCACACCGAAAGCGGGCGTAGTTTCACCACCCGGTTCTGCACCACCTGCGGCACCAGTGTGTTCTGGAGTTTGGAGGTGTTCCCCGGTCTCGTCGGCGTGGCGGGCGGCACCTTCGATCCGCCGACCTACTGGTTCGATGTGACGCGCGAGGTGTTCACGCGGAGCCGCGCGCCGTTCCTGCCGCACGATCTGCCCGACAGTTTCGAGACTTCGCCAAGCTATGTCCCCAGACCGGCAGGCGAAGACCCGGCGTGATCGCCGGGCGTCACGCCATGATAGGGATGACGTCGACCGCCTGACTGCTTTCCTGCCCGCCCGAGCCGCGCAGGGCGCCGCGCACCGGGGCCACGTCGTCATAGTCGCGCCCGTGGGCCACGGTGACATAGTCGGCGCCTGCGAATTGCGCGTTGGTGGGGTCGTATTCGACCCAGCCCAGTTCGACGCCGACCCAGGCGCGCACCCAGGCGTGCATGGCATCGGCCCCTTCGAGGCGCGGCTCGCCCGGTGGCGGGTCGGTGCGCAGGAACCCGGACACGTAGCCTGCCGGGATGCCGACGCCGCGCAGGCAGGAGATCATGATGTGGGTGAAGTCCTGACAGACCCCGTGCCGCTTGGCGAAGGCTTCGGCGGCGGGGGTGCTCACCTCGGTCGCGGTCGCGTCGAACCGCATCTCGGCATAGAGCGCGCGCCCGATGGCCTCGACCGCCTGAAGCGTGGTCATGCCGGGCGTGATCACGCCGCGCGCAAAGGCCGTCATCTCGGGGTGCGGCCCGGCCCGGCGCGAGGCTGCGGTGAAGTGCTGGGGCGCAATCGGGGCGAGGCCACGCAGCGCCGCGATATCGGCGGCCAGCGCCGTGACCGGCGGCGAGAAGTCGAGGAACTTGGGGTCGGGCTTTCGCTCGAACCGCGCGCTCAGGTCGATGGAAAGCGCGTCGACCGGCTGGTGCCAGACCACGCTCGTCAGGTTGTTGCCGAAGAAATCCACCCGCTCGCGCCGTTCGTCCGGCATCGGGTCCATCGTGAGGAGCCGCGACAGCACGGTCTGGGTCGCCGGAATGTCGTTGGGCAGAAGCCGCAGGACCAGCCGGGAATGGTCCGAGGGGCTCGCGTATTTGTAGGCGATGCGCAGTTTTACGTCGTATCGCATCGCGTCACCTGAGGTAGGAGGCCGAGATGATCTCGGAAATGTTGGCAAGTTCGCCGCGCAGCTCGGCAAAAACCTCGGGCGTGATCGAGATCGGGTCGGCCACCGCAAGGCGGGTGCGCAGGGGCAGGATCGCACGCAGGAGCGGGCCGGGGCGGCCCGAGGGCATGACGCCGGGCAGGCCTTCGACCAGTCGCTTCATCTCGTTCACCTGAAACAGCACGGCGCGCGGGTTGTCGGCGTCGAGCGCGAGCAGATCGACGACCGTGTCGCGGTTGGTGTTGATCCGGTAGCGGCGCTGGTGGGTCATGACGCTGTCGGCCACCTCGACCGCGATGTCGAAACAGCCCGCGGCGGCGTTCGAGTCGGTGAAGGTGGCGAGCATCGCGACCAGACCGTCGGCCCGTTCGATGGCGCGGCCAAGGGACAGGAAGCGCCAGCCCGCGAAGCGATACATATTCTCGTGGACGAGGCCCGCAAAGCCCGTGAGCTTGCGCAGAAGCACGCTCATCGCGCGCGCGGCATCGTCACCCGGCAGGGCGGTTTCGCGCATCGCGCGCATCGTTTTGTCGAGATCCTTGAGCGCGAGCCAGCCGTCGTTCGAGAACCGGTCGCGCACTTTCGACGCGCAGGTCTGGGCGGCGCTCAGGCGGTCGAGAAGCGGCGCGGGCATCGGGTCGGAGGGATCGACGCCGAAGGGGGCGAGGTAATCGCGGATCGTCTTGAGCAGCGGATCGTCGGTGCCGTCGGTGGTGGCCAGACGCAGGTGGTAGGCGCGCACGAGGCGGATCAGATCCTCGCACCGCTCGAGGTACCGGCCCAGCCAGAACAGGTTGTCGGCGGCGCGCGAGGGCAGGGTGCCCGAGCGGATGCGCCGGTAAGGTTCGTCATCGGTCGGGGTGAGCGAGGGCTGCGGCACCGGGCCGTCCGAGCGGATCCACACGTCACCGACCCAGCCGCCGCGCTGCATGGCGAGGCCGGTGGCGTCGCCTTCGGGACCGATCCGGGCATAGCCGCCCTTGAGAAAACTCCAGCCGTTCGCGGTGCGGGCCGCAAAGACGCGCACGGTCATCGGGCAGGGGCGCAACTGGCCCTCTTCGGCGCTGCCGACCCATGCGGGCGTGGTCGAGAGGTTCACGGCCTCCTGTCCCACGAGCGTCGCGCCTTCGGTCGCGAGCAGATCGTCGAGCGAACCGCGCGCCATGTCGCGCAGGTCGCCGCCGACGATGGTGTTGGCGCCCCATTCGAAGGGCAGATCGACGGACAGGGCCGGGCCGATCACCAGCTTTTCGGCGTTGGCGCGGACATATTCCCGCTCGCTCGGGCTGCCGCACCACCATGTGGCGATGTTGGGCATGGCGAGGGCTTCGCCGTTCAAAAGCCGGTTGATCTTGGGCAGAAACGCCATGAGCGCACGGGTTTCCAGCACGCCGGAGCCAAAGGCGTTGGCGAGGGCGAGGTTGCCTGTCGCCACCGCCTCCATCAGCCCCGGTGTGCCGATGTGGCTGTCGGGGTCGAACTCCAGAGGATCGGCGAATTGCGCGTCGATCCGGCGCCACAGGGCGCCCAGCGGCTCGGGCCCTTCGATGGTGCGCACCATCGCCTGACCGTTCTCGACGATCAGGTCCTCACCTTCGAGAAGCAGGAGGCCCAGATATCGGGCGATATAGGTGTGTTCGAAATAGGCGTCGTTCGCTGGGCCGGGGGTCAGGATAGCCGAACGGCGCGGCGCGCCCTCGTGCCGGTTGGCGAGGGTGTCGAGTGCGTTTAGGAAGTCGCCGAAGAACCCGGCGAGACGGTGGATCTGTTGGCCCGAGAAGCTTTCGCGAAACATTCGCGTGGTCGCCATGCGGTTTTCCAACGCGAAACCTGCGCCAGATGGGGCCTGCGTGCGGTCGCCCAGCACGAACCATGACCCGTCAGGCGAACGGCCGATCTCGAACGCGAGGAAATGCAGGTAGTGCCCGCCTGCGGGCTCCACCCCGACCATCGAGCGCATCCATGCCGGATTGCTCGCCACGAGGTCCACGGGCAAATGGCCGTCCGCGACCAGTTTGCCGGGGCCGTAGAGGTCGGCCATGACCGCTTCGAGCAGATCGGCGCGTTGGGCCAGAGCCGCGCAGATGTCGTTCCACTCGTCGTCATGCAGGATCACGGGAACATGGCTCAGCGGCCACTCCCGCTCCATCAGCGGTTCGTTTGAATACTGGCGGAAATAGACCCCGGCATCGCGCAGATACTGATTGCCGCGCTCGAACCGCGCCGCGACCTGTGGCCGGGTGAGCCCGGTGAAGCCGTCGATGAACCCCTGCCACGCCGGGCGCATGTTGCCGCGCGCGTCGAACAGTTCGTCCGACACGCCCGATTGCGGCGCGTAGCCTTCGAGATAGGGCAGATCCATCGGTCCGCCCGCCGTCTTTTCCATCTGGTCTAAGCCTCCGACCCTAGACGAGCCCCACGGGGCGCCGCAGGTCAAGGGTCATCGGAAACTCCGGATGGGTGGCCTCCGGTTCCGGTCGATAGGCTTGGGTCGAATGACCGTGCGCCTCGAACCGGGCCAGACGCCGCGCCTCAGCCTCGTTCCCGTTGACCGGGAAGGTGTCGTAGTTCCGTCCGCCGGGATGTGCAACATGATAGGTGCAGCCGGCGAGCGCGCGGCCCGTCCAGTCGTCGTAGATGTCGAAGGTGAGGGGCGCGTTGACCGGTAGGGTCGGATGCAGCGCCTCGGCGGGTTGCCATGCCTTGAACCGGACCGCGCCGACCGAAGCCCCCGAGGTGCCGGATCGGGCGAGCGGCACGGGGCGGCGGTTGCACATCACGCGGTAGCGATCCTGATGGAGCGTGGTGAGCTTGACCTGAAGCCGCTCGACCGAACTGTCGGTGTAGCGCACCGTGCCGCCGATCGCACCGGTTTCGCCCAGCACATGCCACGGCTCCAGCGCCTGCCGGATTTCGAGGTTGATGCCCTCGGCGTCGACCTGACCGCAGAAGGGGAAGCGGAACTCGGCCTGTGCTTCGAACCAGACCGGGTCGAGGTCGAAGCCGTGCAGGCGCAGGTCGGCCAAGAGGTCGAGGAAATCCTCCCACAGGTAATGCGGCAGCATGAAGCGGTCGTGCAGCACGGTGCCCCAACGCACCGGCTTGCCCTCGACCGGCGCGTCCCAGCAACGGGCGATGATCGCGCGCAGCAGGAGTTGCTGGGCGAGCGACATGCGCGGATGCGGCGGCATCTCGAAGCCCCGGAACTCGACCAGACCCAGACGGCCCGTGGGCCCGTCGGGGGAAAAGAGCTTGTCGATGCAGATCTCGGCCCGGTGGGTGTTGCCGGTCACATCCGTGAGCATGTTTCGGAGCAGACGGTCCACGAGCCACGGGGGCGGCACGCTGCCAGCCGCGGGCGGGTTGATCTGGGACAGCGCGATTTCCAGCTCGTAAAGCGTGTCATGGCGCGCCTCGTCGATGCGCGGGGCCTGCGAGGTCGGGCCGATGAACAGGCCGGAGAACAGGTAACTCAGCGACGGGTGGCGCTGCCACGTCAGGATCAGGGACTTGAGCAGGTCCGGGCGGCGCAGGAACGGGCTGTCGTTCAGCGTGCCCCCGCCCACGACAACGTGGTTGCCGCCACCAGTACCGGTGTGGCGCCCGTCGATCATGAACTTGTCGGCGCCGAGGCGACATTGCCGGGCCTCTTCATAGATCGCTTCGGTCGTGGCGACGCAATCGTCCCAGCTGTGGGCGGGGTGGATGTTCACCTCGATCACGCCGGGGTCCGGGGCCACGCGGATGACGTTCAGGCGCGGGTCGTGCGGGGGCGAGTAGCCCTCGATATGGACCGGGATGCCGAGCGCGCGGGCGCTTTCCTCGGCGGCGGCCACAAGCTCGAGATAGTCGTCCACGCTCTCGGTCGGGGGCATGAAGATGCAGAGCCGCCCATCCCGCGGCTCAACGGAAAGCGCGGTGCGCACCACGCCGCCCACGGTGTCGAGCTCCTGTTCCACGATCTCCTGACCCGGCGCGGCGCTCTGCGCCTCGCTCACCGGCTGGCTGCGCGTGGGATCGGCCTTGGGCGCGCGCTTTTCCATCTCGTCATGGTAGTCGGGCAGGTCGCCCACCTCGATCGAGGGGTCCGTCACGTAGTGATAGGGATACTGCGACGGCGGCACATGCGGCAGCGCGCCCAGCGGCAGACGGAAGCCTGCGGGACTGTCACCGGGGATCAGGAACAGCTTGCCGCGCCGGGTCTTCCACACTTCGGACAGCCAGCGCGAGCCGGTCGCCTTGGTCTGCCAGCGCTGGATGGGGAGGACGTAGCCCACCGGTTGATCCAACCCGCGCTCGAACACGCGGGCAAAGCGGCTGCGTTCCTCGGGGTCTTTGAGTTTCGAGTCCTCGGGCGTCACGTTCGGAGGCAGCTTGCCCTCCTTCAGCATCCATTCGGCCGGGTCTTCATAGACCGCATGGGTGAATTTGCCGTCCAGCCCCAGCCGCTCGGCTATGCCGTCGAGCAGTTTCTCGGCCTCGGGCGCGCCCGCGCCGGTATCGTCGCCCTCGTGCGCGATCAGGCTTTCGTCCCGCCAGACGGGCTTGCCGTCGCGCCGCCAGTAGAGCGAAAAGGTCCAGCGCGGCAGGCTTTCGCCCGGATACCATTTGCCCTGACCGTAGTGCAGGAACCCGCCCGGCGCGAAACGGTCGCGCAGGCGGCGGATGAGTTGGTCGGCGAGCGCACGTTTCTGCGGGCCGACGGCGGCGGTGTTCCACTCGTCGCTCTCGAAATCGTCGATGGAGACGAAGGTGGGTTCACCGCCCATCGTCAGGCGCACGTCGTTCTTCTCAAGGCTCGCGTCGACCTGCTGGCCGAGTTTGTTCAGCCTGTCCCACGCCTCGTCCGAGAACGGCTTGGTGATGCGCGGATGCTCCGACACGCGGTTCACCTGCATGTCGAAAGCGAAATCGACCTGCGGCGTGCCTGCCGAGGAATAGCCGCCCGCGATCGGGGCGGCGTTGACGTAATGCGGCGTAGCGGCCAGCGGGATGTGGCTTTCGCCAGTGAGAAGCCCAGACGTCGGGTCCAGACCGATCCAGCCCGCGCCGGGGATGAACACCTCGCACCAGGCGTGCAGATCGGTGAAATCGTGGTCGGTGCCGGAGGGGCCGTCGAGCGATTTCAGGTCCGGCTCCAACTGGATCAGGTAGCCCGAGACGAACCGCGCGGCGAAGCCCAGATGGCGCAAAATCTGCACCAGCAGCCAACTTGAATCCCGGCAGGAACCAGAACCGATCTGGAGCGTTTCGTCCGGGGTCTGGACGCCCGGCTCCATTCGAATCGTGTACTCAACATGCTTCGCGATGCCCGCGTTCAGACCCACGAGAAAATCCACCGTCCGCTTTTCGCTGAGATCCAGCGAGCCGATGAACTTGGCGAGGTTCGGCCCCTCGGGCTCGGGCGTGCGGTAGATCGCAAGGTCGGGGGTCAGCTCGGCGGGATAGTCGAACGGCCATTCCTCGGCATATTCCTCGACGAAGAAATCGAACGGGTTGTAGACCGACATATCGGCGACCAGATCGACCTCGATCTTGAACTCGGTCACCGGCTCGGGAAACACGAAGCGCGCCAGCCAGTTTCCGTAGGGGTCCTGCTGGTGGTTCACGAAATGCCCGCCGGGCGAGACCTTGAGCGAATGCGAGATCACGCGGGTGCGCGAATGCGGCGCGGGCCTGAGCCGGATGATCTGGGGCCCGAGCGTAACGGGCCGATCATATTTATAATGGGTCAGGTGATAGATGCTCGCGTGGATCGCCATTTGGGGCCTTCCGTTTGTCCTGTCCGGTTCAGGTTAGGGGGAGGCGGCGCTCTGTAACACCCTCATTTCGCGGGAAGCGTCTGAAACGCAGGGCTTTGCCCAAAATTCAGGCGTGACCCCGTTTCCTTGGCGGTGCGACGTGGTATGGGGCGGGAAAACCGAGCAGGTCGCCTATGGACATTCAAGCCGTCATCCTCGTGTGCCTCGCCTTTGCGGCGGGCGGGATCGTCAAGGGGGCGACCGGGGCCGGGGCGCCGCTTTTCGCGGTGCCGCTCATGGCGATGCAGCGCGATATTCAGTTCGCGGTGGCGGTGTTCGTGCTGGCCAACATCGTGCCGAACCTCTGGCAGTTCTGGCAGTACCGCGATGCGCTGCGCCCGCGTCGGTTCGGCGTGCTCTTTGCCCTGGCAGGCGCGGTCGGGGCCGGGCTTGGCACCGTGGCGCTGGCCGGGTGGAAGCCGGACCTGCTCTTGTTGATCGTGGGCGGTGTGCTGGCGCTTTACATCGCGTTTCGTCTGATGAACCCGAGCTGGCGGTTGTCGATGGGGGCCGGGTGGCGCGCGGTCGTGCCCGCCGGGATCGTCGCCGGGGCGCTTCAGGGGGCGACGGGCCTGTCGGCGCCGGTGTCGATCACGTTCCTCAACGCGCTGAAGCTGGAGCGGGAGACGTTCATTGCCACGATCTCGCTTTTCTTCGTGATGCTGGGTGTGATCCAGTTGCCCGCGCAGTTCGCGCTGGGGATCACCACGCCGCATCTGGTGCTGTTAAGCGCGCTGGCGCTGATCCCGCTGATGCTCGCGATGCCCGTGGGGGCTTGGCTGGGGCGCAAGCTGCCGCAGGTCATGTTCGAGCGGCTGATCCTGATCATCCTCGCCGTGCTGGCGGTGAAGCTGTTGTGGGATGGCTTGATGTGATGCCTGAGGGTGTGACCCTAACGTACTGGCATTAAGGGATTAACCCCGGTACCAATCCGAAGAAATGCGCAACACGCGGGCCGGGGCGTCGATCGTTTCGGCATGGCCGCGCGAGGCAAGCGTCAAAGTGTCGTGTCGCGGGCGTCGAGGGCGGCGCGCAGCGGGGCCAGCTGGTCCTCATAGGCGCGCCAAGCTTCGTTGCTACCGGTGTAGATGCCTTTGCGGACCTGCTGGGCCGAGGCGGTCCGCACGCTGCGGGTGTTCGCCTCCGGTGACAGACAGGCCGGGTCGAACGGGAGGTCGACGGCGGCGAGGAGGTTGCGCACATGTGGCTCGGGCGCTTCGGTCAGCGCCTCATAAGGCACGACGTGGACACGGTCGGGGAAGCGGGTCTGCCAGAGGTCGCGCAGAACCTCGTACGCACGAAAGACGGTGGCGAGGTTGTTGAAATCATTGCCGAATGCGTTGGCCGTTCCGCGGAACTCACGGGCGAAATTCGACCAGCAGGTGGCCATCGGATCGCGGTCGACGAGGATGACGTGGGCGTCCGGCATGGCGGCGAGCGCAACGCCGGCCCAGACGAAATTGAGGGGCACTTTGCTTACGATCACGGGCCGGTCGGTGGGCAGAGCCGCGAGGGCGGCGCGATAGCTGGTCGCCACGGTGTCGAGCGCGGGCGCGTCGAGCGGCGTTCCGACCGTGCCGTAGTGCCAGCCGATCTCGGCCATTGCGATGCGGAGCGCGATGAGTTCGCCCGCGCCGTGAACCTCGGGATGCGCCGAAAGGATCTGTTCGCACAGCGTCGTGCCGGAGCGCGGCATGCCGAGGACGAAGACCGGGCGCGGGCCGTCCGGGGTGGTCTTTACCCGCGCGAAGTCGTCGGTGGCATAGGCGTCGCGCAGGGCGGCGATGACCTGTTTGAAGCCCTGTATGTCATAGGGCGACACGCGTTCGCGCAGGGCCTTGGCGGTGGCGAGATGATCAAAGGCGCGCGCCGTCTCGCCCGTTTTGTCGAGCGCCTTGAACAGGGTGAGGTGGGCGAAAACGCGCTGTGCGTCGCTGCGCGTGTCCGCGTCCTGCGCCATCTGTGTGAGGAAGGCGAAATCCTCGGTATCCGGCGGCGGCGGGGCAAGCTCACAGCGTTTCATCCGCACCCGGTCATTGTCGGGCGCGCGGGTGAGAAAGGTGTCGAGGCGCGCGAGCGCCGCTTTGGTGTCGCCCGCCTGCCAGTGGACGTCGGCCAGCGCGAGGGCGAGGTCTGCGTCCTCTGGCGTCGCGTCGGCCAGCGGGGTGAGCAGGTCGATGGCCCCCTCGTGTTCGCCCGCGGCTGAGAGCGCGAGCGCCCGGTTTTTCTGGACCTGCGGGTTCGGACCACCAAGGGCGATGGCGGCCTCATAGGCTGAGGCGGCGTCGCGGAACAGTTCTTGCCGTGCGTATTCGTTGCCCAGATTGACCAGCGGGTCGGGGCTCTTCGGCGCGGCGGTGCGGGCATCCTGGAACGCGGCAAGCGCAGCGCGGGATTGGCCCAGCGAGGACAGAACATTGCCGCGCACCACGTGGTAGCCGGGCAGGCGCGCGCCACCGTCGAGCGCGTCGAGGAGCGCAAGGGCGCGGTCGGATTGCCCGGCTTCGGTCAGCGCGCGGGCTTCGATCAGGGCGAGGGTGCGGGGCGCGCCGGGCAGGCTGCGCGCCTGTGCGGCGGCGCGTGCGGCGGTCTCAGGCTCGCCCATGTCGAGCGCGGCCTGCGCGCGGGCGATGAGCGGTCGCGAGTCTTTCGGGGCGAGGGCGGTGGCGCGGTCGAGGGCTTTCAGCGCGTTGGCCAGCCGTCCGGTCGCGTGGAACCCTTGGGCAAGGAACATCCACGCGTCGAGCGCATCGGGGTGAGCTTGGGTGAGGGGCAGCGCGCGTTCGATCAGTTGGTCGAAAGCGCCACGCGCGGCGAGTGCCTGAAGCTGCGACAAGGCTGCGGGGAGCGAGGCGTCACCGGAACCCGTGCCGGTCTGTAGGCTGGCGAGGCCCTGTTTGGCGTGTTTGTTCGAGGGGAATTTCGTCAGAACGTCGCGATAGATCGCCTCGGCACCGGCCATATCTCCGGTTTCGGCCAGCTTCTTGGCCCGTCGGAGAAGCGCTTGTGTCGACATGGGACGAGGTTAGACGATCCTTGACGCGGATGCGAGAGCGGCGGGCCTTGGTCGTGGCCCGCGTCGGATCAGCTGCCCCAGGTGCGGACCTGACCGCAATCCATATGCACGAAGTTGGAGCCGGAGTATTTGCCGACGCCGCCAGCACGGCAGGCTTGCGCGGCCTTGAAGATCTGGTTCACCGAACGCGAATTCAGGCGCAGGTCGGCGGCCTGACCCTTGAGGTGCAGCGAGTTCCGGGCGACGCCGCTCGACCGCGAGCGGAGCATCTGGTTGGTTTCCGGGGACCGGTAGCCCGAGAGCATCATGTAGGGTTCAGTGGAATCGAGCAGCGAATGCGCGGCGGCGATGATGTCGACGGTGCGGGTGTCGATGGCGAGTTGCTTGTCGACACGCGCGTCACGCATGAAGTAGTTGATCTCGGCCAGCGCTTCTTTGATGTATTCGCCTTCGATCCAGTAGATCGTATTGATGCTTTCGCCGGTACGACCTGCGTACATCGCGACCCGGCGGACATCGCCCGCGCCACGGAGAAAGCCAGCTGCATTCGAAAAGGTTGGTGCTGCGGCTACAGCGGTCGCCGCGAAGGCGCCCAGCAGAGCGCGACGGCTCATGCCCTTGGAGCTCGACATTGTCATTGTCCCAAACGTCCCAGTTTCTTGCCTACCCACTTGGTTCAGCGGGAGATTTCGCCATTGGTCCCCAGGCGATGAGGGGACTATGGCACAACTCGATTCGTCGGAAAAGCCCAGTTTGTTGCCCTTCGGAACGAATCAAGGGGTTTGGGCAAAATCTCGCTGAAAACCCCAAACATTGCCTTAAAGCGTGGTGAAAACGTCGCACCGCCCCTAAGGGCCCTGAAAAGGCTGGCAGATGTCGGGTTTGTGATTTCCCCCACAGGGACCCTATGGCAAGACTTAAGCGTTAGGGAAGAAACGCCATTGACGAACCGGGGACCATGAAGACGACACAGCTGCACCGCATATTCCGCCCGCTCCTGCTCTCCGTCGCGCTTGCCGTACCGACCGTATCGGTCGCGACGCTGCCTGCGACGGCTCAGATCCAGATCTCGACCTTTTCGCAGGCCGTTGCCGAAGCGGCTTCGGACGATGCCGATATCGCCGCGTTCTATCGCGGCAATGGCTATCAGCCGATCTGGACCTCGGGGTCCGACGAACATCAGGCGCGCATCATGGCGCTGTTTCAGGCAATCCAGCATGCCGACGATCACGGCCTGCCAGCGAGCGCCTTTGACACCGCGGCGCTCGAGCGTGAGATGCGGGGCATCGACAGCCCGCGCGATCTGGGTCGGGTCGAGGTCGGTCTGTCCAAGCTGTTCCTGACCTATGCCAAGTCGATCCAGACCGGCATCCTGACGCCCGCGACGATCGACGACGGGATCAAGCGGGAAGTGCCGCTCAAGGATCGCACCGAACTGCTCAACGCCTTTACCGCGTCGCAGCCCGCGCCGTTCCTGCGCACGCTGCCGCCGAAGTCCGAGGAATACGGCCGCCTGATGCGTGAAAAGCTCCGGCTGGAGCGGGTGCGTGCCGAGGGCGGCTGGGGTCCGACGGTGCAGGCCGCCTCGCTGCGTCCGGGCGATCAGGGTCAATCGGTGATCCAGCTGCGCAACCGGCTCGTCACGATGGGCTACATGGATCGCTCGGCCACGCAGGTCTATGACGGCAACATTCAGCGCGCGGTTCAGAAGTTTCAGACCAACCACGGTCTGACCGCCGATGGCGTGGCCGGGGGCGATACGATCACCGCGATCAACACGCCGGTCGAGGATCGACTGGAGCGCATCATCGTCGCGATGGAGCGTGAGCGTTGGATGAACATCGAACGCGGCGACCGGTACATCTGGGTGAACCTAACCACCTACACCGCGCGCGTCGTGGACGGCGGCAACGTCACCTTCGAGACCCGCTCGGTCGTGGGTCAGAACCTGTCGACCCACCGCACGCCCGAGTTCTCGGACGAGATGGACCATATGGTCATCAACCCGTCGTGGTACGTTCCGCGCTCGATCATCGTGAACGAGTACCTGCCTGCGCTGCGCAACAACAGTGGCGCGGCCGGACATCTGGTCATCACCGACGCTCGGGGCCGTACGGTCAGCCGCGCGACGGACTTTTCGCAGTACTCTGCCCGCAACTTCCCGTTCGACATGCGTCAGCCGCCGGGGCCGGGCAACGCTCTGGGCTACGTGAAGTTCATGTTCCCGAACAAGTATAACATCTACCTGCACGACACGCCGTCCAAGAGCCTCTTTGGCCGTGAGACGCGCACGTTCAGCCACGGCTGTGTGCGGCTTCAGGACCCGTTCGACTTTGCCTATGTGATGCTCGGACCGCAGGAGGCCGATCCCGAGGCCTTCTTCCAATCCGTGCTGCGCTCAGGTCAGGAAACGCGGGTCGATATCGAACAGCCGGTGCCGGTCCACCTCGTCTATCGCACGGCGTTCACCGATACGCGCGGCGAGATGAACTACCGCAAGGATATGTACGGGCGCGACGCCAAGATCTGGGCGGCGCTGCAGGCGGCTGGTGTCGATCTGCGTATGCTCGACAGCTGAGCCGATACTCATCAACAAGACCGGCGCGGGCCCGACCTGCGCCGGTTTTTTCTTGGCCGTCATCCGGGCGTTGCATTTCGGTGGCAGGGCACCGGTAAATGAGACAGGATGAGGCCGACCATGAAAGACATGACCGACGATATCGTAGGACCCGTGATCGACATTCTCGCGCGCCAGGCCGTGCGCGAGCCGGATGAGATCGACCTCGACGCCACGCTTGAAACGCTGGGCATCGACAGCATGGGTTTGGTCGAGATCATCTTTGCCATCGAAGAAACCTTCGACGTGTCGGTACCGTTCAATGCCAACGCGCCCGAAGCGGGCGGGCTCGACCTGACCACGGCGCGCGGCGTGATCGAGGCGGTGCGCGGGCTGGTCGCGGCACGCGAAAGCTGAGCGCCCCCATGCGGCGCGTCGTCATCACCGGGGCCGGTACGATCAATCCGCTCGGGCATTCGGTGACTGAGACCTTTGCGGCGATGACGGCGGGTCGATCCGCCATTGGCCCGCTCGACATTCCCGATGCCGACCGTCTGAATGCGCCCCTCGGGGCGCAAGTGACCGGGTTCGATCCGGCGCAACATTTCGACCGGCAGACGCTCACCCTCACAGATCGCTTCGCGCAGTTCGCGCTGGTCGCGGCGGCGGAGGCGATGGCGCAGGCCGGGCTGACGGTCGACGGCGATCTGGCCCCGCGCGCGGGGGCCATTCTGGGCAATTCCGGGGGCGGGATGGCGACGCAGGACGAAGGGTTCCGCGCCGTCTATGAGGCGGGCAAGAACCGCGTCCATCCTTTTACCGTGCCGCGCCTGATGGGCAATGCGCCGACCGCGCATCTGACCATGCGCCACGGGCTTCGCGGGCCGTCGTTCACGGTGTCGTCGGCCTGCGCTTCGTCCAATCACGCGATGGGTCAGGCGGCGGCGACGATTGCGTCGGGGCAGGCGGACGTGATGCTCACTGGTGGGACCGAGGCGATGCTGACCTTCGGCGGGCTCAAGGCGTGGGAGGGTCTGCGGGTCATGTCGGCCACCGGTTGTCGGCCGTTCTGTGCGAGCCGGGATGGCATGGTGCAGGGCGAGGGCGCGGCGGTCTATGTGTTCGAGGCCGAGGAGCATGCGCGCGCCCGGGGGGCGACCATCCTCGCATACGTGGCGGGCTATGCGATGACCTCGGATGCCCGCGATATCGTGCTGCCCGATGCGGGCGGGGCGGCGGCGGCGATGACCGGGGCGCTGCGTGCGGCGGCGCTTTCGCCCGAGGATATCGGCTATATCAACGCGCATGGCACCGCGACGGCAGCCAATGACCGGACCGAGGTCTCGGCGATCCGTCAGGCGTTCGGTGGTGCGGCGGAGGTCGTGGCTGTGTCGTCCACCAAGTCGATGCACGGGCATCTGATCGGCGGCGCGGGTGCTGTGGAACTGCTCGCCTGCCTCATGGCGCTCGGCGACGGGGTCATCGCCCCCACGGCGGGCTGGCGCGAGGCTGATCCGGACTGCGCGCTCGACATCGTCACCGGCGAGGCGCGCCGTGCTCAGGTCGGGGCCGTCCTGTCCAATGCCTTTGCCTTTGGCGGCATGAACGCGGTTCTGGCGCTCACCGCCCCCTGAAACGAAAACCGCCGCACCCGAGGGCGCGGCGGCTGATCTCAATCGCTTTGAGCGCGAGTTACTGCGCGGCCGGTGCGGCCTGCTGCGGCACTTCGGGCTGCTCGAGCGAGTCATAGGCGGCGGTGAAGCCCGACAGCGACAGCGGCAGCGCCACCTGCTGATCGGGGGCTGCGACAGGAACCACGGTCAGCGTGGCTTCGCTTCCCGCTTTGAACGCGGCGATTTCCTCGGCGGTGTAACCGATCTGAGCCACGCAGCCGTTCGGATCGCAGAAGCGGAACGGGTAACGCTTGGGCGCGGCACTGTCGACGCCGATGGTCATCTGCTGGGTCAGCAGGACGCCGAGCGGGACGATGATCATCGAGCCAGCGGTGGCTTCGTTGCCGTCGGGCAGTTTGCCGATCGAGACTTTGCCGACCGGGGCGCCATCGGGCTCTTCGCGCAGGAACTGGGTGATCTGGCAGGGCGCAGGGCCTTCGTTGCCCGGAATGCGCAGGCATTCACGCTGCCAGTCGTTGAAGACCTCGTCGACATAGGTTTCGACCTGCGGCTGCTCGGTCGTCTCACCCATGTCGAGATCGGGCGATGTCGGCGCTTCGTCGGTCGCGGGCGCCTCGGTGGCCGCCGGGGCCTCGTCCGTCGCGGGCGTCTCGGTCGCTGCTGCGTCGCCTTCGGTGGTGTCTTGCGCATAGGCCGCACCGCCCAGCGCGATGAGCGCGGCAAGGCCAAGAGGTTTCAGGATCGTTGCCATTGTGGTTTCCCTGTTTTCCGTCCGGAGTTTTCGAAGGACCCGATAACATGGGCCGCAGAGGAGGTCAGCCCCCGATTTGTCGCACGCAGCTTTCCGCCCATACGTCACAGGGGTTTCGCTGATCCGGCGAGGGGGGCTCCGCGATAGAAAAAGGGCCCGCAAAGCGCGAACCCTTTTTCATTTTGTTGGTTCTCCCTGCCGGACTGGCCGACTTATGGCAGGACGCTACGATGAAAGATCAGACCCGTCAACAGGCCATTCGCGAACTGTGATGGGTCGTGTAACGGAATGTGAAGTTTACCGTTAACAGACTGAAATCAGGGCAAGGATTGCCGTGAACGACACCGATTTAGGCGGCTGTGTCACGGACCGGCGCGCCCTGACGGGAAAAGCCCGCGCCCCGAAGGGCGCGGCAGTCTGACAGGGAGGAAGTCATCCGGACCCAAATGGACATGTGCCCGGATGCGGATCACTCTGGCAGGGAAAAGTTAAAAATGTATTGTCACCAGAGTACGTTGCACGACCAAAGGATTTACGGGGCATGACGGGTGGACTGGACGGAGCGATCTTTGTTGGCGGTGGCGGCGAGGCGTATGCCGAAAAGCAGGGGCTCCTGCTGAAATACGCGAACCGTCACGGGCTGGTGGCGGGCGCGACCGGGACCGGCAAGACCGTCACGCTGCAAATTCTGTCCGAAGGCTTCTCGAAAGCCGGCGTTCCGGTCTTTGTTTCGGACGTGAAGGGCGATCTGTCGGGCCTTGCGGGCACGATGAGCGCCGACCACAAGCTGCACGAGGCGTTTCAAAGCCGCGCCGGGACCATCGGGTTCGACGATTACGCCTATGAGGCGTTTCCCGTCACCTTCTGGGACCTTTATGGCGAGCAGGGCCATCCGATCCGCACCACGGTAAGCGAGATGGGGCCGCTGCTCCTGTCGCAGCTTCTCGAACTGACGGACGTGCAGGAAGGGGTGCTCAACATCGCCTTCCGCGTGGCCGACGAGCAGGGCCTGCCGCTTCTCGATCTCGAAGACCTGCAGGCGCTTCTGGTCTGGGTCGGGCAGAATGCCGAGGACCTGAGCCTGCGCTATGGTAACGTGGCCACCGCCTCGGTCGGTGCGATCCAGCGGGCGCTTCTGGTGCTCGAAAATCAGGGCGGCAAGCGGCTGTTCGGGGAACCGGCGCTGGAGCTCAGCGACATGATGCGGACCGAGCCGAACGGGCAGGGGCGGATCTCGATCCTCGCCGCCGACAAGCTGATGGCCTCGCCCAAACTCTATGCCACGTTCCTGCTCTGGTTGCTGTCGGAGCTGTTCGAGGAACTGCCCGAGGTCGGCGACCCGGACAAGCCCAAGCTGGTGTTCTTTTTCGACGAGGCGCACCTGCTTTTTGACGATGCGCCCAAGGCGCTGGTGGCCAAGGTCGAGCAGGTCGCGCGGCTTATCCGGTCCAAGGGTGTGGGCGTCTATTTCGTGACCCAGAACCCGGCGGACGTGCCCGAGGATGTGCTGGGCCAGTTGGGCAACCGTATTCAACACGCGCTGCGCGCCTTCACCGCCAAGGACCGCAAGGACCTGCGCCAAGCCGCGCAGACCTATCGCGACAACCCGCGCTTTTCGACCGAGGATGCGATCCGCGACGTGGGCACGGGTGAGGCGGTGACCTCGTTCCTCGAAGCCAAAGGCGCGCCGGGGGTGGTGGAACGCACGCTGATCCGCCCGCCATCGTCTTATCTGGGGGCCATCGACCCGGCGCTGCGCAAGAGCGTCATCGACACCTCGCCCATTGCGGGCAAGTACGAAGCGGTGATCGACCGGGAGTCTGCGGCTGAAATCCTCGCCGCCCGCGCACAAGCTGCAGCCAAGGAGGCCGAGGCGGCGGACGCGGCTGAGGCACAGGCGGACGCGGCGCCCGAGGCGGGCCCACGCGAGTTCAACAATGCGCGCCGCTATGACGGGGGCCGCAGTCCGAGCCGCACGACGCGGAGCCGTAAGGAGGACAAGTCCTTCGGTCAGCAGTTCGGCGAAGAGGTGAGCAAGGTCGTTATCAAGGAGCTCAAGGGCACCACCGGGCGGCGGATCGTGCGGGGTATCTTCGGGACGATCTTTAAGGCGCGGTAAGCCTCGCGCGTCGTTAGCCGCCGCAGGCCAGTGGATAGGTGATCCTGTCCCCCGGCGCGTTCTGTCCGCGATAGCAGGTGATGCGTCCGGTGCCATCGGCCCAGTTCAGGTTCGGGTCCTCCTGCGTCATGCCCTGCCACCAGTTCGAGCCACCTTGCGTGCGCGCGCCCGGCGCGGTCTCGCGGTGGTATTCGAAATGCAGGTGGGGGTAGGAGGACAGGAGGCCGGTTTCACCGAGCGTCCCGATCTGTTGTCCCCGGCGCACGGTTTGACCGGCCGCGACGATGCGCGCGTCGAGGTGGTAATAGAGCGTCTGAACCCGCCGCCCGCTGCGATCCTTGCCATGTTCGATCACCACGCGGTTGCCGTAGATCGGTTCATATTCGCTGATCGTCACGCGGCCCTGCGCCGCCGCGATCACGGGCGTTCCGGTGGTGTCGGCGATGTCGATGCCGGGATGGCCCGGTTTGCCCTCGGGCGTGAGAGCCATGAATTGCTGGGCGATCGGCGCGGCGCTCGCGGGCATGGACAGGGCCACGGGCGTGACATGACGCCGGTAAGGTGCCGCCGTCCCACGCGGATGGGCGAGGCAGCCGGACAGCACCGCCAGACATAGGATCGAGATGACAGCCCTTCGCATCCGTTCCCCTCCGGATTGCGACCATGTGCCGTCATGTTATCACAAAATTACTAAGCGTGGTAGGGTCAGCCGTATTTGCGTGCGTGCCGGGCGAGTTTCCTGTCGACATCCGCCAGTGCGCCGGTCATCGCCTGCGCAAGGCTCGCCGTTCCCAGACGCTCCGGGGTCAGCACGCCTGAATGGGCCGCGCAGAGCCGTTCGGCGCCGGACCAGCGCTCGACGAGGGTCGTGCCCCAGGTCCGGAATTCATCGGCTGCACCGGCCCGCTTTTCGAGGGCCATCGACAGAGTCGGGTGGACACCGAGTTTGCCGGACTTGCCCTCGGATTTCGGGGGGCGGTAATTGAAGGTGTCGTCTACATGGATCGTTCGGCTCGCCGGGTGATAGGCCAGGATCGAGCCGCAGTGGATTTTCTCGTTCGACGGGATCAGGTGGACGCCATCGGGCTTGGCGAAGTCCAGATCGGGGGCGAACATCTCCCACAATGCCGGGTCGTCGGTGGTGAGGGGGGACCATGTCAGGTCGGGGAATTTCTTGATGTGGCGCGGTGTGCCGTAGTGTGTGGCGTCAGGAAAATCGCGCTGCATCGCTTCGGAATGGAGCGTGTGGAACGGGTGCAGGTTCAGCACGGCGACGACGGCGTCTCGCCCCCCGGTGATCGCGTCGAGTTCGGCCAATAGGTCCGGCGTCAGCGTGTAGCTGTCGAGCAGGACGAAGCGGCCGTCCCCCAGCCTGACCAGCGAGGCATGGGTGCCCAGTTCGATGAGCCCGCCGAGCTTGAAGCTGCCCCGGATGTTCCAGAACCCGTCGCCGCAGTCGATGATCCGTTCGCGCATATCGTCCTCCTGTGGGCGGACGATAGGGGCCGCGCCCCTTTGCGGGAAGGCCCGACCTCGCGTCAGGTCAGAGCTTGCGGATCTTGAGCCGGGCGATGCGGTTGTCGACACGCTTGGTCACCTCGAACCGGAAACCGTGGAACGAAAACACCTGACCCTCGTTCGGGATCGTTTGCGCCTCGTGGATCACGAGACCGGCGATGGTGTTGGCTTCTTCGTCCGGCAGTTGCCAGTCGTTCGCACGGTTGAGGTCGCGGATCGTCATGCCGCCGTCCACCGAATAGCTGCCATCCGACAGCAGGCGATTATCGCCCGCATCGTTGGTGTCGAACTCGTCGGTGATCTCGCCCACGATTTCTTCGAGAATGTCTTCGAGCGTGATGAGACCCTGCAACGCGCCGTACTCGTCGACGACGAGGGCGAAGTGGGTCTGACGCTTGAGGAACTCGCGCATCTGATCGTCGAGCGTGGTGGTTTCGGGGATGAAGTAGGGCTCCATCGCCACGCTGAGGATGTCGAAGGTTTCGAACGCCTCGGTGCGCCCCGTTTCGCCCGCCGCCTGACCGGCCTTGTACATCGCGCGGCTCAGGTCCTTGGCGTGGATGACGCCGACGATGTTTTCCTGCTCGTCGCGGAAGATCGGCAGGCGCGTGTGGGGCGACGACAGCGCCTGTTCCAGGATCTCGGTCGGCGAGAGCGAGGCGTCGATCATCTCGATCTGGCTGCGGTGAAGCATGATCTCTTCCACCGTCCGGTCGCCGAGGTCGAGCGCGCCCAACAGGCGGTCGCGGTCCTCCTTCTCCACGGCACCCTCATGGTGGCCAAGTGTAATGGCCCCCACGATCTCCTCCCGCACGGCGAGGATCTGGCTGTCCGGGTCGGTCTTGACGCCGAAGGCGCGCAGGATGAGGCGGACAAGCCCGCGCACGACGCTCACCACCGGGGCGAGGACGAGGATGATGAGCCGGATCGGGGCCGACACAAAGCTCGCGGCCTCTTCGGGCCGGGTGATGGCATAGGTCTTGGGCAGCACTTCTGCGAAGATCAGGACGAGGAAGGTCATGATTAGCGTGGCATAGGCCACACCGCCGTCACCGAAGAGGCGGGTAAAGAGCGTGGTGGCCAGCGCCGAGGCCAGAATGTTGACGAAGTTGTTGCCGAGCAGCACCGAGCCGATCAGCCGTTCGCTGTCCTCGGTGATGTTGAGCGCCCGTTCCGCCGCCTTGTCGCCCTTGTCGGCCTTGGATCGCAGTTTCCCGCGAGAGGCCGCGGTGAGCGCGGTTTCAGAGCCAGAAAAGAACCCTGACAGGATCAGGAGGAGGAGGATGGCGCCCACACTCGTCCAAAAGGCGGTGTCGAGCAGCGTGCCGGCGTCGGCTGGGGTCATTGTGATTGCGTCTCTTTGGAATGATCGTGTTATGGTTCTCCGAAGCGTCCGTTTCAAGTGGGCGTGTCTGGGAGGACAACATGAAAATCGCTGATCTGGGCCGTCTTGACGGTCCCGTGATCCTGTGGGGCGGGGCGCTCGGCAATCTGCCCGCGCTCCTTGCGCTGCGTGGGGTGGTGGCGGACGAGGGCATTGCCGCCTCCAACGTCGTGTTCACTGGCGATCTGGCCGGCTACTGCGCGGATGGCGAGGCCTGTGCGGACGCGGTGCGTCGGTTGGGCTGGCGTGGCGTCGCGGGCAACATCGAAAAGCAGCTTGCGGATGGTGGGGCCGATTGCGGCTGCGGGTTCCCGACCGGGTCGATGTGCGACCGGCTGTCGGGGGCGTGGTGGGCGCATACCAACGCGACGCTGTCGACGGCGAGCCGGTATTGGTTCGCCGGTCTGCCGGACATCGCGGTTTTCGAGCACGGGGTGCGTCGCTACGCCGTGATTCACGGCGGGGTGACGGATGTGTCGCGGTTCCTGTGGCCGGTGTCGCGCCAGCCGGAGTTCGGGCAGGAGATCGGCGCGATCGAAGCGGCGGTCGGCCCCGTGGACGGGGTGATTGCCGGGCACTGCGGTTTCGGGTTTCAGCGCGTGGTTGCCGGTCGACATTGGGTCAATGCGGGGGTCATCGGCATGCCGCCGAACAACGGCGTGCCCGGCGGGCAGTATGTGCGCCTCGACCACAAGGGCGCGCATATCCGACGCCTGTCCTACGATCCGGCGCCTGCGGTGGCGGCGATGCGACGGGCAGGGCTCACGCAAGGATATGACGCGGCGCTGACCTCGGGTCTGTGGCCGTCGGAGGACGTTCTGCCCGATGAGATGCGCCGCAGCGTGCTCGTGAAATAAGAACGCCGCGTCATCCGATAGTGATAGCGCATAACGATCCGTTGCAGCCCTTGGTGCGGGCTGCTAACTCATGAGCAACTCAGAGGGAGGACAGCATGCAGATTTCCAAAGATACCCCCGTCGTCGTGACCGGCGGCGCGTCGGGCCTCGGTGCCGCCGTTGTGCGCGCGATGGCTGCCGCCGGTGCGCCGGTCGGGATTTTCGACCTGAACGAAGAGGCGGGCACCAAGCTGGCCGAAGAGCTTGGCGGCGCTTTCGCCAAGGTCGACGTGTCGGACCCCGACAGCGTCAAGGCCGGGTTCGAGGTGGTGCGGGCCAAGAACGGGCAAGAGCGCATCATGGTGAACTGCGCGGGCATCGGCACCATCGGCAAGACCGTGTCGCGTGGCGAGGCGCTGGACCCGAACCTGTTCATCAAGACGCTGATGGTGAACACCGCAGGCACGTTCCTGTGCGCGTCCCAGTCGGCGCTCGGCATGACCGAGACCGACCCGGTGACCGAGGACGGCGAACGCGGCGTCATCATCAACACCGCGTCGGTCGCGGCCTTTGACGGCCAGATCGGTCAGGTGTCCTATTCCGCCTCAAAGGGCGCGGTCGCGGGCATGACCCTGCCGATGGCGCGCGATCTGTCCAAGAACGGTATCCGCGTGATGACCATCGCGCCGGGCCTGTTCCTGACCCCGATGATGGAAGGTCTGCCGGAAGAGGCTCAGGTGAGCCTTGGCGCGCAGGTGCCGTTCCCGTCGCGTCTGGGCAAGCCCGAGGAATATGCGGCGATGGCCAAGCATATCGTCGAGAACGCGATGCTGAACGGCGAAGTGATCCGCCTCGACGGCGCGATCCGGATGGCGCCGAAATAAGCGCTCACGGGCGGAAAGCCGCCTGACCGAGACGTCGAAACGATCCGGCCCGCGTGATGCCCTCACGCGGGCCGATTTCATTCTTGCATCGGAAACAGAAAAATATCTTCTGTGGCGGTGAACTCGGGCGCGCATCCATGCGTTCCTACCCGGTTGTTCGGATTGGTTTAGGGCTGTCATGACCTCATTCCTCGGTGTCGATCCCTCGGTGATCGCCTTGGGCCTTTTGGTTCTTCTGTTCATCGCTTTCACCATCGAAAAATACCCGCCGGAGGTCACCGCCGCCGGGGGTGCCGCGCTGTTCGTCGTGCTGGGGCTGACGCCTACGGGCGAAGTGATGAGTGTGTTTTCCAGTTCCGCCCCGATCACCATCGCGGCCATGTTCGTGGTCTCGGGTGCTCTGGTGCGCACCGGCGTGCTCGACAGTCTTGCGGGGCTGGTGATCGGTCGGGCGCAGACGCGGCCTGTGCTGGCGGTCCTGATCTTTGTCTTTGCGACCATCATCGCCTCGGCCTTCATGAACAACACGCCGGTCGTGCTCGTCCTGATCCCGGTGGTGATCCGGCTGGCGGCGAGCCTGAACCTCGCGTCCACCCGGCTCCTGATCCCGTTGTCCTATGCAGCGATCCTTGGCGGCACCTGCACGCTCATCGGCACCTCGACCAACATTCTGGTCGACGGGGTGGCGCGCGAGGCGGGGCTCGATCCGTTTTCGATCTTCGAGATTGCCCCCGTGGGGATCGTGGTTGCCATCGTGGGCGGTCTGGCCATGCTCGTACTCGGGCGGTTCCTGCTGCCCGACCGCGCTGGCGACAAGCTCGACACCGGCGAAGAGACCGCGTTCCTGTCCGAGATCACGATCCGGGCGGACTATGCCCAGATCGGTGAGCCGTTGGGCAAAGTGGCGGATTTTCAGCGCAACGGCATCCGCATCACGGGGGTGCGCCGGGGCATGCAGATCGAACGCCGCGATCTGGATGAGATGGTGCTACAGCGCGGCGATGCGGTCGTCGTCTTTGCCCCGACCTCCGAATTGCTCACGCTGGCCGAGCAATCCGGGCTGCGTGTCGGTCTGCGCCGGTCGATGGAACTGGATCCCAACGCCAAAGTGCGGGTGGCCGAGGCCATCGTGACGCCCTCGCGCCGCTCGTCCGGGGTGCGGATCGCCGATCTCGCGCTCGGTCGTCGCGCCGGGATGCGGGTGCTGGGCGCCTATCGCCCGAACCACATCGCCGGGGCCGACCTGTCGAGCGTGCGCCTGCGCCCGGCCGACAAGCTGCTGCTGGAGGGGACCACGGAAGGGTTCGAGGAGCTCACCCGGTCAGGCGACGTGATCTCGGTCACCGAGCCCGGCGGGCGCGCCTATCGTCGCCGTCAGGCGCCCATCGCCGTGCTGACGCTTCTGGGCATCGTGGGCCTCGCCGCCTTCGACATCATGCCCATCGGTATCCTCGCCCTGCTTGGCGTGGCGTTGATCTTGGTTCTACGGTGTATCGACAATGACGAGGCGTGGTCCTCGATCGACGCATCCATCCTCGTCCTGATCTTTTCCATGCTCATCATCGGGATCGGGTTGGAGCAGACCGGCGCGGTCGAGTTGATCGTCGAGATCCTCGCCCCGTGGCTTCAGGGTCTGTCACCGCTGATGGCGCTTTTCGCGGTCTATTTCGTGGGGTCGATCCTGACGGAAACCGTGACCAACAACGCGGTCGCGGTGATCTTCACCCCCATCGCCATCGGCCTCGCCACCCAACTGGGCGTCGATCCGCGCCCCTTCGTGGTCGCCGTCATGTTCTCGGCCAGCGCGAGCTTTGCGACACCCATCGGCTATCAGACCAACACGCTGGTTTACGGCGCGGGCAACTACAAATTCGCGGACTTTCTGAGGATGGGTGTGCCGATGAACATTATCGTCGGCGTCACGGCGGTGCTGGCGATCAGCGTGTTCTTCCCGCTCTGAGGCTCAGCGCGTGAGGATCAGCATGTCGTCGGCGATCTCGATCCGCTCGAACCGCTGGAGGTAGGTCATGCCGAGGAGCGACATATCCATCGCGCCCTCGTTCACGTAGACGCGCACGTTGCGCTCGACCACATCGCCCAGCACCATCTCGTCCACGGTGGTGGGCGCGGTGCGGACCTCACCATTCGCGGTCATGGCGGTGCCGATGAAGGGCAGGGTGTCCGGGTCCAACCCGATGCGGCGGGCGTCGTCCATGCTGAGGACGACCTGACTGGCCCCGGTGTCGACCACGAAATCGACCGGTGTCCCGTCGACCTCCAGCGTCAGATAGAAATGCCCGTCCGGGCGGCGCGGCACCTCGACCACACCTTGTGAGACGACCGACTGGCGCGGCATCACATCCCGGCTGATGTCGTTCCACAGCCCATAGGCACCAATGGCCCCGATGAAGATGAGCACCCAGATCGCCAGTTGCTGCAGGCTTTTGCCGAGGTTGGCCTTGTTCATCATGAAGAACGAGCCCACCACGGCGGCGCCGAGCAGAACGAGGTAGGTGAGGCGACCGATATCGTAACTATCCATGCGGTCTCAGATAAGCACGCGGGCCTGGGGTTTCCATGTGGGTCAGCCGAACAATCCCGTCTGCGCGAGCCCGTCGATCATGAACTGGATCGCGAGGGCGGCGAGCAGCATGCCCAGGAGCCGGGTCACGACGCTGATCCCGGTGTCCTTCAAATGCCGCCCGAGCGCCCCTGCGGCAAGGAAGAAGGCGAAGACGCAGACCAGCACGGCGAGCATCACGCCGATGATGGTGAGCTTGCCCACCACCTCGTCAGTCTCGCCCATCAGCAGGATCATCGTCGCCATCGCACCGGGGCCCGAGATAAGCGGCATAGCCAGCGGAAACACGCTGGGGTCGTCGGCCGGGTCCAGCACGCTCGCCTCAGACTGGCTTTCGCGCCGCTGCTTGCGCCGTTCGAAAAGCATGTCGAGCGCAGTCAGGAACAAAAGCGCGCCGCCCGCGATGCGAAAAGCCGCCATCGAGATGCCGAAAAGGTCCAGCACCGCCTGACCGGCAAGGCCAAAGACCGTCAGGATCACCCCCGCCACCAGCACGGCGCGGCCCGCGACCACGCGGCGGTGCGAGCCTGTCATGTCCTTGGTCAGCGCCAGAAACACCGGGGCCAGCCCGATCGGGTCGATAATCACGAACAGCGTGACGAAGGCGGGCAGGAGGGCGTCGAAACTCATGGCCTCACCCTGCGCGTCAGGCCTGCGCCCTGTCGAGCTTTTCCTGCGCCTGCATCCAAAGCGCCTCGGCCCGGTCGAGACCGTCCATCACCTCGGCGTATTTCTTCTGCCAGACTTCCATCTCGCCGACCTTGGATTTCTCATAAAGGTCCGGGTTGGCGAGCTTCTTGGCCAGCTTCTCGCGCATATCCTCGAGCTTCTCGACCCGCGCCTCGCATTTGCGCACTTCCGAGCGCAGGGCGAGCACGTCTTCCCGGCTGGCCTTTTTGGGCTTGGGCTTTTCCTCGGCAGGCTTCGCGGGCTTGTCGGAGGTCAAAAGCAGCTTGCGATACGCCTCAAGATCCTCGTCATAGGGCGTGACGCGCCCGCCCTTCACCAGCCAAAGCCGGTCGGCCACGAGGCTCAGAAGGTGCATGTCGTGGCTCACCAGCACGACCGCGCCGGTGTATTCCGTCAGCGCCTCGACCAGCGCCTCTCGGCTTTCGATATCGAGATGGTTGGTCGGCTCGTCGAGGATCAGGAGGTGCGGCGCGTCGATGGTGGCGATCAGCAGCGTGAGCCGCGCCTTCTGCCCCCCCGACAGCCGCGCCACGACAGTCTCGGCCTGTTCCGCCATCAGCCCGAAACCCGACAGCCGCGCACGCAGGCGGGCCGGGCTCTCATCCGGGCGCAGACGGCGGATGTGCTCGATCGGGGTTTCGTCCGGATACAGCTCGTCCATCTGGTGCTGCGCGAAATACCCGATGCGCAGCTTGGACGCGGTGGTCACGCGCCCGCCCATCGAGGCAAGACGCCCGGAAATCAGCTTGGACAGCGTCGACTTGCCCTCGCCGTTCTTGCCCAACAGGGCGATCCGGTCGTCCTGATCGATGCGCAGGTCGAGTTTCGTCAGCACCGGCGTGCCGTCATAACCCACCGATCCGCTTTCGATGGCGACGATGGGGGGCGACAGCTCCTCAGGCTCCGGGAAGGTGAACTTGCGCAAGGCCGCTTCCTGCGGCGTCACGGTGAAGTTCAGCTTCTCGATCATCTTCAGCCGGCTCTGCGCCTGCTTGGCTTTCGACGCTTTGGCCCGGAACCGGTCCACGAAGCTTTGCAGATGATCGCGCCGCGCCGCGTTCTTGCGGTTCTCGGCCTCGGCCACCGCCAGCCGCGCCGCGCGCGTTTCGGCGAAGGTGTCGTAGCCGCCTTTGTAGAGCGTGATCTTCTTGGCCTCGAGATGCAGGATCCCGCCCACGGCACGGTTCAGCAGGCCCCGGTCGTGGCTGATGACCAGCACCGTATGCGGATACTTGGCGAGGTAGCTTTCCAGCCAAAGCGCGCCTTCGAGGTCGAGGTAGTTGGTCGGCTCGTCGAGAAGCAGCAGATCGGGCTGGGCGAACAGAACCGCCGCCAGCGCGACGCGCATCCGCCAGCCGCCCGAGAAATCGGAACAGGGACGGGCGTGATCGGGGTCGTCAAAGCCCAGACCCTTGAGGATCGAGGCCGCGCGCCCCTCGGCAGACCAGGCGTCGATATCGGTGAGGCGGGCCTGAATCTCGGCGATCCGCCCCGCATCCTCGGTCTCTTCGGCCAGAAGAGCCGCACGCTCGGTATCGGCCGCCAGCACCGTATCCAGAAGCGACACGTCGCTTGCGGGCGCTTCCTGCGCGACGCCGCCGATCTTCGCGCCCTTGGGCACGGAAATCGACCCGGTCTCGAGCGTCAACTCGCCCCGGATCAGCTTGAACAGCGTGGTCTTGCCGGTGCCGTTACGGCCCACGACCCCCACCTTGTGCCCCTCGGGGATCACGGCGGACGCATGGTCGATGAGCGGGCGGCCCTCGACCGAATAAGAGATATCGTCGATCCTCAACATGCCTGCCTACTGCCCGAACCCCAAAGGCGCGTCAATTCCGTCTTTCCGGTCCCGAAATATCCCGGAGGGGGGTGTGGGGGGAGGCA
>JAYZLL010000008.1:0-23096 GCA_036154315.1 Pseudomonadota bacterium
CATGGGACGTGATCCCGCCCCGCTCGGTCAGCACGGCCTCGGCGGCATGCATGCCGCGAATATCCTCGGGCGTGGTTTCCCGGCGCACCAGAATGCAAGGCTCGCCTTGGGCGGCACTGGCCTGCGCGGCGCGCGATGAGAATACGACCTTGCCTGTGGCCGCACCGGGGCTGGCCGCAATACCGCTCGCAAAGGCATCGCGGGGGCCTGCCGGGTCCACCTGACTGTGCAGAAGCTCGGTCAGCGAGCGCGGCGGAACACGCATCACCGCCTCGTCCTCGGAAATGATCGCGTCCTGCGCGAGTTGGACGGCGATGTGCAGGTTAGCGCGCGAGGTGCGCTGCACCCGGACCGCGTCGAGGATGTAGAGCCGCTCGTTCTCGAGCGTGAACTCGATCTGCATTTCTTCGCGCAGACGGTTGCGGCACAGGTCGCCGTACCGCTTGAGGTCCTCGAACACCTGCGGAAGCTCGTCTTCGATGGACCGGCCCCGGTCGTCGCGCGACAGATACATGATCGCGCGCGCATCGGGGTCGCCCAGCGCGTCACGGCCTTGGCTCTGGCACAGATAGCGCCCGCGCAGTTGACGTTCGCCGGTCTGGCCGCTCACGAACTGGATCACGCCGGAGCCTGACATGCCATTGCCAAGGCCAATCGCCATCGCCTGCACGACGAGGCCGAGGCCCGCATCGGTGGGCGCACCGCGCGCTTCGCGCAGGAGCCGGGCGGTCGTCCCCTCCCACGCGCGGGCCATCGAGCGCAGCACGTTTGTCAGCTGCGTCGCTGTGTCCTGCGGAAACGGCTCGTCCGTCTCTTCTTCATAGATCGCCTGCGCGCGTTTGATCGCGGCGGGGTCCATCGGGGCCTTGAGCTCGAACTCGTCGGGGTCGAGGCGGGCGACGTGGATCGCGTAGGAGCGGATGAAACGCAGGTAGAGCGCGGTCGCCGCAACCTCACCATGCGATTGCTTGAGCCGCTCATAGGTCTGGTCGTTCATCCCGATGTTCAGGATTGCGGACGGCCCGCCCCAATCGGGGTCTTCGGACGAGGGCCGCACCGACAGAAGCGGCGAGTCCCCGAAAATGGCGAGCATCATGCCGATGTCGGGCAGATTACCGAGCGAAATCTCGTGGACCGTGCCGAAATCGAGTGCCACGGTCGTGGGCACGGGCATTTCGAGCCGGATCAGGCGTTGCAGGCACTTGGCGCGGCCACCATGCCGGTTCACGTCGATCGAAGCGGTCGGCGTGATTTCCGTGTAGCCCTTGTTGAGCACCATATTCTGCACTGCAGCATCTCCTGATGGCTCAAACATAGTCCTAGTGTGCCCACATACAATATTGTCCTAAGGGACTACGGGTTTTTACGTACCTTCGATACGGGTCAAATCTGCAACACTGATACAGATATCGCGGATACGCGCCAACAGATTCAAACGGTTACGCCGGACGATCTGGTTGTCCGTGTTGATCTGCACGGCCTCGAAGAACGTGTCGATCGGCGCGCGCAAGCCCGCCATGACCGACATTGCACCTGCAAAATCCTCGGCCTTCATCGCCGAGTCGAGTGGGCCAGCGGCCGAGTCGAGCGCGGCGAACAGGGCTTTTTCGGCATCGTCCTCGGCATATTTCACATCTGCCCCGAACGAGTATTCCACGCCGTCCTTTTCCTCGGCCTGCGTGAGGATGTTGTTAGCACGTTTGAAGCCCTGTGTCAGGTTCGCGCCGTCCTCGGTCGCGAGGAAGGCGGCGAGTGCGCGGGCGCGTTTGACGAGCAGGGTCAGGTCGTCGTTGCCCGGCATGTTCAGGCAGGCGTCGATCACGTCGTGGCGGATGCCCTCGTCGCGCAGATAAACCTTCAGCCTGTCGTGCACAAAAGAAAGCAAATTAGCAAACCAAAGCACCGGACCCCGCACATCGCGGTGGTCAATACCCATTTCCTTAAGCGCATGGACTTGTTCATCGGTGTAATTGACAATCTCAAAGCTAGCTAAGAGCCTAAGGGCCTCGTAAGAGCGAATTTCCACGTCTGGACTGAATACTGAAGTTCCAGAGTGCACCCCAATCCCAAATCCAAGATGCGAGGCCAAAGGAATTCGCAGATCATTCTCAACAGAGAGGCGGATCACGCCCAGCGCGGCCCGGCGCAGCGCATAGGGGTCTTTCGACCCCGTGGGCTTCTCGTCGATAGCCCAGAAGCCTGTCAGCGTGTCGAGCTTATCGGCCAGCGCCACGGCGACCGACACCGGGGCCGAGGGTACGTCGTCGGAGGGGCCGAGCGGCGAGTAATGGTCGCGGCAGGCATCGGCCACGGCATCGGACAGACCAGCACGTTTCGCGTAATACCGCCCCATGATCCCCTGCAGTTCGGGGAATTCGTAGACCATTTCCGATGCGAGGTCTGCTTTCACCACCTTGGCGGCCAGCACCGCCTCGTCCGCGTCTGCACCCACGATGGGGGCGATCCGGCGGGCCAAGGCTGCGATGCGGTCGATCCGCTCGGACTGGCTCCCCAATTCGCGGTGGAAGGTGACGTTCGTCAGGCTCTCGGACATCGACGTCATGCCGTGCTCGGCGACCGTGCGCAGGTCGTTCTCCCAAAAGAACTTGGCGTCCGACAGGCGCGCGGCCAGCACCTTTTGGTTGCCCGCAAGGATCGTCGCGCCGTCATCCGCGGTTTCGCGGTTGGCAACGGTCACGAATTTCTCGATCCGCCCGGTCTTGGGGTTCTTCACCGAGAAAAATTTCTGGTGCTCTTTCATCGAGGTCTGAAGCACCTCGGGCGGCAGGTCGATGAAGTCGGCGCCGATGTCGCCCATAAGCACGACTGGCCATTCGACCAGCCCGGCCACTTCGGACAAAAGCCCCTTGTCCTCGACCAGTTCGAACCCGGCGGCAAAGGCGGCCTGTTCAGCGTCATGCCAGATCGTCTCAGCTCGCTCTGCAGGGTCGAGCACGACGCAGGATTTCTTGAGCTTGGACTGATAGTCATCGAAGGACGACACCTTGAACGACCCCGGCGCCATGAAACGGTGGCCCTGCGTGGTGTCGCCGGATTTGATCCCGTCGATGTCGAGCGGAACGACCTCGGCCCCGCCCTCGTCCGTCAGAATGCACAGGATGGAATGAAGCGGGCGCACCCACTTGAGGCTCCCCGCCCCCCAGCGCATCGACTTGGGCCAGGGGAAGTTGCGGATGGTCGCCTCAAGCACCTCGGCCACGATCTCGGCCGCCGGGCGGCCCTTTTTCTGGATCACGGCGAACCAGACCTGACCCTTTTTCTCGTCGCGCGCTTCGAGCTGGTCCTTGGTCAGACCGGTGGAGCGCAGAAAGCCCTCGAGCGCCTTTTCCGGCGCATCGGTGCGCGGCCCTTTACGCTCTTCGCGGGTATCGGGCGACATGGCGGGAATGTCGGACAGCGTCAGGCACAACCGGCGCGGCGTCGCAAAGGCGGCGGCACCGCCATAGGTCAGACCGGCTTCGACCAGACCGTCGGTGATGAGTTTCTTGAGATCCTCGGCAGCACGGCCTTGCATCCGCGCCGGAATTTCCTCGGAAAAGAGTTCGATCAGGAGATCGGCCATATCGGTCTTCCACGGTCTGTTGTCGCCATCAGGCGGGGTCCGGGCCGTGTTACCGAAGGGGGGGTGAGACGTCCAGAGGCAGCGGGCCTCCGGACGCCCCGGATGCTCAGGTCACGCGGGCAATCGCCTTGTCGAAGGCATGATCGAACCGACCCGCGAGCGTTTTGGTGTCCGGGTTCGCACAGCGCGGCACGATCCGGTAGCGGGCTTCGGCAAAGCAGTAGATCGCGAACCCGACGAGGCCGATGGCCAGTGCGCCCAGAAGGATGCGGCCAAAGGGTTGGGCGCGCACCGCCTCGAACGCCTGCCCGACGCCGCCAGCCTGCGACGGGTCTGCCGTCCAGCCCGCGCCGATCAGGAACAGGCCAATGATCGCGATGACCACGCCATGCGCGATGAGGCCGAATTTGATCGCCGGGTCCAGCGCCTGCGAGCGCGGGGATTGGCGCATGTGACGTTTGTATTTCTCGTTGATGCCTTTGAAGGCGTAATAGATGCCCGCGCCGACGGTGATCGCACCGATGGCGATGAGCACCCATTTGCCCCACGGCTCCTGTTGCATTACCCATGATGCGAGCGTGTTGACGCTATCGCTTTCGCCGCTGCCCGATCCGCCACCTGACCCGATGGCCTGACGGGCCGCCGATACGGCAAGACCTGCGTGGATCGCGCCGGTCACGCACAGGCCGATGCGGGCGACGATGCCCTTGGCCCCGGTGCCGTGGAGTTCCAGATCCCACCACGCGGCGACGAAGCGCCAGATGGCGTAGCCCAAGAGGCCCGCGGCCACGACCCAGAGGAGCGGCACGCCCCACGGCTGTTCGCGCAGGCTGGCGAGGGCGGACGAGGTGCCTTCGGCTTCGCCGCCGGTCCAAGCGGCGAGAAAGGTGAGGACACCGAGGATGACATAGGTGACGCCGCGCGCCGTGTAGCCGAACCGCATCAGCGGCACGACCCACTTGGGCGGCTGGTCGAGATCGAGAGGGTGTGACATGGGGCAGCTCCAATAGGGGATGCTCTCTCAATCCCCTGCCCCTGCGTTAGGTTCCGATCACTGGATCGGCTCGCTACCCTCGTCGTTGAATTTCTCGTTGAGCTGATGCCACGCAAAAGCGCGCCCGTCCGGGTAGACTGCGATCACGCGGTCGACCCCGTCGTGGATGTCCTTCTCGCTCAGAAACGCCACGGCCTGCCCCACTTCGAGGTCGGTCCCGATTGCCTGCGCATCGAAGCAGTCGAACCAGCCCGGCGCGTTGAGCGGGGTCGGATCGGGATAGGCCACATAGGTCTCCTGCATCGTCGGGCTGGACATACCGGCGGTGAAACAGGCGCGGAACCGGATCGGCGATGACGAGCCGTCGATCGCCTCGATATCGTCCGCGATGATCGGCTCCGGCTGTCCCGTCGCGATGTTGACCATCGTGAAGCTGACCTCTTCGGCGGCGACACGGTCATAATAGGCATAGACCAGCGTGTAGTAGAGGCCGATCCCGAAAATCAAAGTGAACACGACGATGAACCCCGCGACGATTTTGCCGTTCACGCTGCTGTCTCCGGCACGAAACCACCCGCTTCGGTCTGCACGAAGGCATCCGCACAAAGTTTGGCGAGCGCCCGGACGCGGCCGATATAGGCCTGACGTTCGGTGACCGAGATCACGCCGCGCGCGTCGAGCAGGTTGAAGATGTGGCTGGCCTTGATGCACTGGTCATAGGCCGGATGCGCCATGACGATCCGCTTGCCGGTCTTGGGGTCTTGGGCCGGATTGTCGAGGATCGACTGACACTCGCGCTCGGCATCCTCGAAGTGACGCAGCAGTTTTTCGGTATCCGCCGCGTCGAAGTTGTGGCGCGAATATTCCTCTTCCGTCTGCCGGAACACGTCGCCGTAGGACAGAGCGATGGGCGACTGCGGGTCGTTGAACGGCATCTCCATCACGTGATCGATGCCCAGCACATACATGGCGAGGCGTTCCAGACCATAGGTCAGCTCGCCCGAGACCGGGCGGCAGTCGTGGCCCCCGACCTGCTGGAAATAGGTGAACTGGCTGACTTCCATCCCGTCGCACCAGACCTCCCACCCGAGGCCCCAGGCGCCCAGCGTCGGGCTTTCCCAGTCGTCCTCGACGAAGCGGATGTCATGGAGCGCCATGTCGATCCCGATGGCTTCGAGCGAGCCGAGATAAAGCTCCTGCAGATCGGGCGGCGACGGTTTGATGAGCACCTGATACTGGTAGTAGTGCTGGAGCCGGTTCGGGTTTTCGCCATAGCGCCCGTCGGTCGGGCGGCGCGACGGCTGGACATAAGCGGCCGCCCAGGCGTTCGAACCCAGCGCGCGCAGGGTCGTGGCCGGGTGGAACGTGCCCGCCCCCACTTCCATGTCATAAGGCTGGAGCACGGCGCAGCCCTTGGACGCCCAGTAATTCTGAAGCCGCAGGATGATTTCCTGAAAGCTTTTGGGTTTCGTGAACTCGGCCATGTCGTCACCTCGCGCGATGTCCGCGCCTCAATAGGACTGCCACAGGTCAGGGTCAATCGACCGGGCCGATATTGACCTCGTGCAAACGGTCATGTGTTACTTGTCCGAATGTAATTTGCAGGGGCCCCGAAGGGGCAAAGAGGGACTATGAAGCGCGTCACAGGGGCGATCACACTATTTGCGGGACTTATGGGAAGCACGTCGATCTTCGCCCAAGATACGTACTGGGTTCAGGTCGAGGCGAACACGACCCTGACCGAAGCCCAGACCACGACGCGCCTTTACGATGCGGAACTCGACAATGTCGTGGGCTTCCGCCTTGGTGCGTCGGGCTGGTATGCCACGGCGCTTGGCCCCTATTCCGAGGATGAGGCCGCCGCCATTCTGGGCACCCTGCGCGCTCAGGGCGCAATTCCGGGTGATGCCTATGTCTCGGACGGGGCCACATTCGGTCAGCAGTTTTGGCCGGTCGGCGCGAACAGCCGCCCCGAACCCACTGACACGCCTCAGGTGACCGAGACGCAGGCCGAAGAGCCGGTGATCGTGGCCGAGCCCGCGCCGGAGCCCGTGATCCCCGAGGAAACCCCGCAGGAGGCGCGCCGGTCCGAGGCGCTACTCGACCGTGAGGGGCGTGAGGCGCTTCAGGTCGCGCTCCAGTTTGAGGGCTTTTACACCTCCGCCATCGACGGCGCCTTTGGCCCCGGCACCCGCGGCGCGATGGCGGCATGGCAGGAGGCCAAGGGGTATGAGGCGACCGGCATTCTGACGACCCGGCAACGCGACGAGTTGATCGGCGACTACAACGCCGTGTTCGACAGCCTCGCGCTCGCCTCGGTCACCGACCGGGACGCGGGCATCGAACTGATCATGCCAACCGCGATGGTCGATTTTGACCGCTACGAAGCGCCGTTTGCTCATTACGAGGGCGAGGATGGCGTGCGCGTTGTCCTGATCTCGCAATCCGGCGGGCAATCGACGCTCTACGGTCTTTACGACATCCTGCAATCGCTCGAAGTCGTGCCGACTCAGGGCGAGCGCACGCGGGGCGAAAACAGCTTTGAGATCAACGGCCAGAACCGTGAGATGGTCTCATACGTTTACGCCGAAGTCGCGGACGGGGCGGTCAAGGGCTACATGCTGATCTGGCCCACCGGCGACGACCGCCGCCGTAACATCGCGCTTGCCGCGATGAAGGACGGGTTCTCGTCAACCGGCTCGGCCGTGCTCGACGACAACGCCGGGCTCGATGAGGCGATGCAGAGCGTCGACCTTGTCTCCGGTCTTGAAATCCGCCGCGCCGACCGGGCGCGCACCGGGTTCTATGTCGCCGCCGACGGGACGGTTCTGACCACGACCGAAGCTGTCGCGGGCTGCACCCAGATCACGCTCGACGAAAGCTATCCGGCCACCGTCGTCGCCACCGACGACGCGCTGGGGGCCGCCATCGTGCGCCCCGAGCAGCCGCTGGCCCCACTGGCCGTCGCCGCGCTGTCGACCGGCGAGCCGCGCATTCAGTCGGACCTCGCGGTCGCGGGCTATTCCTTTGGCGGGCGCCTGTCCTCGGCGACGCTCACCTTCGGTCAGCTTGCCGACATCAAGGGGCTGGATGGCGAGGACAACGTCTATCGCCTGAACCTCGAAGCGCAGGACGGCGACTCCGGTGGTCCCATTGTGGACAACGCTGGCATGGTTCTGGGCATGCTGAAATCCGACAGCGACGGCGGCCGTCAGTTCCCGGATGAGGTGTCTTTCGCCACCAAGGCCCCGGCCCTCGCAGCTTTCCTCGACGCCAACGGCGTAACGGCTGAGAGCGTGGCGTCGAGCGGTTCGCTCACCCCCCACGCGCTCGCGGTCAAGGCCGCCGATATGTCGGTGCTGGTGAGCTGCTGGGAGTGATCCTTCACAGCCTGAGATGAACGGAAACGCGCCTTCGGGCGCGTTTTTCGTTTCAGGCGGAAAGGGCGATGTCGAGGGCCTGCCACAGCGGCTCGACGGGTTCGACGCCCACGGACAGACGCACGAACCCCGGCGCGACGTCATCCCCCCAGCGCGCCCGGCGTTCAGCGGTCGAGTGGGTACCCCCGAAGGACGTGGTGGGGGCCAGCATGGAACAGCCGTTGATGAAACCTTCCGCCGCCGCTTCGCTGTCGAGCGTGAGACCTATGAGGAAGCCGAAGCGGGTCATCTGTGCGGCTGCCACCGCATGGGCCGGATCGCTGGCTAGCCCCGGATAGCGGACGGTGCCGACCGCAGGATGCGCGGCGAGACGTTCAGCGATGACCCCGGCGCTCGTACACATACGGTCAAACCGCACCTCGAGCGTTTCCAAGGACCGATGGAGGAGCCAAGCCTCGAACGGCCCGGCAATCGACCCGGACAGTTTACGCCATTGGGTCATCTCGTCCATCAGCGCCGCGTCGCGGGTCGCGACATGCCCCATGAGCACGTCGGAATGGCCGCCGGGGGCCTTGGTGTCCGAGGCGACGACCACATCCGCACCCAGATCGAGCGGGCGCTGGCCGAACGGGGTCATGGTGGTGTTGTCCACGACACTCACCCCGCCTGCCGCCCTGATCGCAGCACAGGTGGCGCGCAGGTCGATCACGTCGAGACCGGGGTTCGACGGGGTTTCCAGAAACACCAGCGCAAAGCCCTCGAGCCCGCCCTCGGCAAAGCTCACAGTGGGTCGTTCGACCACCTCGACGCCCAATTTGGCGAGATAGCGGTCGGCCAGAAGGCGCGTCGTGTAGTAGCCATCTGACGGCACCAACATCCGGTCACCCGCCTTGAGCACCGCGAACAGCGCCGCTGTGATCGCGGCCATGCCGGAGGGAAACACGCGCACCGGCGCATCCTCGATCAGGCCCAGCGCATGTTCGACCGCGTCCCAGACCGGATTGTCCATCCGCCCGTAACCCGCGACGCCCGGCTCGGGATTGCCCGGCAGATTGAACATCGACGCCATCGTGATCGGCAGGGCGAGCGGATCGCCCTTGGCCAGCGCCTCGGTGCGCAGATGTTGCAGGCGCGCGGCCTTGTCCTCGTCCGACATCAGCCCCTCCAGAATCGCAAGGTGAACAGCACGTAGACCGACAAAAGCTCCAACCGACCGACCAGCATGGCGGCGGTCAAAAGCCACTTGGCGGTGTCGTTGAGCGTCGCGAAGTTGCCCGCAGGTCCGATGGTGTTGCCCAACCCCGGACCGATGTTGGCGATGGCGGTCGCGGCCCCCGAAAGCGACGTGACCATGTCGAGCCCGGTCATGCTGAGAAGCACCGCGAGGATGCCGAGCGATACGACGAACATGACGAAGAACGCCATGACCGACGACAGGACCGCCTCGGAAATCGGCCGCCCCTCGAACCGTGGGGTGAACACGCCGTGGGGCGCGAAAATCTGCTGGATGCGGGCACGGATCGCGGCGATCAGGATCTGGTAGCGGAAGATCTTGACCGAACAGGCGGTCGATCCGGCGCAGCCGCCGATGAGACCGAGAAAGAAGAACGCGACCACAGGGAACGTGCCCCAGAGCTGATAGTCGACGCTGGCGTAACCCGTGCCCGACATGATCGAGGTCACGTTGAACACGCCTTCGCGGAACCCGTGTTCGAAGTGATCGCCGTTGGCCACCAGCCGATAGAAGGTCATCACCAGCGTGACCGTCAGGATCGTGCCCAGATAGGCTCGGATCTGGCTGTCGCGAAACAGCGGCTGGGCGGTGCCTGCGACCAGTTGGATGTAGCGCACGAAGGGCAGCGAGGCGAATATCATGAACACCGAGGCCACGTATTCCGGCGCCCCCTGATAGGCCCCGAAACTCGCATCGCGCGTCGAAAATCCGCCCGTCGACATGGTGGTGAAGGCGTGGTTGATCGCGTCGAAGGGCGTCATGCCCACGAGCAGATAAGCCAGCACGTTGAGGATCGTGAGCGCGAGGTAAATCCACGTGATCCGGCCCGCGATTTCGGCGGCGCGGGGCAGCACCTTGCCCATCGTGTCGAAGGCTTCGGAGCGGAACACCTGCATGCCGCCGACCCTGAGTTCGGGCAGGAACACCATCGCCACGACGATGATCCCGATCCCGCCGAACCACTGGAGCATCGAGCGCCAAAGAAGCAGCCCCTCGGGCAGCGTGTCGAGCCCGGTGAACACGGTCGATCCGGTGGTGGTAAAGCCCGACATCGCCTCGAATATCGCGTCGACGGGCCGGGCCTGAATCTCGCCAAAGATGAAGGGGAGCGCACCGAACAAAGGCAGCGCCACCCAGATCGCGGTTGTGAGAAGGAAGGTCTGCTGGACCGAAAGCCCCTCCCCCACCCCGTTGGCGGTGGCGATGGTCATGGCAATGCCCACGGTCAGGGTGATGATCGCCGATTGCAGGAACACGGTCCAATCCGGGCGGCCGTAGAACAGGTCCACCACCATCGGCAACAGCATCGTCGCCCCGAGCACGGCAACGACCAGACCGACGACATAGACCACGGGGCGCAGATCGAACATGTGAAAGCACTGGCCTTGCCCGCGGGGACTGTCAAGCGAGACCAGAGCGACCCCTGCGCGATGCTTGACAACATGTCGCACCCCCTGCGACCCTCAGGGCGGACAGGGGAGGAACACGTCACGTCCGGGTCGGGGGGCGAGACGATGGAGGCCTGTCATGTTCAAACTTCGTTACCTTCCCTACGCGCTTCTCATTCTGGCGGTGCCCGTGGGCATCGGACTGGCCTTTGTCATGCCGTTCTGGGGTGGCGTTATCGCGGCCCTCGGCGCGGTCGGAGCGGCGGTCGGCACCTACGATCTGGCCCAGCGCAAACGCGCTGTGCTCAAGAACTATCCGGTGCTCGCCCGTATCCGGTTTCTGCTGGAATCGATCCGCCCGGAAATCCGGCAGTATTTCCTCGAAAGCGACCACGAAGAGGTGCCGTTTTCACGCGAGCAACGCGCGCTCGTCTATCGCCGCTCCAAGGGGCTGGAGGGGCTGCGCCCGTTCGGCTCGCTGCGCGATCAGCATCAGGTCGGGCACGAGTGGATCAATCACTCGCTCATGGCGAAACACCTGAGCGACCACGACTTTCGCGTGACCTTTGGCGAGGGCACTTGCGCCAAGCCCTATTCCGCGAGCGTGCTGAACGTCTCGGGCATGTCCTTTGGCGCGCTGTCGCCCAATGCGGTCGAGGCGCTGAACATGGGGGCCAAGCGCGGCAATTTCGCCCAGACCACGGGCGAGGGGTCGATCAGCCGCTTTCATACGATGCACGACGGTGACCTCGTCTGGCAGATCGGGTCGGGATACTTCGGCTGCCGCGATGAAAACGGGCGCTTTTCGCCCGACGCTTTCGCGGCCCGCGCCACGGCGGATCAGGTCAGGATGATCGAGATAAAACTCTCGCAGGGGGCCAAGCCGGGGCATGGCGGCATCCTGCCGGGCGCGAAAGTGACCAAGGACATCGCCGAGGCGCGGGGCATCCCGATCGGCGTCGATTGCCTGAGCCCACCGGCCCATTCCGCCTTTTCGACCCCAGTCGAAATGATGGGGTTCATCGCCAAACTGAGGGAGCTCTCTGGCGGCAAACCCGTGGGGATCAAGATGTGCGTCGGCCACCCGTGGGAGGTGTTCGCGATGTGCAAGGCGATGGTCGAAACCGGTGAGCACCCGGATTTCATCACCATCGACGGCTCGGAGGGTGGCACAGGGGCCGCCCCGGCGGAGTTCGCAGACCACATCGGCGCGCCGCTGCGCGAGGGGCTGATGCTGGTCCAGAACGTCCTCGTCGGTCTCGGCCTGCGCGACAAGATCAGGATCGTCTGTTCGGCCAAGCTGATCTCGGCCTTCGACATGGCCCGCGTTTTTGCGCTGGGAGCGGATACTTGCAACATGGGGCGCGGCTACATGTTCTCGTTGGGCTGCATTCAGGCCCAGACCTGCCACACGGGCAAATGCCCCACCGGCGTGACGTCACAGGACCCGGGCCGTTACCGGGCGCTTGATGTGAAGGACAAGGCCGCGCGGGTCTATCAGTTTCACGAGAACACCCTCAAGGCTCTGGCCGAGACCATCGGCGCGTCGGGGCTGGCCCATCCCAAGGACCTGAAGCCCGATCACCTGATGATCCGCATCAATGCGCGCGAGGTGCGCTCGGCGCGGTCGCAATACGATTGGGTCGAACCGGGTGAGCTGCTGGATCACAACGTCACGCACCCGGCCTTTGCCAAGTTCTGGGATATGGCCCGCGCCGACAGTTTCGCGGCGGTCGTCTAGGCTCAGGCCGCCTTGTCCATGCGCATGGCGCCCAGCAGGCAGAGCGCGGTCTCGCGGTCGAGGTCCGGCAAGGCGAGCGGGGTGTAGTAGCGGGCCACATCCTCTTCGTTCACGATCCGGGCCAGTGACGGGATCCGCGTGAACAGGCGTTTGCGCGCCACGCTGTCCATCGCGATCAGCGCTTCCGGCCCCGGATAGAAGCTTTCGGACAAGGCCCCGTCGCTCACGATAACCGCGTGACGGGCGAGCAGGATGTGGTGATAGGTGACCTCTTTCGCCCCCTGCGCCACGCGGAAGCGCCCGTCGCCATCTTCGGCCAGCCAGCGCGCGGGCACGAAGCCGACCGGGCGACCCGATGCATCGTCGAGCACAATGCGGTGTTGGGGCGAGACGGTCAGTTCATAGGGGTTGCCCAGAGCACCCGGACGAATACGGATCGGGCGCAGGTCGGGGCGCGCGGCGAGCCCGGCAGCATCAAGATGGCTCGACCCGGTCCAAAGCACGTCGACCGCGTTGCCGTTCGCATCGAGCACCTTGTCGCCCTCGCGCAGGTCTTCCACCCGCACCTCACCACGCGGCGTGGCAATCCGGGTGCCTGCGGCGAAGCAGGGGACGCCCATCGAATAAAGCGTCGAGCCATCGACCGTGGCAGGCGCGATACCGGTGAGCGTGACGGTCGTGCCGTCGTTGAAATTCAGAACGGCGTTGCCCGAGCCGTCGTCGGTCACGACCACGTCCCACCACTCGACCCGCTCGCCGTTCGCATCGGTCAGGCCGGATGTGTCGAGCTGGTCGTTGGTGAACCCGTCGAGATCGTCATCGGCGAGGTCGAAATCGGTGATCGTGTTCGCGTCGTCACCGTCCGAGAAAGCGTAGGTGTCGTTCCCTGCCCCGCCGGTGATCGTGTCGTTGCCGGACCCCGCGGTGATGACGTCGTCGCCTGCCCCACCGTCGATCGTGTCGTCGTAGTCGGAGCCGTCTAGCGTGTCGTCGCCGTCTTCGCCATCCACATCGACGCCTGCGATGGCACCGGTCGCGTCGATGATGTCATCTTGATCCGAGGCCCAGACTTCCTCGAAGCTTGCGTAGTTGATCGTGTTGGTACCGTCGGTGATCCAGCCTTCGCCGTCGCCCGTCACCACGATGGTCACCGGGGTCGCTAGGCCGGTGAGGTCCAGCGTGTCGAACCCGTCGCCGCCGTGGAAGTTCTCAATCTCCGAGAACACGCCGCTGGCCGGACCTGCGGTGTAGGTGCCGCTCTCCAACGTGGTGAAGACCACGGTTATCGGGTCCGACCCGGTGAAGAGGAGCGTATCTCCGACCGTTTCGCCGGTTTCGCCGCCGATGATCCGATCGATGCCGCCATCCGCGATGATGACCTCGAACGTGTCGTCGCCATCGCCGCCCGACAGGGTGTTGGTGCCGCCGTTGCCGATCAGGTGGTCGTCGCCGGTGCCCCCTGCGATCGTGTCATTGCCCGCGCCGCCGACCAGCAGATCGTCGCCGTCACCGCTGGGCGTGGCGTGGTGCATTTGCACGTTGTCGAAAGACGCGCCTTCTTGGTCGGCGCGGCCCGTGCCGAGGAATTCGAGCCGGTTCGACCCGTCGCCCGAGCCGCCGACCACGACGAATTCGAACGTCTCCCAGCTTCCGTCCGGCGGGTTGATCCGCGCGATGACTTCGCCGTTCCAGATGATCTCGACCTGGTTGTCCTGTGCGGTGAGGTCGTCGCCATTGGCAAAGTCGGCCACGTCGAAGTGAACGATATAGGCCTCGCCGTCGACGATGCCCGCCACATCCTGACCGATGCGCAGGTTCTGCCCCGCGTCCCCCTCCATATCGAGCCAATAGGACCCGTCGGTCGCCACGATCCCGTGGCGGCTGTCGTCGTGAAGGTCGACGACGTAGCCGTTGCTTTCGGTCCAGCCGGGGATCATCCCGGTGCCGCGCATGCCCCAGGCCACATCGGTCATGCCGGTCGTGTCTTCGAACGACCCGTTGACGATCAGGTTCGGCCCCGTGGCGGCAAACGCCTCGCCGATCAGCGTGTCGTCGCCCGCGCCCCCGTACAGCTCGTCACCGGTCGACCCGCCTTGCAGGTAGTCGTCGCCGCCGTGGCCATAGATGACCTGTTTGACCGACGAGCCCGAGGCGTTGATCTGGTCGCCGAACCCGGTGCCGTAGATCGCTTCGATCTCGGAAAAGGTGCCGTTGGCCCCGGTTTCCGAAAACAGATAGCTGCCGCTTTCGTCGCCAAGGAACGTGACGACGACCGGCGAGGTGCTGATGAAGTTCGCAAAAGCGATGGCATCGTAATCGGTGCCGGTCTCGCCGCCGACGACATCGGTGATGTCGTGGTCGTCGGTGATGAGGAAGGTGTCCGACCCTTCACCGCCGTAAAGCGTATCGGTCCCTGCCCCGCCCGACAGTGTGTCGTCGCCCGCCTCGCCATAGATCGTGTCGGAGCCGGAGCCGCCGATGATCGTGTCGTCGCCATTGCCGCCGAAATAGGTGTTGGTGCCCGAGGTGTTCGCGTTCCAGCCACCGATTCGGTCGTCGCCGTCGCCTGCATAGACGGTGTCGTTGCCGTCACCGACAAAGATGTGGTCGTCGCCCGATCCGCCGTAGATCGTGTCCGATCCGGTGCCGGTCGCCGTTGCCGACGAGCCCGATGTGATGACGTATCCGTCACCATTTGGCGCAGCCACTGTCTCGTCCCCCGACGAGCCGTTGATCGGGCCGTCCAGATCGGTGACCGAGCCGTTTTCAGAAGGTGTGCTCGCGAGCGGCTCGTCCGGTACGAAATACGCCCGGCTGCCGATGATGTAGAACGCCCCGTCGACATCCCCGACCGTCGTCGGATAGCGCACCGTGCCGGTTCCGGCCGGAGCGTAGTCCAGTTCATCGAACACGACGCTGGTCGCGGTGACCGTATAGCCACCGGTGCCGTCAGACAGGACCTCATATGCCGTTACTTGAGCCACAGAACCCGCATCCACTGATATTTTGCGGCTCGGCCAAGAGGGCAGAACCGAATTTCACGCAACACCTGTCAGATGCGTGGGAATCTGGGTGAGAATTGGGTCAGTGAGTGATCAATCACGCCATGAATATGGCGGTTAACCTTACCCTGTCACAATTCGAAAGGGTAAGGTTAACCAGCGTGGATCAAAGTCGAGAACAGACGCGGGTCAAGCGACTGGGCGCGGAAGGTTTCGCCCTCGGTCAGGATCGACACGGCATCGTGGCTGTGCAGGCTTTCCTGATGGCTCGCGACCACCCGGAAATCGCCCACGCGCTTGTCGGCCTTGAGCTGTTCAGTGAACAGCCGCGCGGCATCTTCGACGAAGATCGGGTTGGCGGCGTTGAGTTCGGCAAACGCCTGTTCGTCCTCGCGTTTCACCATCACCTGCGTTTCGGTCGGCACGGCGGCGCGGCACAGCCCGATCAGGTCTTCGAACCACAGGCAGCACTGTTCCGGCGCGACTTCGACCGACACACGCGCGACCGAGCGCTGCGAATGCGGGGTCGCGAGTTGCCCACGGGTCTGGCGTGCATGTTCGCTGAGTTCGAGCGAGCACGGGCAGGTGGAGGAATAGACATAGTCGAGGTGCATGAACTTGCGCCGCACGCCCTGCGTTTCGACCAGCTCCAACGCGATGTTGTAATACTGATAGCCTTCGAGCCCCGAACGCAGGCTTTTCACCTTCATCGGGAACGAGAACGACATCTCGATCCGCGCGTCGAGCGACTCCAGATCGGTCTTGTAGTCGTCGAGCGCCGCCTCGATCACCTCGAAGGAAAAGGTCTTTTCCGCGTGGGCATAGAACGAGCGCATGATGCGGCTCATGTTGATGCCCTTTTTCTCGGCTTCAAGGCTGACGGTGCCTGTCACCGAAGTCTCAAGGATCAGATCGCCATTGTCGCGGGTGCGATAGCGCAGCGGCAGGCGGAAGTTCGAGATGCCGACGTGCTGAATGTCCTGCCGCTCACCTTGGATGAGCGAGGACGGGCCATTTTGTAGATCGGGGAGCGTCGCCTTGTAGGCCTCATCCACCGTGAACTCGGGATCATAGGTCCGCGACAGCGCCGGGTAATTCGACACTTCGCCACCGGGCAGAAGCCGTGCGATGGCGGGGTCGAGTGCTGCCACCTCTTCCGGCGTCGCGGCCCGCGCCCAGTCGCGCAACGTGTCGAGCGCGGCTTTGGCGTCGTCAAGCTGAGGCGCTGCGAGCACCTTGGACGTGATGTGATTCATGGCGGGCCCTCCCGGTCTGACGGCGGCCCCATATGTGGGGTCCGCTCAAGGGATTTACCAGTTTACGCCGGGGCTGTCGCGTTAGATCACCGACAAGGCTTGTTCGATATCCGACAGGATGTCCGCCGGATCTTCGAGTCCGCAGGAAAAGCGGATCAGTCCGTCAGAGATGCCCAGCGCATCCTTCTGCTCCTGCGGAAGCCGCTGGTGCGTGGTGGTCGCCGGATGGGTCGCGATCGATTTGGCATCGGCGAAGTTGTTGGAAATGATGATGAATTCCAACGCGTTCTGAAACTTGAATGCCGCTTCCTTGCCGCCCTTCACCTCGAATGCCAGCACCGTGCCGCCGGACGGCGCCTGATTTTTGGCGATCTCGTATTGCGGGTGCGAAGGGTGCAGCGGATAGCTCATCCGGCTGATTTTCGGGTGATCCGCCAACGCATTCGCGATGAACAGAGCGGCCTCGGATTGTGCGCGCACGCGCAGATCGATGGTTTCCAACGCCTTGAGGTGCGTCCACGCCGCGAACGGATTGATCGCCCCGCCGGTGTGCTTCATGTAGGTTTCGATCGGCCCCCGGATCAGCTCGCGCGACCCGCAGATTGCACCACCGAGCATCCGACCTTGCCCGTCCACATGCTTGGTCGTCGAGTAGACGATAAGGTCCGCGCCCATGCCAGCGGCATAGGAAAAAACCGGCGTAATCATCGCGTTGTCCACCACGACGAGCGCGTCGTTCTTGTGGGCCACGTCGATCACGTGCTTGAGGTCGATGACCTCCAGCGTGGGGTTCGAGATCGACTCGAGGAACACGAGGCGGGTGTCCGGGCGGATCGCCTCTTCCCACGCGGCATTGTCGGTGCCGTCGACCAGCGTGATCTCGACCCCGAAACGACCCAGAACCTCTTCGATCACGTAAAGGCACGAGCCGAACAGAGCGCGGCTCGACACCACATGGTCGCCCGCCTTGGTCAGCGCCATGAGCGCACCGTTCACGGCCGCCATGCCCGAGGTGCAGGCGAACGCGTCCTCGGTCCCTTCCATCTGAGCCAGGCGGTCCTCGAACATGCGGTTGGTCGGGTTGCCGTAGCGGGCATAGATGAATTCGTCGTCACCTGCGCCCACGAACCGCGCCTCGGCGGCTTCGGCGGTCGGGTAGCAGAAGGCCTGTGTCATGAACATCGCCTCGGACAACTCGCCGTATTGGCTGCGCCGGGTTCCGCCGTGCACCGCGCGGGTGCGTTTCGAATATTTGTCCATGTCGTATCTCCAACAAAAAACGCCCAACCGGGAAAGCCGGGGGCGTTCTCATCGTCCCTGACCTCTTTAGCGGAATGATTAACGTGGCCCGCAATCCGGAAGACAAATCGCCACGGTCATCGCGATAGCCTCAAGGTCGCGTCAGGTCAAGTCGGGCGATGTTTTACAGGTCCGTTACGCAGGGGTCACGGGGGCTTTACGCAGGTGCAGCATCCTGCGGGAAACCGGGGCTATGGGGCATGGTGAGATGCCGCAGATCATCGTCAACGCAGGCAAGTCGGGTCTGGACTACGACCACGCTGCGCTCGATGCCGCCGTGAAAAGCCTGCCCCGCACCGCGCCCATCGTCGTCCTGATCCACGGCTTCAAATACGCGCCCGGCACGCCGGGGCATTGTCCGCATCAGACGATCCTCGCCGAACGGGCGCCGCGCCAGCACTGGAAGGTCATGTCCTGGCCCCGCCACCTCGGGTTCGGGCGCGGTGCCGAGGGTCTGGTCATCGCATTCGGCTGGAACGCGGTCGGGTCGATCTGGCAGGCCTACCGTGAGGCGGGCGAGGCAGGCCGCGCGCTCGCAGGCCTGATCGCCACACTCGACCGCCCCGTCCATATGCTCGGCCACTCACTGGGCGCGCGCGTCGCCCTGTCGGCCACCGCCCATGCGCCCGCGGGCCGGATCGGGCGGCTGGTGCTGATCGCGGGGGCCGAGCTTCGCTCCAAGGCGCGGGCTGCGATGGCCTCCCCCGCCGGGCGTCTGGCGGATGTGTTGAACGTCACCAGCGTCGAGAACGCCGCCTTCGATCTGATGCTCGAAGCGGTCATGGGGTTTCGGGGCCGCGCGCTTGGCGCGGGCCTGCCCGACCTCGCAGGCTGGACCGACCTGCCTGTCGATCACGAGGCGACCCGCGCGCGCCTTGCCCGGCTGGGCCACCGTATCGCCCCACCATCGCGCAAAGTTTGCCACTGGAGCCTTTACCTGCGCCCCGGTTTGTTCCCGCTCTACGGCGCAGTGATCCGGGGCGACCTGCCGCTGGTCTGGCTTGGCGACCCCGCCCCCAGCCGCGCGCCCCTCTTGCCCTTCGCTTGGAATACGTCATCCTGACCCCCGACAAGGAGGACATCATGACCCAACCCATCGACCTCTATTACTGGCCCACGCCGAACGGGTGGAAGATCACCATCGCGCTCGAGGAAATGGGTCTGCCCTATGACGTGAAATACGTGAACATCGGTATGGGCGAGCAGTTCGAGCCGGATTTCCTCAAGATCGCGCCCAACAACCGGATGCCCGCCATCGTCGACCCGGACGGCCCCGATGGGGAGCCGATCTCGATCTTCGAATCCGGTGCGATCCTGCAATACCTCGCCCGCAAGACCGGCCAGTTCTGCGGGCCGACCGAGCGCGACCGCATCGCCGTGGACCAGTGGGTGATGTGGCAGATGGGCGGGCTTGGCCCGATGGCCGGACAGGCGCACCATTTCCTGACCTACGCCCCGGCGATGGACCCGCCCAACGACCTGCCCTACGCCAAGGACCGCTATCGGGCCGAGGCCGGGCGGCTCTACGGCGTGATGGACAAGAAGCTGGGCGAGACCGAATACCTCGCGGGCAATTTCTATTCGATCGCCGACATGGCCTGTTACGGCTGGGCCTCGCTGTGGGAACGGCAGGAGCAGACGCTGGACGACAAACCCAACCTCGCCCGGTGGCTCGACACGGTCGGGGCACGCGACGCGGTCAAGACCGGGATGGCCGTGGGCGCCGAGCGCCGGTCGCAGCTGCAAGACGACAAAGACGCGCAAAAGGTTCTGTTTAAACGGTGACGCGCTGATGCGTCGCGTCATTCTGCACATCGGCCTGCCCAAGACCGGGTCGTCGTCGATACAGGCGTCGCTGTCGGGCGTGGACACGGGCGATGTGCGGGTGGTGCGTTTCGGCGAGACGCTGTTTCACAACGTGGCCCTCGCAACGCTCCTGTCCGACGACCCCGCGGGCATGCGCCAGCACCTGAACCGCGGACATTCCCCAGCCGAAGTCGCAGCGCGGCGCGCCCGATGGGATGCGGCATTCGGCGCGGAACTGGCGCGACCCACCCCGACATTGGTTCTGTCCGCCGAAGTGATCTCCAACGCAGGCCCCGCGAAACTCCACGCGCTTGCGGATCGGATCGAGGCGTCGGGGCGCAGGCTCGAGCTCTTCGCCTATGTGCGCGAGCCCATCGGGCTTTATGCCTCGGCCCTGCAACAGCGCCTGAAACTCTTCGACCGCCTGCCGCGCGACTTCGACCCGTTTCAGTACCGCAAACGGTTGGAGCCGTGGCTCGACCGCTTGCCCCGCGACCAGATCACCCTGCGCGACTTCGTGCCCGAGGCCCTGACCGGCCGCTCCCCGGTACAGGATTTCGCCGCTCATTGCGGCATTCCGCCCGAGGCGTTCACAGAAAAGCGCCGCAACGAAAGCCTGAACGCCGAAGTCACCAAGCTCCTGTGGATCTTCAACGACGCCATGCCGATCTCGACGGGCCGCCCGCGCCTCGCCGAGGCCCGCAAGCGGTTGTTGCGGCTATTGAAGCAGAACATCGACGGCCCGCGCTTTGCGCCACCGGTGGCCTGCATCGACCCCGTGCGCCTTGGGGAAGACCTCGACTGGCTGGCAGCCAACACCGGCATCGACTATCGGCCCAGCGTCGACCCGCTTTGGCCTGGCATGTGCGCCGCGCCCCTCAACCCCATCCTGCGCGACCTCGCCCCCGAAACGCACGCGAGCCTCGACGCGCTCCTCGCGAACCAAGGCCTCTCCCTCCCGCAAGCCGGGCCGGGCCGAAAACTCGCGGCCCTCTATCTCTCCTTGCTCGCGCCCGAACCTACGGCACAAAACGAAAAAGCGCGCAGCCCCCTCGCCGCGCGCCTTACGTCTCTTCTTCGTTTGAAAAGTCCTTCGGGGGACTAGCCCCCGAACAGTCCGCTCAGGCGTCCGCCTTATCCTCATCCGTGCTGTACTTCTGAAACACGCCCGACTGCGTCATGAAGAACGCAAAGATCGCGATTGGCAGACCGAAGGTCTTGAAGTTCACCCACATATCCGTCGACATCGTGCGCCACACGACCTCGTTCAGCACCGCGAGCCCGGCAAAGAACATCGCGAGCCGCTTGGTCACGATCATCCAGCCCTCGTCGCTCATCGGAACGGTCTGATCCATGATGATCTTGATGTAGCTCTGCCCGCGCAGAATGCCGAACATCAGGATCAGGAAGAAGAACACATAGAGTATCGTCGGCTTCATCTTGATGAAGCGTTCGTCGTTCAGCCAGATCGAGATGCCGCCCATCACCGCAACCAGCACCACGGTCGCGATCTGGATCGCCGAAATCTTGCCCGTCACCCGCCACAGCAGGAAGGTGCAGATCGCCTGAAGTGGGATGAACCCGGCCGTGACGGCGATGAAGCCCTCGTATTCGCGCCCGCCGACGGTAAAGCTCATGTCCCGCACGAGCATGTAGCCCACGAAAAACGCGATGATCGGCCCGTATTCGAGCACCGCCCGAAGCCAGGGGTTCACCTTTTTCTCGTCACTCGCCTGCGGCGTGGTATCGGTCGTGTCGGCCATGTTCTGGATCAGCCCTCGTGCGTCGCGTGGATCATCGCCTATTTAACCCCCCATCTCGACGATTACAGCCCCCAGCGCGATCAAACCCATGAGTGTGACCCGCCGGGGCCCCGTGCTCTCTTTCAGGACCAGCCAACCGATGAGGGCCGCGAAAACGGTCGAGGTCTCGCGCAGCACCGCGGCCTGTCCGACATTGTCGAGCCGGGTGGCCATCATGACCGAGCCGAAGGAAAAGAACGCGACGAGCCCGCCGATGAGCCCGCGCAGCGCAAGCGGTGCGAACGTGGGGCGGTCGGGCATGCGTGCATAGCGGACCGCGCCGTAAACCCCGAAGGTGATCCCGTCCAGCATGAAGAACCACGCGAGGAAGGTGAACGGATCGGGCGTCGCACGAATGCCATAGGCGTCGACCGTGGTGTAGAGCGCGACGAAGAGGCCCGTCACCACCGCCATCCCGAGCGCGGGCTTGAGCTTGTCGCGCCCGACCTGCCAGTGCTTGAGGTTGTAAAGCGCGAGCCCATAGATCGCCGCGACCAGCAGCCCGACCCCGACCCATTGCGTCATGGTGAAATGCTCGCCGAACAGGATGCCAGCCCCGATCACGGTGAAAAGCGGCCCGGTGCCCCGCACGACCGGATAGACGACCGTGTAGCTCCCCAGCGTATAGGTCACGCCCTGCGCGATCTTGTAGACGATGTGAATCACCATGATCAGCGCGAAAAGCGGGATCAGCGACGGATCGGGCCACGGCACGACGAAAAGCGCGAAGGGCGCGGCCATCAGCCCGTATGAGGCGTCGATCGCCCCGCGCGACAGCCACGGGTCATGCCGCCCCTTCTGGAGCGCGCCGAACAGGGCGTGTAGCAGGGCCGCGAGCAACGCGAGCGCGAGGGCGGCCGTATGTCCGGCCTCGGTGCCTTCGAGACCGCGAATCCATTCGCTCATGCGGGCTGATTACAGCGACATGCCCCGAGGTGCACGTGGGATTCCGCGCCCCTTCGGTCCGTCGTTCTCGCCCAGACGGGCGGCCATCGCGGCGTCCATTGGGATGGTCAGGCGGCCGATCGGCATCGGACGCGCCGCCTTGTCCTCGGCGCGGTTGGCCCGGCGCCGCGTGATGAAGGGCGCGATGTCGAGCGGCTCGCGCCACGCATCCTGAATTTCGTCGGTATCAGTCAGTTCGTGCGCCGCATCCGCCAGCATCCGCCACGTGAGCCGTCGCATGAATTCATCGGTGCGGAACGACCCGAGCAACCCTGCCTCGGCCACACGGACGGTATCGCCTGCGCGCACGAGCGCGGCTGCCCCCACAACCTCCCAGTTCGCGAACAGCACCGCGCGCGCCAGCACGTCGGCCATGACCGAATAGCCCGGCTGCCCGTCCTCGGGATAAGGATCGGAAATCGCAAGCCGCCGCCCTTCCGCGACAAAGGACATCGCGGTTCGGGTCCCCTTCAACAGGAGCGTGGGTTCTGTGGTTCTACGTCGGGCCATGCCCAGATTTCTGCTCGTTATCGGTTAGGAAAACCTGACCTCTCGCGGCCATATCATCGCACATATGCGGCGAATTTGAAAACAATTGGGCAAGAACGGGAGTTTTTCTGCGCCCTGCGAAAAAGGGTTAATCGCCCTTTCCGGTCCTCAAATATC
>JAYZLL010000009.1:0-9182 GCA_036154315.1 Pseudomonadota bacterium
ATGCCGGCATCCCCCCTTTTCCCGAAACACAGTCCCACGTCCAGCGTGTTCTGGCTGTCGTCGACCGACTGGAAGGAGCAACCCCGTGAAACCGACCATTCGCCATCTACTTGCCCTGTTCGTGACCTTGGGCCTCCTTACGGAACCCGCTCTGGCACAGAGCATCGATCTCTCGCCGATCCAGGAACTGTTGCAAGGCATCGTCGACGCCTTGACCGGTCCTCTGGGCGTGGTCATCGCGACCTTGGCGGTTCTGGGCGTCTTTCTGAGCTGGTTTTTTAACATCATCGATCTGCGCCAAGCCCTGTGGGTCCTCGTCGGAATCGCCGGCGTGTCAGCGGCCCCCACCATAGTCGCTGCCGTCTTCGGTGGATCTTGATCGGAGGCTGTCGTGGCAGAACGCTCCCCGCTCTTTCTCGGGCTCGTGCGCCCGCCTAAACTTCTGGGCCTGCCCATCATGTACGCGATGGTCTGGCTCTTCGGGTCTGTCCTGCTCTTCGTCTGGATTCAGCACCTCGTGGTTCTCGGGGTCGCGGCGGTGCTTTATCCGATCCTTTGGAAGGCGGCGGATTGGGATCCCCGTTTCATCGACGTGCTGATGACGGCGCTGCAGGAGACACCACCTACGCGCAATAGAGCGATCCACGGAGGTGACAGCTATGCCCCGTGACGAGAGAATGGACAGCCGAACGTTTCTGCCAGACTGGTACGCGCGCGAACAGCGCCTGGCGCATATGCTGCCCTATGTCAGCCTCGTTGACGACTGGACGGTGCGCACACGCGCGAACGAACTGTTTCAGTGTGTTCGGCTCTCCGGCATCAACAGCTACACGACCGCCGACGAACATCTCGATCGGGTCAAAGCACTCTTCGCCCGACTCATCGCGCAGCTTGGCCCGGCCTATAGCTACTACGTCCACAAGGTCTCGAGCTCCATCGTCCCCGACCTGCGGGCCGTTCCCGGAGACGGGTTCGCGGCAAAAGTTGATCACCTCTGGCAGGATCATCTCCATGCGAGTGGCTTGCGCGACAAGACGTTGACGCTCACCATCATCCACCGCCCTCCCCCCAGAAGCCATCTGGACTTCCTTAATCGAAGCGCACCTGACCGTTTGCACAAACAGACCGAGAAGCGCCTGCGCCGCCTCAACGAAGCGGTGACCGTGTTTCTCTCCGGGCTTGCGGACCTCAAACCGCGACGCCTGTCGGCCAGCGCGGGCGAACTCTTGGGCTTCCTCGGCGCGCTCAACACCGGGCGCGAACGACCGCTCTACCCTTCGGGGCGCTTCGGCTTCCTCTCCTACGCCGTGGCCAACACCCGCGTGACATTTCGTAATGAGCACTTCGCACTCTCGGACGGCGTTGCGGGCCGACGCCTGGGCAAGAGCTTCACCATCGCCGAATATTCCGAAGCTACCCAGTGCACCATGTTCGACATGCTGAACCTGCCCGTTGACATGGTCGTCACCCATTCCTTCACACCGATCAACGCGAACCTCATGGCCGGTCGCATTCGCAGGCAGAAGCGGCAGATGCAGGCCTCTGGAGACGCAGCCCTCTCCCTGCTCGGTGCCCTCGACGTGGCGCACGACGATCTGGAAGCCAAGCGGCAAAGCTTTGGCGAGCACCACATGGTGGTGACCGTCTTCGCAGACACACTCGACACGCTTGAGACCCTGGGCGCAGAGATCGTCAATGCCGCCGCGGCCGAAGGGGTCAAAATGATCGGGGAACGGGTCGCGGCGAAGGCACATTTCTTCAGCCAGCATCCCGGCAACCAGCCAAAGCGGGTGCGTGCCAGTGCCGTGACCAACCGGAACTTCGCGGATTTCGCGGCCCTGCATCGCACCCAACTTGGCAAGGGAAAGAAAGATCTCCCCTGGGGCGCGGAAATCACGCTCTTTCCGACGCCCGAGCAGAGCGGGTTTCGGTTCTCTTACCATGAGCAGGGATCCCCGGACAAAGAACCGACGAGCGGGCACACGCTCATCCTCGGCCGCCCGGGATCCGGTAAATCCGTCCTCTCGGCCTTTCTGATGACGCAGGCGCGCAGGGTCGGCGCGCGCGTCTTCGTGTTCGACTACCGGCGCGGGATGGAGATGGCGGTACGCGCGAATGGCGGGAGGTATGCTTCGATCAAGGCCGGTGACGCGACGGGATTGAATCCGCTCTGGACAGAGACGGACACGCGCGGCACCGCCTGGCTGGCAGACTGGCTCGGAGCCCTTCTCCATCGGCCAGATCGCCCCCTCTCCCCCATCCAGACCAATCGCATCCAGGAGGTCGTACGTCAGAACGCGAGCGCGAGCGATGCAGCTCTGCGCAATTGGTCGGATTTCACATCACTGTTCGTGTCGACCGATGACGCGGGCGACCTCCATCAGCGGCTGCAGGAATGGACGGAGGGCGGTCGTTACGGCTGGATCTTTGGTCAAACTCTGCAAGACACCTTCTCGCTCGATGGCGACATGGTCGGCTTTGATCTGACGGGCATCCTTGACAGCGAGAGCGACAAGGAGCGGATGGCAGTTCTGTCCTACCTCTTTCGTCGTGTCGAGCGAGAGATCGAGGATCGACGCCCGACGATCATCATCATCGACGAGGCCTGGAAGGCCCTCGACAACAGTTACTTCGCCGAACGCCTGTCAAACTGGCTCGTGACCGCGCGCAAACAGAACACGGTCGCGGTCATGATGACCCAGTATGCTAGCCAGCTCGAACGCACACGGACCGGCAAGACCATCATCGAAGCCGTCCCGACGCAGATCCTGCTCCCCAACATCCGGGCACAAGCCGCCGACTACGCCATGCTCAATCTCTCGGACAAGGAGCTGGACGTCCTCCTGAACACGGGCAGCGACAGTCGGCTGGCCCTTATTCGGGACGACACGGGGTCTGTCGTCGTCGACACCGATCTGTCCGCGCTCGGGCCCTGTCTCACCATCCTTGGCGGCATGGAAAAAGGCGAAGCGCTCGTCGGCGCCGATTACCGTGACCGCCCCGATTTCTGGAGGATAACATGATCCGCGCACTCACCCTGCTCACCGCATTGGTAACCCTCACCGCTTGCGAAACCCATCGCGCACCGAAGGCCAATTGTTTCGACGTGATCGCACGCGGCGTGGTCGCCTCAAATTGCGACTTTGAACGCTTGGAGGGCAACCCGCCGACCGAGGCGCCGCATGGGTAGGTTGGCAGGTATCACCCTTGCAGTCTCGCTCGTCGCAGCTCCGAGCCTCTCTCAAGGTCTCGCAGTGCACGACACGGTGCTGACGTTGCGCAATATCTTGGAGAACAGCAATCTCGAGGCGGATCTTGCCGTGCAGCGAGACAAGGTGGCCGTTTCTGCTGCGATCGCCTCCGTTGAACGCGAACAACTCGCGGTCCTGCGCAAAATCCTCGAGGCGCAAACCCGTCTCGGGGCCGGGACCCAGTCGGATACCGTGGCCGCATTGGAAAGCGGTGGGGCGCAGCCCGACCGTTCCGCAGCGGCCGTCTATGGGACCGGCGACATCGACCCCAACCCGCATGGAGCGGGGCTCTTTGGCGATGCCGCCGAAACCGTCGAAGAGCTGATCATACGCGTCGCGCAAGAAACGCATCGCCGTCCCGGTGTCCGCCGCGCCGGCCTGTCCGAAGTGCAGTGGCGCGCGCTCCTTCAGGCTTTGATCTGGCAGGAAAGTCGCTTCTCGATCGGGCTTTACTCTCCGGCGGGCGCCTACGGCCTTACCCAGATCATGCCGGATACGGCAAGCGATCTGGGAATCAATCCCGCCTACTACGACAGCCCCTACCTTCAGGTCGAAGGCGGTGCGCGGTACCTCGACGCCCAGCTCCTGACGTTTGACGGCAACATCATCAACGCCCTGGCCGCCTATAATGCAGGACCCGGCCGGGTCTTTGAATACGGCGGTGTCCCGCCCTTCGCCGAGACCCAGCATTACGTCCAGGTCATTCCAGACCGCTATAACCACTATCTCAGCCGAATTGGCGGCATTGAGGCCCTAGGCACGATCGATCCGAAGCTTTTCGCAAACGCGCAGCTCTCACTCGTGGGCCATGGGTCATCGCTCTATGGGAGCCAGGCCCCGGCCCAGATAGAACAGGCGGTCTTGCGTATTCAGGACATCGTGACCCGGATCGGATCGACGGACAGCGTCCAAGACAGCGTGGCCCTCAACACCTATGCGCGCGCGGAGCTCGTGCGTCTCGTCGCCGCCCGTGTGCGCCTGAAAGCTGTCCGCGGCCAGACCGCAACCGCGGCACAGCTCGCGCAGGCCACAGCACGTATGGCGGAAGGCGACTTCATGGACTTCTCAATGGAGGATTTGCAGTGATGAGCATAGGATTTCACGCTCCCAGAACATCAGGAGCGTCCAGTTTCACAGCTGCACTCGTAGCCATTGCCTTTGCGGGCACCCCGACGTGGGCTGTGGCGCAGGGCATCCCCGTGGTCGACACCCAGAACATCGCCCAGAATATTCGCCAACTGCGCCAGATGGTCGAAGACGAGATTCTGCAAAACGAGCAGCTGAACCAGCTACGCGAGCATCTGGAGACGCTCAATGAACAGCTCCTGGAACTTCAACGCACCTACGACGCCCTGACCGGTCTTGCGGAGCTTCCAGAGATCATCCGGACCGAGATGGAAGCCGAGCTGAACGGACTCCTCGATCAGGAGTTCGGGGATATCCTCGCCACAATCCGGGCAATCACCACGGGAGACTTCTCCGGTTTGTCCGGGTCCGGCGCGAGTGAGATTGAGACCCAGATGGACCGTGTGCTTGCCGATCTCGGCTTCGACGACGACACCTTGAGCGAGATGGCCCAAAGCGGCAATCCCGGCGCCGCACGCGTCGCCACGCAGGCAACCACCGGTGCACTGGTCTCGGCCGCCGCGCAGAACAGCTACAACGACGCGGGCCAGTCCCTTGAACGCGTCGAGCGCCTCGTGGGTCTTATCGACGACATGGGTGAGCTGAAAGCGAGTGTCGACCTCAACACGCGCGTCACAGCGGAACTGGCCATCGCCCTCGTCGCCATGTGGCAACTCGAAGCCGTTCAGACCGTGGGGGACGGGACCGGGGGCGTCATCGATGCCGCCACCATTGCCGAAGAGCAGCGCTACATGGACTTCACGCTCCCCGAGCTTCAGGCGCGATAGGGGCCAGGCCTTGGACGAAGAGACCGCCATCATTGAAGAGGAGCTCGTCTACGGTGCCCTGCGCCGGGAACGGCACTGGCAGCGGCTGGCGCTGGGGAGTCTCGCCTTTGGTGTCCTGGGCTGCCTCAGCGCCGCAGCCGTGGCCATCCTTGATGTTGATCCACCGCCCGTCGTCGTCCCCTACGACCCGGAGACCGGCTTTGCCCTGCCTGAGGCCTCGGTCGGGGCGACAACGGTCACCGAGAACCGCGCCATCATCGAGGCCGAGGTGTTTCGCTATGTGACGGACCGGGAGACCTACAACCAGCTCGATAACGACCTACGCATTCGCGGGGTTCTGCGCCGGTCCGAGGGTGCCGCGGAAGCCTCCCTCCGGCGGGTCTGGAACTCAGCGAACGAGACCTACCCGCCGACGGTCTATGGTCCCAGTGCCGAGCTCGACGTCGAGGTCCTGAGCATCAACCTGCTCGGAAACAGCCGGGCAACCGTGCGCCTGAGGAAGCGATTGACCTCTCTCAATGGCGTTCAAGCCGGCCTTTTCACGACGACGCTGCGTTTCGCGTTCCGACCCGAGGAAAGCCGCTCCATCGATCAGGTCTGGACCAACCCCTTCGGTTTCACCGTGGTCGATTATGCGATCCGGTCCGACAGATTGGAGAACTGACCTTGCCCATCCGCTCCCTCCTGGCCGCATGCCTCGCGACCTCACTCCTCCCCGGCCTCCTTTATGCCGAGGACATTCCCCGCAGTGGCCCCAAGGACCAACGGGTCCGGGTGGCCACCTATCAGGAAGGCCAGGTGTTTCGGCTGAACGTCTCGCTCACCCATGTGACGACCGTCGAGTTCGCCCCCGGCGAAACCATCCGCTCGATCATCGCGGGCGATACCGAAGGGTTCGAGATTGACGGGGTCCCCGGTGGCCGTGCCTTCGCCCTGAAACCCGTCGCCCGGGGTGTCCATACCAATGTCACCGTCTATACGAACCGCCGCAGTTACTATTTCAACGTCGAAGAGGTCACGAACGCGACCTTCTACGTGGTCCAGTTCCACTATCCCGAGGATGAACGCCGTCCCATATCCGCCATCGCGAGCGCGCCGCCCAACTATAATTATGGCGCCAGCGCACGCACGGCGATTACACCCACCCGCGTCTGGGACGATGGAACGTTCACGTATTTCGAATTCCCGCCGAATGCGCCTGTCCCGGCGATCTTTCGACATCAGAACGGGCGAGAGCGAACCGTCAACACGGCCACGTCCTCACCCGGTGTCATCCGCGTGTCCGGTGTCGGTCGTCAATGGGTCCTGCGTCTGGACAAGGAGATCATCTGCATCGCCGCCCTCTCTCCCGCCGAGCATATCTCATGAGCGATGAGCCCAACCCGGATCTCGAGCGTCGTCTCGCGGCCCTTGAAGAGGGCAAGGGCGCTCGCTCAATGAGTCCAAAACGCCGCACGCCGCTGCTTGCCGTCCTGATCGTCCTGCTCATTCTCGCGGGCGGCGCTGCCCTATTGCTCGTGTCCGGATCCAACGAGGAGGTTGCCCTACCGACGGCGACCCCGGATGAGTTCCAGTCCGAGGGTGACGGCTTCGGTGAGATTGAACCCTTTGTCCCGCCGCCTCCCCCCGAACCCGAGATCGTGCTCGTCGAGCCGGATCCAACCCCTGCGGCGGAGCCCGACACCGCTCTGCTCGCGGAAATCGAAGCTTTGAGAGCCCAGATCGACGCTCTGACCGCGGCCAACGAGGGAACCGAAGACCCCGCATCGTCAGAGGCGACCGACGCGCTGACCGCCCAGATTGCCGACCTTGAAGCCGCCTCCGAAGCGGCACAGGAGCGGTTCGAGACCTCGCTCGCCGCACGGGACCGCGAACTCGAACAGCTCCGCCTCGATCTTGAACTTGCGCGTTTGGGTCCCGATGTCCCCACACCGGGCCTCAGTGACGAAGAACGAAGAGCCCGCGAGGAAGAGGCCCGGCGCCTCGCCGAGTTGGAGCGGCGCTCCGAAGAGGCGCGCGCCTTCCAAGAGAGACGTATCACCTCGCCGCTTCTCGCCTTCAGCACCACGACCACTGAGGGCTCGGACGCAAATCAGGCCACAGGCTTGGGCGACGTGGCGGACTTCATCCGCGGCGGTGGTGCGACCAGCGAGGTCACCCCGTCCGAGATCATAGCGAACCCATCGAACGCCGTCGTGCAAGGCACGATGATCCAGGCCGTGATGGAAACCGCGCTCGACAGCACCCTCCCCGGCCCCACCCGCGCCATTGTCTCGGAGGATGTCTACAGCTATGACGGCTCCCAGCTCCTCATCCCGCGTGGATCACGACTCATCGGCCGGTATCAATCCGGCGCAGACATTGCGCAGAAGCGCGTAACAATCGCCTGGGACCGGCTCGTCCTGCCCTCGCGCCAAACCATCCGGCTCAGCGCCTATGGGGGTGATGAACTCGGCCGGTCCGGCGTCACAGGATCTGTCGACACGCGCTTCATGGCGCGCTTCGGCTCCGCCGCTTTGATCTCCATCATATCCGCAGTCGCAAACATCGGGGCGTCCAGCCTCGCAGATGAGCCCCTTGCCGAGGCCGGAGCAGAGATAAGCGCGGAACTCCAGGGCGCGACTGAGAGTGTCATCGGCGACTATCTCTCCGTGGGGCCCGTCATACATGTGCCCCCCGGCTCGCGTGTCAGCGTCATGGTGGACAGAGACCTGGAGATATACGGGTCATGACGCTGAGCTACCTCCAAGCCTCCCTCGACAAGCTGTCCTGCGCCACGCGAGAGGATGTGATCGAAATCTGCATCAACCCCGACGGCAGCTGCTGGGGTGAATTCCACGGCGATCATTTCATGCGGGCGCTCGACCAACGCCTGACCGATACCGACCTGCGCGATCTCGGCAACCAGATCGCCTCGAGCGCCAACACGACCATGAGCAGGGACCGACCGATCGTCTCGGTCTCGATCACCTACCGTGGTCGCCCGATCCGCGCTCAGGTCATCATGCCGCCCGCCGTCCTCTCCGGCATGTCGATCTCGCTTCGGTTTTTCTCAAGCCTTCCCCTCGAGCAGATCGAGTTGCGTTATCTCTACGGTCGCGAACGCAAACTCGAGGTCCTGCGGCAGGAGAGAAATCGCGAGCTGCGTGAGGTCGTGGCCGGCGGCGATATCTATGAAGCGGTCCGGTTCTGTGTCGAACACAAGCTCAACATGATCGTCTCCGGGGGTACTTCGACCGGAAAGACCGTTGCGGCCCGCAAAATCCTTTCCCTCGTGAGCGCTGATGAACGTGTGGTCACCATCGAGGAAGCGGCAGAGCTTCTTCCTGAGCAACCCAATGCCGTCACGCTGATCGCAAACCGAGACAGCGCCGGTCAGTCCGCCGACACACTATTGGCCGCAACCCTGCGAATGCGGCCCGACCGCATCATCCTCGGCGAAGTTCGGGGCAAGGAGGCAATGACCTTCCTCGAGGCGATCAACACCGGACACGGCGGATCGATGACCACGCTTCACGCTGAGACCCCGCAGCTCGCCGTCCAGCGTCTCGCCATCGCGGCGCTCAAGACAGACATCCCGATGACCTACCAGGACATGGTTCAGTATATCGAAAGCTCGATCGACGTGATCATTCAAGCGGGCCGCGAGGACGGTCAACGCGGCATCACCGAATTCTATCTTCCCGGAACCGATATCAGCGAAGAGGCCAAGCATGAAACGCTTCGAGTACCACATACAAAGCTATCCGCTGAACCAGAAAGCCAGCCTTGCCCAAATGCAGGACCAATTGAACCTGCGCGGTGAACAAGGCTGGGAACTGGTGTCCGTGATCCCCGCCACATTCGCCCATACCGGACATACCGCCCTGTTCAAACGCGTTCTGGCCGCTCAAGATGACGACGGGTCTGGACTATGAGGCAGTGTCTTGCAGTCTTCCTGATCATCATGAGTGCCGTTCCGAGCACAGCGGAAACGAACTTGAAAATCCCACATACCGCCGAAGCCACGATCTGTCCG
>JAYZLL010000010.1:0-23208 GCA_036154315.1 Pseudomonadota bacterium
CCCCCCCCCCCCCCCCCCCCCCCCGGGGGTCGCCTGCGTCAGCAGGCGAAATCCCTCGTCATCCCAGAAGCACGTTCAGATGTCGCACCACCGACCGGGCCAGAACACCCGGCTCGTATCCGCCCTCCAGCATCGACACGATCCGACCCTGACAATGGCGCGTCGCCACGCTGACAAGCGCCTTGGTCACCCATTCGTAATCGTCGTCGGTCAGTTGCAGCGATGACATGTCGTCGGCCACATGGGCGTCGAACCCCGCCGAGATGAACAGCATCTGCGGCTCGAACGCGTCGAGATGCGGGATCCAGTGATCTTCGACCCCGGCGCGAAACTCCTTGGACCCGGCCCCGGCGGAGAGCGGAATGTCGACGAGGTTGTCAGTTTCCTTCTCATGCCCCGTGAACGGGTAGAACGGATGCTGGAAGGACGAGCAGAACAGCACGCGCGGCTCGGACCTGAAAATGTCTTCCGTCCCGTTGCCGTGGTGGACGTCGAAATCGACGATGGCCACCCGCTCCAACCCGTGGGCCTGCAGCGCATGGGCGGCGGCGACGGCGATATTGTTGAACAGACAAAACCCCATCGCCGTCCCGCGCTCGGCATGGTGTCCCGGCGGGCGCACGGCGCAGAAGGCCGGGTTCGCCTCGCCCGACATCACAAGGTCCACGGCCATCACCCCGGCCCCGGCGGCCCGTTCGGCGGCGCGCAGCGTGCCCGAGGACATGACCGTGTCACCGTCCACCTCAATCGACTGCATCCCCTGACCCGGCGCGATGGCATAGACCCGGTCGATGTAGCCCGCGTCATGCACCCGCAAAAGCTGCTCGCGCGTCACCAGTGGCGCATCGTAATGCCGCAGCACATAGTCGAGGCCCGAGGATATGAGCTGGTTGTTGATCGCCTCCAGCCTGAGCGGCTGCTCGGGGTGCAAAGGCCCCGCATCGTGGTCGTAGCATTCGTGGTGCGAAATGAAAGCCAGCATGTCCCCTCCCGGCCTGTCCCATGTGATCCTACCGCGCGGGGTCCCATGCCCGCGCGGTGGTATTTCGTCGCGTCAGAGCGGACGTTCGACGATCACCAGTTCGGGATCGTCCGGGTCCATCCGCGTGGTGAACCCAAGCTCGCTCATCAGCTTCAGCATCGGGCCGTTGTTCTTCAACACCGTGCCCTCGATGGTCGTCAGATCATGGTCGCGGGCGGCGTTGAACAGCCCCTTCATCAGCCGGGTCGCGATACCTTGATGGCGCACCTGATCGCCCACCACGACCGCGAATTCGGCGCTGCGCCCGTCCGGGTTGATGACATAGCGGGCCACGCCGCACTGCACCTCTTTCCCGTCGATCTCGGCCATCGCGACCAGCGCCATTTCGCGGCGGTAGTCGATCTGGGTGAATTGAACGAGCATCTCGGGCGACAACTCGTTCAACACGCCCATGAACCGGAACATGCGCGACTCGTCGGACAGGGCTTTCACGAACTTCTGCTCGCTCTCGGCATCCTCGGGCCGGATCGGCCGGATGATAAGCGGCGTGCCGTCCGACAGATGCTCCTGCGTGATGAGGTGGCGCGGATAGGGGTGGATCGCCATGTGGTCGTAATGCCCGTCCCGCGCGGGCGGGCGCGCCACCCGGATGCGCGCATCGACCGCCAGAACCCCGTTCGCGCCCGCGATCAGCGGGTTGATGTCGAGCTCCACGATCTCCGGCAACTCGCTCACCATCATCGAGACACGGCGCAGCACGAACACCACCATCTCACGGTCGGCCGCGGGCTTGTCGCGATAGGCTTCGAGCAGGCGCGAAATCCGCGTCCGACTGATCAGCCGCTCGGCCAGAACCGCGTTCAGTGGGGGCAGGGCCACCGCGCTGTCCTTCATCACCTCGACCGCCGTGCCGCCCGCGCCAAACAGGATCGTCGGCCCGAACACCGGGTCGCGGCTCACCCCGATCACCAGCTCGCGCGGCGCTTCGATATCCGACATCGCCTCGACCGTGATGCCCCGGATACGCGCATTGGGCCGCTCGCGTTTCACCCGGTCGCAGATGTCGCGGAACACCCGCTTCACCTCGGCCGCGTCCCCGATCCCCGTGCGCACGCCGCCCACATCGGATTTATGCGTGATATCCGGCGACGAGATTTTCATCGCGACCGGGAAGCCGACCGACGAGGCCGCCACCAGCGCTTCGGCCGCCGTTTCAGCCTCGACCGTCAGGTTGATCGGGATGCGGAACGCTTTGAGCAGGGCCTTGCTTTCGAGGTCCGACAACATCTCGCGGTCCTCGGCCAGCACATTGGCGATGATAAGCCGCGCGCCTTCCAGATCGGGCGCGGTGGATGGTGAAAGCGGCCCTAAGGTCTGAAGCGCCAGCTTGCGGTTGCGGTAATGTTTGGCGAGGTAGGAGAACGCCTCGACCGCCCGTTCGGGCGAGATGAAATCGGCCACACCGTTCTCCGACAGAAGCTTGCGCCCTTCGCTCACGCTCGCCTCGCCCATCCAGCAGGCCAGCACCGGTTTCTTGCGCCGTTTCGGCAGCGCGTCGACCACCGCCTGCGCCGCCTTGGTCGCATCGGTCATTGCCTGCGGCGTCAGCATGATGAGCAGCCCGTCTGTGTTGGGATCGTCATAGACCGCCTTGACCGCCGCGCCGTATTCATGCGCGCCCGCGTCGCCCATGATGTCGACCGGGTTCGCGTGGCTCCAGAATTTTGGCAGAAGCTTTTCCAGCGCGGCCTTGGTCTTGGGGTCGAGCTCCGGCAGGACGAGGTTCAGGTCGGCCGCCCGGTCGGCCGCGAGCACGCCCGCGCCGCCGCCGTTGGTGATGATCGACAGGCGATTGCCTGTGGCCTTTTTGTTCGACGACAGGATCTCGGCCGCCGCGAAGAGCTGGCCGAAGGTCGTCGCGCGCACGGCGCCCGCGCGTTCGAGCACCGCGTCGAACACCGCATCCGACCCGATGAGCGCCCCGGTGTGGGTATGCGCGGCTTCGGACGAGGCCGCATGGCGGCCGGATTTCAGCACGATCACGGGTTTCAGCCGCGCGGCGTAGCGCAGGGCCGAGATGAAGCCGGGGGCATGGCGCACGCCCTCGACATAAAGAAGGATCGCATCGGTGTGCGGGTCGGAGGCGAGGTATTGCAGCATGTCGCCGAAATCGATGTCGATGGAATTGCCCAAGGACACCAGCGCAGAGAAGCCGAGGTGATGCGGGCCCGCCCAATCCGAGATCGCCGAGCACAAGGCACCGGATTGCGAGATCAGCGCAAGCCGCCCCTTGGGTGTGCCTGCCCGCAGAAAGGTCGCGTTCATCTTGTGCCACGGGCGCACGAGTCCCACGCAGTTGGGCCCCATGAACCGGATGCCCGCCCGGCGCGCGGCGGCTTTGACGTCCGCCTCGAAATTCGCGCCCTTGTTGCCGCCTTCGCCGAAGCCCGCCGACAGGATGATCGCGTTCTTGATCCCCGCCTCGCCGCAATCGCGGATGATGCCCGGCACCGTGCGCGCGGGCGTCGCGATGACGGCAAGGTCGATGTCGTGCCCGACCGCCGTTGCCGATGGATAGCAGGTCAGCCCGCCCACCTTCTTATGCTTGGGGTTGATCGGGTAGATCGTTCCCTCGAACCCATCCGTGACGAGGTTCGAGAACACCTGCGCGCCGACGCTGGACGAGCTTTCCGATGCGCCGAATACGGCGACCGTTCGCGGGTCCATCATGCCCTTGAGGGGGCTGTCTTCCATCTTTCTGGCTCCTTCGGCAGGGCGGGGCCTGCCTGTCGGGTACATCCTCCCCTCGCCGGGGGTCATTCACCCTATTAGGGTTCAGGTCAATGATCCGTGTCAAACCGCCGCGGCGCGCGCTGGAAATTTCCCGCCGGGCCTTTGCGCGGGCGCGACCCTGCGCCTATGGTCGACTGACACGGAGGGAGGAGGGCGGATGCTCCGGTTCAGCGTTGCGACGATCTGGCTCTGGCTCGCGGGGGCGCTGGCCGCACTTGCGGACCCGGCAGGGTTCGTGGATCGGCTGAGCGCCGACATGGCGACCGCTGCGGGACAGTCGGTTCAGGCGACCGAAGCGGTGATCGACGGGGCTTTCGACATCGACGCGATGGCGTTTGCGGCCCTGCCCGAATGGGCGCGGGACCGCGCCGACCGGGGCTATCTCACCGCATACAAAACCTATTTCGCATCTCGGCTGGTCGCGGAATACCGCAACTCGGGCGAGGGCGGGTATCGCATCCTCGGCACCCGTGAGAACGGCGCGCTCACCCTCGTCGGGACCGAAGTGACCAGCGGCGCGCGGCGCGGCGTGGTCGAGTTCTACTTGCGCGACGAAGGCGAGAGTTACCGGGTCGTCAACCTCGCGATCGAAGGCATCCTCGTCACGGCGCAGCAGCAGAAAGACTTCCAGCCCGTGCTGATCTCGGGCGACATACCGGGCCTCACGGCCTTTCTGATCCGGGGCGGCGCAGAATGATCGCGATAAGCGCGCGGGGGCTGACCAAATCCTTTCCGGCGATGGAGCATCCGGCGCTCGACGACCTGTCGCTCGACGTCGAGGCGGGCGAGATGCTGGCGATCACCGGGCCATCCGGGTCGGGCAAGTCGACGGCGCTTTACGCGATGGCGGGTCTTATCGGGCTAGAGGCGGGGCAGGTCACGGTACTGGGTGAGACGCCGAAAAGCCGTGCCGACTGGGCGCGGCTCAGGGCGCAGAAGATCGGCCTCGTGTTTCAGGACGACTGGCTGCTCCCCACGCTCACGGCGCTTCAGAACGTGGAAACCCCGATGATCGGTGTGGTCGCCTCGGCCCGCGAGCGCGAAGACCGGGCGCGCGTGGCGCTCGATCAAGTCGGGCTCGGCAACCACGCGGCGCGTCATCCGGCAGGGCTGTCGGGGGGCGAGCGGCAGCGGGTCGCTATCGCGCGGGCGCTGGCGAATGCGCCGGACGTACTCCTGGCGGATGAACCGACGGGGGAACTGGACGTGGCGAACTCGGCCAACGTGGTGTCGCTCCTGAAATCGCTCAACGCTGCTGGCACGACCGTGGTCATCGTGACGCACGACCCCGGCGTCGCGGCCCAGTGTTCACGCGCTGTGCGCATCGTCGACGGCAAGCTGGAGGGCGCGGCGTGACCCTGACCCGGATTGCCGCCCTGAACCTGACCCACCGGCCTTGGCGCACGGGGCTGACGCTGCTTGGCGTGGTTCTGGCGATTGCCGCCTATGTCGCTTTGCTCGGCTTGGTGAAGGGGATCGAAGGCACGCTTCTCGAAAGCTTCACCTCGCGCGGGACCGACGTCGTGATGACCGAAGCGGGCGCGGCGGATGTGCTGTCGTCAGTGGTCCCGGTCGCGCTCGCCCGCGATGTGGCCGAGGTCGAGGGCGTCGCGGCGGCAGCCCCCGAGCTTGGGCGGATGACGACCGTGGGCGAGAACACCACGAGTTTCATCATCGGCTGGCCACCGGATGCCTTTGGGCTCGGTGCCATCGAAATCGTCGAGGGGCGGTTCCCGGTGCCTGAGGACCGGACTGAGGACTTTTCTGGGGGCATCGCGCTTGGCACGCGTCTGGCCGAACGGCTGAACCTCGGGCTGGGCGACCGGGTAAACGTCTTTGCGACCGACTTCGTGGTGACGGGGCTTTACACCTCCGAGGGGGTCATGGCGCTGAACGGCGCGCTCACGCTCATCTCGGACATGCAGGCCCAGACCTACCGCGAAGGGCAGGCGACCTCGATCGTCGTGCAACTCGCCCCGGACCTGTCGCCCGCCGAGCGTGACGCGACCATCGCGCGCCTTGCCGAACGGTTTCCCGACCTCTCGGTCGATCCGACCGAAACGCTCGTGCAGGAGTATTCCAACCTGCGTATCGCCACGATCCTCGCGTGGGTCGTCTCGACGGTGGCGGTCGCATCGGCGGCGCTCGCCGTGCTCAACACGATGGCGATGGCGGTGAACGAGAGGCGTGGCGAAATCGCCATTCTGGGGGCCATCGGCTGGCCGCGTGGGCGCATCGTGCGGCTTCTGATGCTCGAAGGCGCGTGGCTCACCGTCGCTGGATCGGCACTCGGCATCGTGATCGGCATCGCGGTGGCCTGGGCGGTCGCGTGGTCGCCTCAGGTCGAGGGGTTCGTCGAGCCGGTGATCGACACGCCGCTCATCCTTCGTGCCATCGCCATCGGTCTGGGCATCGGCCTGATCGGCGCGCTGGTCCCCGCAGTCCGGGCCGCGTCCGAAGACCCGGCGTCCATCCTGCGGGGCAAGTGATCCGCGTCAGCAGTAGCGCTCGATCCCGACGATCTGCGCGTCAGAGTACCGGTCGCCATGCGCCCAACCCACCGGCATGATGTCATTCAGCGCCGCCCGGTCGGACTCGGTAAAGATGATCTCATCCGCGTCGGCCCATTCCATCAGATGCGCGGCACTGCGCGTGCCCGGGATGGGGACGAGGTGGTCGCCCTGCTGTAGCGTCCATGCGATGGCAACCGCAGCGGTCGTCCAGCCCCGGTCATGGGCAAAGGCGCGCAACGCACGAACATGCTCCAAATTGGCGCTGTAATTCGGCTCGACGAAGCGGGGATTATTCTTGCGGAAATCCACGTCGCGGAAATTCGGCGGGTCGAGTTCCGTGTCGCCGAGAATACCGCGACCCAGCGGCGAGAACGGCACGAAGGTGGTCCCAAGCTCTTTACAGGCTTGAATGAGCCCGAGCTCCGGTTGCCGGGTCCAGAGCGAATATTCGTTCTGAACCGCACCCACGGGCGCGACCGAGGCTGCGCGACGCAGGGCGGCGGGCGAGATTTCCGAATAGCCGAAAGCTCCGATCAGTCCCTCCTGCCGGAAGGTTTCGAGCGTTTCCGTCACCTCTTCGATCGGGCGGGAAAACTCGCGGCGGTGGACGTAGTAAAGCTCCACGCTGTCGACACCGAGCCGCTCCAGCGACCCCTCGAGATGCTCACGCAGATAGTCGCGGGAGTTGTCGGCGGTCCCGCGCGGCGCACCGATGACGATGCCGCCCTTGGTCGCGATCTGGAACCGATACCCGCGATCCTTCTGCCATTCGCCGATCAGCGTTTCCGACAGACCCTTGCCGTACATGTCGGAGGTGTCGAGAAAGGTGATCCCCGCCTCCTTGGCGGCGTCGAGGGACGCAAAAGCCTCGTCCCGGTCGGTCTCGCCGTAGAACCCGGCGAAACTCATGCAACCCAGTGCGATTGCGGATACCTCGGGCCCGTTCTGCCCCAGCTTGCGCATTTTCATAGCGTTCTCCAATCAGGTGTCGGGGCGATCATATCGGCGTCGGTGGGGATGAAAACCCGCAAGCGACCGACCTTTGAAAAGACAAGGACGCGGCCATTTCGGGTCGCGTCCTCGGATGTCGGTCACGCAAATTCTAAGGTGTCAGATGGTAATCTGTTCCAGTGTGCCACCCTGCTCGAGATGTGTTTCGACCCACTTGGGTTTACGTCCGCGACCGGTCCAGGTCGCTTCGGGGTCGGCAGGGTTGCGGTATTTCGGGGCCACCTTGGTGCGCCCGTCGCCGGATTTGGAGGGTTTCGAAACACGTTTCGCCGGTTTCACATCCGACAAATCTTCGAGCGAATAACCGAACGATTTGGCGGCTTTCTCAGCAGCCTGCAAAGCTGCGCGTTTTTCTTCGTCGCCGACTTTCTCAAGCGCCTTGTCGACGTCGCTCCGTAATTTCTCGAGCTCTTTCCGGGTCATCCCCTTCAGATTGATTTTCATGTGAGTGGTCCTTCGAGGTTTTCTACGTCACGGGTACCGTGTGAACTAAAAACGACGAGAATACCAATACGAAAGAATACGTACGCCCACAATAGGCCAGGCGGGACCTGCGTCCTGCCTAACCAATTGGCGAAATTAACCATTTTGTGCAGCGCGTGGATCTACTCGGCTGCAACGGACCTCGGATCGACCAGAGTGACGAGGTCACGCATGATGTTATTGAGCTCGAAATCCTTTGGAGTATAGACTTTTGCGACGCCCATGCGTTTTAGACGATCTGCGTCAGTATCGGGTATAATTCCACCTGCAACGACTGGAATATGGCCGAGGCCAGCGGCCCGCATCCGCTCCATTAAATCTTCGATCAGGGGTACGTGCGAACCCGACAAAATCGACAGTCCGACGACATGCGCGCCCGACTCCCGCGCGGATTCGACGATTTCCTCGGGGGTGAGTCGGATGCCGTCATAGGTAATATCCATGCCGCAATCGCGGGCACGGGCGGCAATCTGTTCGGCCCCGTTGGAGTGACCGTCGAGGCCGGGTTTGCCGACGAGGAACCGGAGTTTCTCGCCCAGTGCGGCCGAGACTGCCGCGACCTGCTCGCGGATATCGTCGAGCCCCTCTGTGCGGTTCGACGGGTTCTTGGAAACGCCGGTCGGGCCGCGATACTGGCCGAACTCGGCGCGCACGGCGTCGCCCCATTCGCCGGTCGTTGCGCCCGCTTTCGCGGCAGCGATCGAGGCCGACATGATGTTGGTGCCTGACCGGGCCGCCGCGCGCAGCGCCTCCAGCGCCTCGCCCACCTCCGCCTCATCGCGGGCAGCGCGCCACGCGGTGAGCCGCGCGATTTGGTCGGCTTCCGCCTCAGGGTCCGACACCATGATCGCTTCCGGCCCAGCGGTGAGCGGCGAGGGCGCGGCTTCGGTCCATTTATTCACCCCGACGACGGTGGTGTCGCCGCCTTCGATTTTAGAAATCCGTTCGGCGTTTGATTCAACCAAACGGGACTTCATGTATTCAATAGATTTGACCGCGCCGCCCATGCTGTCGATCTGCGCCAATTCCGCGCGCGCGCCTTCTTTCAGCGCCGCGACCTTTTTCTCGACCGCGGGGTTATTGTCGAAGAGGTCCTCATATTCGAGAAGATCGGTCTCGTATGCCATGATCTGCTGCATGCGCAGCGACCACTGTTGGTCCCAGGGCCGGGGCAGGCCGAGCGCCTCGTTCCAGGCGGGCAATTGCACGGCACGGGCGCGGGCGTTTTTCGACAGGGTGACGGCCAGCATTTCGATGAGAATGCGATAAACGTTATTCTCGGGCTGCTGTTCGGTCAGGCCGAGCGAATTGACCTGCACCCCGTAGCGGAAACGCCGGAATTTTGGGTCTTCGACGCCGTAGCGCTCCCGCGTGATCTCGTCCCACAGCTCGACGAAGGCGCGCATCTTGCACATCTCGGTCACGAACCGGATACCTGCGTTCACGAAGAATGAAATGCGCCCGACCATTTCCGGGAAAGCCTCGGCAGGCACCTTGGTTTTCAGGTCGTCGAGCACCGCGATGGCGGTGGCCAGCGCAAAGGCAAGCTCCTCCTCCGGCGTCGCGCCAGCCTCCTGCAAATGATAGGAACACACGTTCATCGGGTTCCATTTCGGCAGATATTCTCGGGTATAGGCCGCGACGTCGGTAATCATCCGAAGGCTCGGCGCAGGCGGGCAGACATAGGTGCCGCGCGACAGATATTCCTTGATGATGTCGTTCTGAACTGTGCCCTGAAGCTTGGAAATATCCGCGCCCTGTTCTTCGGCCACGGCGATATACAGAGCGAGCAGCCACGGCGCCGTCGCATTGATCGTCATCGACGTGTTCATCTGTTCGAGCGGAATATCCTCGAACAAGGTGCGCATGTCGCCGAGATGCGCGATGGGCACGCCGACCTTGCCGACCTCGCCCTTGGCCAGAACGTGGTCGCTGTCATAGCCGGTCTGGGTCGGCAGGTCGAAAGCGACCGAAAGCCCCGTCTGCCCGCGCGACAGGTTCGAGCGGTACAGAGCGTTCGAGGCCTTGGCGGTCGAATGCCCCGCATAGGTGCGAAACAGCCACGGACGATCGGCTTTGCGATCGGACGGGGACGGCGATCGGTCGCGGGGCGTTGAATCGGTCGACATCGGTGACTCGCTCCTCATGTTGCAGTGCAGCAAATATCGCAGAGCAACAATATTACGCAAGCCCCGATTTTCGGGTCACAATCGTGCGCGCCGAAGTCCGGCCTTACGGATTGAACGTAAAGGTCGACAGTTCGCAGACGTTGTTGCCCCAGCTTTCCACTTCGTCGCCGTCGTCAAAGACCGCTTTGAAGTCGAAGATACAGTAGCCCGAGCCATCGTCGATGTTGATGACGACGCTGTAGCCATTGTAGAGCACTTTATTGCCAAAGATGTCCTCTTCCCAGCTGCGCGCATCCCGGTGCGAGGCGTAGAAGCGGACCATCGTGTAGCCAGTGTTGTTGACGATCGTCACCCGGCGGTCGAGTGCGGCGGCAGGAAGCGTCGCAGCGACCAGTGTCGATGCGGCGATGGCGCTTGCGATGGTGGTTCTGAAGATGTTCATGGTCATGGTCCCCTATCCATGTTTCGTCCCGACGGATTCACGATACGCCCTGTTTTTACGATGCGTCACCCCCTAAAGGAGGGGGCTGGGTGATCGGGCACTTACCGGCCGACGGATTTTGGTTGTTCCGGCGGCGCGAGAACGGCAAAACTGCCGCATGAACCGCACGGTGGAACTGCCCCTCTGGGCCCTTATCCTGATCCTCGCCTTTGCGGCCGTCACCTTTGCGTCTCACTTTCTATTCCCATCGGTGCGCTGGTTCTTCCGTCGCCGGATGGAGCGTGCGGTCGCCAAGCTGAACGAGCGACTGACGCGGCCGATCGAGCCGTTCAAGATCGCGCGGCGTTACGACATGATCCAGCGCCTGATCTACGACCCCGAGGTGTCCAAGGCCATTCAGGAGCATGCGAGAAGCGAGGGCGTGCCGGAGCAGGTCGGCTTTGAACTCGCCCGCCGCTATGCCCGCGAAATCGTGCCCCGGTTCTCGGCCTTCCTGTATTTCGGCTTCGCGATCCGCCTCGCACGGTTCATCTCGCGCGCCTTCTATCGGGTCAGGATCGATCAACTCGACGCCGAGGTGATCGAGCGCATCCCGCCCGAGGCGACGGCGGTCTTTGTCATGAACCACCGCTCGAACATGGACTACGTGCTGGTCACATGGCTCGCAGGCAAACGCAGCCACCTGTCCTATGCCGTGGGTGAATGGGCGCGGGTCTGGCCGCTCGGGCCCCTGATCCGCGCGATGGGCGCTTATTTCATCCGGCGAAAAAGCCGCAATGCGCTCTACCGCAAGGTTCTTGCGCAATACATCCGCATGTCGACCGAAAGTGGCACGACGCAGGGCATGTTCCCCGAGGGGGGGCTCAGCCTCACCGGTGCTGTGGGCGAGCCGAAGCTCGGCCTCATCTCCTACATTCTCGAAGGGTTCGAACCGGGAAAGAGCCGGGACGTGGTCTTTGTTCCGGTCGCGATCAACTACGACCGGGTGATGGAGGATCGTGTGCTGCTGGCTGCGGGTCAGACCGGTGTGCGCAAATTCCGCCTGCGGGCCTTCGACGTGGTGCGCCACGTGGTCGCCCATCTGTTCCTGCGTTTCACGGGCCGGTTCCGTCGGTTCGGCTATGCGAGCGTCAGCGTGGGCGAGCCCCTGTCCTTATCCGAGTTCCTCGACGGCCATCCGATGCTGGGCGAGCGCACGACGATGCAGCTGGCCCGTCGGATCATGGCGCGGATCCGGGCTGTCGTTCCGGTGCTCCCGGTGCCGGTCGTGGCCGCCGTGTTCACTCAGGAGGACAACCTGACCCGTGCCGAGGTCGCTGAGCGCTTCAACCGTCTCGTGCGTATCATGCGCGAGCGGGGAGCGCAGATCCACATGCCACGCGCCCTGCATATCGACCCGGTCGAGCAGGGGGTCGAGCTTTTGATCGTGCGCCGCGTGCTGGTGGAGGACGGCGGGCGTCTGACCGTCAACCCGGACGAGCGGGCGGTGGTCGATTATTACGCGCGCTCGATTGCACATCTGTGCCCGAACGGGCTGAAAGGCGTGAAATCCGACGCGACATAAAATTACAAAATGTACGTAAGTAGGGTTGCATTGTTACCAAGCCATCCTTAATGCTGCATCAGCAACCGCGATTCTGCGTCGCGGCAATCTGTTGTTTGAGGAAGGAGGCCCGCATGGCTCTCGACGACGCACCCGCCATCGCCGCTTATGAAGCGCCGGAAAAAGACCTCTATGAAATCGGGGAAATCCCGCCGATGGGCTTTGTGCCCAAGCAGATGTACGCGTGGGCGATCCGTCGCGAACGTCACGGCGAACCCGACAAATCGTTTCAGGTCGAGGTCGTGGATACCCCCACGCTCGACAGCCACGAGGTGCTCGTCCTCGTCATGGCCGCCGGCGTGAACTACAACGGCGTCTGGGCCGGTCTCGGCGTGCCAATCTCGCCCTTCGACGTGCATGGTGCGGATTTCCACATCGCGGGCTCCGATGCGTCGGGCATCGTCTGGGCGGTCGGCGACAAGGTTACGCGCTGGAAAGTGGGCGACGAGGTCGTGATCCACTGCAATCAGGACGACGGCGACGACGAAGATTGCAACGGCGGCGACCCGATGTTCTCGGACAGCCAGCGGATCTGGGGCTACGAGACGCCGGACGGCTCCTTCGCACAGTTCACCAACGTGCAGGCCCAGCAGCTCATGCCGCGCCCCAAGCACCTGACGTGGGAGGAAAGCGCCTGCTACACGCTGACGCTCGCCACCGCTTACCGAATGCTCTTCGGTCACCATCCGCATGAGTTGAAGCCGGGCCAGAACGTGCTCGTCTGGGGTGCCTCGGGCGGTCTGGGGTCCTTCGCGATCCAGCTTATCAACACCGCAGGCGCCAACGCGATCGGCGTCATCTCGGAAGAGGACAAGCGCGAGTTCGTCATGGGGCTGGGCGCCAAAGGCGTCATCAACCGAAAGGACTTCAACTGCTGGGGCCAGCTTCCCACGGTGAACACGCCGGAATACAAGGAATGGTTCGGTGAGGTTCGCAAGTTCGGCAAGGCGATCTGGGACATCACCGGCAAGGGCAACAACGTCGACATGGTGTTCGAACACCCCGGCGAAGCCACTTTCCCGGTCTCGACCTTCGTTGTGAAGAAGGGCGGCATGGTCGTCATCTGCGCCGGCACCACCGGCTATAACCTGACGATGGATGCGCGCTACCTCTGGATGCACCAGAAGCGCATCCAGGGCTCGCACTTCGCCCACCTCAAACAGGCGGCGGCCGCCAACAAGCTGATGGTCGAGCGTCGCATCGACCCCTGCATGTCCGAGGTGTTCCCGTGGGACGAGATCCCGGCGGCCCACATGAAGATGCGTCGCAACGAGCACAAGCCGGGCAACATGGCGGTTCTCGTGCAGTCTCCGCGCACCGGTCTGCGCACGCTCGAGGACGTGCTCGACGCGAAATAATCCCTGCCCAACGGCACACTTTACGCGCGGCCCCCGGGTCGCGCGTTTTCTATTTCTGCGGGTGCATTCTGGCCGATCGGGCTGCGGTTTCGACGACTCAGGCTGCGGCCGAGCCAGTCGAATCGGTTGCCAAAACTTGCATCATTCACCCATTTTCAAAGACTTACTTAGAGGGGCCTCACCAGAAATGGGGAGTGCAAACAGGCGAATTTCAATGGATTGTTCATCATTTTAGGGTTGAATGGCACTCAACTCAAACGGGAGCCTTTACATGCAACACGAATGGCTCATTGATGTATTGGCGGACTTGAAATCGTTCGCCGATGCGAAGGGGATGGGTGCCTCGGCCGAGGCCCTCGAAGATGCCAGTCTGATCGTGCTGGCCGAACTCAATGCCCTGACGCAGGCCGAAGCGGCAGCGGCGGTGGGGGAGCATGAAGGCCAGACTGGAAGCGTTACTTTCCTATTTGCAGGACGCAGACACGCTTGAGGCGTTTCAAAGCGCGACCGAGCAGGTCTGCGACATCTACGGTATCCTGCACTGCGTCTATCACTGGGTGAACTCGGACGGAGAGCGCTTTGGGGCAGCGACCTATTCCTCCGCCTGGGTGGATCGCTACCTCGAGATGGATTACCTGCGGATGGACCCGGTGATCTTCGGGTGCTTCCAGCGGTTCACGCCAGCCAACTGGAAAGACCTCGACTGGTCATCGAAAGCTGCCCGCGCCATGCTGGATGACGCGCTGGAATACGGGCTGGGGAACCAAGGCTACTCGATCCCGCTGCATGGCCCGCAGGGGCAATTCGCGCTGTTCACTCTGAACCATCATGCCGAAGACGCCGACTGGGCCGCGTTCATCGACGTGAACGCGCGCGACCTGATCGTGCTGGCGCATGAATTCAATCGCCGGGCGCTGGAATTCGAAGGGGCCGAAGGCATCGCCTCGCCCAGCCTGAGCCCGCGCGAACTCGCCGCGATCCGGTGCCTCGCCCGTGGCCTGTCCCGCGCACAAGCGGCAGCGGAACTGGGCATCTCGGAGCATACCCTGCGCGTCTACATCGAAAGCGCGCGCCACAAGCTCGGCGCTTTGAACACGACCCACGCGGTCGCGCGCGCCTTGTCCACCGGCATCATCATCGTCTGATCTGGTCGGATGAGCGGGCGGGCGCCCGCGCAGGTCTTGCGCCGCCCCGGCTGACGCCGGGACGTCGCGGTGGTGACGCGCCGGTGGCGCGTCCGGAGGGCCAGCCCTCCGGACCTCCCGAAGTATTTCCGGAACAGTGAAGGGGTCAGGATTTGGCGGCGGTGAGCCCGGCGGCTTCGATGCCTGCGATGGCGGCGGCGTTGTCCTTGTCGCCCGTGTCCCCCGAAATGCCGACCGCGCCCAGCACCGTGTTGCCCTCGACGATGAGCGCACCACCCGGTTGCGCGGCGAAGTCACCCTTGGCGGCCACGGAAATCGCAGCGGCGAAGCCGGGATTGTCCTTGAACATGGCGAACAGGTTGGCGGAGGGCACGCCCATGCCTGCCGCACCTGCGCCCTTTGCATGGGCCACCGGCAGACGCGTGGCCCCGGCACCGTCCTGCCGTTTCGACAGCACCACATTGCCGCCCGCGTCGAAGACGACGAGCGCGAGGGGCGCCAACCCTTGGTCGGCGGCATAGGCGAATGCGCCGTCGGCGATGGTTTCGGCCTGCGCGAGGGTGAGGGAGGAGGGGACGTGATAGGGCATGGCGTTTCCTTTCGGGTGTTGCGCCGACACTGCCGCATCGGCCCGGGAAAGGAAAGCAACGCGCGCTCGGGTAGGGCCGCATTAACGGGCAGCGCACGCCCCGGTGAGACCCGGTTAACGCAAGCCTTGGACAGTGGGCGACAGCAGCCGGACAATTGGGAGACTTCACATGCTTCGCTACCTCTACGCCGCCGACCTTCACCGCTTTCCGCGCCTCGCGCACAGCATGTTCACCGACCGGGCCGAGCAGTTCTCGCGCCGTCTGGGGTGGGAGGTCATCGTCAACGAAGCGGGCGAGGAGCGCGATCAATATGACGCGCTCAATCCGCTCTACGTGATCTGGGAGCGGCCCGACGGGCTGCACGGCGGGTCAATGCGGTTTCTGCCCACCACGGGGCGCACGATGGTGAACGAGCACTTCGCAGCGCTCAACGACGGGCATCCGATCACCTCGCCCTTCATCTGGGAATGCACCCGCTTTTGCCTCTCGCCCAAGGCGGATCGCCGTGCCGCGCCTGCGCTGGCGCTTGGGGCGGGCGAACTCATGGCGCATCTGAAGCTCGAACATTACGTGGGCGTCTTCGATCCCCGGATGGAGCGGATTTATCGCCTGATGGGGCTGGTGCCCGAGGTGCTGGGCCGCTCCGGCACGGGGCGCGAGGCCATCGGGGTCGGGCTCTGGTCGATGGACGAGACCGCGTTTGCGCCGACGCTTGCCAAGGTCGGGGTGGACCGGGACACCTCGCGCGGCTGGCTGCGCTATTCGCTGGCGGTGGGCCGCACCGCCCCGGCGCTCGCCCAAGCCGTCTGATCCGGCTGGCGCCTGCCGGGTGCGCGGGATAGGGTCGGCGCATGGCTCTTCCCGCGCTCCAACTTTCCGACGATCAGGCCGAGGCTCATGACCGCGTGGCCGAGCTTTTGCGCTCGGCGGGCGTGGATATCGACGAGGGCCATCTGACCCCGATGGCCGAGGGCAAATCCCGCGTCATGGCGGTGATCGGCAAGGCGGGGTCGGGCAAGACCCTGCTGCTCGCGCAGCTTTACGAGGCGCTGGAAGAGGCCGGGGTCGAGGTCGTCTCGGGCGACTGGGAGGGGCGCAAGCGCAAGGACAAGCGCACGCTTGCCATCCTCGCCCCAACGAACAAGGCGGCGAGCGTTCTGCGCCGCCGGGGCGTGCCCGCGACGACGATCCACCGTATCCTTTATACACCCGTCTACGACCCCGAGTATGAGCGCATCGCCGAATGGCTCGCAGGTTCGGCTGAGCGGCCCGAAATCGAGGGGCTGACGGACGAGGCGCTGGACCGCGCTTATGCGTTCTATCAGGCGCAGAAGTCGATCCCCGGTGCTCTGGCGGCGGCGGGGCTGCGTGGGTCAGACTTCATCACCGGGTGGAAACGGCGCGAAGACCCGCTCGACATCGGGTTCATCGACGAATCCTCGATGCTGGACGAGAAGCAGTTCGAGGATCTGAAGGAGATCTTTCCGACGCTGGTTCTGTTCGGCGATCCGGCGCAGTTGGCCCCCGTCGGTCAGTCGGGCGAGATGGTGTTCGACCGCATGCCCAAGCCCGCCGTCATGGCGCTGAGCCGGGTTCACCGTCAGGACGGCGACAACCCGATCCTCGATCTGGCGCATGCGCTGGGCGACCCTGAGGTCGATTTCAACCAGTTCGAGCGGTTGGTGCAGGACGCGGCCCAAAGGGACGAGCGCGTCATCATCGCGCCGCGTGTGGATGCCGACATGATGGCGCGGTCGCCGGTGCTGGTGTGGCGTAACAAGACGCGCATCCGGCTGATCCATGCGTTCCGCGCAGCCCACGGCGCGCCGGGGGACCGGCTGATGGCGGGTGAGCCGCTCATTTGCGACGGGATCGAACTGCCGCTGAAACACCGCAAAAAGCGCATCGACCTCGAGGCGCGGGGCCTCATCAAGGGCGCGCAGGTGGTGTTTCGGGGTGAGGGCAAGAAGCCCGGCTTCAGCCGCGTGCACGTGGTGGGGGCGGAAGACCCGAACATCTCGGTCGCCTCCATCGTCAAGATCGAACAGGTCGACGACGAGGAACCGTTCATCCCCTACGCGGCCAGCATGGGGGCGGCCTTCCTCCACGGGGCGGCGGTGACGATCCACAAGGCGCAGGGCTCGCAGTGGCGCGACGTGCAGGTGTTCGGGCCGGACCTGTCGGCGGCGGCCTATATGGGCCGGACCGAGGCGGGCATTCCGCTGTGGAAACGGTTGGCCTATGTGGCGATCACGCGGGCGGAGGAGCGGTTGTTCTGGTGCAATCGTTATGCGCTGGCACGTCCTGTCGAGGCGCTGGGCATCGCGGACCTGCCAGAGCCGGTGGCGCGACTGACGTTGGAGGCTGAGAGCGATGAGTAGCATTCTGATTACGGGCGCTTCGGGCGGCATCGGGCGCGCCTGCGCCGAGCGGTTTCTGGACGCGGGCTGGACCGTCGGTCTGATGGCGCGGCGGGCGGACAAACTCGAAGAGATCGCGGCGGGGCGCGAGAATGCCGTGGTCCTGCCGGGCGACGTGGGCGATGCGGCGGCGGTCGAGGCGGCTTTCGCCCGCTTCACGGATGCTGCCGGGCGGCTCGATGTGCTTTTCAACAACGCGGGCATCTTCACGCCTGCCGCGCCCATCGACGAAATCTCGCTGGACGACTGGCATCGGGCGCGCTCGGTCAACCTCGACGGGATGTTCTATTGCGCGCGCGCGGCCTTTGCCCAAATGCGGCGGCAGTCTCCGCAGGGCGGGCGGATCATCAACAACGGGTCGATCTCGGCCCACAGCCCGCGCGAGGGCTCGGCGACCTACACGACGACCAAGCATGCGATCACGGGGCTGACCAAGACCATCAGCCTTGATGGGCGGCCATTCGACATCGCCTGCGGGCAGATCGACATCGGAAACGCGCGCACCGAACTGCTCGACGGGATCATCGAAAAGGCCAACGCGGTGGGCGAGGCACCGCCGCCGTCGATGGACGTGGGCCTCGTCGCTGATGCCGTGATGAACATGGCGACGCTACCGGGTGAGGCGAACGTGCAATTCATGACGATCATGGCGACCAAGATGCCCTTCATCGGGCGCGGTTGAGGTTGATTTTCCGCTGCCGTTGCCGCAATCACGGCAGGACGAAAAAAGGGACGGACCATGACTCGCATCGACGCCAAGTTTGAAGCTCTCCGCGCGGAGGGGAAAAAGGCCTTCGTCGCCTATGTCATGGCGGGCGACCCGGACGCGGCGACCTCGTTCGAAGTGATGAAAGGTCTGCCCGGTGCAGGCGTCGACATCATCGAACTGGGCGTGCCGTTCACCGACCCGATGGCGGACGGCCCGACGATCCAACTGGCCGGTCAGCGCGCGCTCGAAGGTGGTATGACGCTGCAAAAGACGCTCGATATGGCGGCCGAGTTTCGCAAGGGCGACGACACCACGCCGATCGTGCTGATGGGCTATTACAACCCGATCTACAATCGCGGCGTTGCGCAGTTTCTCGAAGACGCCAAGGCTGCCGGGATCGACGGTCTGATCGTCGTGGACCTGCCGCCGGAAGAGGATGACGAGCTGTGCATCCCGGCGCAGGCGGCGGGTCTGAACTTCATCCGTCTCGCGACCCCGACGACCGACGACAAGCGCCTGCTTAAGGTGCTCACGAACACCTCGGGCTTCGTCTACTACGTCTCGATCACCGGGATCACCGGCTCGGCCGAGGCCGAAGCGGCGGACGTGGGCCCGGAAGTGGCGCGCATCAAGTCGCACACCGACCTGCCGATCATCGTGGGCTTCGGGATCAAGACGCCCGAACGTTCGGAAGCCATCGCCAAAGTGGCGGACGGCTCGGTCGTCGGCTCGGCCATCGTGGACCTTGTCGCCAAGGGCAAGCCGGTGGCCGAAGTGCTCGACTTCGTCAAAGGTCTGGCCGACGGCGCGCACCGCGCCTGACCCTCAGCCCAAAAGCTGATAGGTCTCCGGCACGTAGTGAAAGCCGCCATCCTTCAGGCGATCCACATAGCCGACAGCAGGCCAGGGCATGTGGTAGCCCACGAAGGGTATCTTGTCCGTTGCCAACATATCGAGCAGCATCTTGCGGGTCTTGGCCGCCTGTTCCTTGTCTTCGTCCAACCTCATCTCCCAATCCGGGTGGGCGAGGGACCAGACATAGTGACAGGCGAAATCCCCGGCGAGCAGTAGGCGCTTCGTCCCGCTCTCGACCATGAACGCCATATGGCCGAACGTGTGGCCAAAGGCCTCGACAGCCGTAATGCCGGGCACCACCGTGCCGCCTTCCGAGACAAATTCGAACTGGTCCGAAAGCGGCAGAATGGTCTGGTCGAACATATCGTTCCCGGCATCGTCCCACGCATCGTATTCCAGATTGCCGCAGACATAACGCGCGTTCGGAAAGGTCAGCGAATTGGGGCCTTTGATGCCGCCGATATGGTCATTGTGCATATGGCTCAGAACCACGACATCCACATCTTCGACGTAGTACCCGGCGCTCTCGAGCGCGCGGATCGTGCCGACCGTTTCAGGCCCCGTGTCGAACAGCACGAGCGCCTCGCCCGTATTGACCAGCGTGGGGGTAAAGAACGTCTGCGCCCATCCGGCCGGGATATGCGCGGCGGCCGAGGCGGCCACGAAATCCTCGTCCGACACATTGCGCCCGAAGGTGCCGTGGGGGTCTTCGTAACGTTCCCGACCCGCCAGCAGCGTGACCACGTCGAACTCACCCAGCTTGAACCGTTTGAAGGCGGTCATCGAAGGCATCATGAAATCGGCTTTGGCAGAGGCAGGCTGCGCGGCCAGCGGCAAAGACGCCGCGCCCAAGAGCAGCCCGCGCCGGGTCAGCGCAGGTGTTGGAATGTCTGTCATCGTCGTCTCCCGTCAGACGCGGGCCGGTTGACCCTTGGGAAGACAACGCGCAGGCTTGGGCCTATCACGGCAAAGTGAGTGAGCGATGTCCGAGAACCAGACCCGACCGACCGACGTTGACGTGCGCGCCTTCCTCGACCGAGCCGAACCGGAACGGCGGCGGGCGGACGCGCTGCGCCTCGATGAAATCTTTCGCGAGGTGACGGGTTGGGCACCGCAGATGTGGGGCCCGTCCATCGTCGGTTACGGGTCTTATCACTACAAATACGACAGCGGGCGCGAGGGCGAAATGTGCGCGACGGGGTTCAGCCCGCGCAAGGCGAACCTCGTCCTCTACATCATGCCGGGGTATCAGGACTACGGCGCTATGCTCGACCGTCTCGGCAAGTACAAGCTGGGCAAATCCTGCCTCTACCTGAACAAACATCGCAGATGTGGATGAGGGCGTGCTGCGCGAGATCATTCGCACCGGCCTCACCGATCTGTCGAAGATTTACCCGGTCACGCCCAGCTGATCATTCCCACCAGCGGTCGATCGACGCAATGTCGTCATCCGACCAGCCGAAGTGGTGCGCAAGCTCATGAATCATGACATGGGCCACCAGCGCCCCGATCTCCACATCGCCCCGATCCGCCCACTCATCCAGAATAGGCCGACGGAACAGCCAGATCACGTCCGGCCCCGAGGGCTGATCGAAGACCGATTTTTCGGTCAGCGGAATGCCCTCGTAGAGCCCGGTCAACTCGAACGGGCTTTCGATCTCGAGCGACGCAAGCATGTCGTCCGAGGGAAAATCCTCGACCCGGATCGCCACGCCGCGCGCGGGCCCGCGAAATGCTTCGGGCAGCGCCTCGACCGTGTCGTGCGCAATGGTCTCGATCTCTTCCAGCGAGGGGGGCAATCCATCCGTCATCCTTCCTACATGGGGCAGGGGGCCGCCCGCGTCCAGCGCGAGTGCATGGACAAACCCCGCCGCTTGTGAAAAAGGGCAGAGCCAAGGAGATACCCATGACCACGACCCGTTTTGCGCCCTCTCCCACGGGCTACATCCACGTCGGCAACCTTCGCACCGCGCTGTTCAACTATCTGATCGCGCGCAAGGCTGGCGGCACGTTCATCCTGCGTCTCGACGACACCGACCCGGAGCGGTCCAAGCAGGAATACGCGGATGCGATCATGGAGGATCTGGAGTGGCTGGGCCTGACATGGGACCGGGTCGAAAAGCAGTCCGAGCGGCTCGACCGCTACAACGCCGCCGCCGACGAGCTGCGCGAAAAGGGCCGCTTCTACGAGGCGTTCGAGACGCCGACCGAACTGGACCTCAAGCGCAAGAAGCAACTCAACATGGGCAAGCCCCCGGTCTATGACCGTTCGGCGCTGGCCTTGTCGGAGGACGAAAAAGCCGCCTTGCGTGCCGAGCGCGGCGACGGCGTGTGGCGCTTCAAGCTCGACCACGAGCGCATCGAATGGCCCGACGGCATCCTTGGCGACATCTCCATCGACGCGGCCTCGGTCTCCGACCCGGTGCTGATCCGCGCCGATGGTCAGTTCCTTTATACGCTCGCCAGCGTCTGCGATGACGTCGACTTCGGCATCACCCATGTGGTGCGCGGTTCCGACCACGTGACGAACACCGCGACGCAGATCCAGATCATTCAGGCGCTAGGCGGGAATGTTCCCTCTTTCGCCCACCACTCGCTCTTGACCGGCCCGCAGGGCGAGGCGCTGTCGAAACGTCTCGGCACGCTCTCTCTGCGCGACCTGCGCGCCGCCGGGGTCGAGCCGATGGCGCTGATCTCTCTCATGGCCCGTCTTGGCTCCTCGCAACCCGTGGAACTGCGCGCCTCGCTCGACGAGGTGATCGAGGGCTTCGATCTGTCCTCCTTCGGCTCCGCGCCCACCAAATTCGACGAACGCGACCTGATGCCGCTCACCGCGCATATCAACGCGGCCAAGCCCTTTGACGCGGTCGCGGGCGACATTCGCGCCCTCGGCGTGCCCGACGACCTCGCCCCCCGGTTCTGGGAGGTCGCGCGCGAGAACATCACGACGCTGAACGACCTCGAAGGTTGGTGGACCCTGTGCCGCGATGGGGCCGAGCCGCTGATCGAGGACGAGGACCGCGAGATGATCGCGACCGCCATGCCGCTCCTCCCCGCGCCGCCCTATGACGACACGACGTGGAAGACTTGGACCGATGCGGTGAAAGAGGCGACCGGGCGCAAGGGCAAGGGCCTGTTCATGCCGCTGCGCAAGGCCGTCACGGGCATGACCCACGGACCGGACATGTCGAACCTCATGCCGCTTTTGCAGACCGTGCGCGCCAAGGGCTGACGGCGGTTCGGAACCTTCCAGCGCTGGAAGGGCGTTTCATCCTCCCAGTCAGGAGGATTCGATGCCGAAAGACACCCAGACGAAAACCGCCACGCTCTACCGCATGGTGATGCCCAAACACACCTGCCCCTTCGGCCTCAAGTCGAAGGACCTGTTGGAGCGTGAGGGCTACACGGTCGACGACCACTACCTCGAAACCCGCGAGGAAACCGATGCGTTCATGGCAAAGCATGGGGTCGAAACCACGCCGCAGACATGGATCGACGGCGAACGGATCGGGGGCTACGACGACCTCAGGGCGTTCTTCGACAAACCGGTGAAGGACGAAGGCGAGACGAGCTATCAGCCGGTGATCGCGATCTTCTCGGTCGCCGCCCTCATGGCGCTGGGCCTCAGCTGGTTCACGTATCAAACGATCCTTTCCTTGCGCGCCTTCGAATGGTTCATCGCGATCTCGATGTGTTTCCTCGCCGTGCAGAAATTACAGGACGTCGAAAGCTTCTCGACCATGTTCCTGAACTACGACCTGCTCGCCAAACGCTGGGTCCGCTACGGCTATCTCTACCCGTTCGGCGAGGCGCTGGCGGGTATCCTGATGGTCGCAGGCGCGCTCACGATCATCTCGGCCCCCGTGGCGATCTTCATCGGCACCATCGGCGCGGCTTCCGTCATCAAGGCGGTCTATATCGACAGACGCGAACTCAAATGCGCCTGCGTCGGCGGATCGTCCAACGTGCCCCTCGGCTTCGTATCGCTCACCGAAAACCTGATGATGCTGGGCATGGGCCTCTGGATGGGCGCGCGCGCCCTCTGGGGCCTCTGACCCGCGCCCCTCTTCTTCGTTTCAAAAAACCTCGGGGGTGGGGGGGGGGCGCCCCCCCCCGGGGGGGGGGGGGGGGGGGGCGCCCGCCCGCCCCCCCCCACCCCCCCCACCACGAGCTGA
>JAYZLL010000011.1:0-64347 GCA_036154315.1 Pseudomonadota bacterium
GGTGGCCACGACCTTGGCGCGCGTCAGGATACGACCGCCGCGCATGACGGTGTCGCGGGCGTTGAGGGCGACGAGGCGGTCGTCGTCGACCCACGCGTCGGAATACTCGAACCCATTGCGGAACGAAGGCTTCAGCAACTGGCCTGCGGGATGCCTGCGCAGGTCGATCCGTTTCGTGCCCGGCAGGCCTTTGCCCCCGAGGCGATCATACAGAAACAGGCCCGACCGCAGCATCCAGTCCGGGCGCAGGCCCGAATGATGCGGCAGCACGAACCGCATGGGCCAAGCGATATGCGGCATCGCGGCCAGCAGTTTCCCACGCTCCTGCAGGCTCTCGCGCACCAGCCGGAATTCGTAGAACTCGAGATAGCGCAGACCGCCGTGGATCAGCTTGGACGAGGCCGACGAGGTCGCGCTCGCCAGATCGTTCATCTCGGCCAGCGACACGCGCAACCCGCGCCCCGCTGCGTCACGGGCGATCCCCGCGCCGTTCACGCCGCCGCCGATTACGAATAGATCAATCGTCTCGCTCATGCCCCGACCCTATCTCATGATGCTGCACCTGCAAAGTGCGGCCCCCTTGGCTATGATCAAATCCCCGCGTATAGACGTCGGGTCACCGAGGAAACCAATGACCACGCGCACCTACGCCACGCCGCCGGGGGGCCTCCCCCCGCAATCCGACCTGATGACCGCGAGCACCGGGAAAGCCGTCTTCACCGACGCCTATGCGGTGATCCCGCGCGGCACAATGACCGACATCGTTCTGATCGCGCTGCCGTTCTGGGGCAACACCAAGGTCTGGGTGATTTCGCGGCCGATGACGGGGTTCTCCGAGAGCTTCTCGCATTACATCATGGAGGTCGGTCCGGGTGGTGGTTCCGGCCAGCCAGAGTTGAACCCAGAGGCCCAGGGCGTGCTTTTCGTGACCAAGGGCGAGCTGTGGCTGAACATCGCGGGCGACATTCACCGGATGGGTCCGGGCGGCTATGCTTTCCTCCCCCCCGGCACCGACTGGTCGATCGAGAACCAGGGCGATATGCCCGCGTTCTTCCACTGGATACGCAAACGCTATGACAAGGTCGAAGGTATCGAGATGCCGGAAGCTTTCGTCACCAACGAACGTGACCACGCGCCCCACCCGATGCCGGGGACCGAGGGCAAATGGGCGACGACCCGTTTCGTCGATCCGCTCGACGTGCGCCACGATATGCACGTGACCATCGTCACGCTGGAACCGGGCGCGGTGATCCCGTTCATGGAAACCCATGTCATGGAGCACGGGCTGTTCGTGCTTCAGGGCAAGGGCGTCTACCGGCTCAATCAGGACTGGGTCGAGGTTGAGGCGGGCGACTATATGTGGCTGCGCGCTTTCTGCCCGCAGGCCTGTTACGCAGGTGGCCCGGAACCGTTCCGCTACCTGCTTTATAAAGACGTGAACCGTCACATGCCTCTGAGTCTGTGACCCGGTCCGCAAACGGCACCGGCGGGCGAGAGGGCGCTGCCCTCTCGCGCTCTCCTGAGGTATTTTCAGACCGAAGAAGGGGATGCGGGCTTTTCGTTTGAATTGTCGCCAAATTGGAAACACCATCATATTGTCGCCCCAATATGTCGCTAACGAGCGACCAATGACGATGACGCGTACGAATTCAGCAGGCATGCCTTTCCACACTCGAACCGAGCGACCGCAGAAACGGTGGCGTGACACCGCGCTTCTGCTCGGGCTGTTCGTGCTGGTGGTGGCCGGGCTGATCGGTGCGGCGGCGGCCACGGGATGGGAGGAAACCAAGGCCCAGCTCGCCAAGCTGAGCCTGTGGCAGTTCGCAGCGTTGCTCGCGCTATCCCTCGCGAACTATCTTTTGCGCGGCCTACGCTGGCATATGTTCGCGGTCAAACTCGGGCTGGGTCTCAGCGTTTTCGCCAACTTTCTGCATTTTCTGGGCGGGTTCGCGATGAGCGTCACCCCCGGTCGGGTCGGCGAGCTGGTGCGGATGCGCTGGATCGGGCGTGAGACGGGGTGGAGTTTCGAACGTACCGCGCCGCTCGTGCTGGTCGACCGCGCCTCGGACCTTGCCGCGATGGGGCTGATCCTCGGGATCGCGCTGGCGTTTTCCGCGACCGGGATCGCGGGCGGCATCCCCGTTACCGTGCTCGCCCTGATCGGGGCGCTTGTGGTGACACGGCCTACGTTGCTTGAGAAGATTGCCATCTGGGGGCACCGCTTGCTGGGCCGGTTGCCCCGGCTCTTCGCCAAGGTGCGCCGGGCCGCGCGGTCACTTCAGGTGTTCTCGGCCCCCGGTCTGACCGCCCTCGCCCTCGTCATCGGGCTCGTCGGCTGGTTCGCCGAAGGATATGCCTTTCACCTGCTTCTGATTTGGATGGGCGCCGACATCGGCGTGGCCAAGGCCATCGCGATCTTCGTCTTTGCCTCGCTCGCGGGCGGTCTGACCGGCGCGCCCGGCGGCGTCGGCGGGGCCGAGGCGGCGATGGTCGCGCTTCTCACACTCGAAGGCGTGGGGCTCGAGACCAGCCTGCCCGCCACCGCGATCATCCGCGTCACGACACTCTGGTTCGCCATCGGGATCGGGCTCGTCCTGTTCCCCGTGGCCGAAAAACATTCGAAGAAAGCGCAGCATGCTCTGGAAAACCGCTGATTACTCCGGCTGGGGCCGGGTCCACACCGCACATGGCGAAATCGCGCGGCCCGAACGCGCCTCGTCACTGGCGCGGATCATGTCCGAGACCCCGGCACCGGCATTTGGCAACCGGCGCTCCTACGGCGACTCGCCCCTGAACGACGGAGGCCGCGCCATCGACATGACGCGGATGGACAAGGTTCTGGGCTTCGATCCCGAAACCGGTGTCGTCGAGGCCGAGGCGGGCATCCGTCTGGGGGAACTCATGCGCCTCTTCGCGCCGCGCGGCTGGACGCCTGCGGTCGTCCCCGGCACTGGGTTCTGCACGCTGGGCGGGGCCATCGCGAACGACGTTCACGGCAAGAACCATCATGTTGCGGGTAGTTTTGGCGAGCACGTGCTGTCCATCGCGCTATTCACCAATGGCAAGCGTGTCACCGTGTCGCCCAGCCACAACAAGACCCTGTTCCGGGCCACGCTGGGCGGGATCGGCCAGACCGGCGTGATCCTGTCGGCCAAGATCCAGATGATGCCCTGCCTCGGCACCGCGATGCGCGTGACCGAGCGGCGGCTTGACGACTGGGACGAACAGATCGACGCGCTGGAGGCCTCGACCGCGCCCTATGCGGTCAGTTGGATCGACGCGCAGGCGCGCGGGCGCAAAATGGGGCGCGGCATTCTGGAAGAGGCGGACCTGTCGGACGAACGGCTGCCGTCGCGGGCCAAGCCCAAGTCGGTGCCGTTCAACATCGGGCTCTTTTCCAACGGCCTATTCGCGCGGGCTTTTAATGAGGGTTACCTCAGGCGCATTCCTGAGGGCGGCAAGACCTCGGACAAGCCGATGGAGGATTTCTTCTTCCCGCTCGACAAGGTCCACGGGATCACCAAGCTTTACGGCAAGGCAGGCTTCCACCAGTTCCAATGCGTGGTGCCGCCCGACAAGACCGACGCTCTGCGCGACATGATGACCAAGATCAGCCGCTCCGGCCTCGCCTCCCCCCTCGTGGTGCTCAAGCGCATGGGCGACAGGCGCGCGGGCATGCTGAGTTTCCCGATGGAGGGCTATACGCTCGCCGTCGATTTCCCGAACCGGACCAAGGCGACCAAGCTGATCGCCGCGTTGGAGGCGATGACGGCGGAGGCCGGCGGGCGGCTCTATCTGGCCAAGGACAGCCTCGCCACAGGTGACACGATCAAGGGCATGTACCCGGAATGGCAGGATTGGGCGGCCGAGGCGGACAAGGCCGACCCGGAAGGCGCCCTCATCAACGATATGGTGCGGCGGCTCGAACTGAGGAGCAAAGCATGAATGAGACATGGATCATCCTCGGCGCGACCTCGTCGATGGCGCGGGCCTTTGGGCGCGCGGTGGCCGAGCGCGGCGCGACCGTCTATCTGGCCGGGCGCGATATGGAGGACCTGAAAGGGTCCACCGCCGATCTGATGGCGCGTGGCGCGCCCAAGGCGCAGGCGGTGAAGTTCGACGCGCGCGATCCTTCGACCTTCTCGGCGATTATCGCCGCGGCGCAGGGGGAAGAGGGCCTTATCAACGCGGCGGTGTTCGTCGGTTCGATGCCGACACAGGAGGCGGTCGACGTGGACGCCGCGCTGATCGACGGCACGGTGCAGGACAGTTTCACCGGCCCGGCCCGGTTCCTCCACATGCTGGCCCCGGTGATCGAGGCGCGCGCGGGCGGAACCGTCGTAGGTGTCGGATCGGTCGCGGGCGACCGGGGGCGGCTGTCGAATTACGTCTACGGTTCGGCCAAGGCGGGCTTTCATACCTACCTCGCCGGTCTGCGCAATCGCCTGAACCGTTCCGGCGGCCATGTGGTCACGGTGAAGCCCGGCTTCGTCGACACCGCGATGACATGGGGGATCGAGGGGATGTTCCTTGTCGCCGACCCGGCGGATGTGGCGGCGGACATCCTCAAGGCCGTCGAAAAGAAGAAGAACACGATCTACACGCCTTTCTTCTGGCGCATCATCATGACGATCATCAAGTCGGTGCCGGAACCGATCTTCAAAAAGCTGTCGATCTGACCGCGCGCGCGGCGTAGCACCCCGGCCCCGCGAAATGGATGTCGACCTCCGCCACGGCGGGGTCTTTCAGCATGTCCGTCAGCGCGGCGGCGAGGTCAGCCCCCGGCACCCCGAAGCTAGCGGTTTCGGGCGGGGCGATCAGCGAAAAGCCGCGCTCACCCACTCCTCCCACAGACCGGCGGCCTGAAACAGCATCGCGATGGCGATCATCAGAAAGCCGAGCCCGCGCTTGTCCTTCATCGCGAAGACGATCGGGTCGTGGTCCTGCTTGCCGTAATACCCCAACCGCACCATGCGGATGAGCCACCATGCGATGGGCAGGAGCGCGGCCCAGACCAGCCACTGCGTCGGATAGAGCGCGACGGCCTGATCCGTGAAACTGTAGAGAAAGAAGCTGACCAAGGCGCCGACCATGCCGAGGATCGCCACGTTGAGCAGATCGGGGCGGTCGGGCTTGCCATAGCCGCGCCCGGGCAGACGTTCGTCGCCCGTGGCGAGCGTGACCTCGGTCAGGCGTTTGACGCAGCCGAGCGTCAGGAATGCGGGAAAAATGAAAGCGAGCAGATAGCCGGATACGTCGACGCCCGAGGCATAGGCCCCCGCCACGACCCGGATCGTATAGAGGCTCGCCAACACGGCGATGTCGATCCAGCGCAGGCGTTTGAGCTTCAGCGAATAGGCGAGCGACAGGATCATGTAACCGACGATCACCGCCAGAAAGGACGGCGACAGCAGGGCCGCGATGATGAGCGCGGCAAGGCCCACGCCCGCCCCCGCAGCCATCCCCACCGAAATCGGCACCGCGCCTGAGGCAAAGGGCCGGTGCTTTTTCTTGACGTGCAACCGGTCGGCCTCGAGGTCGAGCAGATCGTTGACCACGTAGATCGAGCTTGCGGCGAATGAGAACGCCAGCATGCCGAACAGAACCGCGATCAGGGTCGACCATGTGAAATCATGCGCGGCCAGCACCGGGACGAACAGAAGCACGTTCTTGACCCACTGGTGCGGGCGCAGCGCCTTGAGCACGCCGCGCGGCGACCAGCCGCCGTCGATGCGTGTCACCGGCCTACCCTGCCCTTCGAGCAGCTTGGCAGACGCCGGATCGCCCACGACCAATGCGCGGTCTGCGTGGGACCAGACCGCGCGGTCGACCGTATCGTTGCCCGCATAGTCGAACCCGGCCTCGCCATAAGCCTCGACCAGCGCTGCGGCCTTGCGGCGGCCTTTGAGGTTGTGGCTCTCGCTCGACGCGAACACGCGGGGCGACAATCCATGATCGGCGGCCAGACGTTCCACGAGCGCCACGTTGGAAGCCGAGGCCAGCACGACCTCGCGCCCCGCGTCCCGCGCCACCTCGACCTCGCGCAGCACGCTTTGGTTCACTGGCATCAGATCGGTGCGAACCCTCGTGATGGCAACAAGCTCGGCCTTGAGCCGCGCCGGATCGGTCAAATGGGCGAAGACCGCGCGGATCGTCTGGATCGGCGCTTGGCCCAGCCCGGCCCAGAACGTTTCGAACAACAGGTCGGTGCGCAGAAAGGTCCCGTCGACATCGAGCACGAGCGGTTTGGTTTCGACCTTCGTCGGCATCCCGCCGTCCACCATCAAGTCACGCTCCATTGACGGCGAACACGCAACCGTCGGTCATCAGTTCCGGTGGCGTCAGGCACAGCCCCCGCGCCACCTGCCAGGCGGCGAGCACTTTGGGCACATAGGCGCGCGTCTCGGCATAGGGCGGAACCCCATTGTGCCGTGTCACCGCATTTTCACCGGCGTTGTAGCCCGCCAGCGTCAGGATCGGATCACGCCCGAAGTGCTCCATCAGCCATCCGAGGTATTTCACACCGCCCTTAATGTTCTGTGAAGGGTCGGTCGCATCCATGACGCCGAACCGCTCGGCGGTGGCCGGGATCAGCTGCATAAGCCCCCGCGCGCCCTTTTCGCTTTCCGCCGTCGCACTGCCAGAGCTTTCGACCGAGATCAGCGCGACCACGAGCGCGGGCGATATGTCGGTGCCGATGGTGGCGAGCAGAATGTCCGGGCCATAGGCCTTGGCGATGTCCTGAAGCGTCTGGAGCCGTGGGGTCTGTAGGTCGGCACGCCCTGTCAGGGTTTCGAGCGCCTTCATCACGTTCGCGGGGCCAGCCTGATCCAGTTCGGGCGAAACGCTGGCCCAGAACCATTCGTAACCGCTGCGCGGCGTGTCGTCTGGCGCGCCCTCGCTTGTTCCGGCCTCGGCCGCCGCCGCTTCTTCTGCCGCCCGGGCGGCGGCACGCGCTTCGAGCTCCGCGCGCGCGCGGGCCTGTTCGGCGGGATCGATCTGAACGGTGATGCGCCGCGTGGTCCCCGCCTGCGGTACGGGCACGCGTTTGAAGGTGAAGTCGGCATCCTGCGCAAAGCCCGACTGGGGGCCCCAGATGAGCCCCAGAATCCCGATCGCGATGATCGTCACGGTCCGCATGTCGCGAAAACCTGCACTGCCTCGTTGTTTTCTTTTCAGGCATCTTCGCAAATTCGGACTCGAAGGGCCAGTTTTTCTTACCTTTGGTCGATTCCGCACCGCAAGATCTACGCGACCAGTAAAATTATGAACTTTTTTATATCGTACATTCAACGCGTTATCCAGAATTTAACGATTTCTACCAACCCGTCCAAAAACGTACCAACCCTGCCAAATTCGTGCCCAAATCGGGGGGCAAATTCCAACCATGCCAAGCAGGGCAGAGGATCGGTTCACAGGCGGTTCGAAGGTTTCTGCAAGGTGTGAGTGAAACTGAGCTGAAAACTTTTCGGAGGGACAAAAGATGAAACTGTTCAAGCTTGCCAATAAATTTCGCGCTGAAGAAGACGGTGCGGTGACTGTTGACTGGGTCGTTCTGACGGCCGCCATCGTGGGCCTCGGCATCGCGGTTCTGACGTCGGTTTCCGGCGGCACCACCTCGCTCGCCGACACCATCTCGTCCGAGCTGGGCAACATGGAAATCATGGAGCACGGCGGCTGATCGCCGGCGCTTCACACAGGTTAACAGGAGATACACACATGAAACTCGTCAACTTCATCAACCGCTTCAAGAAAGACGAAGACGGCGCCGTCACCGTCGACTGGGTCGTGCTGACCGCCGCCATCGTGGGCCTCGGCATCGCTGTTCTGACCTCGGTCTCCGGCGGCACCACCTCGCTCGCCGACACCATCTCGTCGGAACTCGGCAACATGGAAATCATGGAGCACGGCGGCTGATAAGCCCCAACTTACATTCGAATTGGGCCGCGTTCACACACGCGGCCCTTTCCCATTTCTGAGACACCCATTGTCGCGGAATTTAAAGAAATCTTCCATACTTCACGGTTTGTCCAGATTTTCGCCGCATTCTACGGCGATGACGGTAATGGAAACCTGACTGCCGGAGTGCCGGTCAGCATGGGAAAGGAAACGATATGCGAGCAGTATTTGGATTGGTTCTGATCGTGGGCGTCGGGCTTGCGGGCTTTGCCGTCTATATGGCCCGCGACTATATCGGGAACTATCAAGCCGCGCTCGATCAGGAACGCGCGGCGCGGGCCCAGATGGTCGAGACGGTCGAAATCTATGTCGTGAACGACACCCTGGCCTATGGCGATCAGGTGACGGAAGAGAATATCCGGCGCGTGCGCTTCCCGGTCGACGCGATCCCGGCAGGCGCGTTCAAGACTGAGGAAGAGGTCTTTCCCCAAGGTGAAAAGCGCTACCGCACCGTTCTGCGCGCGATGGAGAAGGACGAGGCCCTGCTTCGCGTCAAAGTGACTGACGCGGGCGCCGATGCCGGTGTCGCCGCGCGCCTTGGCTCTGGTATGCGCGCGTTTGCGATCCGGGTCGACGTGGCCTCGGGCGTGTCCGGCTTCCTGCGCCCCGGCGACCGGGTCGACATCTATTGGACCGGCCGCGGCTCGTCCGACAGCGTGACCTCGCAGGAGGTGACCAAGCTGATCGACACCAACATCCGCATCATTGCCATCGACCAGACGGCCGACGCTGACCGCACTGCCCCCACCGTGGCGCGAACCGTGACGATCGAGGCAACGCCGCAGCAGGTGGCCGCGCTTGCTCAAGCACAGGCCACGGGCCGCATGGCTCTGTCGCTGGTCGGCGCACAGGATGAAACCGTCGCGGAAGCGGTCGAGATCGACCAGAACATGCTTCTGGGCATCGAAACCGCCGAAGTCGAGGCACCGGTACGCGAAAAGGTCTGCACCATCCGCACCCGCAAGGGCGCCGAGACGGTCGAAGTGCCCGTCCCCTGCCCGACCAACTGATCCACAGCCTTTCGAGGGACAGTCGGGCGATCCGCTATGTTGCGGGTCGCCCACAGCAATGAAGGGCGCCAAGTCCTTGATTCTTGCAATAAACTGAAAACTGTCGCATGGTGACGGCAATATGGGCGAAACGATCCGGACAAACCGGACAGATGCCCGATACAGGCGGACCCTAAAAATTGGGCCAATACGATGAAGACCGACGCCAACGTGCGACGGGACCAGAGCAGTATGTACGTGATCGGAGAGGCAGGATCACATGGGATTTGATAGATATGTGAAGGCCGCCCTCACCGGGCTGGCGCTCTCATGGATCACTGCGCCGCTTCCGGGCATGGCGCAGTCTTTGCGCGTGATGGACGGGGGCGTCGCCGAGACGCTCAATGTTCCGATGAACCGCGCCGTGGTCGTCGAAAGCGACCAGCCCTTTGCGGAGATTTCGATCGCGAACCCGGGCATCGCCGACATTTCGACCCTGTCGGACCGAACGATCTATGTGCTCGGCAAGTCGCAGGGGCGCACCACGCTGACGCTGCTCGCCCCGGACGGGACGCTGATCTCGAACGTCGAGGTGCAGGTCACGCCGGATCTTTCCGAGTTCAAGGAACGCCTGCGCCAGATCCTTCCGGGTGAACCCATCGAAGTGCGCACCGCGAACGACGGCATCGTGCTCTCCGGCACCGTGTCGTCGATGGCTGCGCTCGACCGCGCGCTCGATCTCGCGGGCCGTTACGCCCCCGACAAGGTTTCGAACCTGATGTCGGTCGGCGGCACCCAGCAGGTGATGCTCAAGGTCCGCTTCGCCGAAATGCAACGCTCGGTGACCAAGTCGCTGTCGTCCTCGCTGGGCTTCGGCACGACCGTCAACGGTCTGGGTGGTTCGATCGGCACCGGCGCTCTGGGCAACCAGGACAACCTGAACGCCGCTTCGGCCGGCGATCTGATCGCGACCGGCAACGACCGCACCGGCGCCTTTACCTTTGGTTTCAACGCCGGCGCGCTGCAATTCGCGGTGATGCTGGAAGCCCTTGAAAACAAAGGCATGGTCCGCACGCTCGCGGAACCGAACCTCACCGCCCTGTCCGGCCAGCAGGCAAGCTTCCTCGCCGGTGGCGAGTACCCGATCCCCTCGGTTCAGGAAAACGGCGCGGTCGTCATCGACTATAAACCCTTCGGTGTCGAACTGACCTTCACCCCCCGCGTGGTGGATCAGGACATCATCAACCTGCAGCTGACCGCCTCGGTGTCGGGTCTCGACAACTCGGTCACCTATGGTGACGGCGCCATTGCCGTGAACGCGTTCCGCCGCCGCGAAACGTCGACCACGGTCGAGATGCGCGACGGACAGAGCTTTGCCATCGCGGGCCTTTTGCAGGACGACTTCCGCGACCTGAACGGTCAGGTGCCGTGGCTGGGCGACGTGCCGATCCTCGGCGCCCTCTTCCGCTCGGCGGATTACGAACGCAGCCAGTCGGAACTCGTCATCATCATCACCCCGCACCTCGTGACGCCCACCCGTGGCGAAGCGCTGGCGCTGCCCACCGACCGGGTGCGGCCGCCCTCCGAAGCCGATCTGTTCCTGCGCGGCAACACCGCCGCCCCCAACCGTCCGACATCGGGCGCGGCGGGCGAAGTGGCGCGGCAGGATTTCACCGGCTCCTACGGCTACGTGATGGAGGATTGAGGATGGCCATTCGTACAGGCGCAAAAATCGTCGCGACCACATCGGTCCTCGCCCTCATGGCGGGATGTGCCACCGACAAATCCTATTCGGGCGAAGCAGGCGCGATCCCCGACCGGGCCGCATTCGGGACCGCGACCGAGCACAACTATCTGGTTCAGACCGGGCAGCGCAGCTATGTCGTCGACCTCGCTGAACGCTTCAACCGCGAAGTGCCGGACACGGTGAACTTCGCGTTCAACTCGACCGCGCTCGACGGCGAGGCGCGTCAGATCCTCGCCCGTCAGGCGAATTTCATCAAACAATTCCCCGAAGTCCGCTTCCGGGTCTACGGCCACACCGACAAGGTCGGCTCCGACGCCTACAACCGCCAGCTCGGCCTGCGCCGGGCGCAGGCGGTGGTCGCCTATTTCGCAACGCAGGGCATCAGCCGCGCACGGGTCGAGGCCGTCGTTACCTATGGCGAAACGCAACCGCTGATCCCGACGCAGGACCGCGAGCGCCGCAACCGGCGCACCGTGACCGAGGTTTCGGGCTTCGTTCAGGACAACCCCCTGATCCTCAATGGCAAATACGCCGAAGTCGTGTTCCGCGAGTATGTGCAGTCTGCGACCGAAGTACCGCCGGCCGCCGGAGGTCTTTCAGAATTGACCGCTGCGGCAAGCGGCGGCTGATCTGGGTCGGAAAAAAACCTACTAATCAGAATGTTACAGGGCCGGAACCACTCCGGCCCTTATTGTTTCGCCATTTCCGCTTGCGAAACAGCTTCGGCCGTTGCCCCAGCATCGTCTCAAAACACCGCATAATTTCGCGAGTTCCGACAAAATGTCGCCCAACTTGGCGGTGAAATTCTGACCTTGCGAGTAGTCCGCACGACCGAGTCGTGTGGCGGTCGCCCCGGGGAGGCGCGGATGAACCGTGCACCCGCCATCGGGTGGCCGAACGGAAAGGAACGAGGCATGAGTGGGAGCGCAGCAATGCTAGATCAGGAGCCGGCACCGATCGTCGCCTGCACGATCTCGCGTGACGTGCAGGCGTTCGATCTGCTCATCGAGGATATGGAAGTCGAGCTGGGTGAAACCTGGGGTGATCTGTCCATCGCCGATGCACTTGCCTTTTTCGAGCAGCCCGACAGCGAAAGTCTCGAATTCATCGCCATTGCGATGGATGAGGAGGACGAAGCCAATCTCGCCCAGATCGCCGAAGTAATCCGTCAGGCCGCCGCACGGGGCATCAAGGCCATCGTGATCGCCGAAGAGGTGAGCCCGATCGCCCTGCACCAGCTTCTCAAGGTCGGCGCGGAAGAGTTCATCCCCTACCCCTTGCCCGATGGCGCGCTGCGCGATGCGATTCAACGCCTGCGCGCACCCGAGCCCACGCCTGCGCTGCAGGCCGCCGCGCCGAACACGCCGCAACCCTCTGGCACCAACCGCGAGGGCGTGCTGATCGCCGTGCATGGCATGGCCGGTGGCACCGGCGCCACGACCGTGGCCGTGAACCTCGCCTGGGAGCTGGCGACCGTCGCCAAGGCCGACAGCCCACGCGTCTGTCTGATCGACCTCGACCTGCAGTTCGGCTCTGTCTCGACCTATCTCGACCTGCCGCGCCGCGAGGTCATCTACGAATTCCTGTCGGACATGGAATCGGCGGATGACGAAAGCTTCATGGCCGCGCTTCTGACGTTCAACGAATACCTGCACGTCTTTACGGCGCCCGCCGACATGCTGCCGCTCGATCTGGTCTCGCCCAGCGACGTGCAATCCCTGATCGACAAGGCGCGGGCGAATTTCGACTTCGTCATCATCGACATGCCCACCGCGGTGGTCCAGTGGACCGAGACCGTGCTTCAGGCCGCGCATATCTATTTCGCGACCGTCGAGCTTGACATGCGGTCGGCCCAGAACACGCTGCGGATGATCCGCGCCCTGAAATCCGAGGATCTGCCGGTCGACAAGCTGCGCTATATCCTTAATCGCGCACCGAAATTCACGGACTTGAACGGTAAAAGCAGGGTCAAGCGGATGGCAGAAAGCCTCGACATCCAGATCGAGTTGCTGATGCCCGACGGCGGAAAGCCGATCGTGCAGGCAGGCGACCACGGTGTACCGCTGGCCGAAGCCGCGCTGAAAAATCCGCTGCGCAAAGAAATCCAGAAACTCGCAGAACAGCTTCATGCCCTGAGCCAGGAGGAGGAAGAAGCCTCCGGCAAAAAAGGCAAGAAGAAGCGAGCTAGGAAATAGGAGCCGTTAGGTGTTTTCCAAATACAAAAAGCCCGGTGGTTCGCAGAAACCGACGACCGGAGGGGCCCCGAAACTGGAAACGGTCGAAAGCGCCCCCGCCCCGACGCAAAGCGCCGCGCCGAAACCTGTGCCGAGCGCGCCCAAGCCCGCACCCAAACCGGTGATCGAGGCTCAGCCCAAGATTGCCGCCGTGCCTACGCCGCAGGACAAGGAGCGCAAACGGCGCGACAAGCTGATGGAAATCAAGGTCGAGCTGCACAAGCAACTGCTCGACAACCTGAACCTGTCGGCTCTGGAAACCGCACCGGAAAAGGAACTGCGCGCCGAGATCCAGTCGATCGCGTCCGAGGTTCTGTCCGACATGAACGTGGTTCTGAACCGCGAAGAACGTCAGACCCTGAACTCGGAACTCTTCGACGAAGTGACCGGTCTCGGTCCGCTCGAACCGCTTCTGAAAGACGACACCGTGAACGATATTCTCGTGAACGGTCCGAAACAGGTGTTCGTGGAACGCGCCGGTAAGCTCAGCCTCACCGACGTCACGTTCAAGGACGAGCGTCACCTTCTGCGCATCATCGACAAGATCGTCTCCGCCGTGGGCCGCCGCGTCGATGAATCGAATCCGTCGGTCGACGCCCGTCTCAAAGACGGCTCGCGTTTCAACGCGATGGTGCCGCCGATCGCGGTGGACGGCTCGCTCGTCTCGATCCGTAAATTCAAAAAGGACAAGCTGGCGATTGACGATCTGGTCCAGTTCGGCGCCTTTTCCGAAGAGATGGCCGCTTATCTGCAGGCCGCCGTCGCCTGCCGCCTGAACGTCATCGTCTCGGGCGGTACAGGTTCTGGTAAAACCACCACGCTCAACGCGCTCTCGTCCTTCATCGACAACTCCGAACGCATCCTGACGATCGAGGATACGGCGGAACTTCAGCTGCAACAGACCCACGTGGGCCGGATGGAAAGCCGCCCGGCCAACGTCGAGGGCAAAGGTGCCGTGAGCCAGCGCGACTGTCTGAAAAACGCCCTGCGGATGCGCCCCGACCGCATCATCGTCGGCGAGACGCGCGGCGAAGAAGTCATCGACATGCTGCAGGCCATGAACACCGGCCACGACGGCTCCATGACCACGATCCACGCCAACTCGGCCCGTGATGCGGTCTCGCGTCTTGAAAACATGGTCGCAATGGCCGGTATCGAAATGCCGATCAAGGCGATCCGTTCGCAGATCTCGTCCGCTGTGAACCTCATGGTGCAGGCCAGCCGCCTTCAGGACGGCTCGCGCCGCATGGTCTCGATCACCGAGATCACGGGGATGGAAGGCGACGTCATCTCGATGCAGGAGGTGTTCCGCTACGAGCGCCTCGGCTTGACGCCGGAAGGCAAGATCATCGGCCGCTTCAACGCGACCGGCGTGCGCTCGCACTATTCCGAACGCTTCCGCCAGTGGGGCTACAACCTGCCCGCCTCCATCTTCGAACCTCTGGCTGCGGAGTAACGCGGATGCCGTTCTCGACAGATATCATCATCTACGGCGTCATCTTCATCGCCGTGCTTCTGCTGGTCGAAGGCATCTATCTGACCGTTTTCGGCAAATCGATCAGCCTGAACAGCCGCGTGAACCGCCGCCTCGACATGCTCGAAAAGGGCGCGCATCGCGAACAGGTGCTGGAACAACTCCGCAAGGAGATGCACCAGCATATGAACGCCAAGGGCCTGCCGCTTTACTCGCTGCTAGCCGACAAGGCGCAAAAGGCCAACATCGCCTTCACGCCGCAACAGATTCTGATGCTGATGGGCGGCCTGTCCGTCGTCGCCTATCTCGGCCTGACGATGGGCACCAGCGCGGGCACCGGCGTGCGTATCCTTTTGTCCATCGCGATGGGCGTTGGCGGGGTCTATGTCTGGATCAACGGCAAGGCCAAGAAACGCATGGCCATGTTCGAAGAGCAGCTTCCCGACGCCGTCGAACTCATGGTGCGCAGCTTGCGCGTCGGCCACCCCTTTTCCTCCGCGATCCAGATCGTGGCCAAGGAGGTTCCCGATCCGCTCGGTTCGGAAATCGGCATCATCGCGGATGAAAGCGCCTATGGCCGCGACATCGGCGACAGCCTCAAGGCGATGGCCGAGCGTATGGACATGCAGGATTTGCGCTTCCTCGCCGTGGCCGTGACCATTCAGCAGACCTCGGGCGGCAACCTTGCCGAAATCCTCGACGGTCTGGCCAAGGTGATCCGCTCGCGCTTCAAGCTCTTCCGCCGCGTGAAAGCGATCACCGCCGAGGCGAAATGGTCCGGCACCTTCCTGTCCGGCTTCCCGATCCTCGCCATAGTCATGATCAACGTGATCCAGCCCAACTACTACGACGACGTGAAGGAGACCGGGTTCTTCATTCCCGCCGCCCTCGTCTGTCTCGGCTTTCTCATCGCGAACTACTTCGTGATGAAGGCGCTGACGAACATCAAGGTGTGAGGCTCAAACGATGATCGACCAACTCACATCCCTGCTGACCGATCAGTTCGGTCCCTTCGGGCCGCTCATGGCGCTCGGCGGTCTGGGTCTCCTCCTGATCGTCGGTACGCTGCCGTTGCTCTTGAAGCGCGAAGAAGATCCGCTGAACAAGCTTAAGAAGAGCCAGAAGGAACTGGAAGACGAGCATATGGCCCTGCGTCGCAACAACAGCGGCGGGATGGGCGAAAAGCTCGAAAAGTACAAAAGCTTCCTCGAACCCGAGGACAGCGAAGAATACTCGGCGATCCAACTGCGTCTGTTGCAGGCGGGCTATCCGGGCAAGAACGCGGTGCGCACCTATCACTTCGCGCAGTTTTCGCTCGGCCTTGGCCTCCTTTTCGCGGGCCTGATCTATGCCTTCATCACCAATGACGGTGAAACCACGACCCAGAAGATGATCATGACTGTGCTCATCCCCGGTGCCGTGGGCTATGTCGCCCCGAAATACTGGGTCACGCGCCGCGTCGACAGCCGCAAGGAAGAGATCACCAATGGCTTCCCCGACGCGCTCGACATGATGCTGGTCTGCGTCGAGGCCGGTCAATCGCTCGATCAGTCGATCATCCGCGTCTCAAAGGAAATCCGCGCAGGCTATCCGGCGCTCGCCGACGAGTTCGAGATCGTCAGCTGGGAATTCAAGGCCGGTAAGGACCGTATTCAGGTTCTGCGCGACATGGGCGAACGCTGCGGCGTGACCGATGTGCAGTCCTTCGTCACCGTGCTGATCCAGTCGACCAGCTTCGGTACGTCGATTGCCGAGGCGCTGCGGGTCTATGCCGGGGAAATGCGTGACAAGCGCGTGATGCGGGCCGAAGAAAAGGCAAACACCTTGCCCACCAAGATGACCCTTGCCACAATGATGCTGACGGTGCCGCCGCTTCTCATCATTCTGATCGGCCCCTCCGTCTACGAAGTGTATAAGACGCTGCAAAACATCAGCTTCTAGGGCGCGGGTCAGCAGCGCGCCCTTGCAGAAAAACAAGGGACGCGCCGCATGGCACGGACAGGCAAAACACTTATCGCAATGCTCGTGGCGGGTCTCGCACTCGCGGCCTGCGAGAATGCAGATGGTCTGGGGAACCGGGGCGGCAACGCCTATGCCCCGGACGTGAACGTCGCGGGCGGGGACAGCGTCGACGGGCTCATCGTCGGGCACCGGCTGATGGAAGCAGGCGAATACGAACTCGCGCTCAAGGCCTATCTGCGCGCCGCCGCCGAGGATGGGATCAGCGTCGACACCCTGTCGGCGATGGGGTCGGCCAACCTCTATCTGGGGCGTCTGGGTCAGGCCGAACGCCTGCTGCGCCAGGCGGTCGAGGACGACCCGACCTTCGCCCCCGCCTGGAACAATCTGGGCGTCGTCCTGATGGAAACCGGCAATGTCGGCGAGGCCGTGCGCGTCTTCAAGATCGCCTTCGGAGCAGACAGTGGCAAATCGGACTCCATACGCGAAAACCTAAACCTCGCGCTATCAAAACAAGAAAACGTCACTTATGATGGCGAAGAAGAACAAGCGGAATTCGCCCTGATGCGTCGTGGGCGCGGAGACTACCTCCTGCTCGGGACGCGATAGACGCCGAAAACGGTGCTGCAGACCAAAAAGCGGATCCGCCGAGGAGAGCAGGAAAAGGATACAGGCCATGCGCCATCCCTTAGTCGTGTCCGCCGCCCTGATCGGGCTCGTCGCGCTCGCCGGCTGTGAAAGCCGGATGAGCGATGAAGAGGTCGAGCGTGCAGTCGCAGGCGTGAACGTCATCGACGAATCCAACCTCAACGACATCATGCTGACCGTGGGCGACCCCGAAGAGGCCGTGGCCTATTTCCGCCGCGCCTCGGCGCAAGCGCCCGAACGTGTCGATTTCAAACGCGGGCTGGCGCAGTCGCTGGTCAAGGCGCGCAAGGCCTCCGAGGCCGCCGCCGTCTGGTCCGAGGTGGCGAATGGCCCCGAAGGCACCGCCGAGGATCGCGTGAACCTCGCCGACGCCTATATCCGCGCGGGCGACTGGGCCAAGGCCAAGTCCGAACTCGACAAGGTTCCCCCCACTCACGAGACGTTCGAACGCTACCGGCTCGAGGCGATGGTGGCCGACAGCGATCAGGACTGGAAGCGCGCCGACAGCTTTTACGAGACCGCCGTGGGCCTTACGACGCAGCCTGCCGGTACGCTCAACAACTGGGGCTACTCGAAACTGACGCGCGGCGACTTCGGCGGTGCCGAGAAGCTGTTCGGCGAAGCCCTGAGCTACGACGCGTCGATGTTCACCGCCAAGAACAACCTCGTCATGGCCCGTGGCGCACAGGGCAAATACGACATGCCCGTGGTCGACATGAGCCAGATCGAACGCGCGCAGCTTCTGCACACGATGGCGCTGGCCGCGATCAAGCAGGGCGACGTGGTGATCGGCAAGACGCTGTTGCAGGAGGCCATCGACACGCACCCGCAGCACTTCGAAGAAGCGGTCCGCGCCATGCGGGCGCTGGAATCGAACGTCTCGAACGGATGATAAGTGTCCAGCCTGCCCTTCTGGGCCTGATGGTCCTGCCCTTCGCCACCGTGATCTCGATCTGGGTGGCGATCAGCGACATGAGCCGCATGAAAATCCCGAACAAGGCCGTCATGGCCCTGTTCGTGGTCTTTGCCGTGATCGGTCTGGTGGCTGTCCTGATGGATGTCATCACCCTGCCCGACTACCTGTGGCGCTATGCCCACCTCGCGGTGGTGCTGCTGATCGGCTTCGTGATGAACGCCGTCGGGCTTTTGGGTGCGGGCGACGCCAAGTTCGCCGCCGCTATGGCGCCGTTCGTGGCCCTGGGCGATCTCTCCACCTTCGCGCTGATCTTTGCCGCCGCGATCCTCGGCGGTTTCGTTCTGCACCGGATCGCGAAGCGTATCCCTTTCATCCGAAACGCTTTTTCCGGTTGGGAAAGCTGGGAGCGTGACGATTTCCCGATGGGCCTTTGCCTTGGGATCGGGCTCGTCGCCTATCTCGCCGTCGTGGCAGTGAACGGGGCCTGAGCCCCGCCCCTCAATCCACGTCGTAGAGAATGAATTCCGAGGTCCGCACGGCCTCGGTCAGCCCCACCTCCGCCGCCTCCAGCTCACCAAGGATCAGGTGGCGCGTGGTCACCGACAGCGGACACAGCGGCACGACCACGTAATCGGCACTCTTGAGCCCGGTGAGACCGCCATAGTACCACGGCGCATTGCCCGGCAGCGGCTCGAACGCCCCATAGAGCCAGAAGGCATTGAGCAGGTCCGCCACGAACGCGGTCTTGCCCTCGATCAGCCCGGTCTCGGCCAGCATCTCGGCATTGGTCTGGAACCACGCCACCGTGCCAGACTCGGCGGTACAATTGGGCAGCACCTCACCCCGCCACTCGGTCACTTCACCCTCGCGGAACTCCGGGTTCCAGAACCGTGCGTAGATCGTATCGGGGCCGTCCATCGCCACCTTGGCGTCCACCCGATGCGCGCGGATCGTCGGTGTCAGGATATCCTCATGCCTGCCCGACCCCGGGATGAGCGCGGTATATGTCTCCGGGTCCTCGGTCAGATGGCGGAACGGCGAATAGGCGAGGTTGATGAGGCTGGGCGCCCCGAAGGCAAAGGCGCCGACGGCGGTGTAGGTCATGACCTCGCGCATGTTCCAGCCAAAGCCGTTGCGCACCTCCGCCTCTGGCCTCAGCGCGATCAGCATCAGGCCCAACAGCGGCAACCACTGGGGATCGTTCCCGAAATTCTGATAGGTGACGTAGAAGAAGCCGGGAACGAGGATGAGCATCACCAGACCTTCGTGCATGCGCCCGGCGTGACGCAGCCAGATGACCGACAGGATGAGCATCAGGCTCCCCCCCATCCACGCAGGCGCGCCGACGGTGACACCTAACGCATAGCCCGGCTGCGTGCGCACGTCCGAGGCCGCGACGGTCGCAAGGTCGCGCAGATAGGCGAGCCAGACGAGCGGCGTGCCTGCGAGCACGGTGACGGCGATCAGCGCCGCGACGCCCGCCACAAGCCCGAAACCGACCGTGCGCCACGCCTTTTGCCCGATCAGCGCGACCAGCACGGCGGGCAGAAAGGCGATCAGATAGGTCGCCTTGGTCAAGAGCAGAAACGCCATCGCGACACCGATCACGACGCCATCCGCCGTCCGGTTGCCGCCCTGCGCAGGCATCACGGCGGTCGCAATGGCAAGGAAAGCCGCAGCCCAGGCCCAGCGGTTGTAATGCATCGAAATCGACACCGCCCGCGTCGTCTCGCCATGCACGAGGGCGAGGATGAGGATAAGGATCACCGCGCCAAAGACGTATGACCACGGCCCCTGAAAGCGCGTCTTGGCCACGTACCATGTCGCGGGCAGTGCGACTGCGGCGACGATCACCTGCGACCACAGGATCGCGTGACCGGCACCCAGACCCAATGAGACGAGCCAAGCGATCGGCGCGATGGCAAGGACACCGATGGGCGTGACGAAATCCAGATGCGGCCAGTCCCCCTCGGCCATCCGCAGCACCATCTGAAGCAGATGCAGCGTGTCGCCTTCGTGTTTGCCGAGGTAGAACGCGCCCTTCAGGATTGACGCGCCTCCCAGCAGGATCGCCATCAATGCGAGCGAAAACGCCAGCATTTTACCATTTGTCTTGCCCATTCCGCCCTCTTTTCGCCGAGTTCTTGGTTTTTGTTGATGGTGCTTCGGCCACCTTGCCCCGGACTATACGGGGTTTTGGTCGGCCCGAAGACGCAAAGCGGAAACATTTGGGAAAAAAATCAGGCAGCGAGCAGACCGAATGAAAATGGAGACACCCCCGACCCCGGCTTCCGGCGTCGAACCGCCCCCGCCGTGCCGGAACATGGAAGACACCGGTCTGACCCCGGTGATGATGCGCGACATCCTTCTGAAGACGATGTTCCGCATGAACGCCGAGCACGTCAGCCAGCTTGAGAAAATCCTCTGCCTGCCGACCCGCGTGACGCAGGAACTGGTGGACAGCGCCCGCGATCAGGGGCTGGTCGAGGCGACCGGTACGCTGCACGCGACCTCGGGCAACGAAATGGGCTATCGCCTGTCGGATGGCGGCAAGGCCCGCGCGCTCGATGCGCTGTCGCAGTCGGAATACTACGGCGCGATGCCCGTGCCGCTCGACAAGTACTATGAACAGGTCGAGCGCCAGTCGATCAAGAACATCCAGATCACCCGCAGCCAGCTGACCGGCGCGATGGGGCATCTGGTGCTTCCCAGCGAACTGCTCGACCATCTGGGACCGGCCGTCGGCTCTGGCCGGTCGATCCTGATGTACGGCCCGCCGGGCAACGGTAAATCCTCGATCTCGAACGGAATTCGTGACGCGCTTGGCGACAAGATCTATGTCCCGCGCGCGATCCTTTATTCCGGGCAGGTCATCACGGTCTACGACCCCATCGTCCACTCGGCGGCGGAAGAACAGACCGACGACCCGAACTCGCTGCGCCGCACGTCCAACCGCTATGACCGCCGTTACGTGCGCTGTCAGCGCCCGACCGTCATCACCGGCGGTGAATTGACGCTCGACATGCTCGACCTCGTCTACAACAAGACGGCGCGCACCTATACGGCGCCGCTTCAGCTCAAGGCGACCGGCGGCGTGTTCATCGTCGACGACCTTGGCCGTCAGGCCGACCCGCCCCAGGCGCTCATCAACCGTTGGATCGTGCCGCTCGAGGAATCCAAAGATATCCTCGCGCTGCAATCGGGCGAGAAATTCGAGGTGCCGTTCGACACGCTCGTGATCTTTTCGACCAACTTCCACCCGAACGAGATCTTCGACAAAGCGGCCCTTCGCCGGATCTTCTTCAAGATCAAGATCGACGGACCGAACCAGGCCGACTTCCTCAAGATTTTCGCGATGGTCGCGAAGAAAAAGAAGATGCAGCTGGACGAAGCCGCGCTGATCCATCTGCTCAAGAAGAAGTATCCGACGATCGACAACATCTATGCGAACTACCAGCCGGTGTTCCTGATCGACCAGATGATCGCGATCTGCGATTTCGAGGGCATCCCTTACAAGATGAGCCCCGATCTGATCGACCGGGCCTGGGCCAATATGTTCGTCAAGGACGAGAAGATCGTTCACTGATCCAGACAAATGAGCGGCGCGCCTGAAGGGGCTGGCGCGCCGCTCTTCCCACGCCCGACCGGGGCCGAACGCAATCACCCCGATCCGGGGTGAAACCCGAATTCCTATCTTCATACGCAGGCGGATTTCCGTTCCGTCGCGGGTTTTTGCGTTTTCTTTCGCGCGGCCCGAAAATATCGTTGCCGCATGAGCGCCCTGCCCCCGATCATCGACGACTGGTTCACCGCCAAGGGCTGGGCCCCGCATCCGCACCAGATGGATATGCTCGCGCGCGGGCAAGACCCCGCGACCCTGCTCGTCGCGCCCACGGGGGGCGGCAAGACGCTGGCCGGGTTCCTGCCGACGCTGGTCGAACTGGTCGAAGCACCGCGCAAGGGCCTCCACACGCTCTACATCTCACCGTTGAAGGCGCTGGCCGCCGACATGCGGCGCAACCTGACCGGACCGATCGAAGAGATGGGCCTGCCGATCCGGGTCGAAGACCGCTCCGGCGACACGACCCAGACCCGCAAGAAAGCCCAACGCGCCGACCCGCCGGAAATTCTGCTGACCACGCCCGAGAGCCTCGCGCTCCTTTTGTCCTACGAGGATGCGCCACGGATGTTCGCGGGGCTTGAGCGCGTGGTGGTCGACGAGTTGCACGCACTGGCGGAATCGAAACGCGGCGATCAACTCATGCTCTGTCTCGCACGCCTCGTGTCCTTGCGCCCCGAGTTGCGGCGCGTGGGCCTGTCCGCGACGGTCGAAGACCCGCCTGCGCTCGCCCGTTTCTTTATGGCCGGGGGGTGCCCGGTGCTGACCGCGGACCCCGGACCGGACCCGGACATACGTATGCTTACCACCCAAGCCCCGCCGCCGTGGTCGGGCGGTGGCGGTGCCTATGCGATCCCCGACGTGCTGGAAGAGGTGAAGCGCCACAAGACGACGCTCATTTTTCATAACACCCGCGCACAGGCCGAAATTTTCTTTCACAATCTGTGGCTTGCGAACGAAGAAGGCCTGCCCATCGGCATCCACCACGGCTCGCTCGCCCGCGAACAGCGGCAGAAGGTCGAGGCCGCGATGGTGGCGGGTGAGCTGCGCGCCATCGTTTGCACCGGGACGCTCGATCTGGGGCTCGACTGGGGCGATGTCGACCTCGTCATTCAGGTGGGTGCGCCCAAGAACGTCAAACGCCTTGTGCAGCGGATCGGCCGCGCGAACCACCGCTACAACGCCCCGTCCAAGGCGCTCCTCCTCCCCGCCAACCGGTGGGAGGTGATCGAGTGCCAAGCCGCGTTGGAAGCCGTCATCGCCCGCGACCTCGACGGCGACCCGCGCGGCCCCGGCCCGCGCGACGTGCTGTGCCAGCACATCCTGATTGTCGCCTGCTCCGGCCCCTTTGACGAGGTCGCGTTGTTCGACGAAGTGCGCCGTGCGGGCGGCTATGCGGGCCTCACCCGCGCCCAGTTCGACGAGGCGCTCGATTTCGTGGCAACGGGAGGCTATGCCCTGCGCGCCTATGACCGCTGGCAGCGCCTGAAGCAGCGCCCCGACGGGCTGTGGCAACTGCGCGACCCCCGCGCCGCGCAACTCATCCGTATGAACATCGGCACCATTCAGGACACCGACACGCTGAAGGTCCGGATGCGTCAGAACCGCAAGTTTCTGGGCGAGGTCGAAGAGGGCTTCGCCGCCTCGCTCGTCCCCGGCGACACGTTCCTGATGGGGGGAAAAATCGTGCGTTTCGAGAGCCTTAAGGAAATGCATGTCGACGTGACCAACGACAAAGGCCGCAAGCCCAAGATCGCGGTTTTCGCAGGTTCCAAATTCGCCACCTCGACGCAGTTGTCGGCGCGGGTGCTCGACCTCATCCACCGTCGCGACCTCTCGGCCCTGCCCGCCCACACGCAGGATTGGATCGCCCTGCAACGCGAGGTGAGCCACCTGCCGGAAGCGGGCCGGATCCTCGTCGAAAGCTTCCCTCATGACGGTCGGGCACAAACCGCGATCTATGGTTTTGCCGGTCGCGGCGCGATGCAGACGCTCGGCCTGCTCTTGACCCGCCGGATGGAGGACGCAAGCCTCGGCCCCCTCGGTTTCGTCGCCACCGACTACGCCACGCTCATCTGGAGCCTGAAGCCCGTCGAGGATCCCGCCTTTCTGTTCAGTCGTGACGATCTGATTGCGGGGCTGGAGGGTTGGTTGTCGGAAAACGCCCTCATGAAACGTAGCTTCAAGGCGGTCGCCAACATCGCCGGCCTCACCCCGCGCAACTTCCCCGGCACGCGCGCCAACGGACGGCAGGCAACGTTTTCCTCCGACATCCTTTACGACACGCTGCGCCGTTACGACCCCGACCACCTGTTGCTCGACATCACGCGGGAAGAAGCGATGCGCGGCCTGATCGATTTCGGCCGGATCGAAGAGATGCTGGAACGCACCGACGGCCGCGTCGACCACATGGTGCTGGACCGCGTCACGCCCTTTGCCGCCCCCTTGTTTCTCGAGGTCGGCAAGGTGCCGGTGGACGGGATGGGGCGCGAGGCGTTGATGGAGATGGAGGCCGAACGGCTGATGCAGGAGGCTGGGCTGGAATAGGGCTATGGCGGGGTCAAACGGCTCTTGATCGGGCGGAATTCTGGCTGCGCGACGGATACTAGAATCCTAGTATTCTAGTATCATTGAGCGTCAAAATAATTTCGCAAAATCAGCATATTACACGCGACCCCGCCGCCAAAAAGGTTAACGCGTTAACACTTCCGCCCATTCCCGCGACCAAATTCACCCCCCAGCACCCCATCTCACCCTTGCAAACACCAGCCTGCCAAGGCACAGAACAGACCATGAACGATCACCCTTTCACCTTCGCAGGCGCCGCGCTTTCGTTCCGCCCGACCGGCGCTCTGTTCTGGCCCGATGAACGCCTGCTGGTCGTCGCGGACCTGCACCTTGGCCGGTCCGAGCGCTTCGCGCGCCGCGCAGGGGCCCTCCTGCCCCCGTATGAGGTTCAGGACACGCTGACCCGGCTCGAGGCCGACATCGACGCGACCGCAGCCACCACTGTGATCTGCCTCGGCGACAGCTTCGACGACGATGCGGCGGCCCACGGGCTCGACGACAGCGTGTCGCTCTGGCTCACCCGTCTCATGGCCGGGCGCCGCTGGGTCTGGATCGAAGGCAACCACGATCCGGGACCCGTAGAACTCGGCGGCGATCACCGTGCCGAGTTCACCCTCGCCCCCCTCACCTTCCGCCACATCGCCCGCCCCGGCGCCGTCGGCGAGGTTTCGGGCCACTACCACCCCAAGGCCCGCGTCGCAGGCCGCGCGCGCCCCTGCCTTCTGCGGGACGAAGCGCGCGTGATCCTTCCGGCCTACGGCACCTATACCGGCGGGCTACGCAGCCATGACCGCGCCCTCACCGCGCTCATGCAACCGAGGGCCGTTGCCGTCCTGACCGGCCCGAAACCGCTCGCCATCCCGATGCCGCGCTAGCCCGTCGTCGCGTCACGCTTGCCCCTCGCGCCGCCCCCCGACAGGATGCGTCGCGAGGAGGCGCAACGATGGACTTCACACCGAAAGACCCGGATTTCGAGACGCGCGTGCGGGCCAGCTTCGCCCGCCAGCCAATGATGGAGACTTTGGGCGCCACCCTGACCGAAGTCGCCCCCGGCACCACCACGATCGTGTCGACCATTCCGCCGGGCACGCTTCAACAGCAGGGTCAGACCCATGCGGGCCTGTCCTTCTCGATCGGCGACACGGCAGCAGGCTACGCCGCCTCGACCCTCCTGCCCCCCGCGACCGAGGTGGTCACATCCGAGATCAAGATCCACCTCCTCGCCCCCGGCCGTGGCGACCGCCTCGTCGCCATCGGCCGTGTGATCCGCCCGGGACGCCGCCTCACCATCGTCGAGGCCGACGTCTGGGCCGAGGCGGGCGAGACCCGCACCCTAATCGCGAAACTCATGGGCACGATGGTGCCCGTCCCACTCGTGGAGCCAGCAACATGACCGACCGCGTCACCATCGACATTCAGGACCACGTGGCGCTCGTCACGATGAACCGGCACGACAAGATGAACGCCCTCGACCCCGACCAGATCGACGCGATCATCGCGGCGGGGCACGAGGTCTCGACCACCAAAGGCGTGCGCGCCGTCGTGCTCACCGGCGGGCCCAAGGCATTTTGCGCCGGGCTCGACATGGCCTCGATGGCCAACATCGCGCAGGATGCCCAGGGGGATGGCCTGATGCCCCGCACCCACGGAATCGCGAACAAATTTCAGGCCACCGCGATGGTCTGGGCCGAATGTCCCGTGCCTGTGATCGCCGCCATCAACGGCCACACGCTGGGCGGCGGCTTTCAGATCGCCCTCGGCCCCGATATTCGCATCGCCGCACCGGACGCGAAATTCTCGGTGATGGAACTGAAATGGGGCATCGTCCCCGACATGGGCGGGCTACACCTCGCCCGTCGCCTGATGCGAGGCGATATCCTGCGCCGCCTGACCTACACCGCCGAAACCTTCGGCGCCGACCAAGCCCTCGACTGGGGCGTGGTCACGGAAATCACCGACGACCCGCTCGCCCGCGCGATGGAAATTGCGACCACCATCGCAGGCAAATCCCCCGACGCGATCCGCGCCGCCAAGCGCCTGATTTCCGAGACCGAACAGACCTCCCCTGCTGACACGCTCCTCGCGGAAAGCCGTATCCAGCAGGAACTCATCGGCTCCCCGAACCAGATGGAGGCGGTCATGGCAGGACTGCAAAAACGCGCCCCCAACTTCACGGACTGACCGCGACTCTTCTCTGTTTCAAAAAACCTTGGGGTGAGGCCCGCCTTGGCGGGCCGAGGGGCAACGCCCCTTGCGGGCGCGGGCTTGCCCGCGCCCGCCCCCTCGCGACGGGCCCTGCCCGGCGCAATCCCTCCATTGCACCCCGCATGGCCTTTGGATAAGTGGGGCTGGCGCAATTCTGACGGAGATCCGACATGTCCAACCCCGCCCCGCTTCGCCTCGGCATCGCTGGTCTCGGCACCGTCGGCGTCGGCGTCATCAAGATCGTTCGCAAACACGCCAAGCTGATCGAAGCCCGCACGGGCCGCCCGGTCACGATCACTGCGGTCGCCGCGCGCAATCGCGCCAAGGATCGCGGCGTGGACCTTTCGAAATACGACTGGGAGGACGATCCCGTCGCTCTCGCCACCCGCGACGACGTCGACGTCTATGTCGAACTCATGGGCGGCTCGGACGGCCCGGCAAAGGCGAGCGTCGAAGCCGCCATCGCGGCCGGCAAGCATGTCGTCACCGCGAACAAGGCGCTTCTCGCCCATCACGGTCAGGCCATCGCGGAATCGGCCGAGGCTTCGGGCATCGTCCTGCGCTTTGAGGCTGCGGTTGCTGGCGGCATCCCCGTCATCAAGGCGCTGACCGAGGGGCTCGCAGGTAACGAGATCACGCGCGTCATGGGCGTGATGAACGGCACCTGCAACTATATCCTGACCCGCATGTATGACGCCGAACTGCCCTATGACGTGGTGTTCGACGAGGCCGACAAACTGGGCTTTCTCGAAGCCGACCCGCAGCTCGACGTGGGCGGGATCGACGCGGGCCACAAGCTGTCGCTCCTGTCCTCAATCGCCTTCGGCACGCAAGTCAATTTCGACGGTGTCGAACTCGAAGGCATCGAGCGGATCAAGATCGAGGACATCGAACAGGCCGCCGACATGGGCTACCGCATCAAGCTGCTCGGCGTCGCGCAGATGACCGGGCGTGGACTCGAACAGCGTATGTCGCCCTGCCTCGTCCCTGCTGGCAGCCCGCTGGGGCAGCTCGAGGGCGGGACCAACATGGTGGTGATCGAGGGCGACAGCGTCGGCCAGATCGTCATGCGCGGCGCGGGCGCGGGCGAAGGTCCGACCGCCTCTGCCGTCATGGGTGACGTGATGGACATTGCGCGCGGCATCACCATCTCGACCTTCGGCAAACAGGCCACCGACCTCGTCCCGGCCAAGCCCGCCAAAGCCACCGTGCCCGCCGCTTACTATCTGCGCATGGCGTTGATGGACAAACCCGGCGCGCTCGCCAAGGTCGCTGCCGTTCTGGGGGACGCAGGCGTGTCGATCAACCGGATGCGCCAGTACGGCCACGAAGAGGGCACCGCGCCCGTCATCGTCGTGACCCACACGACGACCCGCTCGGCCATCGACGAGGCGCTTTCGGGCCTCGGCGCCACGGGCGTGGTCGAGGGTGATCCGGTCGCGATCCGGATCGAAGAAGTGTAATGTTCAGCCACGTTACCCTCGGCGTGGCGGACTTCGATAGGGCGTATGCGTACTATGCTCCGCTCTGCGGCCTTCTGGGTCTGGAACAGAGCTTCAAAGGCACCCTCCTGAACAGTCTTTGGGCCGGGTGGCGCACCCCGGGTGTCGCGCGGCCACTGTTCGCGATCACGGAACCGTTCGAGGGCGAATTCGCCCCCGGCAACGGGAACATGGTGGCGTTTCTGGCAGAGAGCCGCGAACAGGTCGACCGGTTCCACGCACTTGCCCTACGCCTTGGTGGCAAGGACGAAGGCGCACCTGCGCTGCGCCCCCAGTATCACGAAAATTACTACGGCGCTTACCTGCGCGACACCGAGGGCAACAAAATCGCCATCGCCTGCCACGACGCGCCTTAGGCCTCAGGCCGCCTTGTCTGTGACGAGGTCGATGGCCGCCCGTACCGCATGGTCGTAGCCACGCGCGCCCAGCCCGCAGATCACCGCCGTCGCAATAGGGGATACCAACGACGTCTGATAGATTTCGTCGCGGGCGTGAATGTTCGAAATGTGCAGTTCGATCAGCGGCCCCGGAAACATTTTGAGCGCGTCCAGCACCGGGATCGAGCGAAAGCTTAGCCCCGCCGGGTTGATGACAAGTGCATCCGCGCTATCGCAGGCTTCGTGAACCCAGTCGATCAGCTGATATTCCGCGTTGGTCTGGCGAAATTCGAGCGGCACGTTGCCCGCCGCCGACCGGCACATCGTTTCGATCTCGGCCAAAGTCGTATGCCCGTAAATGTCAGGTTCGCGCAGTCCCAGCCGGTTCAGGTTGGGGCCGTTCAGAACGTAGATGCCGCGGCTCATCGGGTGTCCTTCCCAAAGGGGGTCGAGGCGGCCCGACGGCCGCCCCGGTTCATCAAAGTGCGTTGATCTTGTCGAGCATCCCCTCGGGCCAGTCCTTGGACAGGTCCGAATTGAGATACTTGTCCTGCGCGAAGGACCGGAAGGCGTCGACATCCGGCGTGTGGAACGTCATGCCCTCGCCCTCGAAGAACTCGACCAGCTCCTGCTCCTGCGCGAGGTGCTGCTCGGTCGACCAGTCGATGGCCGCATCCGCCGCGCTCTGCACGGTGGCTTTCTGGTCGTCGCTCAGCCCGTCCCAGACCTCTTTCGAGATCACCAGAAGGTCGTAACCGACAAGGTGCGAGGTCAGCACGGTCTGGGTCTCGACCTCGTAGAACTTCATGTTCTGCACGTTCGGGAGCGGGTTGTCCTGCCCGTCGATCGCGCCGGTCGCGAGCCCGGTGTAGACCTCGGCATAGGCCATCGGCGTCGGGTTCGCGCCAAGTGCCTCGCCCAGAAACTGCCACGCCTCGCCACCCGGCATGCGGAGTTTCACACCCGCCATATCCTCGGGCGTGTTGATCTCCTTGTCGATGCGCAGACCGACCTGACGGGTGCCGAAATAGGTCGGGCCGAGGATCTTGATTCCAAGCTCTTCCTCCGCCATCGCCTTCATCTCTTCACCCGGCTCCGAGTTGAAGAAAGTGCGCAGATGGTCGGCATCGCGGAACAGATAGGCCGAGGTCAGGATCGAAAACGTCGGAAGCTGGTTCGACACGTCCTGAGGCGCGATGTTCCCCATTTCGAGGTTGCCGCGCTGGATCGCGACAAGCTCGGTCCCCTGCTTGAACAGAGTGGCACCGTAGTAGCCCGTGAAGGCGAACCCATCGCCCAGCGCGTCGGCAAACTGCTTCATCATCTCGGCGCGGATGTCGTTTTCCGAGAACACGGCCGAAAAGTTCAGTTCCACCGCATCCTGCGCCGTGGCAGGCACGGCGGCCATGACGGATGTGGCGACGGCAAGTGAAAGCAGGGCGCGGCGGCCCAAATTGAATGTCATGTCAGTCCTCCCTATAACCGACGAATTTTATTTCATCGGATGATTTTCAATTCATAAGCGGAATCGAAGCGGTCTGTAAAGCCATCCACGCTGGCCGCGACAGCACGCACGGGCGCCCGCCGAGCATTGGCAATGTCGTGCAATTGAGAAATAGTCGGACGATATGCCAATTCTGAGCGATGCCTGATGATCAAGAAAATCTATGCCGATACGCCCCAGAACGAGACTGTCGGAGAGGCGGCCTATCGGCGGCTCAAGTTCGACATCATCCGCGGCATCGTCGGGCCGGGTGAAAAGCTGAAGATCGATCAGCTCAAAGACCGCTACGACATCGGCGCCGGAACCGTGCGCGAAATTCTCACCCGGCTCTGGGTCGAAGACCTCGTCGTCGCCGAGGGGCAGAAGGGGTTTCAGGTCGCTCCTGTCTCGGTCGCGGGCCTGCGCGACATCGCTGCGCTGCGCACCCTTCTGGAAACCCAGGCCCTGCGACTGTCACTCGCCACCGGGGATCTGGCGTGGGAGGCGGACGTGGTCCGCTCCTATTACATGCTCCACATGGTCGAGGAGAAACTGATCGCGGGCGACATGAACACGGTGAACGACTGGGTCCAGCAGGATTGGGAGTTCCACCATGCCGCGATTTCCGCCTGTGCCTCGCCCTCGCTCATGGCGGCGCATTCCAACGCCTTCGACCGCTTCATCCGTTACCACATGATCGTGCTGGATTTCCGGGGCCGCCCCGCCGCCGACGAACACGCGCGCCTGCGTGACCTCGTTATCGCGCGCGACACCGAAGCGGCGGTTGCCCTGCTCACCTCCCACATCGAAAGCGGCGTTGAGCACATTCTTTCGGCAGGTCGCATCCCTGCCTGAGACATCCGACCACTGGTTGCGCTAAAACTGCCCCGGCCCGCTTGGCCACCCCCGCGCCGCCTGCTAGGTGTTGGCCAACAAAAATTCTGAGGGATCTCACACCATGTCCGCTTCTCCCGTCGTATTCGCCGACCGTCTGCTGTCCCTGGGCCTCGCCCGGGTGTCGGAGGCCGCCGCGATGGCTTCAGCCAAACTCGTGGGGCGCGGCGACGAGAAAGCCGCCGACCAGGCCGCGGTCAACGCCATGCGCGACCAGCTCAATCTGCTCGACATCGCGGGCACCGTCGTGATCGGCGAAGGTGAGCGTGACGAAGCCCCGATGCTCTACATCGGCGAAGAGGTCGGTACCGGCAACGGCCCCGAGGTCGACATCGCGCTCGACCCGCTTGAGGGCACCACGCTGACCGCCAAGGACATGCCGAACGCGCTGACCGTCATCGCGATGGCTCCGCGCGGCACACTGCTCCACGCCCCCGACGTCTACATGGAAAAGCTGGCGATCGGGCCGGGCTATCCCGAGAATGTCGTTTCGCTCGACATGTCGCCGTCCGAGCGCGTCAAGGCGCTTGCCAAGGCCAAGGGCTGCGAGCCGTCCGACATCACCGTCTGCGTGCTGGAACGCCCGCGCCATGAAGAGATGATCGCCGACATCCGCTCCACCGGTGCCGCGATCCGCCTCATCACCGACGGCGACGTGGCCGGTGTCATCCATTGCGCCGAACCGACCACCGGCATCGACATGTACATGGGCTCCGGCGGCGCGCCCGAAGGCGTTCTCGCGGCTTCGGCACTCAAATGCATGGGCGGGCAGATGTGGGGCAAGCTCACCTTCCGCAACGATGACGAGCGTGGCCGAGCGGCCAAGGCCGGGATCACGGACCTCGACAAAGTCTATGCGCGCGACGAAATGGTGCGCGCCGACGTGATTTTTGCCGCCACCGGCGTGACCGACGGGTCGATCGTCAAGGGCATCATTCGCGAGCCGCACCACCTGACCACCGAAACCATCCTGATGCGCTCGAAATCCGGGTCGGTCCGGCGTATGACTTACCGCAACCCCAAGGAATGGGTGGGCGCGTAAGGGGGCCACGTGGCCGCATTTCTCGACGTAGAAGACAGCCTCACGGGCCGGCGCTGGACCGGCCCGGGAGTCGAACTGGAACGACAGGCCGAGGCACTCGTGCAAGCGACCGGCCTGCCCGCCCCCGTCTGTGCCGTTCTGGCCCGGCGCGGCGTACCGGCTGAGGAGACCGCAAGCTTCCTCGCCCCCACGATCCGCGACACCCTCCCCGATCCGCGCAGCATGCGCGACATGGACCGCGCCGCCGCCCGGCTGCTTGCCGCCGTGGACAAGAACGAACGCGTGGCCGTGTTCGCCGACTATGACGTGGACGGCGGCTCATCGGCCGCCCTGCTGATCGACTGGATGCGCCAGATGGGGCGCGACATCACGCTCTACATCCCCGACCGGATCGACGAGGGCTATGGCCCCAACGTCCCGGCGATGGAGGCGCTGGCCGAGAAACATTCGCTCATCGTCTGCGTCGACTGCGGCACGCTCAGCCACGAACCGATCGCCGCCGCCAACGCCAAAGGGGCCGAGGTCGTTGTGCTCGACCACCACTTGGGCGGCGAGACGCTGCCGCCCGCGCTGGCCGTCGTGAACCCCAATCGTCAGGACGAGATCGACGCGCCGGGCTATCTCTGCGCCGCCGGGGTGGTGTTCCTCATGCTCGTCGAAGCGGGCCGCCAGCTGCGCGAAGCGGGTCGGCGCGGCCCGAACCTTATGGACATGCTCGACCTCGTCGCCTTGGCCACCGTAGCGGACGTAGCGCCGCTCATCGGGGCCAACCGCGCCCTCGTCACCCAAGGGCTCAAGATCATGGCGCAGCGCAGCCGCCCCGGCATGGTGGCGCTCGCGGATGTCGCCCGAATGAACGAGGCCCCCCGGCCCTATCATCTGGGCTTCCTCATGGGGCCGCGCGTAAATGCGGGCGGTCGGATCGGCAAGGCCGACCTTGGCGCACGGCTTCTGGCCTGCACCGATCCTGCCGAAGCGGGGGCGCTGGCCGCCCGGCTCGACCAGCTCAACACGGAACGGCGCGAGATCGAGGAACAGGTGCGCCTCGCCGCGCTGGATCAGGCCGAGGCGCGCGGGCTGGACGCCCCCCTCGTCTGGGCCGCCGCCGACGGCTGGCACCCCGGCGTGGTCGGCATCGTCGCCTCGCGCCTCAAAGACGCGGCCCACCGCCCCGCTATCGTGATCGGCTTCGACGGGGACGACGGCAAAGGGTCGGGTCGCTCGGTCTCGGGCGTGGATTTGGGCGCATCGATCCAGAAACTCGCCGCCGAAGGGCTGATCGAAAAGGGCGGCGGGCACAAGATGGCGGCTGGCCTGTCACTCTCCCGCGCGCAACTCGAACCCGCAATGGCACGACTGTCCGAGCTTCTGGCGCGACAAGGCGCAGGCGCAGGTGGCCCCCGCGATCTGGCGGTGGACGGCGTCCTCATGCCCGGCGCGGCCACCGTGGACCTGATCGACGAGATCGAGGCGGCGGGCCCCTTCGGCGCGGGCGCCCCCGCCCCGCGCTTTGCGTTCCCGGACGTGCAGATTTCCTTCGCCAAACGCGTCGGCGACCGCCACCTCAAGGTCAGCTTCGGCGACGGGCTGGGCGCCAAGATCGACGCCATCGCCTTTGGCGCCTTCGACGGCCCCCTCGGCCCGGCGCTTGAGAGTCATGGCGGCGCGCGCTTCCACCTTGCCGGTCGACTCGAGATCAATCACTGGCAGGGCCGCTCAATCCCGCAACTGCGGCTGGAAGACGCCGCCCGGGCATGACCCGACCGGTGCTCGTCACGCTCTGCGGCTTGCCCGGCACGGGCAAGACGACCCTCGCCCGCGCCGTGGCCGCCGCTCTCCCCGCCCAGCACCTGCGCATCGACACAATCGAAACCGCGATGAAGGCACGCGGGGTCAGCTTCGATGGCCCGGCGGGCGATGCGGGCTATGTCGTCGCCTACGCCCTCGCCCGCGATTCTCTCGCTCTCGGCGCCTCCGTCGTGGTCGATGCGGTCCACGGCTGGACCAAGGCGCGCAAGCTCTGGGAGGCGGCGCTCGATGGCGTTGAAGCCCGCCACGTGATCGTGGAACTCACCTGTTCGGACCCTGCTGCGCACCGCAAACGGATCGAATCCCGCCGCGCCGACCTGCGCGGCCTCACCTTGCCCACCTGGAAGGACGTGGAGGCGCGCGCCTATGTCTCGGCCGCCGCCCCCGACCTCATGATCGACACGGCCAGCACCTCGAAAGAGGCCGCCGAGGCGCTTATCCTCGACATCGCGCGCACGGCGGGGGCGCGTCGCTAAAGTTTTTTGCGTCGGGCGACTTTTCCCTCTTGCACCCGACCCGACCTTTTTCTAGAACCCGCCTCACGCCAAGCGCGGCCCGTTCGTCTATCGGTTAGGACGCCAGGTTTTCAACCTGGAAAGAGGGGTTCGATTCCCCTACGGGCTGCCACTTTTCCCGCAGTATCGTTGTTTCATTGGGCCTTCATAGGCCGAATGTGGACCACGTTTCGGACCGTGGTCCACATTGGTAGATTTCCCTGGCTGCACGCCTCACAAACTCTGAGCATAGGCTGACGCACTCACTCCAGATCGCCGCGCCAACGATAGGCTTTGTCAGAGGCGAACAAAGACGATCCCTTGTTGGGTCCGCCAAACGCACAAAGGCCCGCGCAACAGCGCGAGCCTTTTCCAGTTTTCAGTATGCTTGGGGCGTCGCGGTAACGACAAGCTAAGGATCGTTCACATCCGTTTCCTCGACGCAGAAACCCCCATCCCGGCTCTGTCTGCTTTGTCTGTATAGATGCGCGCAGTGCGAGGATCGGAATGGCCCAGCGTCGTCATGATCTCATATTCCGAAGCACCTTTATTTGCGAGCAGTTGGGCAACACCTTTTGGGATTCCATGTTGAGACCGGTTTGCCTTGCCCTGCTTATCGGTGATCCCCGCTTGTTCGACCCACTTCCGGATACGGTTATCCAGCGAGCCCGAGGACGCGAAAGGCTTGCCCCACTCGGTCACGAGGAAGGTATCTCGCACTCCGTTCTGGATATCCAATTCCATGCGCAGCATCTCCGTGACCAGCACAGTAACTTCCCTGGAGCCCGCTTTCGACGGTTGCCATTGGAGAGCCAATTCGCCGTCCAACTCCGTCAGATTGTCCGAGCCGAGGACTGGCATATCACCAATGCGCCCCGCCGTGCATTGGGCGAGGCAGAACCACAGGCGTGCCATAGTGCGAGCCCCATGACGCGAGAGAAATTTCTCAACATCTTGGTCCGACCATGCGACAGCGCCGCCCCGCCCCTTGTGTTTGCCCTTCATCGTTCGGATCGGCGAGTTTTCGGGATAGCCTCGGCCATCGCCCCACGTGTAAGCCGCCTTAAGCGCTTTAAAACAGGTCTGCGCTGCACCTGTTCGCGCACCGAAACTGTCCCAGATTGCCATGAAGGCTTCATGCGGCAAGTCTGCGTGAAGAGAACCGAACCTGTCTCGATCCTTATCGAGAAGATTACAGGCCTGCTTCAGGCCGCGTCTCCGGCTGTCCAAAGTCGCAGGCGACATGTTTCCGCCAGAAACCTGTTCGGTGAGATAGGCAAGATAGTTGTCGCAAAGCTCATCGAGTGTCCCTTTAACTGGCACCAGCGCTTTTTTAGTTTGAGGCGTCTCGCCGCGTCGCGCCGCACGATGGTGCGCATCGAAACCTGCCTCTCCCGGACCAACAGGAATTCGAATTTTGCGATTACGCTCGCCCTTGACGCGCACGCGCCAGCGGACGTTTCCCGAAGGGAGCGGGTCTTTAAGAAGCCCTGCGTATTCGAATTTCATTTCGGCTCACCGAAGCGCTTGGGGCCCTTACTCCGCACCGGAACAACAGTCTCTGCGGCTGGTGCAAGTTCCACGCGGAAGGCGCCATCCGCGCCAAAATGAAGTGCGTAAGCTTGAAGCCCCTCTGCCTGCACGGCGGCGATGGCGTTCTGGATCAGGGCCTTGGTCGGTCTCTTGGTTCTCATGATACGATCCTCTTGTTGCCTCGAGGAGGTGGAGTCGTCTTCGCGGGCAAAGAAGAAATCAGAAATGCGGTGTGATACCCCCTCGCTTGAGAGGGCGGACGCGCCGGCTGAGGTAGCAGAAAGGAGGATGCCGACGCGCCCTGACGGGGGAAAGATGGCCCCGTGTTTCGTGGATCGATCAGCTGCGCGGTTGGCGCTTTTTCCTGATCATCTGCTCGGCTTCGATCAGATCGCTGACGCGCTCAGAGAGGTAGCTCGCGCTGCGCAGGTCGCGCCGCACGGCCTCCGCCGCTGGATCCCCTTCGGTCTCGGGATGAGATGTTGCGAGGTTCGCAAGGATCAGGTGGATCGTATGACGGAACTGATCGATCAGGATGCGCTTCTGCTCGATGATATCGGTCAGCGTCTTGATGCTCAGCTCGTTGCCGCCGATCGCCTCGTATCCGAGTTCACGGACACCGTTCAGGCCATCTCGCGCATCCCGCGCTGCATTGGCGATCATCACTTCGAGATTGTCGATCTCGCGGACAGGCGGTTCGTAGTGGACTTCGATCTTATGTTTCTGCGTATTCATTTGGGTTCCTCTTGATAGAGAAGGCAGCCGGTCGATCCCGGCCCTCGCGCATAAGGGCCGGGTCGAGTGGATTGGCTTCAGAACAGGGAGAGTTGCTTGGGTTTGCGGCGACACGCTCTTGCCTCGCGCCGCTCTTTTCGGATGTCGGCCATCGCGTGAATGCGAGCACGAACCGCGTGCATTCGGTCGACGGATGTGCCGACCAACTCACTCAGGATCGGCGTGCCGTCGCGGTTGCACGCAAAGCCGTGGTGATCGAGCGAAACGGTGATCCGCCGCGCGCCGACGAAGCGCGTGGGTTTGCGCAGCTTCAGCACTTTCAACAGGGTCTCGCCACTGACCGCGACTTCATAACCGCGGTTAGCGTTGGTCTGTGCGGTTGTGCCGTATGCGAGCACTGCGAAAAGCTTACCGTCGCGACGGACGACATCGAGCACAAGGCACGGCCGGATTTTCGGCGGGTTTTCGGTCAGCCGCACCGGAAACCGGAACATCACGATGTGCCCCGGTTTGAGCACCGTCTGCCAGTTCTTCGGGCGCTCCGGTTGTTGGTAGGTATTGTCGAGCATTGTCGTCTCCAGTCGTTGAAAGAAGACGCACGCCCCTCTGCCCTCATCTCCAGGCGGGTCAGCCGCGCGCGCGTCACGACAGAGCCGCGCGCGACTGCGCCCGCCTCGCGCCTCCAGCGCGAAGGGGGAGAGCGTCGAGAGGGGGAAAGCCTTTCGACCCCGCGTGGGGAACGCGAGCAGGCTGGGGTCTGGGGAAGGAGTGCGGAACGACGCTTCCCCAGCGCGTCGCGAGACGGCGGAAAAGAGTGCAGAGTAAAACCGCCGAGGGCTTTGCTTTGCCCGTCGGAGACGCTGAGGGTGTGCAGAGGGTAGCGGCGAGTGTCCCCTTTGCCCTTGGAGGGTCTGGGAGAGAGGATCGCCTCCCAGGCGGCGCACAAGCGGCGCTGGGGTGCAGGGGTTTCCCCTGCCGAACGATCAGCGCCTGCGGCTGGCAGAATGACAGATGCGGGTGCTGTCTAGTGAGTAGAGCTCCCTCGCAGATTCTTGCAGGTCAACGCGGTGCAGCACGACCGAATAGCTCGCCCGTAAGCTTTCCGAGATCGACGAACAAAATCTGCCCCATTGGCAGGCCGAGATCTGCTCGCCGCCCAATATCCTTAGCGGTGCGGTTTGGGCGGGGAGCGGTCATTCGCTGCGCGTGCAAAACCGTTGAGATGGAAAGATCTTGGGTGCCCGGTTTTTCGCCCTAGGCAGCGCAGCTTGCGCGCCGGCGCGGCGCGAAGCGGGCGATGGTGGCCCTGGCGCAGCGGATCGGGGTCATCCTGCACCGGATGTGGGTCAATGGAAGCGACTTCTGGCTGGATGCCGCGGCAACACCTACTGTCTGAGACGTAGCGATCCCCGCACGAGCCTTTTTGGTTTGCGAGCCTTCGAGGTCCCCCGAGGAACTTCGTTCTGACGATGCCGTGGTCAGGGCTGTGCCGATCCGGATCGAGCACGCCAATGAGATGGGCACGTCGGAAGTGCAGAGAACCGGCATAATACTGGTGGCCAGCGCGCCGACCACGGACCGAAGCATTCACCCGGTTGGACACCAAAGAGGGCCGCGTCTCCGCCAGGCTTGTGCGACGAACGGAAGAGATACCGCCATGGCGGGCGATCAGCGGTACGCAAAGCCGCTTGACGAAGACGACCCCAGTACCGAAGTCCTGACCCTAAGGGGACGTAGCGCTCGCTCCCTAACAGGTGGTCACGCTAATTAGCTGGGTTGATAACAAAGAAGATTTAATACGTTATAGTTTGCAGGATTCTGGAAGAATAAAAAATGTTTGAAAAAGAAAACGCGGAAGTGATCATCGATCTGGGCGCTGACCGGACCGATGGAATCCTTCAGCGGGATGTCATGCAGCAATTGCTGAAGCTTTTGCCGCCCAGCGATACCCCCGCTGATAAGGACTCTTCCGATCCCTGGCCCGCAAGATCCCGCACCACCCCCGCAAGCCTGCAAATTGATCCGCATCACAAACACCGTGCGATCCTGCTGGCGGGTCGGCGGGGCGAAGGCAAGACCACCTTCCTGACCGATCTGCTGGGCAGGTTCGAAAAGCACAAATTTGACGATATCGACGGCATTAACCCGATCAAGGTGCCGCGATTGCACAGCCTTGGCCTGATCGACCCGACCATGCTGGAAACCAAGCAGAACATCATCCTGTCGGTCATCAGCCGGATCCACGATGTCGTCGAGCATCGCCATCGGATGGGCGATCTGGCGGGCACGGCGGGGGACAGGTCCTATCAAGACGTCCGGGAAGCCTTCGCGAAACTGGCCCAGGGTGTGACGGTGCTGGACGGTGTCGGACACGACCTGCATCAGGGCGAGAACTGGGCCGATGCGCGGTTCATCATGGACCATGGTCTAGCCCGGACCGAAGCCGCCTACGGCCTCATCACCCGCCTGAAAACATATATCGCGGCGGCTGCCAGCTATCTGGGTGGCCAGGGCTTTCTTCTATGCATTGACGATGTCGATACCCGGTTCGACATCGGTCAGAAAGTTCTTGAAGCCCTGCGGAAGTATCTGACCAGCCCGCATCTGCACATCATCGTCTCCGGGGATCCGGAACTGATGTTGACGCTGGTGCGCCGTCTGCACTGGCAGGAGATGGGGCCAGGCTACCTGGACTTCGAGAAGACCCTGCATGCCCCCGGGGCGCCCGCCTCGCAGATCGATTCGGTGCTGGATCAGATGGGCAGCCTGACCGACCAGTATCTTACGAAGATCCTGCCGATCGAGCGGCGCTTGCGCCTGCACCCGCTTGCGGAACTGGACGGGGTCTCGCCGACGGACCGCCGCGTCAAACTCAGGTTCGAGGCGGAGGATCCAAAGTTGCTGCGCGATGTCACGAAGCGCATCGTCGAACGGGTCTGGGGCACCATGCCCGTGGAAGATACCGAGCACCTTCGGATCACCCTCCTCAGTCTGCCGATCCGCAGCACGCTTGAGATCTTGCGGGCCAGCGCCATAGCTACAGGTGTCCCGTCGGATGTCGACGCCGAGCGGGTTGTCGAGGCCCTGCTGCAAATCTCGCAGTCTGATCTGCGCAATGCCGATGCCCCCCCGATCGAGGCTTTGCGCGGCTCGGCCGCGGCCCCGACCTTCGCGCTGATCGCCGGGTGGTTTTCGAAACATCGGATGTGGCAAAGTCATGGTGAGCTTTCGAACCGCTTCGTCGATGATCGGGAAAGCCGGGTGGCGATCAGCGTCTCGGCCCTACTGGCCGACCGCTGCCGTGGCGATCTGGGGGCGATCCTGTCGTTCTGGTTGAGCTTTGCACTGTTGCAGGACCGAGCAGAACACCACGGAAACGCGTCGGAAAGCGCAGTCTCCGCCGATAAACGGCAGCTTTTCGAATTCTTGGGTATGGAGCGGCTTGAACCGCCTTATGTGCAGATGGGGCGCTTGGCCGCTTGGGACCGGGGTGACGCTGGTAAGCGTCAGGTCCTTCTTGGTCTGCGCCTCAGTGGCATTGCCGTACCCGCAGGCCGGATTCGCAACCCCGACGAGGCTTTCGGGGCGCTCTTTGGAAAGGAATGGCGCTATAGCAGCGCCGCGGGTGCGAAAGACCCACGTCAGCCTCTAGCCTTTTTCGATGGCAAGGGTCGCAGCGCAAGCCTTGACGATTCAATCAAGACATTTCCCGAAGAGATCCGTCCTTATCACCAGCGCCTCAAGGAGGCGCAGGTTGGGGGGTATCGGTATGGCGCAGGAACGCGCCAGTATTTAATGCGAGGAGTTTACAACTCGATCGAGGATCTTCGCGACGGGTTGACAGGTGCTGCAAGTGACGTTGTGCAATTGCCCTATTCCAACGTGCTCAGCGGGCAAGGCTATGCCTTCGGCAATTATGGGTTCCTGCGATTGCTCGCGGTGTTGATCAATGTCCTTAACGCGGCGAATGGGGCAAATACCGCCGAGGAGGCAAGACCCGCCGTGGCTGAAGCGCTGGCGCAAGCCATGATCCTTTACGGTCATCCGACACGCCTCGCGCAGGAGGTCGGTTTCGATGCGACTGAGGAGGTCGTGGAGGAGGAGGCCTCGGTCAGCCAAGAAAATTACGAGAGGGACGCCCCATCCGGCGGAAGGGTGGATGATGCAGGAAGTCTTGTGCTGGCACTGGCGGGATGGGCTGTGAAATCGCAGGAGATTCTTCAGGACAAGACCCTCGCGCCCAAGGCCTTGCTGGCGATCTGGAAGCGATTCAATTTCGCACAGGGACGTCTGTTCCAAGACCCGGTCTACGCCGGTCAGAACCGCCGCTATCTGGGCTTCATGATGCATCGCAGCGTGGTAATGTTCCTGCATGCCGCCGGGGTCGAGGCGTTGCGCAGTGAGAACCTGCCGCTCACCTCGAGGCTCCAGAACAATCCGACGCATTCGGACAAGTTCTTCGATGAATTTCTGGATGATCTGCAGAAACGATCCGACTTCAATGAAACGGCTGGGGGGCGGCTATTCCAGACCCTGTTCACCTGTCCGATCTGGGGCTTTTTCCTGAAGGAGATGCCGCAAACGCAGGGCGCAAGCAAAGATGCGGTCAATATTCGTGCGCGCTATTTGGCAAAACTTGCTGATCCATCGGCCAGCGAGGATCTGTTCAAGGCCCTGTTCACGCCCGCTGGGAAGGATGTCAAACCTGTCGAGTTCGCCGGCCTCTATGATCTGCTCAACTCGGTCTATATCCAGCAATGAGCGCGCTTTTCTTGCGGCGCGCCTTTGCCGAAACCTCGGCACTGGCGGCGTTAGACCGTGGCACGCTGCCGGACTATGACCAATGGCGGCGCAGGCTATATTTGCTGGAGCAGCGCCATGTTGCTGGGCAGCCCGATCACATGCTCAAGGACTACCGCGATTCCAGGCTGCCTGTCGTGGGCTTGGGCGCGACCCATGGCTTCGGCAGGATCGCGTTGGAGGTGCTGCAGCAATTGGCGGCGCGATACCTTGAGCGCTGTGCCGGGCGTTTGGTGGTGCGCGCGCCGATGTTTCAGGACTGGCATCAGATGATCACCCATCTGTCTCCCCTGGCGATCCAGGTGGCGTTTCGGGTGAAGGAAGGCCGGGCTCCGCAGGATCCCGCTACGCTGATTGAGTGGTTGCAGGACGAAATCGGCGAGACGGCCCTGTTGGCGCCTGCTGATCCGACGCTTGAGCATCTGATCGAGTCGGAGGGGCTGCATGAACTGCACATGCATCTGAATGGCTCGACGGAAGTCGATGTCATCTGGCAGGACGCATTGCGCCATCCAGACCGGTATGCGGGACATCTTCGGATGGGCCTGTCGCAGGATATCGTCGCCGATCTGTATGAAGGTCTGGAGACCGGGCTCGACTCCTACCTGATCGCGGGCAGACTGCGTGCCGCTAGGCGACTTCGCTACATGCTGGCCGAGAATCTCGCTGACGTGGAACGGGGCGCGAAGGACAGGATGGGGCTGGGCGCGGTGCTGAACGCCACCCGTGCCGACCTATCAGATAGCGAGCTTGAGCGCAGCGATGAATGGGAGAGCGCGCAACCGTATCGCAGACCGAAATCCTCGACATTGCTGGAGAATGCCCATCCGTTCCTGATCCTTGCGCCATGGGTCAGCGCGGCCACCCCGCCGATCGTACTGGAGGCGGCGTTCCTGTTCCGCATTCTGGTCGCCTTGCGGGCCGGCACCCTGGGCGAGGCCTCCGGCCTTGCCCTATTCCACAGCCTGGCTGTTCAGCAGCAGGTGGTCGCTCTGACGGTGCAGCAACTGTCGCAATTCGGCTTTGATCAATTTCAGAAGTTCACGATGACCGAGATGCGCAGCAAGCTGGAAACGGAAAGCTATGCTCCGCGATTGCGACAACTAACTTTGCATCCAGATTATCGGCTGATCCGCCACCTTGAGGGCCGGTTTGCCCCGAAGAACACCGACGCGGACAACAATGCGTTGATCGCGAAGATCATTCGTGGCGCGATGCAGTTTCGCGGCATCAAACCGCCGCAGGACAATTTTGACATCCTGAATAAAAATGCGCCGAACTGTCTACTGGGTGGCCGCGGCAGGATTGGCCGCCCGGACTTTGAACTGTCGCTCGTCGCTCATTTCATCAAGGGCAAGGATGTCTCGGACCCCGAAAGCGGCTTGTTCAGGGGGCAGCGGAAAAAGCTGCAGCACCAGGCGCAAGTGCTTGAGAAAAGCTGGAAAAGGTCACCGGCAATCCGCGACCTGTTGCAAGGCGTCGATGCCGCCGCCAACGAATTGCACAATCCGCCCGAGATCTTTGCCGCAACCTTTCGCAGAATGCGCCGGGTTGGCATTCCCCATGCGACCTATCACGCCGGCGAGGATTTCCGTCATATGATCGGAGGAATGCGGGCGATTTACGAGGCGATCAGCTTCCTTGATCTCGGCAAGGGAGATCGTATAGGTCACGCGACGGCGGCAGGGATTTCCCCTTGGTTGTGGCTCGAACGCGTCGGTGAGTCTGTTCTGACAACGAAGCGGCACCTGTTGGACGATCTTGTTTTCGCGTGGTCTTTGCTGCGCCACATGCCAGAATACGTGGCCAGCACCGAGGAGCTTGCGTTTCGGATCGCAAACGCATCGGTCGATCTCTACGACCGTGAAATCTCGGCACCCCTACTGCTGGCCGCCTGGCGGATGCGACGGCTTGACCTGCTGGAGCTCCTGGTCCCGGGACGGTTCAATGAACCTGACTGGGGCCGCTTCGATCTATGGAGACGCAGCGCTGAACGTGAAGCCAGCCATCTGACCCAATCGATGTCCGGGACCACGTCGGGTGCGGAACTGCTCCTGATCCAAGAGGCGCTGCTGAAGCAACCGGCGGCTTTCGCCCTTCACCTAGAAACGATGAAGCGATGGGAATCAGGGCGTGGGTCAGAGACCTGCGAGGTTGATACAAACTATCTGCCGGCCGACGCTTTGCTGGCGCTGCAGAACGCCCTGCTGACCGAGATCGTCAAGCGTGGCATGGCGATCGAGGCCTTGCCGACCAGCAACCTGCGCATCAGCTATTACCGCGATTTCCATGAACACCACCTGTTCCGCTGGCTTGGCCTTGCGCCGGATACACCTTTGTCGGTGAAACCTGATGTTGTCGTGGGAACGGATGATACGGGAATTTTCGCCACGAATCTGAAGATTGAGTTCGCGCTGATCGCCGACACATTGCGGCAACACTTCAGCCTAGCGGAACGTGAGGTAGGAGCACATCTTTCGCGGTTGAATCGCACGGCAGCTTCTTTCCGATTTCGCCCCCGGAGAACTTGAGTATAGTTTCTCGCCCAGCACTGAGCCGGCTCAGTTCCGCGTGAAAGCCAACATCCGGAACTACTACACCCAAATCACACTGCACACAGAAGCTCAGGTAGGTTACGGCGGTTGCCTGCTCACGCTTTCTACATTTTGACCTGCCATTGAACTTTCATCCAGCCGCGACCGGAGCCCGGTTGGTGTTTACGCCGATCGGCGCAGGTTGAGCAATCGCCCGACGCGCGGAGCTATCATCTCGCGCAGCGGGGCGGGCGATTGCGGTGGTCAGGGCCCGCGCGTAGTCAGCCGGGGTCTGGTAGTCCAAAGCCGAATGCGGACGCTCGGTGTTGTAGTCGGCAGCCCAGGCGGCGATCACGATCCGCGCGTGGGCCAGGTTTCGGAACATGGTCTCGTTGAGTAGCTCGTCGCGCATCCGGCCGTTGAAACTCTCCACAAAACCGTTCTGCATCGGCTTGCCCGGCGCGATGTAGTGCCATTCTATCCGGTGCTCGGAACACCACCGCAGGATGGCATTCGAGGTCAGTTCCGTGCCGTTGTCGCTGACGATCATTCCCGGCTTGCCGCGGCGCTCGATCAGAGCCGTCAGTTCGCGCGCCACCCGGCGCCCCGAAATCGAAGTGTCCGGGATGGCGGCGAGGCACTCCCGGGTAACATCGTCGACCACGATGAGCACTCGGAAGCGCTGGCCGTTTGCGAACTGGTCGTGGACGAAATCCAGCGACCAGCGCGCATTGGCCCGCGCCTCGACCAGGATCGGCGCCCGTGTCCCGACAGCCTTGCGTCGGGCCTTCCGCTTGCGCACCGTCAACCCTTCCTCGCGGTAGAGCCGATAGATCCTGTTGATCCCGGAAGGCTCTCCCTCGCGACGCAGCAGGACGAACAGGCGCCGGTAGCCGAACCGCCGACGCTCGTTGGCCAGCTCCCGCAACCGCCCGCGCAGCACCGTGTCCGGCGCGCGCTGCGCTTGGTAGCGGACCATTTTGCGATCCGCCCCAGCAATCCGGCACGCCCGCCGTTCCGAGAGCCCAAGCTGGGCCTTCAGATGCGCGACCGCCTCGCGCTTCACAGCGGGCGTCACCACTTTTTTGAAACCAGTTCCTTCATTGCAGCCAAGTCCAGCATCTGCTCGGCCAGCAGCTTCTTAAGCTTGGCGTTCTCATCCTCAAGCGTCTTTAGCCGCTTCGCCTCCGACACTGTCATGCCGCCGAACTTCGCCTTCCAGTTATAGAAGGTCCCTTCCGACATGCCGTGCTTGCGGCACAAGTCCGCGCAATTTGCGCCTGCCTCGTGCTCAGCCAGGATGCCGATGATCTGTTCGTCCGTGAATCTCGTTCGCTTCATTGTCCGTCCTCAAGTTGGGTCGGACTCTAATCGACGGTGGAGGAAAAATCCCGTGGCAGGTCACCTCAGTCCTGACATGGCGCAGCGATAATCGTAGGCCTCACGCACCTTTCGGCGGAAAGCCACGTCGCGGTAGGGCCGCCGGGTCAGGCGCTCCAGCACCGGTCGCTCAAAGATCGTGACCTCTTCGGCGACTTCGGATCCCGCCGGATCATACCGCACCGCCTCTTGTCGCTCGAGATCTTCGGGCAGGCCCAGTCGCACAATCCGCGCGAAATCCTCGTCCGGCAATCGCCGCACCGCCAGTTGCACGGCACCGCCCTTTTTGGGGGTCCCGTCAGCCTCCATCAGTGTCTGTTCCAAGGGGCGACCATTGATCAGCCGTGGCACTTCGGTATCTAGCGGCAAGAAGCTTCCAGGCTCGATCATAGCGAGGAACCGTCCCTCGACCCCAGGCTTAGGGATCACGCACTGGATCTTGGCGACGGCGAAATACCCGCGCGGCCCGGCTTTCACCGGCTCGTAGTAAACGACCCAATCGCCGACAGCCTCTTGCACGGCTTTCAGATAGCTGCGGGGAAAGTCGTAAACGACGTCGGGTTCGTCGTCGTAGATCGAGTCTGCTTTGTGCAAGAGGACCAGTTTTGTCATCCCATCATGGAAAACGATCCTGGCACAAATACAAGCTCTCAAACGGCGTAGGTCGCTCAGAAACGTTTTTCAGTTTGTCAAATACCCGTGGTCCACCTTTCCGTTAAGTCATTGAAATATGGCCTCGCATTTCACACGGCGTGGTCCACATCAAAGCTTTATTTCTTTGGGTTTTGGGGCTGAAATGGGGGACCCCTACGGGCTGCCACTTTTCCCGCAGCACCTTAGACCTTTCGCCCCGGAATTAAGGGCTTAGGGCTTCGAGCTGTCTGGCAACTCTCTCCGTTCCAATCAACCACTCCGAGGGCCGTATTCCATCGTGCCCACTTTGGGGTTGAGAAAGGTGAACCGGGCACGCCCGGCCTCTTTTGAGGCGTAGAGTGCGGTGTCCGCATCGGCCATGATCCGGTCCGCGTCCGGCATATCGTACTGGGTCGAGAGGACGAGGCCGATGGACCCCGATATCTGGCAGGGCTTGCCGTCGAACGGGATCGGGACTTCGAGCCGACGGATGATCCGCCCGGCGATGGCCGACAGGCGTTTGCGATCCGTGAGCCCTATGAACAGCAGGACGAATTCGTCGCCGCCGACACGGGCCACTGCGTCCTCCTCCCGTGTTTCTTCGAAGAGAATGCGCGCGACTTCACGCAGCACATGGTCCCCAGCCGCGTGACCCATCGTGTCGTTGACCGATTTGAAGAAATCGAGGTCGAGATGGGCGAGCGTGAAGGGCAACTGTCGCTCGACCAGCCGGTGTAGTTCATGGTCGAGCGCGCGACGGTTCTTGAGCCCCGTGAGCGCGTCGGTCAACGCCTCGGTTTCCGCCTGTTGTTTGGCGCCGTGGAGCCGTTCGTTCAGCGCCCGGCTTTCGGCCATCGCCGCCGCATTGGCCTCGGCCACATAAAGCAGTTCGAGCGTCAGGTCGGTGGGCGCGAAATCCGAGCCCGCCAGCCGGAAATCGCGGACCGCGTCGAAGGTCGAGATGCCGAAGGACAGGTTCACCAACACGCCTTCACGCTCAGGCAGTGTCACCGCGCTCCCGATAAACTGGGTCTGGGGTGCGCCGCGCAATCGAAGGAGCACCTTGCCCGTCGCCCCCTTTTCGAGAAGCGCCTGAATCTCGTCTTCCCGCGGGCGTTTGAGCTCCAGAAGATCGAGCATCCGGCGACCGAAATAGTCCTGTCCGCGCAGGATCTTGGCCATTGTCGGGCCGACATGGGTGATGCGCCCCTCAAGGTCCAAGAGCATGTGGAGCGGCATCAACCGATCGAGCCCCCGGCCAGAGACCGTGACCCGAAGCGGGGACATATCGGTCATCGCCCCTGCCCCCCTGCGGTGAGGACCCCGTCGCTCAGATCGAAACCGCGCCCTTCGGAATAGGACGATTCGAGCAGGTCGATCTCGATGATCTCGACCCCGCCCCGTTGCCCGATGTGTTCGAGCACGACGAGTGCGCCATAGTCGTCCGCCATCGCCCGCAAAAGCCCGGCAACCACGTGGCCCGCGCCCTTCAGTGGCCCACGACAAGCCAGTTCAAAACGCCCTGGCGCGCATTCGTACAGAACAAGCTCCGGCAGACCTATATCGGGCACCGCCAGCGCCACGCGCCCGGGCAGGTCGTCCAGCGAATGCAGAAAATCCTCATAGTCAAGACCACCAAACCGTAAAAGCCGCCGCACCCGACCGGTATGGCCCCCTGTAATGAGGAACGTCCCGAAATCTTCGAGCAACGCATCGCGCGGTTTACCCAGCAGGATCGCGCAGCCCGAAACCAGCCGATCCGCGAGGGCGTCGTCGTAATGCAGCATCGCCTCGAAGCTGTCGATGGACAGATCGAGCTGGTCGAGAGCCGAGCGCCAGAGGTCCGCCCCATAGGCAGACCTTACGAACCCCTCGAAAGAGCGACAAATGATACCATGCATACACGAACCCTCTGTTCAGCTCCGAAAGGTAGGGTCGCGAGGTTAAGGAAACGGAAACCCCGGCAAGACAGCGCGCTTAATGCCGGGTTTCCTTCACTTATCGCTGTTCAAGCAAAGCAATTCTTATCAAAGCGTTAACACGTTCCACCTTAAGTGGCGCGCTCAGAGCCGCACCCAACCGGAAAGGTGGCCGATGTCCGGCAGCACCACATCCGCATGCTGGGCGAGTCGTGCCTCATCTGCGAGCCCGGTCAGGACGGCAATGGCCTGCATCCCCGCCGTCCGGGCCGCCACGAGGTCGTGCAGGCTGTCACCCACCATCGCGATCCGTTCGGGGGCAAGACCCATCGCCTCGGCAAAGGCCAGACACATGGCCGGGTCCGGTTTGGGGGCCCAGCCGCTGTCCGAACCAGCGATGAAGTCAAAGGCCTCGGTCACGCCGGCACTGGCAAGGTGGGACCGCGCAGGCCCCTCCCCGTCGTTGGTCGCGACGCCGAGTTTCAGCCCCAGTCCGCGCAGGTCATCCAAGAGCGGGGCGAGCGGCACGGCCTGCGCCATCGGGGCGGTCGCCGCCGCCGCGTTCATCCCCGCGATCAGGGTTGCGGGTTCGATCCCCAGAACCGGCGCGACCGCCTCGGCCACGTCGTCCGGCGTGCCCGCGATCACCACCGAAGCGGGCCGGAACCGGCCCGAAGCGCGGTCGAAATCCACCGCCTCGGCGATCGCATCGGCAAGGGCCGGATCGCCCTGCGACAGGCGGTCGATCACCGTGTTCGCCCAGACCGTCCAAGTGGCGTCGAAATCGAACAGGGTGCCGTCCTTGTCGAAGAGAATCGCATCCACGCGCAGGGTCATGTCCAGTTCACCTCGCCACCACCCGGAAGCGCCTGACGCGCCTGCATCGGCTGGACATAGTCCAATCCGGTCGCATCGCAGAACGACACGACCCAGGCGTCGTCCATCGTAATGAAATCCAGCACGGCGGCCAGAAACTGCGGATCACTGGCCCCTTCGCGCAGAGCGCCCACGTCTCCGCCCGTCGAGCCCAGAAACACCGGGAGCAACTCGTCGTTCCCCGCCAGCCAGCCGAGCGCCTGTAACCCTATGGTTTCGGCCATTTCCTGCTTCATTTGCCCCTCATCCCGTTCGGGAGAAACCCTTTGTTAAGACTTGTTGGGCAATAGTTACCCCATCGCGGAGCACTTTATACAAAATCGAGCGGAACAGAATGGGTGGACGCATCATCATCGCAGACGACCTCGTCACCGACCGGATCGCGCTCAAGGCGCGGCTGGCGGCGGCCCGGCACAGCGTGTGTCAGGCGCGCTCGCCGGACGAGTTGCTGGCGCGCGCCGCCACCGACGCCCCGGACGTGATCCTGATCGACATCGACTTTCCCGGTGGTGGTATCGCCGCCTGTCGCGCGCTCAAGGCGCGGCCTGACCTCGAAGGTGTGCCGGTCATTATCTACGGCGCACCCGACGACAGCGGCGCGCGGCTCGCGGCGCTCGAAGCGGGGGCTGAGGATTGCCTTACCCATCTTCCGGGCGAGGCTTTGCTCCTGGCCCTATTGCGCAATCTGACCCGCAGGCGCGCGGAACGTGACGAGCTTGTGCGCCGTCAGCCCATCGGCACGACCGAGGCTTTCGCCGAAACGCAGGGCGGCTTTGCCCCGCGCACCCGGATCACGCTGGTGCCGACTTCGGCGACCGAAGGGCCGGGCTGGCGGCGGCGCGTCGCCTCGGACCTCGGCGCACAGGTGACGCTCGCCACCCCCGGCACGGCGCTCGAACCCGAGGCCGAGGGCGACGTATTCGTGATCGCGCTCGACCCTGCATCGCCAAGTCATGCGTTGGGGCTGGTGGCGGAACTGCGCGCCCGCACCCGCACGCGCCACGCGCTGATCCTGCTTCACACCCCGCACGAGGCGGGTGATACGGCGCATATGGCCTTTGACCTCGGCGCCGATGCGGTCATGCGCGGCCCGTTCTCGACGGCGGAATTGTCTACCCGGCTGACCCGGCTGCTTGCCCGCAAACACGAAACCGACCGCCTGCGCGACCGGGTCGAGCATCAGTTGGACGAGGCTCTGCGCGACCCGCTGACCGGCCTGTTCAACCGGCGCTACGCCAATGCCTATCTCGACCGGATGCGGCGCGAGGGCGACACGCGCCACCGCCCCTGCGCCATGCTGCTCCTCGACCTCGACCACTTCAAATCCGTAAACGACCGCTTCGGGCATCTGGCGGGCGACGACGTTCTGGTCGAAACTGCCCGGCGCCTGTCGGCAATGGTGCGCGAGAGCGACCTTCTGGCCCGGATCGGTGGCGAAGAATTTCTCGTGGTCCTGCGCGACGCGGATACGGACACCGCCCGGCAGATGGGCGAGAGACTGCGCCGGACCATCGGGGGCGCGCCGATGATCACATCGGACGGGCGCACCCGGGTTTCGGTCACGGTGTCGATCGGACTGGCGCTGTGTGACGGGCTGCTGCGCGACCCGCGTGATCTGTGGGACCGCGCCGACCGGGCGCTCTACGCCTCAAAGGCGGCTGGCCGAAACCTCGTCACCTGCGCGGCCGCCCGCAGCGCAGCCTAGTGTCACTCAGGCCGCGGGGGCCGGGCGCGGTCGAGCGCACGGCGAAACCCCTCTTCCATCCGTTCGGCAAGTGCGGCGCGTTCCTCGGGCGTCATTGACCCGATCTGTTCGATGACCACGTCACGCCCGATCTCGCCGCGCCGTTCGAACACCTCGGTCTGCGCCGCCATGAGGGCCCGAAGCCCCTCCTCATCGAAAGGCTCGGTCTTGAGGATATCGAGCATCGAGGTCACCTGCCCCGCCAGATCGGCCCGGTTGTCGCGAAAATCCCCGGCCCGTTCGCGCAGCGCGTCCACCGCCTGTTGCCGATACGGATCCGGCAGCGCGCGCGAAAACGGCCCCAAGGCCGGGTCGAACGCGGCGCGCCCCTCACGTGGGGTGCGCGACGAGGGCCCCTTGCCGTGATCCCCGTCGAAGCGCGACCCGACGACGACACCGGCCACCATCAGATTGAGCGCGAGCGACACGGCCAAAAGTGCCTTGGCCCAGACGGGAAATGCCCGCCGTTGGGTTATCTTTTCCCCGCTCATTGCGACATCGCCTCCTGATAGATCACATAGGCCGCGTAGGCCGGTACGATCTCTTCGAGCTCGTAATCGGTCGACGTCACCGGCAAAGCGCCGCCCGTGAGGGTCGTCACCGCATCAGGCTGCGCCGCGCCGATCCAGACCCCAGCGGCAGCGGCCGTGGCCATCCCCGCGAACGCTGGCCAGCCGCCGATCACCGCCGCAAGGCCCGCGACCCACCCACGCCGTCTGCGCCCTGATGACACGACAGGCGCACGCGCCTCGGCTTCGCCATCCGCATCCGCCATGATCCGCGCGAGCAGGTCCGACGAGGGCACAGGCGCCTCGGCCTGCCCCGCCGCAAAGAATTCGTCGAGCATCGCGTCATCGCGCGCCCCATCGTCAATCCGAGCCATATCCCAACTCCTCACGCCGACCGGACAGCAAACCGGCCAGCGTTCTTTTGCCCCGGGCGGTCAGACTTTCCACCGCCTCGACGCTGATCTCCATCGCTTCGGCGATCTCGGGGTTCGTCAGCCCCTCGAGATGCCGCAGCACCACCGCTTCGCGCTGCCGATCCGGCAATTGCGCCAGCGCCCCTTCCAGCGCCCGCGCCCGGTCGGCCTCGATCAACCCCGCCACGGCCCCCGGAGCATCGTCCTCGGGTTCCGCCACGCTGTCGATATCGACGCTGCGACGTTTACGCAGCCGGTCGGTGCAAAGGTTCGACGCGACCCGAAACAGCCATGTCGTCACCTTGGCCTCGCCCTGCCGCCACTCCGGCGCGATCTTCCACAGGCGCAGCATCGCCTCCTGCGTCACGTCCTCGGCCTCAGCCCGGTCGCCGCCCAACATGCGCGCGGCATAGCCCAGCACCCGCGGCGCGAGCCGCGCGGTGAGAAGCTGTGCCGCCTCCCTGTCGCCATTGCCATAGGCGACAAGCAACGCTTCGTCCGAGGCGTCGTGGGCTTGGTCGAATGCCATATCCATCGCGTCCGGTAGTTAACTCTGTCCCCTTCACCCGTGCAATCCGGGTCGGGCAGGCCCCAGTCGGGACCCACCCTCGTCACGCAAAGCCTTACTGGCGGTTCGGCATCTGCGGCATACGCTCGCCGCCGCGCATCGAATGGCCCTCACGCGGGCCACGATCGCCGTGGCGCTCCATGCGCGACCGCATTTCATCGCGTGCCGCGTTGAACTCGGCCTCGCTCACCGCACCATCACCGTCGGTATCGGCCCGGGCGATCATCCGGTCGAGCCCCGGCATCGCCTGCATCTCGGCCTCGCTGATCGCACCGTCACCATCAGTATCGGCCCGGCGGAGCAAACCGCTCGCCATCCGCTCGGCCTGGGCGAGCACCTGCGCATCCGACGGACGGCCCGGCACCTGACCCGGCGCCGCCGCGTTCACGCGCGCCTGATAGCGTTCCTCGAACCGTGCCACACCGGCATCGGTCAGTTCCTGCAGCGTGACGGAACCGTCACCATCGGCATCTGCTTCGGAAAACCGCTCTGCGGCCCGCTGGGCTGCGTCCTCAGCAGTCAGCGATCCGTCACCGTTCGCGTCAAGCTCTGCAAAGCTCATCTGCGGCCCGCGCATCATGCCACGCATATCGCTAGCCCGGTGCCCGTCCTTGGCCGAAGCCATGCCGGTCGCCGCCAGCGTCAGCGCCGATGCGGTCAAAAGGCCGTAGCCCGCAATCTTGAATGCTCGTTTCATCTTCTTCTCCTCTCGGGGGGCAAGGTGTCCTGCCTTGAAGTCGGGCCTCTTGCGCCGCGACATGATCCTCAAACGGGCGACCCACCCGCTTCCGTCGCGCGATCGCCAAAAAAACGTCGCACCATTCCGCCGATCCCCCGGCGCGACATTCCGGCCCATGTGCAAACCGGCGCGTTTCCCTTACATAAAGGGGCAAGCGAACGGACCATCATAAGAGTTTAGACATGGACGCCTTGACGACTGCCGATCTGGCACGGGCTGCCGACACCGGCGAAGAACGCCCGCTGAAACCCGCCGTCTGGCGCGGCTGGCAGCGCAAATGCCCGCAATGCGGCACCGGTCCGCTGATGAAAAGCTACCTCAAGGTGCGCGAGACCTGCCCGGTCTGCAGCGAAGAACTGCATCACCAGCGCGCCGACGACGGCCCAGCCTATCTCACGATCCTCGTCGTGGGCCACCTGATGGTGCCGTTCTTCCACTTCGGCTTCACCATCTTCCGTCCCGACCCGATGGTGCTGTTCTCGGTTCTCTCCATCCTCGCGGTTGCGCTCTCCCTCTACCTTCTGCCAAGGTTCAAGGGCCTCTTGGTGGGGGTGCAATGGGCCAAGCGCATGCATGGCTTCGCCCCGCCCGAGGCCAAAAGCGAAAACTGACGCGGGACCTCCCCCGCGCGAGGGAGGCCCATGACGACCGAGACCACCGAGACCATCGACAAATCCAAGATCATCCGCCACGCAGCGACCGTGGTGCTCATCCGTGACGCGGACACGAACCCCCGCGTCCTGATGGGCCAGCGCGGCGCCAAGGCGGCCTTCATGCCCAACAAGTTCGTCTTTCCCGGCGGCGCGGTGGACAAGGCCGATCATGGCCTGCCGATGAGCGAACAGGGCGCCGAACCCTGCCGAACCCGTCTGGGCGAAGACGCGCCCGAGGGCCTCGGCCCGGCCCTGCTCGCCGCCGCGATCCGCGAGCTTTTTGAGGAAACCGGCCAGATCCTCGGCACCCCCGGCGACTGGCCGACCCCGCCACCCGCAACGTGGGAGGGCTTCGCCAAGACCGGCTACCTGCCATCGCCCGACGGCCTCGCCTTTGTCTTTCGTGCAATCACCCCCCCGGGCCGCCCGCGCCGCTTCGACGCGCGGTTCTTCGTGGCCGATGCCGCGCGGATCAAAACCGACCCCGACGATTTCTCCCGCGCCGAGGATGAACTGAGCCACCTCCAGTGGATCCCCCTCAGCGAGGTGCGAGATTTCGACCTGCCCTTCATCACGCAGGTCGTACTGGCCGAAATCGCCGCGCGCCTGCCGGACCTCGACGCCCCAGCCGCCGTGCCTTTCTTCAAGAACGACGAAGAGGAAAGCCTTTTCGTCCGGCTGGGCGGGCAAAACCCCCTTCCCTGACCCTTCTTCGTTTCCGAAAACCTCGGAGGGGGCGCGGCGGCGGCCTGCCGCCGTCCGGGGGGAGGCTGGCCTCCCCCACCGCGTGGGGCCTGCCACAGGCAGGCACCGCGCAAAACCTGCGCGGGCGCAGCCCGCACCGCTGCCCACACCCCCAAACCGCCCCGCATTCAGGCAAAAGCGCCCAACCTGCGGGCAATCCGGCAACACAAATGCCGCAACCTGAAAATTTATTTTGATCAAATTCCGCGCCTCGTTAACCTTTTCCCATGGTCCGGCGTTGAGACTGCACAAGAGGCAGCACGGGCCCAAAGACAAGAACAGGAGGTTACGCGATGCAGGATGCGCTGGTCGCCGCCGCCAACGACCTTGTCGGCGACGGAATGCAGGAAACGGGCATTACGCTCACCGATACCTTGCGGCACTACATGGCGATCACCCTCGCCCGCTATATGCGCGAACAGGTGCATGTCGACGGGCTGACGATCCGGGTGGTCACGGCGATGGACAGGCGGGCCGATGCGCGCGAACTCCGGGGGCTGGCCGATTGCTGTCTTATCGCCTGTTCGATTTTTGAGAAACGTCTGCGCCGCGCGGGCGGCTCGCTGCGCCACTATTCGGGTCTGGGGCAGACCGCCTATGGCGCGGCCTCACTCACCGAACAGGCTTATTCCTTCCCCCATATGCGCGATGTGATCGCGGCCGCCACCGGCCACCCGCCCGAGGGGATCCGCGACCTGATCGACGCGGCCCGCGCCGGGTCGTCCCATGCCTCCAAACAGCTCTCGGACGACGGGATCATCGCCTTCCCGACGCAGCGGTTCCACCACTGAGCACCATTCACGGGGTTGCGGAAAATAAGAGGCCCCGTCCGGCAAGGGGGTCGGACGGGGCCATTTCGCGCTGGTGATATGGGGGGGCAGGAACGAGCGCGAAAACTCGGTGTTCTTAGGGAAATCGCGACGCGCGTCGAGGGTGCGGTGACGCGCGTCGCGGCCCGTTCTAGGCGGCGGGTCGCAAAAGCCCCCCCTCCCCCAGCCGGGCATCTGGTTGGGTCATGAGCGACACGAGCATACGTGCCGCCTGACCGTCATAGGTTGCATAAGGCGCCGGGGTCCGCGCATGGGTCAGGAAGGCGAGTGTCGTCTCGCCCGGAATATCCGCCGTGGCCACGATCAGCGCGCCGCCATCGGCATGCAGAACTTGGTCTTCGGCGAAATGCAGGGTCAGAACCTCATCCACCGCCAGCGGGTCCGCGTGGTCGATCCCGGCGTAGCCGATGAGATCGCGGGCCTTCAGGACGGCGAAGGGGTCAGCAAAAAGGGCCTCGGCCGCATCGCTTTCCACGACGACGCTCTGCTCAGGAAGCAGCGTCATGGGCGTCGCATTGCCGAGGGCACCCGCCGGCACATGGACCGGAAAGGTTTGGGACGAGGGGCGCAAGCGCGCGGCGACAGGGGTCCGGGTCACCGCGACGACCGGCTGCAGGCCGTGGTCGAAGGTCAGAACGAGGTCTCCGACAGCGATCGCTTCGACCGCCCGCCATCCCATCGCGGTGGCGATCCGGGTTCCCGCGACCAGCCCGGTGGTGCGATATGCCTCACCGGTCGCAGTGCCGAAATCCCCCGCCATATGGCGAGCGACGCGGTCTGCCTGCGTGTCGTGTTTCCCGAACATCGAGTGTTCCCCCGTCTGCAAATCGCGACGAAGCCGGGTGGCAGCCCTGTGTGGCCCCGTCGCTTATTCACAAACTGGAAAGGGTCAGCGCAGATTTTCGGGCGGAAATAAGGTCAATTTTAGTCAATGTTGCGAAATATTGGATGATCGCGCCCAGTACCGCCACATTGTCGCTCTAACCGCGACAAACTTAGCCGTCGAAACAGTAGCCGAAGCGCTGAATATCCGCCGCGCAGGCCGAGGCGACCGCTTCGAGACCCCTTTGATCATAGGCACTTCGATAGTCCCGCCCCCGATTCGAGGCGTTTTCATGGGCAATTTCGTGAAATTTGACCCCAAGTGTGGCCTCCACCGGCGCAAGATCCTCGCGAAAGTGCTCGAGCCGAATGAAATGGTCCCCCCGCTCGACCCCGTCGCGGTCCTCGACGTAGCGGCCATAGGGGTTGAGCTCCATCGACCTGAGGATCATCTCGTCGGTCACGAATCCGGCGAAGGGCAGCGCTTTCGCCTTGGCCACCGCCGGATGATCAAAGCTCTGCGCCTGCAGCCAGTGATAGTAGCTCACCATCCGGTCCCACGGGTTGCGCACCAGGGTAAAGACGAAGAAATCCTCCATCTCTTCCTGCGTGACGAGGCCGTAAAGGTCGCTGAGCATCGAATGTTTCCACAGCCGCCCCGAGGTCTCGATCCCCTTGACCTTGCCGCGCCGTTTCTTGGCCTTGGGCGTATCACCCAGCATGATGTCGTCCTTCATCGCCTTGTCCTCGAGCATGAGGGCGAGCGATGTGCCGCCCGTCTTGGGCGCGTGGACGAAGATGTAGCGGCGGCCGCGTGAAAAGATCATGGGGCGACCATAAACCCTGCCCGCATTTGACAAAACCCGGATTGACCGCGCGGGGGCGATCCGCCCTAATCGGGGTCCGAGGATCAACGGGAGGGACATCATGGGTTGGCTCAAGGACGAAACCGGGCTCGACAAGAATGCGGCGAATTTCGTGGCGCTCACGCCCTTGTCGCATATCAGGCGCGCGAACCGGCTGTTTCCCGAACGCACCTCGGTCGTCCATGCCGATCGCCGCTTTACATGGGGCGAGACCTACGCGCGCGCCTCGCGCCTCGCCTCGGCCCTCGCCCGTGCAGGCGTCGCCCCGGGCGACGTGGTGGCGACCGTCATCCCCAACACGCTCGCGCAGGTCGAAGCCCATTGGGGCATCCCGGCGGCGGGCGCGATCCTGAACACGATCAATGTGCGGCTCGACGTGGGCACCATCGCCTACATTCTGGATCACGGCGAAGCCAAGGTGGTGCTGGTCGACACCCAGTTCCTGCCGGTCGTCGAGAAAGCCCTGACCCATTTGGACGGCCCCGCGCCCAAACTCGTCGAAGTCGGCGCACCCGAAGCGGGCCACCCGGCATCGGGAAACCACGAGGAATACGAAGACTTCATCGCCTCGGGCGACCCCGAGTTCGACTGGATCATGCCCGAAGACGAATGGGAAAGCCTTGCGCTCAATTACACATCGGGCACCACGGGCCGCCCAAAGGGCGTCGTCTATTCCCATCGCGGGGCATACCTGCACACCATGGGCGTCGCCGTCGCATGGGCGCTCACGCCCAAGACCCGCTACCTCACCATCGTACCGCTGTTTCACTGCAACAACTGGTGCCACACGTGGACCATGCCCGCAGTCGGCGCCACGATCGTCACCTGCCGCGACATCACTGCCAAAGCGATCTACGACGCCATCGCCGACGAGGGCGTGACCCATTTCGGCGGCGCGCCCATCGTGCTCGGCCTGCTGGTGAACGCCAAGGATGCCGACCGCCGCACCTTCGACCACGTCGTCGAGGTCTACACCGCCGGCGCTCCTCCGCCCGCCGCCGTGCTCGCCGGGATCGAACCCCTCGGGTTCCACGTCTGTCAGGTCTACGGCCTGACCGAGACCTACGGCCACATCACCGAAACGCTCTGGAAGGACGACTGGAACGACAAGCCCGACACGGAGCGTTACGCGATCAAGGCGCGGCAGGGCGTCGGCCACGCGGATATGGAGGAGGTCACGGTCCTCGACGACCAGATGCGGCAGGTGCCGTGGGACGGTGAAACGGTGGGCGAGATCATGGCGCGCGGCAACGTAGTCATGAAGGGCTACCTCAAGAACCCCGAGGAAACCGCCAAGGCGTTCAGTGGCGGCTATTTCCACTCCGGCGACATCGCGTTCCAGCACCCCGACGGCTACATCAAGATCACCGACCGCGCGAAAGACGTCATCATCTCGGGCGGCGAAAACGTGTCCTCGGTCGAAGTCGAGGACGTGCTGATGCATCACCCCGCCGTGTCGCTCTGCGCCGTGGTCGCCAAACCGGACGAGAAATGGGGCGAAGTTCCCTGTGCCTTCGTAGAGTTGAAAGAGGGTGCCCAAGTCGCCGAGGACGAATTGATCGCTCACACCCGCGCGCAATTGGCTGGCTTCAAGACCCCGAAGAAGATCGTATTCACCGAGCTGCCCAAGACCTCGACCGGCAAGATCCAGAAGTTCGAATTGCGCAAGATGGTCGCCGAGCTCTAAGCGAGACTAATACGCTCACTAAAATGTCACCGCCTGCCCGGATTGCCCGGGCGGAAAGGTGAACATACAGTGAACACATGGCAAGTCTGACCCTCGACCAGAAACTCGCGATTCTCTCCGATGCCGCGAAATACGATGCCTCCTGCGCCTCCAGCGGGGGCCAAAGGCGCGACTCGCGTGATGGCAAGGGGATCGGCTCTGTCACCGGCTCCGGCATCTGCCACGCCTATGCGCCGGACGGGCGCTGCATCAGCCTGCTCAAGATCCTGATGACCAACTTCTGCATCTACGACTGCGCCTATTGCGTGAATCGTGTCAGCAGCAACGTCCAGCGCGCCCGGTTCTCACCCGAAGAGGTCGTGACCCTCACGCTCGAGTTCTACCGCCGCAATTACATCGAGGGCCTGTTCCTGTCCTCCGGCATCATCCGCACCCCGGACGACACGATGGCCGACATGGTGCGCATCGCCCGCATGCTGCGCGAGGATCACAGCTTTCGCGGCTACATCCACCTCAAGACCATCCCCGACGCCTCGCCCGACCTTCTGGACGCGGCAGGCCGATACGCCGACCGCCTGTCGATCAACGTGGAACTGCCGACAGACGCCGCCGTCAAATCCTACGCGCCCGAGAAATCCCCCGCCCGCATTCGAAAGGCGATGGCCGACGTGCGCCTGCGCAAAGAGGCCGCAAGCGACAAGACCCACACCGGGCGCCGCGCGCCCAAGTTCGCCCCGGCTGGCCAGTCGACCCAGATGATCGTCGGCGCAGACGGCGCGACGGACACGACGATCCTGCAAAGCTCCACCCGGCTTTACGCAAGCTACGGGCTGAAACGCGTCTACTACTCCGCCTTCTCCCCGATCCCCGACGCCTCCGCCGCCCTGCCCCTGATCTCGCCCCCCCTCGTGCGCGAGCACCGGCTCTATCAGGCCGACTGGCTCATGCGGTTTTACGGCTTCGACGTGGGCGAGATCACCTCGGCCCGACCCGACGGCAACCTCGACCTCACGATCGACCCCAAACTTGCTTGGGCGCTCGCCAACCGCCACCTCTTCCCGGTCGACATCAACCGCGCCGACCGCGAAACTCTGCTGCGTATCCCAGGCCTTGGCACCAAGACGGTGAAACGCATCCTGACCGCGCGCCGCCACCGCACCCTGCGCTACGAAGACCTGATGCGCATGGGCGCGAACCTCAAGAACGCGCGCCCCTTCCTCACCGCACTCGACTGGCGCCCCCGCAACCTCGACGCGGCGGACCTCAAGGCGCGCTTCGCCCCACCGCCCGAGCAACTGTCGCTGTTCTGATGCTGCGCGTGGAACTGCCCCGGATCGGCACGTTCGAGGCTTGGCGCGCCCACGCCCGCGCCTTTCTGGCCGACGGCACCCCGCCGGAACACATCCTCTGGCATCGCGGGGCCGAGGACGGCGACCTCTTCGCCGACACGGCCCCCATGCCGCGCGACACCCCACAAACCACCGTGTCGAAAGACTTCGTCGCCCTCGCCCGCCTCGCCGTTTACCACTCCGACCCGGAACGCTTCGCCCGGCTCTACGCGCTCCTCTGGGCGATCCGCACCGACAAGCGCCTGACCGACGACCGGGGCGATCCGCGCGTCGCCCACCTCAACCGCCTTGCGAAAGAGGTCGGGCGCGACCGCCATAAGATGCACGCCTTCGTCCGCTTCCGCGATCTGGGCTCCGACACCGAGCGCCGGCGCTTCGCGGCGTGGTTCGAACCCTCGCACCCGATCCTCGAACTTGCCGCGCCCTTCTTCGCCAAACGTTTCGGCGATATGGACTGGTCGATTTTTACCCCCGACATGACAGCCAATTTCGCCGCTGGCACGCTGACCTTCACCGACCCGGCCCCGCGCCCCGACCTGCCTGATGACGCCGCCGAAGACCTCTGGCGCACCTATTTCCGCTCGATCTTCAACCCAGCCCGGCTGAAGCCCAAGGCGATGCAGGCCGAGATGCCCAAGAAATACTGGAAGAACATGCCCGAGGCGGGCCTCATCCCCGACCTGATCGCCACCGCCCAGACCCGCGCCCGCGACATGGCCGAAGCCGCCCCCACCCTTGCGCCTGCGCGCGCCGAAAAGGTCGTGGCCCGCGTGGCCCAAGCGCAGGAGGCGCTCACCGCCTCGCAAGACAGGTTTCACGCCGCCATCGACGCCTGCACCCGCTGCCCGCTCCACGCAAACGCCACCCAAGCCGTTCCCGGCGAGGGGCCTGCGGACGCCCCCCTGATGTTCGTGGGCGAGCAACCCGGCGATCACGAAGACCTCGAAGGTCGCCCCTTCGTCGGCCCCGCCGGCCAGCTTTTCGACCGCGCCCTCGCTCGGGCCGGGATCGCGCGCGACAAGGCCTATGTCACCAACGCCGTCAAACATTTCAAATTCACCCCGCGCGGGAAACGGCGCCTGCACCAGGCCCCGAACCGCAATGAGATCGACCACTGCCGCTGGTGGCTCGAGCTTGAGCACGAACGCCTGCGCCCCGATCTCATCGTCGCCCTGGGCGCCACGGCACTCGAAAGCCTCACGGGCGACCGCACCGGCCTCCTCAAACGCCGGGGCCGGATGGAGGAAACCCGCGACGGAGCGCCGCTCTTCGTGACCATCCACCCAAGCTTCATCCTCCGCCTGCCCGACCCCGTCCAAAAGGCCGAAGAAGAAGCCCGCTTCATCCAAGACCTCCGCACCGCAAACCGCCTCCTCCAGCCATAAAAATGAACGCGCACCCGCCCCCTCTTCACTGTTCCAGAAATACTTCGGGGAGCGCGAGGGGCAGCGCCCCTCGCATGAGGGTGGGGAGCGCGAGGGGCTGGCCCCTCGCTCCCGCCCTCACCTCACGCGGCGCATTCCAACAGAAGCGTCCCCGCCGCCGTGTTCGAGATCGGAATGTGGTAGTTGCGCGTGATCTCGGTCACATCGTCCCCCAGCGCCCCGCGCATCATCATCCACATCAGAAACTCGGTCCCCTGCGCCCCGGCCTTCTCCACCAGTTCCATCCGCGTGATCTTGGTCAGCGCGTCCGGGTTCGACACGATATTGTCGAGGCAATAGCGGTCGAATTCCTTGTTGATAAAACCCGCGCGCGCCCCGTCCAACTGGTGGCTGAGCCCCCCGGTGCCAAGGATCACGACCGTCACCTCCTCGGGGAACGAGCGCAGCGCGCGCCCCAGCGCACGGCCGAACTCCAGCGCCCGCGCCAGCGTCGGGATCGGGTGCTGCACCGTGTTGGCGCTGATCGGCACCGTCTTGGGCATGTCCGGGTGATGCGGCGCACCGGGCCAGAAAAGCTGCATCGGAACCACGAAACCGTGGTCGACCGCCAGCTGCTGACAGGTGGTCAGGTCGAAATGATCGGCCACCATGCTCTCGGCGATATGCCAGCTCAGCTCCGGCGCACCGGGGAACGGGTCGAGCGCGGGCAGACCCCAGCCCTCGTCCTCGTTGCGATATTCGTTCGCACAGCCGATCGCGAAGGTCGGCATCCGGTCGAGGAAGAACCCCAGCCCGTGGTCGTTGTAGATGTTGATGCAGTAGTCCGGCTTATGCTCCTTGATCCACTGATGGACCTTCGGATAGCCGTCGAAGAACGGTTTCCAATAGGGATCGTCGTACAGTTCGTTCTGGATCGCATTGCCGACCGCCGGAATGTGGGACGTGGTGATCCCGCCGAGAATTTTCGCCATTGTCCGTCTCCCCTCAGGCTTGGCTCGCGAGGAATTCCTGGAATTCCTCCTTGGTTTTGCCGGTCTGCAGCCCGCCCACGTCCTGCACGCCAAGCCCGAAGATCCCGGCGAATTTCGCGAGGTAATAGATGTTGCCGCCAGCATCGATCAGACCCAGCACGTTGCGGTCGCGGATCGCCTGTTTCTGCTCGTCGTTCAGGCCGTATTTCTCCATCCAGCCTTCTTCGTCGGCCTTGAACCCCTCCCGGTTCGCGGCGCGGTTGAAGTCGTAGCACATCTTGTTCAGCGCATAGCCTTTCATCGCCATCTTGCCGTCGAAGATCGTCGTGCCCGGAATGTCGATGTGGTAGTCGTAGCCCGGCATATCGTGCATGGCCCATCCTCCTGTTCATGTCCTGACAGGCTTTTGCCACGCCGGACCGGGACAGGAATTTGACCTGAATCAATCGCCGCACCCGGCGATGCAGATTGAATGAAGAATACGCAAAACTTATCGCGTCCTGCCGCAGATACCCCCGAAACCCGTACGTATCGAGCAGGCGCCAAAAATTTACGTCGACCGCCATGCCCTAATCTGATCGGGCCCGAAACGAGAAAGGCTGAGGCAATCTCTCGCCCCGGCCCCTGTCTTACCCGACGAACGCGCCCTCAGCGCGCCCAGTAAAGCCGCATCGGATTGTCGACCAGAAGCTTCTGCAGCTCCTCCGCCGTCGGCGCGATCTTGGGAATGAAATCCACGAGGTTGCCGTCATCCGGCATGTGGCTTTTCATGTTGGGATGCGGCCAGTCCGTGCCCCAAAGCACCCGGTCCGGGAACCGCTTCACCACTTCGCGCGCGAACGGCACCACATCGTCATAGGCGGGCGGGCCCTGCACTGACAGCCGCTCCGGGCAGGTCACTTTCGACCAGATGTTGTCGTTGTCTTCCATCAGTTTCAGGAACCGCTGGAAATCCGGGTGATCGACACCCTTCTCGACATCCGGGCGCCCCATGTGATCGACCACGATGATCCCCGGCAGGCTTTCGAGGAACGGCACCAGCTCCTCCAGATCCGCCGCCTCGAAATAGACGACGATCGACCAGCCAAACTCCTGAATGCGCTCGGCCACTTCGATGAAATGCTCGCGCGGCGTCGCATCGACCAGACGTTTGACGAAGTTGAACCGCACCCCGCGCACCCCGGCCTTGTCAAGCTCCGCCAGTTCCTCGCGCGTGATGTCGTGGCGCACGCTGGCCACGCCCCGCGCCAGATCGCCCGCCGAACGGCAGGCATCGGCCATCGCGGCGTTGTCCTTGCCGTGGCAGGTCGCCTGCACGATCACGTTGCGGCTGAAGCCCAGAAAATCGCGCAGCTCATAGAGCTTGTCCTTGCCTGCATTGCACGGCGTGTACTTGCGCTCTGGCGCGAAGGGGAACTCTGGGCTCGGCCCGAACACGTGACAATGCGCGTCCACCGCCCCCTCGGGCAACACGAAATCCGGCTTCTTCGGGTTCGGGTGGAAATCCAGCCAGTCGGCGTCTTTCACTTGCACGTCAGTCATCTCAGTCTCCAAACACTTCGCCGTCCATCAGCTTGCGCGCTGTGCGCAGGATGGCGGCGGACACCGGCGTGCCGCCAGCATCCAGTTTCGCGATCACGGTCATTTCGCCCGTGGGATGTTCGATGGAAAGGCTGCGCTCGGCCCCCTCCCCGGTCTCGGCTAGCGCCTGCGCGGGCGAACCGTCGAGCAGACACGCGGTCGCCACGCTCACCGCACCCAGAACCCCGATGGTCTTGTGGCAGCGATGCGGAATGAAGGTCCGCGTGTTCACCGCGCCCCCGGCCTTGGGTGCCGTGACCATCGTCATCTTCGGCACCGATTTCTCCTTCACATCGCCAAGGTTCATCATCGGGCCACAAGCCAGCCGGATCGCCTCCAACTTGGCGCGCAACGCCTCATTCGCCTCAAGCTCTTCGGGGCTCTCGTCCCCCGTGATCCCCATGTCTTCGCCGCGCATCACGACCACGGGCATGCCGTTGTCGATCATCGTGACCTCGACACCCTCGACCGTGTCGACCGCGTTCCCGGTCGGAAGCAGCGCCCCGCAAGACGAACCCGCCGTATCCTTGAACTCCAGCGGAATGGGCGCGGCCGTCCCCGGCACTCCGTCGATCGAGGCCTCCCCGGCGTAAGTCACGACCCCGCCCAGCGTCTTCACGTCGGCGACCGCCACTTGCCCAGTGTTCTCCATATAGATCGACACCTTGGTCTCGTCGCCCGTCGCCGGGATCAGCCCGCGCTCGATCGCGAAGGGGCCGACGCCTGCTAGCATGTTCCCGCAGTTCTGCTTGTCGGTCACGATGGGCTGATCCACGAAGACCTGCAAAAACAGGTAATCCACGTCCACGCCCTCGCGCTCGGACCGCTTCACCACCGCCACTTTCGAGGTCAGCGGATCGGTCCCGCCCATCCCGTCGATCTGGCGCACATCCGGGCTGCCCATCACACGCAGCAGAAACGCATCGCGCGCCGCCTCGTCCGCTGGCAGATCCTCAGCCAGAAAATACCCGCCTTTCGAGGTCCCGCCCCGCATCCACATGCACCGCACACCGTCACTCACGACGTTCCTCCTTCATCGTTCCGAAAATACTTCGGGGGTGCGGGGGCAGCGCCCCCGCGTGGGTGGGCCCCGCCCCCCCCCGGGGGGAACCCCCCCAAACAAATTTAGGCCCCATTTCACCCGCCCTGGGCGGCCG